>NZ_JASBRN010000002.1 GCF_030149505.1 Nocardioides sp.
GCGTCGAAGGTGTCGTCGTCCTTGAGGAACTTCAGCAGGTTCAGCGAGGCGAGGTTGCACGAGGAGTTGTCCAGCGACATGTACTCCGAGCAGGGGTTGGACGCCGTGATGCGCCCGGTCTCGGGGTTGGTGTGCCAGTCGTTGATCGTGTCGTCGTACTGGATGCCGGGGTCGGCGCACTCCCACGCGGCGGTGGCGATCTTGCGCCACAGGTCGCGGGCGTCGACGGTCTCGATGACCTCGCCGGTCTTGCGGGCCCGCAGGCCGAACTCGGTGCCGTTCTCGACCGCGCGCATGAACTCGTCGCTGACGCGCACGGAGTTGTTGGCGTTCTGGTACTGCACCGACGTGATGTCGTTGCCGCCGAGGTCCATGTCGAACCCGGCGTCGCGCAGGACGCGGATCTTGTCCTCCTCGCGCGCCTTGGTCTGCACGAACTCCTCGATGTCGGGGTGGTCGACGTCGAGGACGACCATCTTCGCCGCGCGGCGGGTGGCGCCACCGGACTTGATGGTGCCGGCGGAGGCGTCGGCGCCGCGCATGAAGGAGACCGGACCGGAGGCGGTGCCACCGGAGGAGAGGAGCTCCTTGGAGGAGCGGATGCGCGAGAGGTTGAGGCCGGCGCCGGAGCCGCCCTTGAAGATGAAGCCCTCCTCCTTGTACCAGTTGAGGATCGAGTCCATCGAGTCGTCGACCGAGAGGATGAAGCAGGCCGAGACCTGCTGCGGCGACGGCGTACCGACGTTGAACCACACCGGGGAGTTGAAGGAGAAGTACTGGTTGACCAGCAGCCAGGTCAGCTCGTGCTCGAAGACCTCCGCGTCGGCCGGGGACGCGAAGTAGCCGTGCTCGATGCCGGCCTTGGTGTAGGTCTTCACCACGCGGTCGATGAGCTGCTTGAGGCTCCACTCGCGCACGTCGGTGCCGACGGCGCCGCGGAAGTACTTGGTGGTGACGATGGTCGAGGCGTTGACCGACCAGGTGGAGGGGAACTCCACGCCCTTCTGCTCGAAGACCGTCTCGCCGGTCTTCCAGTTGGTCTGGACGACGTCGCGGCGCTCCCAGGTCAGCTCGTCGTAGGGGTGGACCCCCTCGGTGCTGAAGACACGCTCGATCGACAGGCCCTTGCCCGGCTGTGCCTGGGACTGCGCCTTCGATCCTGCGCCGCTCACCGTCTCCGTCATTGCTACTCCTCTGTTCCCGGCTGTGGAGGGGTTGGTCATCGGGTACCCACTCTGGCCGTGGGCACCGACAGTGCTGCTCGGTCCGTCGTCGCTCTCGGCGGCGGACCAGGGGTGAGGAAGGGTTGGTGCGCCCGGCAGGCAGCTTCCCCACTACCTGCCGGGCGGTCTGTGTCAGCCCGTGGGCTGGGGGGCAGGCCGCTGGTTTCGAGACGGTTGCTGCGCAACCTCCTCAACCGGCGACGAGACGCGCGTGTGCTCCAGTGCCTGCGACGCGGCGCGGAGCTCGGCGATCTCGGCCTCGAAGTCGGCCGCCGAGGAGAACTGGCGGTAGACGCTGGCGAAGCGGAGGTAGGCCACCTCGTCGAGCTGGCGCAGCGGCCCGAGGATCGCCAGGCCCACCTCGTGGGCGGGGACCTCAGCGGCTCCGGCGGTGCGCAGCGCGTCCTCGACCTCCTGGCCCAGGCAGGCCAGCTGGTCCTCGGTGACCGGGCGGCCCTTGCAGGCCTTCCGGACGCCGGAGACGGCCTTCTCACGAACGAACGGCTCGGTGGCGCCGGAGCGCTTGACCACCGTCAGCTGCATGAGCTCGACGGTGGTGAAGCGCCGCTCGCACGCCGAGCAGGTACGCCGCCGGCGGATCGACCCGCCGTCCTCGGCCACCCGCGAGTCCAGGACCCGGGTGTCGGTGGCCCGGCAGTAGGGACAGTGCACAGCGGGGCTCCTTCCGGGGGCGAGGGTGGTGCGGGCGTGCTGCGGGCGCGACTGGGACACCCCTGGTGGGGTGTGCAGTCGCTGTGGAGATCGGGCCCTCACCTGTGCATAACCACGGGCGAGGTGTGGGTCATCCACCCCGGCCCTGTGAACTAGATGTGGATAACTACATCCGTGTAACTACTAGATGTAGTGGGAACCGTACGCCCCTGGCACCAGGCACGCAAGCGGTCGACGACATTTGGGGTAGTCCAGGTCACACCTTCGCCAAAACCGCAGGTCAGCGGCTCGCGCGAGTGGACGAGACCACCCCGACGGGGCGCGTCGTCGGGCCCTGCGCGGCCCTGGAGGACCTTTCAGGAGGGTGAGCAGGAACTGCTCATCGACCTCGGGCGGGTGTCGGGAGAAGACTCGGCGCCATGCACGCCCTCCCCCACCGCACCCCCCGCTCCCGTCGCACCACCCTCGCCGCCACCGGCGCCCTCCTGCTCCTGCTGGGCACCGCCGCCTGCGGCGCCGACGACGTCGCCGACCAAGCCGCCGAGTCCGCCGTCGAGCGGGCCATCGAGGACGCCGCGTCGTCCGAGGGCGTCGACGTGGACATCGACTCCGGGGACGGCTCGGTGAGCATCGAGTCCAGCGACGGCACCTTCACCTCGGGCATGGGAGCACTGCCCCAGGGCTTCCCCGAGGACATCCCGGTCCTGGAGGGCGAGATCCTCCAGGGGGCCTCGAGCGACGGCAACGGCACGACCGGCTGGTTCGTCTCCGTCGCCGTCGACCAGTCTGCTGACGAGGCACTCGCCGACGCCGCCGCCGCGCTCGAGGGAGCCGGCTACTCCGAGGGCGACAACTCCATGGCGATGGAGGGACTCTCCTACGTGCAGTACGTCGGCAGCGAGTGGGAGATCATCCTCGGCGCCACCGACGACGGGCAGGGCGGCACGCTGCTGTCCTACACCGTCACGCCGCCGACGAGCTGACCCCGCGGACGCCGCGGCCGGCGCCTCGGGTGATGAGGAACCCGAAGGCGGTCGCCAGGACGTACATCAGGACCGAGTAGACCGCGGCCGGGATCGCGACCTCGGTGCTGTCGAGCACCGACAGGGCGATGGTCAGCGCCACGGTGGTGTTGTGGATGCCCACCTCCATCGAGCTGGCCACGGCCTGCGGCCGGTCCAGGCGCGCCAGCCGCGCACCGGCGTACCCGAGGCCGAGGCTCAGCACGCACAGCAGACCGGTGACCAGGCCGACGTCGCGCAGGTAGTCGGCGAGGTTCTCCCGCTCGCCCAGCAGCGCGCCGATCGCGACGGCGACGAGCACCACAATCGAGAAGATGCGCACCGGCTTGTCGGCCCGCTGCGCGAAGGCGCTCGAGGCGCGACGCACGAGCATGCCGATCGCCACGGGCACCAGCACGATGGCGATGACCTGGAGCACCTTGCCCAGCTGCAGGCCCAGCTCGCCCTCGGCGTCGAAGTACCCGATCGCCAGGTTCGTGACCAGCGGGATCGTCACCGCCGCGAGCACCGAGTTGATCGCGGTGAGGGTGATGTTGAGCGCCACGTCGCCGCGGAAGAGATGGCTGAACAGGTTGGCCGTCGTGCCGCCCGGCGAGGCCGCCAGCAGCATCACGCCGACCGCCAGCAGCGGGTCGAGGTCGAAGGCGACGACCAGGCCGAAGGCGATGACCGGCAGCACAAGCACCTGGATGCCCAGGGCGACGAGCACCGCGCGCGGGGTGCGGGCGACGCGGCGGAAGTCCGCGACCTCCAGGGACAGCCCGAGGCCGAACATGATGATCGCCAGGGCGATCGGCAGGCCGACGCTGATCAGCGCGGAGTCGTTCATCGCGGTCTCCTCCCGACACGGCCCGTGTGACCGGCGCCACAGCCTAGGCGCAGCGACGGCCCTTCGGTGGCGGCCGCGCGACGTACGCCGCCGACAAGACGAGTTCCCGACTTCCGGACCCGTTTTGGTGAGGCGATCCTAAATAAGGCTAGCCTTACCTATATGAACGGTCCCGACGTCGTCGCGCCCGCCCTCCGTGGCCGCGACCTGACCCTCGGCTACCGCGGCCACGACGCCCCGGTCGTCGAGGGGGCCGACCTGGCACTGGTCCGCGGCGAGGTCACTGCACTGGTCGGCCCCAACGGCAGCGGCAAGTCCACGCTGCTGCGCGCCCTGGCCCGTCTGCACCGAGTCACCGCCGGCGAGGTGCTGCTCGAGGACGCGCCCACCGCCACCCTCTCGGGGAAGGACTTCGCGCGCCGGGTGACCCTGCTCTCCCAGTCGCGGCCCGAGCCCTCGGGACTCACCGTCCGCGACGTCGTCGCCTTCGGCCGCCACCCCTACCGCCGTCGCTTCGGCGGCCTGGACGCCGCCGACCGCGCCGCCATCGACCACGCCATGAGCCTCACCGGCGTCGCCGGCATGGCCGATCGCGGTGTCGACGAGCTCTCCGGCGGCGAGCTGCAGCGGGTGTGGCTGGCCACCTGCCTGGCCCAGGACACCGGCGTGCTGCTGCTCGACGAGCCCACCAACCACCTCGACCTGCGCTACCAGGTCGAGGTGCTGGACCTCGTCCGCGACCTCGCCGACGACCACGGCGTGGCCCTCGGGCTGGTCCTCCACGACCTCGACCAGGCCGCGGCCGTCGCCGACACCGTGGTGCTGCTGCACCGCGGCCGGGTGCGCGGCACCGGGGCCCCCGAGGACGTCCTGACCGGCGACCTCCTCTCCGAGGTCTACGGCCTCCCCATCCGCACCCTCCGCGACCCCGAGACCGGGGTCGTGCGCTGCGAGCCACGCAGCAGGCACCGGCAGCGGCGTGCTGCCAGCACCCTCCCCCACCCGCGCCCCTAGGCACCACCACCAAGACAGGACATCCACCCGATGAAGCGCACGCTCCTCCCCGCCCTGGCCGCGACCTCCCTGCTCGCGCTGGGTGCCTGCGGCACCAGCCAGCCCACGACCGAGGCCAGCGGCTCCGACACCTCCGAGTCCTCCGGGAGCGCCGGCCCGATCACCCTCACCGACGCCGCCGGGCGCACCGTCGAGCTCGACGCCCCCGCCGAGCGGGTCGTCGTGCTGGAGTGGCAGATGGTCGAGGACGTCCTCACCCTCGGCCTGGAGCCGGTCGGCGTCGCCGACGTCGAGGGCTACACCACCTGGAACTCCTCGATGCCCCTGGACCCCGACACCCAGGACGTCGGCAAGCGCGGCGAGCCCAACCTCGACGCGATCTACGCCACCGACCCCGACCTGGTCATCACCGAGGTCTACGGCCCCGACGACGCCGTGGTCGAGCAGCTGGAGGAGTACGACGTGCCGGTGCTCGCCACCCTGGGCGCCGACACCGAGGACCCGATCGGCCAGATGGAGGAGACCCTCGACCTGATCGCCCAGGCCACCGGCCGCGAGGACGAGGCGGACGCTGCCATGGCCGACTTCGAGGCCGCGCTCGAGGAGGGTCGTGCGGCCATCGAGGCAGCCGACCCCGAGACGACCGAGTTCGCCTTCTTCGACGCCTACGCCCAGGGCTCGACCGTCGCGGTCCGGCCCTTCGGCCAGGGCTCGTGGATCGGGGAGATCGGGGAGGCGCTCGGACTCACCAACGTCTGGGAGGGCGAGGTCGACGCGGCGTACGGCCTGGGCTCGACCGACGTCGAGGGCCTGGCCGAGGTCGACGACGCGCTGGTCCTGCACACCGCCACCCAGTCCGAGACCTGGCTGCCGCAGCTGGCCGAGAACCGGGTGTGGACCAACGCCGACTTCGTCGAGGAGGACCGGCTGCGTGCCTTCCCCGAGGGCGTGTGGACCTTCGGCGGCCCCCGCTCCGGCGAGCAGGTCGTCGACGCCTTCGTCGCGGCCGTGACGGGCTGAGCCGACCGTGAGCCTGCTGGACCGCACCGCACCGGTCGCCGACCGGCGCACCGAGGACCCCGCCGCCGCCCTCCCTGGCGGCGGCGGGGTCCTCGGCGCGGTCGCGGCCCTGCTGCTCACCACCGCCGCCCTGGTCGTCGTCACCGGCTGGCACCTCACGCAAGGCACCTCCGGCCTCGGCGCCGGCGACCTGCTGGGGGCCCTGCTGGGGCGCGAGCCCTCCGGCGCCAGCGCGTCCTCGGCGTACGACGTCCTCGTCTCCTCCCGGCTGCCGCGGGCCCTCGCGGGCATCGTCGTCGGGGTCGCGCTGGGCGCGGCGGGCGCGATGTTCGCCTCGTTGGCACGCAACGCGCTCGCCTCCCCCGACACGCTCGCGGTCAACGCGGGCGCGTACTTCGCCGCGACCCTCGTCGCGGCCCTCGGCATCCAGCTGCCCTACGTCGGCGACGGGATGGTCACCTTCGCCGGTGGCCTGGCGGCGGCCGGGTTGGTCCTGCTGCTGGCCGGCGGCGGGGCGGCCTCCACGACCCGGCTGGTGCTGGCAGGCTCGGCGGTCGCCCTGGCGCTGGGCTCCGCGGTCGGTGCCCTGCTGCTGCTCTTCGCCCAGGAGACCACCGGCCTCTTCGCCTGGGGCAACGGCACCCTGACCCAGCTCAACCTCGGCGGGGTGACCCGGATGGGCCCCGTCGTCGCGGCCTGCCTGGTGGCAGCGCTGCTGCTCGCGCGGCGCATGGACCTGCTGGCGCTCGGCGACGACACCGCGCGCGTCCTGGGAGTGCCGGTGCGCAGCACCCGGGTCACCGGGTTCGTGCTCGCGGTGGCGCTCTGCGCGGCCGCGGTCCACCTCGCCGGCCCGCTGGCCTTCATCGGGCTGTGCGCTCCGGCGGCCGTGCGGCTGCTCTCACGGCGCCTGCCCTCGGTCTCCCGGCACCTCGTGCTCGTGCCGCTCTCGGGTCTGGTCGGGGCGCTGCTCGTGCTGCTCGCCGACGCGACCCTGCGGGCCCTGCTCTCCCCCGAGACCGCCCTGGCCGTCCCCACCGGGGTCACCACGACGCTGCTCGGGGCGGTCGTGCTGGTGCTGCTCGCCCGCCGAGCCCGCGACGCCGGGCCCACCCGCCGGCCGGCGTCGGCCCGTCCGGGCCGCCACCACTCCCGGCTGCGGTACGCCGTGGTCTGCACCGTCCTGGTCGCCGCGACCCTCGGCGCGGCGCTGCTGGGACTCATGGCCGGCTACACCTGGCTGCTCACCGGCGACCTGCTCAACTGGGCCCGCGGCGTCGCGGTCCCGGTGGTGGAGTTCGCGATGGACGAGCGCGCGCCGCGCGTGGTCGCCGCGCTCGGCGGCGGGGCCGCCCTCGCGCTGGCCGGTACCGTCGTGCAGGCGGTCTGCCGCAACCCGCTGGCCGAACCCGGGATCCTCGGCATCACCGGCGGCGCCGGTCTCGGTGCGGTCGTGGTCGTCACCTCCGCGGGCGCCACCGTGGCCGTCTCGAGCCTGTCGATCGCCGTCGGCTCCACGGTCGGGGCGCTCGTGGCCTTCGCCCTGGTCTACGCGCTCACCTGGCGCGGCGGCCTGGACTCCGACCGGCTGGTGCTGGTCGGCATCGGCGTCGCCGCCGGCGCCCAGGCGCTGACGGCCTTCCTGCTCCTGCGCTCCGACCCGTGGAACACTCCGCGCATCTTCACCTGGCTCAGCGGCTCGACCTACGACCGCGAGTGGGCCCAGGTGCTGCCCGTCCTGGTGCTGCTGGCGGTCGCGCTGCCGCTGGCATGGATGGCGCACCGCGAGCTGGACCTGGTCGCGCTCGACGACGAGACACCGCGCCTGGCCGGCATCGACCTCGAGCGGCTGCGCCTGGTCGCCCTCCTCGCCGCGGCCCTCCTCACCGCCGCGGCGGTCGCCGCCGTCGGCGTCGTCGCCTTCGTCGGGCTGGTCGCGCCGCACGCCGCCCGCGCCCTGGTCTCCGGCCGGCACCTGCGGGTCCTCCCGGTCGCCACGCTGCTCGGCGCCTTGCTGCTCTCGCTCGCCGACACGCTCGGGCGCAGCGTCATCGCGCCGGCCCAGGTGCCGGCCGGGCTGGTGGTGGCGGCCATCGGCGCGCCGTACTTCCTCTGGCTGCTGCACCGCTCGCGGGCGTGAGGTCCGGCGAGCCGGGATGCTCGGCGGTCGCTACGCCGGGTCGTCCGGTTGCTCGCCCCGCTCCTGGCCCCACTCCTCGGCGAGGTCGTCGGCGCGGCGGTCGAGGTCGAGGGCGAACCACACCGTCGTGCCGCCCGCGTCGCGCTCGGATCCCCAGCGGTCGGTGAGCGCCTCCACCAGCATCAGGCCACGGCCGTAGACCGCGAGCGGGTCCTCCTCGCGCGTCGGCTGCACCACGTCGCCCTGCGCTCCCCGGTCACGCACCAGGACCGTCAGCACACCCTCGAGCAGCGAGAGCCGCACGTCGGCGACGGTGTGGGCGTGGTTGACGGCGTTGGTCACGACCTCGGAGAGACACAGCTGAGCGGTCTCGACGATCTCCTCGCCGACGCCCCAGGTCTGCAGCTCCTCGCTCAGGAAGGCCCGCGCCCGGCGCGGGGCCGTCGGCTCGGGCGGCAGCCGCAGGCTCGCGGTGCGGGCACCGGGCTCGGCAGCCGCCTCGGTCTCGGCGAGCTCCTCGACCAGGTCCCTCGACCGCCGCGAGCGCGCGTCGGCGATGGCCTCGGCCGTGCGTCGGGCCGCCGCCTCGAGGAGGTCCGGACCCGCAGCGCCGCGGTCCGGAGTCGTCTCCAGGACGACCAGCAACCCACCGATGGGCGACCCGGTGCCGGGCAGCGGGACCACCGCGAGCACGGACCCACCGCGCTCGCGCTCCCGCTCGACCAGCCAGGGCCACCGCTGCTCGAGCGTGGAGAGCTCGGCGTGGATGGCCTGTCCGGTGCGCACCACGTCGGTAAGCGGCACGTCGTCGTAGGCGTCGATGTGGCACCACTCGGGCTGGTCCGGCACCGGGTCACCCGCGTCCGGCCCGGAGGTGAAGCGCAACCGGCGTCCCCCGCCCTCGGTGAGCGCCAGCCCGACCCGGCACACCCCGGGCAGCAGGGCGAGGTCCGCCAGGACCGCGCGGGCGATGTCGTCGACGTCGCCGGCGCCGCTCGCCTCGAGGAGCGCCGACTCCAGGCGCGCGAGCGCGCCCGACGGCGCGCCCTGGCCCTGCGCCGCCGGATCGACCTGCCCCTGGTCCGGCATGACCCCGAATGTAGCGAGCGACCCCCCACCCGGTCAGGGACCGAGGTCCCGTGCCGACCGACCAAGAGACACCCGGGTGAGGATCCGTGACGGTGCAGGGGTGGGTGTGGCGGACGTCGGCCACAAGGCACGGCGGCACCCCGGCGGTTCGACCCGGCCGGGCGGCGCCGGTCGGGAACAATGGCGCGGTGGCCGGGAGTGCGGGGAGCAGTGCGGGGAAGCGGGCCGGGTCGCGGCGCGGCCCGCGCCGGCGCTCTCGACCCTCTCCACGGCTGCTGCTCCTGACCGGCGGCATCACGGCCCTGGTGGTCGCCTGGGGCTACCTCGTCTGGGCCGCGATCGACTTCGGTGCCGCTGCCCGGGCCGGTGAGCAGGTCGCCTGGGCGTTCCTGGCGCTGGCCTCGCTGGGCGCGGTGGCCTGCCTCTTCGCCGGGCTGATGCTGGGTGTGCGGCTGCTGCGGATGCTCGGCGTCCTGTCGCCGCAGGCACTGGGCGAGCCGGTCGACCCCGATCGAGCGCCGAAGCCGAAGGGCGGCAAGCGCGCCGCGCGCTAGCGACGAGCACCGGGCACGGGACCCTGGCACGCGGCCTGGCGGAGACCACCGAGGGGCGGGCCCGGGTGGGCCCGCCCCTCGTCTTCCCCGTGGTTTCGCCGGCCGGGGTCGAGGCGACCGGCGAAGTCTGTGTCGTGCTGTTGGTCTCGTGGCTCGCTGCGCTCGCACCTCGACCAGCGGTGGTGCTGCGCCCGCACCTCGACCAGCGAGGCGCTGCGCCCGCGGTCCCGGGGGCTCAGTCGGCCGCGGGCACCAGCAGTCGCTGGCCGGCGACGAGCATCCCGCCGTCGAGGTTGTTGAGCTCCTGGATCGTGCTGATCATCGCGCGCACGTCGCCGTCGTCGGTGCGGGCCTCGGCGATGTCCCACAGGGTCGCGCCGCTGCCGACGACGATGACGTCGGTCGGGGCAGGCTCGCCCTTCTCCGCGGTCGCGACGGAGACGCCGGCGAACGCCACTGCGACGGCCACGGCCACCAGCAGACCGACCAGGAAGACCACGAGCCGGCCGCGACGGGTCAGCCGCAGCTCACCGCGACGGCCGTCGGCGTACGTCGCGGGGCGGGAGGTGCGGGTCGGGGCTGCTGCTGCGGGAAGGACCATCGTGCTCATCGGGATCTCCTGGGGAAGGCGGAGTGGGCTGCGCACCGATGTCTACTGACGGCCACCGACAGTCCCGGTGTGACGCCGGTCAGGGAGGACCGACGACGACTCCGGAGCTGTGGATCGACCACCAGTTCGATCGAACACGTGTACGAGAGTAGATCAGGTGTTCGAACGAGATCAAGGGGTTGGGCGAACAGATGTTCGACCTCATCCCTGCGGGCGAGCCCGCCTCACCCGGGTCAGCGCGTGCGCAACGACCGGCGCCCCTGCGCGGCGAAGAGCGCCGTGCCACGGGCCGCGAGACCCGGCGCGAGAGAGATGGAGCGCATGAGCGCACCGCGCCACACGGGCACCGTGCGCACGACCCGGGAGGACCCGACCATCCCCACGGCGACCTCGGCGATCTCCTCGACCGTGAGGATGCGTCCGCCGGAGTGGACCAGGGCGGCACCCAGACCCTCGGGGTCCTGGGCGTCGAGCATCGCGGTCCGCACGCCGTCGGGGCAGACCGCGTGCACGCGCACCGAGCGCGGCGTCTCGGCAGCCACGGACATGCTGGCCGAGACCGCGGCCGCCTTCGTGGCGGCGTACACGCTGTAGCCCGGCACGGGGCCCAGTCCGGACAGCGAGGCGATGTTGACGATGTCGCCCCCGGCGGGGCCGAAGCCGTCGAGAGCCGCGCGCATCCCCCAGAGCACCCCGAGGACGTTGACCTCGACCAGGCGGCGCACCTGCTCCTCGGACAGCTCCGAGAGCCGACCGTCGTCACCGACGCCCGCGTTGTTGAACCACGCCGCGAGCCGGCCGTGACCGGCGGCCACCTCGGCCGCGTACCGGTGGGTAGCGGGGTCCCGGACGTCGTGCGCGAGCCCCACGACCGCACCGATCTCGTCCGCGGTGGCCGCGGCTCCCGCGCCGTCGACGTCGGTCACCACCACCGACCACCCCTCACGCACCAGGCGCTCGGCGATGCCCCGCCCGATCCCACGGGCCCCTCCGGTCACGACGGCGCTGCGCTCGGTCACGCCGGCAGTCTCCCGTACGCCGGCGCGCGACGCCGCTCGTCCCAGCCCCCGGTCGCACGCCCCTCCGGCGACCGGCGCGACACGCCGGTTCGAACACATGTTTGATCATTGTCGGTCCCGGGGCCTAGCGTGACCCCACTGGGTCCGACCCCTCGGACCCACCTGCGCCCGCACCCGCGCCACCCCCTGGAGGACCCATGGCCACCAGCCACGACGACCCGGCCACCGGCAGCACCGACACCCCGGGCACGCCCGGCACCCCGGGCGCGGTCACCACGCTGCCCGACGGGCCGCCCGACGCCAGCGGTCTGACCGCTCGGCAGACCAAGGTGCTGGAGACCATCCGCGACGCCGTCGCGCTGCGGGGCTACCCGCCCAGCATGCGCGAGATCGGCCAGGCCGTCGGTCTCACCAGCACCTCGTCGGTGGCCCACCAGCTGAAGGTGCTGGAGGAGAAGGGGTTCATCAAGCGCGACGGCAGCCGCCCCCGCGCGCTCGAGGTGTTCCTGCCCGAGTCGATGGCCGCCCGGCGCTCGATCTCCTCGGCCGACGACACCGGCATCGACGAGACCGGGGTCGGCGACTCGCTGCCCGCCGCCTCCTACGTCCCGGTCCTGGGCCGGATCGCCGCGGGCGCGCCGATCCTGGCCGAGGAGCAGGTCGAGGACGTCTTCCCGCTGCCCAAGCAGCTCGTCGGCGACGGCCAGCTGTTCCTGCTGGAGGTCCGCGGCGAGTCGATGATCGACGCCGCGATCTGCGACGGGGACTACGTCGTGATCCGCCAGGCGCAGACCGCCGACAGCGGCCAGATGGTGGCCGCCATGATCGACGGCGAGGCCACGGTCAAGACGCTCTCGCGCAAGAACGGCCAGGTCTGGCTGCTCCCCCACAACGACGCCTTCGACCCGATCGACGGCACGCACGCCACGATCCTCGGCATCGTCACGGCGGTGCTGCGCAAGGTCTGAGGGTCACGACGTCCGCTCGCCGGCGCGTGTCCGAGAGGTGAACAGATGGTGCTCACATCACGGAACCCATGACGTAGCCAGCCGGGTGTCGTTGGATGAGGCGTGACCTCGATCCAGCGCTCCCCCGGGCAGCCCGAGCACGCGTCGAGCGAGCCGGCGCGACCGGGTCAGGCCCTCCCCCGACGTACGGTCCTGGCCACCGGAGCCGTCGCCGCCACCACGGTGACCGCTGCGGGTGCCGCGCTCGCGAGCAGCCCGGCCCGCGCGGCCGACGGCACCGCGGACCGGGCCGGCGGCACGAACACGCTGGGGAAGCGTGAGCACCGGGTCTTCCAGCACGGCGTCGCCTCCGGCGACCCGCTCCCCGAGGCCGTCCTGCTGTGGACCCGCGTCACGCCCACCCCCGAGGCGACGCCGGGCTCGGGCAGGGGCGGGCCGGTCACCGTGCGCTGGGAGGTCGCCCGCGATGCACGGTTCCGGAAGGTCGTGAGCAGCGGACGCTTCCGCACCAGCGCCGCCCGCGACCACACGGTCAAGCTGGACGCGAAGGGCCTGCGGCCGGAGACCGAGTACCACTACCGGTTCACCGCGCTGGGCCAGCGCAGCCCGGTGGGTCGGCTGCGCACCGCCCCGGGGGAGCGTGCGACCCCGCGCAACCTGCGGTTCGGCGTCGTGTCCTGCTCCAACCTCGAGGCCGGGTTCTTCACCCCCTACCGCGCCCTCGCAGCGCGCCAGGACCTGCACGCGATCCTGCACCTGGGCGACTACCTCTACGAGTACCCCACCGGCGGCTACGGCATGGGTCAGGACAACGTGGTGGTCCGCCCGCACGACCCGCCGCACGAGATGGTGAGCCTGGAGGACTACCGCCGCCGGCACGCCAGCTACAAGCTCGACCCCGACCTGCAGGCCCTGCACGCGCGCTACTCCTGGATCCTCACCTGGGACGACCACGAGGTCACCAACGACCAGTGGAAGGCCGGCGCGGAGAACCACGACGAGTCCGAGGGTGACTACAAGAAGCGGCGGGCCCGCGCCCACCGCGCGTACGACGAGTGGATGCCGGTCCGGATGGACGGCACCGCGCGGCTCGACGACGGGGCCCGGCTCTACCGGCGCCTGCGCTTCGGCGACCTGGCCGAGATCTCGATGCTCGACCTGCGCACCTACCGCGACGAGCAGGCCGCACTGCCCGGCGTCGACGCCACCGTCAGCGACCCGTCCCGCTCGATCACCGGCAAGAAGCAGATGGCGTGGCTCAAGGAGTCGCTGACGCGCGGCGACCACGCCCCGCAGTGGAAGGTGATCGGCAACCCGGTGATGATCGCGCCGGTCACCTTCGGCGACCTGCCCAACGACCTCATCGACCCGATCAACGACGTGACCGGGATCCTCCCCGCCGACGGGGCGCCCTACAACGTCGACCAGTGGGACGGCTACACCGCCGACCGGCGCGAGGTGCTCGGCCACATCCGCGACCACCAGGTCAAGGACGTCCTGTTCGTCACCGGCGACATCCACTCCGGCTGGGCCTGCGAGCTGCCGCTGGACACCTCCACGCAGCCGCTCTACGGCGACTCCTACGGCGTGGAGTTCGTGTGCTCCTCGGTCACGTCCAACAATCTCAAGGACATCACCGGCGTGCCGCAGGCCAGCCCGCTCGTCGAGACCGCGATCCTCGCCAACAACCGGCACATCAAGTACCTCGACTTCGACTCCCACGGGTTCTCCGTCCTCGACATCACCGCGGCACGGGCCCAGATGGACTGGTACGTCATCGGCGACCGCGCCGACGCCGACACCCCGATCACGTGGTCGGTCAGCTACGAGACCCGCGCCGGGACCGGCCGGGTCACCGCCGTCGACACCCCGCTGGAGGGCTGATGTGCACCTGTGGTGACGTGAGGCACGGACCCGAGGTCCGGGAGCGGCGCCTCGCGGAGCTGCGTGCCTCCCGGCGTACCGTCCTGACCGCTGCCTCCGGGCTCGCCTTCTCCTCCGCCGTCGCCGCGACCGCGGGTTCCGCCGCGGCCGGCGAGGCGGGTCGCGTGAAGGGCGCCGAGGACCTGCGCTGCTACGTGCTCGTCGTCGACGGCTGCCGTCCCGACGAGATCGACAGCGGGCTCACACCCAACCTGCGCGCCCTGCGCGAGCAGGGGATGTACTGGCCGCGGGCGACCTCGATGCCGGTGATGGAGACCATCCCCAACCACGTGATGATGATGACCGGGGTGCGTCCTGACCGCTCCGGCGTGCCCGCCAACGCGATCTACGACCGCGAGCTCGGCGAGGTGCGCACCATGGACCTGCCGAGCGACATCAAGGTGCCGACCGTCATCGAGCGGCTCAACCGCCGCGGCCTGACCACCGGCACGGTGCTCAGCAAGGAGTACCTCGTCGGCATCTTCGGCGAGCGGGCCACCCACCGATGGGAGCCCGAGCTCTACATCCCGGTGTCCGAGCACGCCCCGGACCTGCTGACCTACAACGCACTGACCTCGATGGTCGACGAGCTCGACCCGCACCTGGTCTTCGTCAACCTCGGAGACATCGACCGGGTCGGGCACACCGACATCACCGGCACCACGCTGCGCGTCATGCGGCAGGCCGCCCTGCTGCAGACCGACACCCTCGTCGGCCAGTTCATCGACTCGCTCAAGTCCAGCGGCCGCTGGGAGAAGTCGATCGTCATCGTGCTCGCCGACCACTCGATGGACTGGTCGGTCCCGACCAACGTGATCTCGCTGCAGGCCCCGCTCGAGGCCGATCCCCTGCTGGAGGGCAAGTTCGTCATCGGCGACAACGGCGGCGCCGACCTCGTCTACTGGACCGGCCCCGCCCGCGAGCGAGAGCGGGCGATCGTGCGGATCCGCGAGATCGCCGAGTCGACGCCGGGTGTCCTCAAGGCCTGGGACCGTCGTGCCCCGTGGCTGCGGCTGGGCCCCGAGGCGGGCGACGTCGTGGTCTTCTGCCAGGCCGGGTGGCGCTTCTCCGACCCCGACCCGGTCACGAGCAACCCCATCCCCGGCAACCACGGACACCCCGCGACCAGGGCCATCCCGTTCTTCATCGGCGGCGGGCACCCGGTGGTCAAGGCGGGCAAGGTCTCGCCCAAGCACGCTCGCACCGTCGACGTCGCGCCCACGATCGCGGACTTCTTCGGGCTGCGGACCGGCAAGCGCGCCTACGACGGGAAGTCGCGCCTCTGAGGCAGTGCACGCACACCCTGCTCACCGGGTGTGCGCACGGCCGCCCCGGGAACGCCGGGTGAACGCTCGGTACCCGGCGTCACCTCGCCCGGTCGGCCAGCGTTGAGCCAGTCGTGACCGAGAAGCCGCAGAGCACCACCGAGAGCCACCTGCCCCGTCGTACCGTCCTGGCGACCGGCGCTGCCGGCGCCGCCGTCGCCCTCGCCGCGGGCGGCGGCGCACCGGCCACGGCCACCACGACGGCGAGTGCGACCGCGAGCGCCCGGACCCGGCACGAGGTCTTCCAGCACGGCGTCGCCTCGGGCGACCCGCTTCCCGACGCGGTGGTGCTGTGGACCCGGGTCACCCCCACCCCCGACGCGACCCCGGGCTCGGGCCGCGGCCCGAAGGTCCGGGTCGGGTGGGAGGTCGCCACCGACCGGCGCTTCCGTCGCGTCGTACGACGAGGACGGTTCGTCACCAGCGCGGGCCGCGACCACACCGTGAAGCTCGACGCCCGCGGCCTGGAGCCCGAGCGGTGGTACTGGTTCCGCTTCACCGCCCTGGGGCGGACCAGCCCGGTCGGGCGCACCCGGACCGCCCCGGCGGCCGACGCCACACCGGCCAACCTGCGCCTGGGCCTCGCGTCCTGCTCGAACTTGCCGGCCGGGCTCTTCGCGGCCTACCGCGGCCTCGCCGAGCGCAGCGACCTTCACGCCATCGTGCACCTGGGCGACTACCTCTACGAGTCCGGCTCCAGCGACGTGCGTGCGCACGAGCCCGACCGGGAGATCGTGACGTTGGCCGACTACCGCCAGCGCCACGGGCAGTACAAGACCGACCCGGACCTGCAGGCCGCGCACGCCAGCGCGCCGTGGATCGTGACGTGGGACGACCACGAGGTCACCAACGACTCCTGGGCCGAGGGTGCGGAGAACCACGACGCGACCGAGGGCGACTACGCGAAGCGGCGCGCCCGCGCCCACCGCGCGTACGACGAGTGGATGCCGTGCCGGATGGACGGTACCGCGCGGCTCGACGACGGGACCCGGCTCTACCGGCGACTGCGCTTCGGGACGTTGGCCGAGCTGTCGATGCTCGACCTGCGCACCTACCGGGACGAGCAGATCTCCCAGGTCGGCACCGACACCGGCGTCGACGACCCCGGGCGCACCATCACCGGCGAGGAGCAGATGGGGTGGCTGCTCGAGGGCCTCCAG
This sequence comes from Nocardioides sp., assembly GCF_030149505.1. GTDB lineage: Bacteria > Actinomycetota > Actinomycetes > Propionibacteriales > Nocardioidaceae > Nocardioides. The sequence goes on from NZ_JASBRN010000002.1 coordinate 16,569, forward strand.
CAGGACCGGGCGCAGTGGAAGCTCGTCGGCACCTCGGTGATGTTCTCCCCGCTCAAGGTCGCCGCGCTCCCCCGCGACGTCGTGGCCGCGGTCAACACGCTGGCACCGCTGCTGCCGCAGGACGGGGTCTACGCCAACGCCGACCAGTGGGACGGCTACACCGCGGACCGGCGCACCGTGGTGGACCACCTCGCGGGCCAGGGCGTGCAGGACACGGTCTTCCTCACCGGCGACATCCACTCGGCGTGGGCGATCGAGGTACCCACCGACGTGGGCTCCTACCCGCTCTCGCCCACCGCCGGGGTGGAGTTCGTCTGCACCTCGGTCACCTCGGGCAACCTCAAGGACGCCCTCGGCACCCCGTCCCGCTCGCCGGTCAACCTGGCCGCGGAGCAAGCGATCCTCACGGCCAACCCGCACATCAAGTACCTCAACTTCGACGACCACGGCTTCTCGGTGCTCGACGTGACCGCCGAGCGCACGCAGTGCGACTGGTTCGTCATCGGCTCGCGCACCGACCCGGCCACACCCATCACCTGGACCCGGTCCTTCGCGACCCTCACCGGCACGAGCACGGTGCAGGAGGTGGATGCTCCGGTCGGCGGGTGAGCGGCTCGGGTCAGCTCACGGAGGCGGCGAGCCGGGTGAGCGCGTTGCGGACGACGGCGGGGTCGGTGGTGGTCCACATCGGCGGCAGGCTGGCCTTGAGGAACGAGCCGTAGCGGGCGGTGGCCAGCCGCGGGTCGAGCACGGCCACGACGCCGCGGTCGGAGGTGGTGCGGATCAGCCGCCCGGCGCCCTGGGCCATGAGCAGGGCCGCGTGGGTGGCGGCGACCTGCATGAAGCCGTTGCCGCCGGCCTTGTCGGCCGCCCGCTGCCGCGCGGACATCAGCGGGTCGTCCGGCCGCGGGAACGGGATCCGGTCGATCATGACGAGCTGACAGGTGTCGCCCGGGACGTCGAGGCCCTGCCACAACGACAGCGTCCCGAACAGGCACGCGTGCGGGTCCTCGACGAACAGCCGCCGCAGCTCCGGCAGCTGCGCCTCGCCCTGCGCGAGGATCGTCAGGTGAGGCAGCCGTTCCCGCGCCTCCTCGGCCGCCGCCTCCGCGGCCCGCCGGCTGGAGAACAGCCCCA
>NZ_JASBRN010000011.1 GCF_030149505.1 Nocardioides sp.
GGTGCGGCGGCGCGGCTGACCCCCCCCCGCCGAGCCGGCGCAACTTTCCGGACGGACGCGCCGGCTCGGCGACTCCGTGACGGTTAATTCGATGGCGCACCGGCGCGCGGGGCCCCACGATGGTCCGCAGCACCGGGGTCCGCCCGTGCCTGATCGAGAGGAGCGTGACATGTCGACGACTGTCGCTGGCCTGCCCGCAGACCACACCCACCTCTTGCATCGGAGCACCCGCGTTGACCGCACGGCACAACTGGCACGACCGGTCCGAGGAGCAGTACTCCTCTGACCACCTCCTCCACCTCGACACCCGTCGCGAGGTGGACCCCTTGGACGGCATCGACCCGTCCTTCCTCCTCGACTGGCACGCGGTCGAGGACATCGACGACGACACCCAGCGCTGGTCCACATGGCTCAGCGTGGAGCCGCTCTCGCGCGGCCCGGAGCCACGCCCTGACTGGGTCGTGACCTCCCAGGGCGCGATCGACACCGAGCTCGGCATCCTCAAGACCGGCAAGGAGGCCGACGCCTACCTGCTCGAGCGCGCCGTCCCCGGCTCGGACGCGCTCGGGGAGTCGGTGGTCATGGTGGCCAAGCGCTACCGCTCCACCGAGCACCGCACCTTCCACCGCGCCGCGACCTACACCGAGGGCCGCAGCGTCAAGCGCTCGCGCGACCAGCGCGCCCTCAAGGCCGGCAGCACCTGGGGGAAGATCGTCGCCGCCGGCGAGTGGGCGGTCTCGGAGTGGGAGGCGCTCAAGCGGTGCTGGCTGCTCGGGCTGCCGGTTCCCTACCCCGTGCAGCTCGACGGGCAGGAGATCCTCATGGAGTGGATCACCGTCGAGGGCGAGGACGGGGTCGAGACGGCGCCGCGGCTCGCGCAGACCCGCCCCGGGCCCGCGCTGCTGGCCTCCTACTACGACCAGCTGCGCGACGCGCTCGCCACGATGGTGCAGGCGGGGATCGTGCACGGCGACCTGTCGCCGTACAACACCCTCGCCGCGGGCGAGCGGCTCGTGGTCATCGACCTGCCGCAGGTCGTGGACCTGGTCGGCAACGCCAACGGGATGGACTTCCTGCTGCGCGACTGCCGCAACATGTGCCGCTGGTTCCGCGCCCGGGGATTGGAGGTCGACGAGCAGGAGCTCTTCGGGGAGCTCATGGCGCACGCGTTCTGACGGGGACGCGGAGCGGACCCGTCGACCGGTGGTCGAGCGAGCCGTCGCGGCCTGAGCCTGCGAAGGCCGTGAACCGGCGTGTCGAGACCCTCGCGGATGCGTGCGACACCGGCGGAACCGTCGCGTAGGTTCCCCCCGTGAGACGCACCCGGGGCCGCACGGTCGACGTCACCACCCTCGCCGACCTCGAGCGCCGGCTCGACGAGGGGGTGCGATCGCTGTCGGGGTGGCGGGTGCGCCACCTCGACCTGCGCAGCCGCCCGGACCTGCTGCTGGGCCGCGACGTCGACGGGGCGACCTTTCTCGGCTGCGACTTCGCCGGGGACGACGCCACCCGGGCCGAGGCCGGCGGGGCGATCGTGCTGCCCTCGCTGGCCGACCGGCCGCTGCCGGTCGACCCCGCCCGCACCTCGCTCTACACCGCGCCCGAGCTCTACGACGCCCCGCGCTGGGTCGACTCCCTCGACGGTCGCGCCTACGCCTGGTCCCAGGAGGCCCGCGCCGACGTCGCGCCGGGCGAGGCGGCCCTGGCCCGGGTCCTGCACGACCACGCGATCGACGTCGCCCTCGACGCCTGGCGCCTGGGGCGCAGGGTCGTCGGCGTCATGGGCGGGCACCGGGCCCTGCGGGGTGAGGAGACGTACGCCGACGCAGCACGCCTCGGGCACCTGCTGGGCGACCGGCTGACCGTGGCGACCGGCGGCGGGCCGGGCGCGATGGAGGCCGCCAACCTCGGGGCACGGCTGGCCGGGGAGCCGACTGAGGCGCTGACGGAGGCGCTGTCGCTGCTGGCCGCCGTGCCGACGTACCGACCCTCGGTGGACGCGTGGGTCTCGTCGGCCATGGAGGTCCGCGAGCGCTGGCCCGACGCGCGCGAGAACCTGGCGATCCCGACCTGGCACTACGGCCACGAGCCGCCGGGCGTCTTCGCGACGGCGATCGCCAAGTACTTCCGCAACGCGACCCGCGAGTCGATCCTGCTCGAGGTCTGCGACGCCGGCATCGTCTTCCTGCCGGGGGCGGCCGGCACCGTGCAGGAGGTCTTCCAGGACGCGTGCGAGAACTACTACGCGGACGTCTCCGGCGTGGCCCCGATGGTGCTGGTCGGCGTCGAGCACTGGACGCGCACCCTGCCCGCCTGGCCGCTGCTGGAGGCACTGGCCCGCGACCGGGCGATGGAGCGGTTCGTGCACCTCGTCGACACCGTCGAGGAAGCGGCCGAGCTGCTGGCCTGACGGGCTCAGCCCAGGGGCACCTGGAACAGCCGCTCCTCGCCGTACGCCGTGAAGCCGGCCCGGCGCAGGATCGGCCCGGACGTGGCGGTGTTGCCCTTGACCAGCGCCATGGTGCACCCGTGGTCGGCGCCCTCACGCAGACGGGCGTCGAGGACGGCGCGGTAGACCCCGCGCCCGCGCGCCTCCTCGAGCGTGCAGCCTCCCCAGAGCCGGGCGACGTCGCCGGCGACCGTGATGCCGCCGCTGCCGACCGCGCGTCCCTGCTCGTAGGCGATCACGCTCCACTGCTCGGGCACCTGGCGCGCCAGGCTCGCGCGCAGCTCGTCCTCCGAGGGCATCGAGCCGCCGAAGACCTCGGCGTTGAGCCGGTAGTAGTCGGCGTGGGTCGCGAGGTCGTGGTCGTCACGGCGCAGCTCGAGCCCGGGCCGGGGCTCGAGGTCGGGGCGTGCCGCGGTCAGGTCGAGCGCGAGCACCGCCAGCGTCTCCTCGAGGTTCCCGCCCGCGGCGCGGACGACGTCCTCGAGGGCGACGTCGGCGTCGATGGTCACCCAGACCTGGAGCCGGTCGGCGCCCCAGTCGCGGGCCTGGGCGCAGAAGCCGGCCAGCGCCTCGGCGGGGTCACCGACCGGGTGGAACCGCAGGAGGCTGGCCGGGTGCTCGAACCAGGTCGGCCACCGCACCAGGACCCCGTCGGAGGTGTCCACGCGCTCGGCGTCCTCGGGGACCCACAACCACTCGTCGACGGCGCGGAGGACGTCGTCACGCGTCAGGGGCACCGGGACGACCAGCTCACTCGGTGGCGGCGAGCTGGCCGCAGGCGCCGTCGATGTCGCTGCCGCGGGTGTCCCGGACGGTGGTGGGGATGCCCCGGGCCTCCAGGCGCCGGACGAACTCGCGCTCGTCGGCGGGGTCCGAGGCGGTCCACTTCGACCCGGGCGTCGGGTTGAGCGGGATCAGGTTGACGTGCACCCAGCCCCAGTCGGCACCGGTGGCGTAGAGGACGTCGGCGAGCAGGTCGGCGCGCCACGCCTGGTCGTTGATGCCGCGCATCATGGCGTACTCGATGGAGACCCGGCGCTTCGTGGTCTCGGCGTACTCGAAGGCCGCCTCGACGGTCTCCGCCACCGAGAAGCGGGTGTTGATCGGGACCAGCTCGTTGCGCAGCTCGTCGTCGGGTGCGTGCAGGCTCAGCGCCAGCGTGACGGGGACGCCCTCGGTGGCCAGCTGCTTGATCCGCGGCACCAGGCCCACGGTCGAGACCGTGACCCCGCGCGCGGACATGCCGAGGCCGTCGGGGGTGGGGTCGGTGAGCCGGCGCACGGCGCCGACGACGGCCTTGTAGTTGGCCAGCGGCTCCCCCATGCCCATGAAGACGACGTTGGAGACCCGGGTCGGGCCGCCGGGCACCTCACCGCGGGCCAGCGCGCGGGCACCCGCGAGCACCTGCTCGACGATCTCGGCGGTGCTCATGTTGCGCTGCAGGCCGCTCTGGCCGGTGGCGCAGAACGGGCAGGCCATGCCGCACCCGGCCTGGCTGGAGACGCACATGGTGGCGCGGTCGGGGTAGCGCATGAGCACCGACTCGACGAGGGCTCCGTCGAAGAGCCGCCACAGCGTCTTGACGGTGGTGCCCTTGTCGGCCTCCATCGTGCGCAGCGGGGTCATCAGCCCGGGGAGCAGCGCCTCCACGAGCTCGGCGCGCTGGCCGGCGGGAAGGTCGGTCATCTGCTCGGGGTCGTCGACCAGCCGGGCGAAGTAGTGCGTCGAGAGCTGCTTGGCCCGGAAGCCGGGCAGCCCCTTCTCCTCCAGCAGCTCCTTGCGCTCGGCAGTGGTCAGGTCGGCGAGGTGCCGCGGCGGCTTCTTGCGGCCGCGCGGCTCCTCCATCACCAGGGGCAGCAGCTTCGGGGTCTCGTGGTCAGGCATCGCGGACCATCCTCCCACCCGGGCCGCGACCCGGCCGAACCGTCGGGGACGTGACCTCGGCCCCGTGCGTCCGCCGAGGCCCCCTCGGACAGACCTGCGACCGGGTCAGCGGTTGACCAGGAACCAGAGCACCAGCGCCGCGACGCCCCCGACGACCAGGGCCGTGGAGACGATGCCGAGCAGCATGTAGCGACCGAACCGGCGGGTGTGCGGGTGCACCAGCAGCGCGATCGGCACCGCCAGGGCGACGAGGACGAAGGGGAAGAGGTCCTCGGCCGACTCGGTGTCCACCATCGACGCCAGCAGCGCGGCGTAGGCCCCCGGGACGACGACCACGAAGACCAGGCCGGTGAAGAACCCTGCGAGCGAGGCGAACACCGGGTGGTCGCGGTGCCACCAGCCGACGGTGGGCTCGCCGGTCTGCTCGCCGGGCTGCTCGCCGGTTTGGGCCGCGGGCTGGGCCGCGGTGGGGTCCGCGCCGTCGACGTCCCGCGGCTCGACGCGAGGCTCGCGGGAGTCGGTGTCGTTCATGGGGCCAGCATGCCCCGTGCCGGGGGTCCGTACGCGGGTACGCGCCGGACGGGCGTGGCGGGCGGCCGAGCGAGCAGCCGGCTCAGACCTCGACGGTCCAGGCGTCCGGCATGCGCAGCGCGGCCCACCGGTCCAGGTCGGGCTCGGCGCCGGTGAGCGCCGCGAGCGCGAGCGTCCACGCCGTCCCGTGGCCGACCAGCACGAGGTCCTGCCCCTCGTGCACCTCCACCAGGCGGCGTACGGCGGGGACGACCCGGTCCGCGCAGTGCTGCAGCGGCTCCCAGCCGTCCGCGGCCGGGCGGGCGGGGTCGGCGAAGGCGCGCGCGACCACGTCGGGGAAGTCCTCGAGCCACCCGGTGGCGCGCTCGTGCTCGCGCAGCTCCGGCACGACGCCGATCTCGCCGTCGGTGAGCAGCTCGGCCGTCGCAAGCGCCTTCGGCTCGGGTGAGCAGGCCCACGCCGCCGCGGCGGGCAGGCGGTCGCGCAACGCCCACACGTCGTCGTACCCCGCGGGGTCCAGCGGCCACTTGCTCGCGGGGCGCGTCGGGTCAGGGAGGGAACGGCCGTGCCGGACGAGGTGGACGGTCACGTCAGGACGCGAAGACGAGGTGGTGGAGCAGCAGCCAGATCGGCGCGATGGTGGCGAGCAGCGAGTCGAGCCGGTCCATCAGGCCGCCGTGGCCGGGGATGACCTGGCTCATGTCCTTGATGCCCAGGTCGCGCTTGATCACCGACTCGCACAGGTCGCCGAGCGTGGCCATCACCACCGCGATGAGACCCAGGGCGACCCCGACCCACCAGTCACCTTCGAGCAGGTAGACCACCAGCGCGATGCCGGCCGCCACCGTGGCGACCAGGGAACCGGCGAAGCCCTCCCAGGACTTCTTCGGCGAGATGACCGGGGCCATCGGGTGCTTGCCGAAGAGGACGCCGGCGGCGTACCCGCCGATGTCGGAGGCGATCGTGACCAGGATGAAGGCGATGATGCCCCGGACGCCGTCGTCGTCCAGGCCGCTGCCGTCCAGGCCACCCTCGGCCAGCAGCAGCGCGACGAACGAGCCCAGGAAGGGCACGTAGACGAGGGTGAAGAGCGAGGCGGTGGCGTTCTGGACGTAGCCCTCGATCCCCCGGCGCAGCAGCCACAGCATCGTGACCAGTCCGGTGACCGCCGTGGCGGTGACGAGGGCGTCGGAGCCGAAGAGGTAGGCCACGACCACCATCGAGACCCCGCCCACCATGAGCGGCTCCTCGGGCAGGTCGATGCCCTTCACCGAGAAGCCGCGGCCGAGCTCCCAGACCGCGACGCACACCGCGACGGCCACGATGAGCATGAAGGCGGCCTTGAAGAACAGCAGCGACGCGGCGATCGAGCCGAGCAGGACGACGGCCGAGCCGACCGCGGCCTTGAGGTCGCGACCTGCCCGACCGTGGTCCTTGGTCGGGGTGGGCTGTCCCGTGGGGGTGGGGGCGGCCATCGTGGCGAGCGAGCGGGAGGTCCTCAGACCTCCAGCAGCTCGGCCTCCTTGTTCTTGAGCATCTCGTCGATGGAGTCGGTGTGCTTCTTGGTGATCGAGTCGAGCTTCTTCTCGGCGCCGGTGACGTCGTCCTTGCCGACCTCGCCGTCCTTCTCGAGCTTCTCGAGGTTCTGCTTGGCGGTGCGGCGCAGGTTGCGCACGGCGACCCGGCCGTCCTCGGCCTTGGCCCGGGCGACCTTGATGAACTCCTTGCGGCGCTCCTCGGTCAGCTCGGGGAAGACGCAACGCAGGACCTTGCCGTCGTCGGTCGGGTTGACGCCCAGGTCGGAGTCGCGGATCGCGCGCTCGATGTTCTTGGTCGCGCCCTGGTCGTAGGGCGCGATGATGATGACGCGCGCCTCGGGGGTGGTGAAGGAGGCGAGCTGCTGCAGCGGGGTGGGGCTGCCGTAGTAGTCCACGACGATCTTGTTGAAGACCGAGGGGTTGGCGCGGCCCGCGCGGATCGCGGCGAACTCCTCGCGGGTGGAGTCGACCGACTTGTCCATCTTGCTGTCGGCCTCGTTGAGGATGTCGTTGATCACCGTGGGGCTCCTGGTCCTGTCGTCTCGCTGCGTCGTACGTCGTGGTGCTGGTGTGGCGCGTGGGGGTCGTCGCTCCGGGCTCAGCCGGCCTCGACGAGCGTCCCGATCCTCTCACCCTTGAGCACGCGCGGGATGTTGCCCTCCGGCTCCATGCCGAACACGACCATCGGCAGCTTGTTCTCCGCGCAGAGGGTGAAGGCGGTCTGGTCGACGACGGCCAGGCCCTTGCCGATGGCCTCGTCGAAGGTGATCCGGTCGTACTTCTTCGCGTGGGAATCCTTGCGGGGGTCGGCGTCGTAGACCCCGTCGACCCCGCTCTTGGCGAAGAAGACCGCGTCGCAGCGGCTCTCCAGCGCCCGCTGGACCGCCACGGTGTCGGTGGAGAAGAAAGGCATGCCCATGCCGGCGCCGAAGATGACGACCCGGCCCTTCTCCATGTGCCGGATGGCGCGCCGGCGGATGTAGGGCTCGCCGACCTGCTTGATCTCGAGGGCGGTGAGCACGCGGGTCGCCACGCCGACCTTCTCGAGGGCATCCTGCATGGCCATGGCGTTGATGACGCTGCCGAGCATGCCCATGTAGTCGGCGCTGCCCCGG
>NZ_JASBRN010000047.1 GCF_030149505.1 Nocardioides sp.
GTGAAGACCTCGCCGAGATCGCCCGCGAGCTCAACAACAGGCCCCGCAAACGACTCGGCTTCTACACCCCAGCAGAGGTCTTCGCTAAGTTGCTCGCCGAAGACCAAACCCAGGGTGTTGCGACCGGCCCCTGAATCCGCCAGAGGGCACCAGCGAGTGGAGCCGGCGCCGGTTGCTCGGCATCCTTGCCGCCGCCGTCGCCGTGGCTGCGCTCCTGCTCGGCGGCCTCGTGTACGCGGTCTACCTGGCGGTCTCCGGTATCGGTGGCGAGGCCAGCGCGAACACCGGCGTGGCCACCGGAGAGACCGAGCGCTCGACGGTGGCCCGCGGTGCCGCGCATCGCGACGACATCGCGGCCGAGCCGATGCTGACCGTGCCCGAGAGCGCGGCCTTCCCGGCCGAGACCACCAGCGCCAAGGCCCCGGAGATCAAAATCCCGGCCGGTACCGGCGTCAACGGACCCGCTTTCGTGATGACTGGGTTCCCGCAGACCCCGGAGGGCGCGATCGGCCAACTGGCCCAGATCGACCTCGCGGTGCTGCAGTCGATGAGCCTGAGCACCGCCGAGGAGGTCTACAACGCCTGGGCGCTGCCCGGCGGGGTCCGGGCGGAGGACTGGTGGATCACCGCCAGCGTCCGCGCGTTCCTCTCCAGCACCGGGATGGGCGAGGTCAAGGACCCCAGCGCCTCGGTCTCCCTGGAGCCGGCCGCCGCGCTCGTCAAGGGCACCGACGGCCCCGACTGGGCCACGGTCTGCGTGCTGATGAAGGTCAGCGCCACCTACAAGTCCGAAGGCCAGATCGCCTTCGCGCACTGCGAGCGCATGCAGTGGGTCGGCGGCCGCTGGATGGTCGCCCCCGGCACCCCGCCGGCACCCGCGCCCGCGACCTGGCCCGGAACCCAGCTGGCACACGAGGCCGGCTGGCGCACCTGGTCCACCGACCACACCGAACCCACCAACCCCGGCGAGACCGAAGGGGAGCACTGAGATGAGCAACCGCATGAACGACTCGATGGGGGAGTCCCGCACCACCCTGCTGCGCGTGGGCGTCCTGGTGGCGATCGCCGCCCTCGTGGCGACCGCCGTCTGGCTCGGAGCGCGCGGCCGGACCGACGACAGCGGCGGCACCGACAACACCACCGGCGACTCCTCGAGCCAGACCGGGCAGCAGGGGCAGAACGCCTCCGTCGACCAGGTCGCCCCGGAGACCGCACCCGCAGACGGCGTCGTGATCCCGACCGGCGCCGAGGTGGTCGACGGCTACCCGACCCGGTTCCCCCAGACCGACCTGGGCGCGGTCGCGCTGCAAGTCGAGGTCGCCAAGGCGCAGGTCGGGTTCGACTACGACCAGGCCGCCGCCGTCGCCGGCCTGTACGCCAACCCCGAGGACAAGGCCGTCTTCGAGCAGCGCGCCCGCGACGCTGTCGCGCTGCGCCGCCAGCAGGCCGGCGTCCCGAAGGAGGGGGACGTCCCGCCGCCCGCGTCGTACGCCGTGACGCCGATCGCCTACACCCTCGAGGAGCTCGACACCGGCTACTACGCGGTGAACCTGCTCAGCTACGTCACCCTCACCACCGCCAACGGCAAGGTCAGCGATGGCCTCTACGCCGGCACCCAGCTCATGCGGTGGCTCGAGGTCGACGGCGTGGGCGACTGGCGCCTGGTCCAGGGCAGCGATGAGGACATCGAGCACCTGGTCTCCACCGGCCAGCCACAGGCGGTCGCGCCGGGCACCCCGGAGTACAAGCAGGCCGGCTGGATCCCGATCAACGGAGCACCCCAGTGACCGCCGGCGACCTCTTCCACCGGGTGACCAGGCTGGGCATCGGCGCCCTGGCGGTCCTGGTTCTCACCACGCTCCTCGGTGCCGCCACCGCGCTGCAGCCGCCCGCCGCGGCCGCGGCCGAGCCGGTGGCCCGCACGGCCGCTGCGACGGCCCAGTCCGCTCCGGTGGCGGCCACCGGCCAGCTGCCGGCCCGCGACGTCAAGATGGGCTGCCCCGGCCCGGACGCGCTGTGCGACCTCGGCGGCGACGCCGTCGACTGCGCCAAGGACCCGATCGACTGCGGCAAAGACGCAGCCGGCGGCGTCAAGGACGGAGCTGGCAACCTGATCAACGGCGCCGGAGACGTCCTCGACGGGGCCGCCGGGCTGCTCCCGGACGGCTGCGGCATCCTCGACGCGATCTGCGACGGCGGATTGCCTGGACTCCCGGGCCTGCCGGGTGTCCCCGGGATCCCCGGCATCCCTGGCCTCCCGAACGTCGGCGACCTGTTCGGCGGCGGCATCCCCGGCCTGGGTGACATCCCCAACCCGTTCGAGGCCATCGGCGACGTCATCGCCAAGGCCGCGGCCGATGCCTGGACCGCAGCCATGCTCGCGGTCTGGAACTCCGGCCTGTTCGTGTTGCGCATCGTGCTCACGTTCAGCGAGCTGTTCTTGACCCCCGACCTGCGCGCCGACGGACCGGGCAAGGACGTCTACGCCTTCACGCTCTGGCTCGCCCTCTCCCTGGTGGTCATCTTGGCGATGATCCAGCTGGGAGCTGCCGCCTTCAAGCGCGAAGGGAAGGGGCTCGCGCGGGCGTTCATCGGCGCCGGCCAGTTCGTCGTGGTGTGCGCATGCTGGTTCGGCTACTGCGTGATGATCGTCGCCGCGTGCGGCGCCATCACCAAGGCGCTGATGAAGTCGCTGCTCAAGGTGCAGACCTGGCCCGACTGGGACCCCCTGGGCGGTCTCGGCATCGACGACATCACCGACGCCGGCGTGGCCACCGCGCTCGCGTTCCTCGGGATCTTCCTCTGGCTGGCCGCGATCGGGCACGTCCTGGTCTACCTCGCGCGCGCCGCGTCGCTGCTGGTGCTGACCGCCACCGGCCCGCTGTCGGCGGCCGGGCTGGTCTCCGACTTCACCCGCTCCTGGTTCTGGAAGTCGCTGCGCTGGTTCCACGCCGCGGCGTTCACGCCGGTCCTGATGGTGATGGTGCTGGGCATCGGCGTGCAGTTCGCCAACGGTGTCGCCGCCCACCTCGCCGACGACACCGCCAAGGCGTTCGGCACCGCACTGCCGGCGGTGATGACGATCCTGATCAGCGTCGTGGCGCCGCTGGCGCTGTTCAAGCTCCTGGCGTTTGTCGACCCGGGCACCCCCAGCGGAGCGTCGTTCCGACAGGGCATGGCCATCCAGGGCGGCCTCCAGGGCCTGCTCGGCGGCGGTGCCGCCGGCGGCGGTTCATCGGCCGCGTCGACCACGGACGCCAACGGTCGGTCTTCGGGTGAGCAGAGCGCGGAGGCCTCGACCGGTGACCGGTTCAACAAGTCGACCCAGGGCCTCCTCGGCAGCTTCGGGCCGGTCGGACAGGCGCTGTCGACCGGCATGGGCTGGATCAACTCCGCCGGCGCCAAGGCGACCTCGCTGATGTCGGACGAGACCAACCAGGCCGGCGTCGGGCAGAGCACCTACGGCCCGGACTTCAGCGGCATGGGAGGCCGTCAGTCCGGCGACCAGAGCAGCGGAACGCACCCCGGTTCGCAGAGCGGTGGCGACGACGACCCGCAGATGCCGACTCCGCCCATGCCGCCGGCACCCCCGACCCCGCCGACGCTGCCCACCGGTGGCGCACCGGGCGGCGGCTCGGGTGGCGGCCAGAGCGGGTCCGGAGGAGCCGCAGCTACGCCCAAGACTCCCGCCGCCGGTGGCGGGGGAGCGGCCGGCGGCGCCGGTGGGGCTGGTGCGGCCGCCGGCGGGATCCCCCCGGTGGCGGTGTAGCGATGCGCCGCCCGATCCGCCTCACGCCCCTGCCGACCCACCCCGACCTCACTGACATCCAGATTGACCCGGAAGGAAGCCGACGATGACCATCTACGCCGACTACCAGCGCGACCGCATCGGCTGGTTCTTCGGCCTCTCCGGAGGCCAGCTGATGTTCCTGGCGCTGGCCAGCCTCCCGGCGTTCTGGGCGATCAGCCGCGGAGCGTGGTTCTCCGCGTTCCTGTTCGCCCTGGTCTGGCTGTTCCTGCTGGCCATCACCGTCATCCCGGTCCGGGGCCGCTCGGCCACCGGCTGGGTGTTCGCCTCGACGGCGTACGCCGTAGGTGGGCTGCTGGGCTGGACCTCGTTTAGGGCCAAGGCCACCCAGGGCCGCGGCGAGGACCTCGACACCCCGGACCTGCCCGGGGTGCTGCAGGGGGTCCAGATCCACGACGGCCCGCCGCACGGCTCGCAGCTGCAGCGCGTCGCGGTGATCCAGGACCACGCCACCAAGACGTGGGCGGTCACCGCCGCGATCGTGCACCCCGGCATCGGCATGAAGGACGTCGAGGAGCGCAACCGCTACGGCGAGGCGCTCGCCGGCCTGCTCGACGTCGCCGGCCGCACCGAGAAGGTCGACGAGATCCTCTTCATGGTCCGCACCGTCCCCGAGGACGGCGCCGAGCGCGATCTGTGGGTCACCAAGCACCGCCGCGCCAACGCCCCGGAGCTGGCCGAGGTGGTGAACAGCGACCTGGCCCACGGCCTCACCCAGGCGTCGGTGCGCACCGAGACGTTCGTGACGATCGTCGTCCCCGACACCCGGATCGCCCGGTCGGCCAAGGAGTCCGGCGGCGGCTTCGAGGGACGCTGCCGCGAGATCTACCTGCTCATGGCCGAGATCGAGGCACAGCTGCGCGGCCCGATGGGCATGACCTCCGTCCGGTGGCTCACCTCGCCCGAGCTCGCGCTGGCCTGCCGGACCGGCTTCGCCCCCGGCGATCGCGCCGGCATCGTCGAGGCCCTGGCCATGCGGGAGAAGGAGCCGGGCGTGAACGCCGACGTCCCGTGGGCGATGGCCGGCCCGTCCGGTGCCGACGCCACGGTGCGGCACTACAGCCACGACGCCTGGAACTCGATCAGCGCCACCATCAAGCTGCCCACCCGCGGCGTGGCGATGGGCGCACTCGCACCGATCCTCACCCCGAGCGAGTCCGGCGAGCGGCGCTCGTTCCTCGTCGCCTACCCGATCGTGTCCCAGTCCAAGGCCGACCGGCAGTCCGGCAACGCCGAGTGGGCCGCCGACCTGGCCGAGGGCATGAACGAGAAGCTCGGCCGCAAGACCCGCGCCAAGCAGCGCGACGAGGCCCACAAGGCCCGCGGACTGGACGCCAAGCTGGCCCGCGGCAACTCGCTGACCCGCCCCTACGCGGTGTGCACAGTCACCGTCCCCAAGACGCTGCGGATCACCGAGTTCGGCCGCCGCCTGGACGCATCGGTCCGCCGCGCCGGGTTCGCGCCGCTGCGCCTCGACCTCGCCCAGGACACGGGCTTCGCCGCCTCGACCATCCCGCTCGGAACGAGCCTGACCCGGAGCGGAGACGCCTGATGACCACCTCTCGCCGCAACCGCCGCGGCGGCCGCGACATGGCCGCCCTGCTGTCGGACTTCGGTCACGACCTGCCCACGATCCCCGCCCTCGAGCCCGAAGCTAAGGAGCCCCGGATCTTCAAGTACTCCCCGCGCCGCGGCGCAGCTCGTGGCGGCCGCGGCTGGGCGGCCGCCACGGCGCCGGCGTCGGCCTGGCGCATGACCAGCGACCAGGCGCCGGTGTTCTGGCCGTTCGTCTCCGCGCCCGCCCTGCCCCCGACCGGCGCACAGATGGGCGTCGACCAGCTCTCCGGCGGCTCGTTCTACTGCGACCCGTTCGGGTGGGTGCTGCGCGACGACGTGCCGGCGACTAACCCCAACATCTTCCAGTTCGCCAAGCCCGGCAGCGGCAAGTCCGGAACCACCAAGGCTTTCTGCACCCGGATGATGCCCTTCGGCTACCGCACCCTGGTCACCGGCGACGTCAAGGACGAGTACGAGTCCCTGTGCCGCGCGCTCGGGGTCGAGCCCTTCGTCATCGCCCCCGGCTTCTGGGCCCGGGTCAACCCGCTGGACATGGGCCCGCTCGGCGACGGCTGGAAGGACCTCTCCGCCGAGGAACAGCAGCGCCGCGCCACGATCATCTTCAAGCGCTGGCTAGTCCTGGTCCGCGGCCTCGTCGGATCCATGAAGATCGACGACGAGCACCGGGTCCCGTTCGGTCCCGACGAGAGCGACGTCGTCCGCAACGCACTGCAGATCCTCACCGGCTACGCCGCCGGCAACACCGTCCTCAAGGAGACCACCATCCCGCGTCTGTGGGACCTGCTGCGCAACCCCACCGAGGAGCTCGTCCGGGCCTGCGAGTACGCGAACACCCGCGTGTTCCTCGACGACACCCGGCTGCTGCGCAACGCACTCGGCGAGCTCGTCACCGGCACCCTGGCCGGCCTCTTCGACGACTTCACCAACATCGAGGTCGACTGGCGCGCCCCGATCCAGTCGTTCAGCCTCTCCCGGCTCGACGGCCTGGGCGATGAGGCGGTCGGCATCGCGCTGCTGTGCATGAACTCCTGGGGCCGCGGCCTGCGGGAGATCGCCGAGCCCGGCGACCTGCGCATCGTCGTGCGCGACGAGGTCTGGAAGCAGATGCGTCTCGGAACCGCTGCGGTGGCCAGCTTCGACGCCGACCTGCGGCTCTCCCGCGGCATGGCCGGCAAGGGCGGCGACATCCAGTTCTGCAACCTCCACAAGCCCTCCGACCTGCTCTCGGTCGGCGATGCCGACTCCCAGGCCGCGATGATCGCCAAGGACCTCCTCGAGCTGGCCGACATCAAGATCCTCGGCGCCCAGAAGCCGCGCGTCGCCCGCGAGCTCGACTCGATGCTCGGGCTCGGCCCGATCGCCCAGGACCTCGTCTCCGGGTGGGCGATGCAGGACAAGGGCCGCGCGCTGTGGTGCATCGGAGACGCCACCTACAAGGTCCAGACCGTGCTGCACCCGCTGGAGAAGAAGCTCTACTACACCAACGAGGCCATCGAGGCCGCGGCCTGAGCCGTCCGGGACTGACCTGTCGTGAAGAAGCTGCTGCTCGCCGGACTGCCGGTCCTGATCGTCTTCATGGGGCTGCCGTTCGTCGTGACCCTGATGGTCGTCATGACCACCACGGCGGCCGCCGAGTGCCGTACCCAGACCACCCAGTCAGCACCCACCCAGCTCGGCGACCTCGGTGCCATCGACGGCCCCGTGGGAGGCCCGGTCAAGGGCAAGATCACCATGGCCCAGGCCAACATCCCGCGCCGCTCCGGCCTCGACGGGTTCCGGGCCTCTATGCCCAAGGTGCTGTCCAAGAACCCCGACTTCGTCACCCTGAACGAGGCCGGCGGCTGGAGCCTCGCCCAGATCGAGGCCGCAGCCCCGGGCTACGACGCCTTCCGAGTGTCGACACCGTCGGAGTCCGGGGCCGGTGCCGAGCAGGCCATGGGCAACGTCGTGCTCTGGAAGCGGTCGACCTGGACCAAGGCCAACGGCGGCCGCGTCCAGCTCGTCGACGACGACAAGACCTACTACAAGGGCCGCCCGGTCACCTGGGACCGGTTCGCCACCTGGGTGATCCTCGAGCGCGCCGACGGCGCCGTGGTGTCGGTGATCGCGACTCACCTCATGACCAACCCGCACCGCTGGCCGAAGCAGCACGGCAACCCGCCGCTGACCCGCCCCCAGCAGTACGCCGCGGGGATGGACATCCTGCTGCAGCTGCGCAACTCGCTCGCCGCCCACGGCCCGGTATTGATCGGCGGCGACATGAACACCCAGGCCTCCTACACCAACCTGCCGTGGGCGGCGGCGGCGAAGATGAAGGCCGCCGGCTACGGCTGGCAGAACCAGGGCGTCGACTTCATCTTCTTCCCCCAGTACCAGGGCGTGCGCCTCGAGCAGGGGTGGGACGGCACGATGGTCTCCGACCACCGCTGGATCTCGGCCCGCATCGCCATGAACGGCGCGGGCCCGGAGAGCGCCCCCGGGCCCGCGGCTACCAGCGGTGGCGTGGTGAACGCCGCGGACACCGCCCGGCCCGCCGAGCCGCCGTCCGGCGACGTGCTCGCCCAGTTGATGCGACTGCGGTTCGCCTCGAGCTACCCGGCCATGACCGCCGAGCAGGCCCGCAACGCGATCACTATCGCCCAGGTCGCCCGCGATCTCCAGGTTCCCCGTTACGGGCTGCAGATCGCGATCGCCACCGCGATCCAAGAGTCCAAGCTGGTCAATCTCACCGGCGGCGACCGCGACTCCGGAGGCCTGTTCCAGCAGCGTCCCTCGACCGGCTGGGGGAGCCGGGCTGAGGTCACCACCCCGGTGCTCGCCGCGCGTGCCTTCTTCGGTGAAGCCCAGCACACCGGAAACCCCGGCCTGCTCGACATCCCCGGCTGGCAGAACATGACCCTCACCCAGGCCGCGCAGGCCGTGCAGCGCTCCGGCTACCCCGACGCCTACGCCCAGTGGGAGGACGTCTCCGGCGACATCACCGACCTGCTCGGCGGAGACCTGCCCGACCTGCCCGACGACGGCTCCACCACCAACGTCGCCAACTGCCAGGGCGACACCGTCAACCCGATCACCGTCGGCACCCTCAACCTGCTCGGCGCCGGCCACACCGACCAGCCCGGCGAGCGGCCGGGCTACGACACCTGGGACAAGCGACTGCCCGGCGCCATGCGGACCATCGAGAACGCCGGCGTCTCGATCGCCGGCCTCCAGGAGGTCCACCCGCCCCAGGCCAAGGCCCTGGCCAACCAGTACGCAGCCAAGTGGGGCATGTACCCGGCCACCGGGAAGGCCCAGAACCGGGTCATCTGGGACCGCAACGAGTGGAAGCAGACCGACGGCCGCCTCGTCGACATCCCCTACTTTGGCGGCAAGGACGTCGGCACGCCGCTGGTGCAGCTGACCTCTACGACCACCGGTCAGGTGATCTGGGTCTGGAGCATCCACAACCCGGCCGACACTCGCGGGAACGCCGCCGGGGATCGCAAAGAAGCGCTGCGGCGACAGCTGGCCACCATGACCGACCTCGCCGGCACCGGCACCCCGTCAGTCATCCTGGGCGACTTCAACGACGGCAAGGACGGCAACAACTCCTCGCACTGCGCCCTGACCCCTGAGCTGACCAACGCCTTCGGCGGATCGGCAGAGCCCTGCAAGAAGCCCAAGCAGGACGCGCCGATCGACCACATCTATGGCGCCAACCTCACCTGGGCCAGCGCCGAGGTCGACAGCAGCACCCAAGCCAGCAAGATTGCTGACCACCCGCTGGTCGTCGCGACCACCGCCGGCAGCAGCGCCGGCTGCGCGGTCGCGACCGAGACCAACTACAACCTCGGCCCGGTCAAGCCGCAACTGGCCAACCTGGTCAACATCCTCGGCCCGATGTTCGGCATCAAGACCATCGGCGGCTACCGCGAGAACGCCACCGACTCCAACGGCCACCCCGCCGGACTCGCGGCCGACTTCATGGTTGGCAACAGCCCCGCAGGCAAGGCCAAGGGCGACGCACTTGTGGCGTACGCACAGCAGAACGCCGAGGAGCTCGGCATCGACTACATCATCTGGCGCCAGCGCATCTGGTCCGTCGCCCGCGCAGACGAGGGGTGGCGTCGGATGGAGGACCGGGGGTCGGCAGTCGCGAACCACATGGACCACCCCCACATCAACGTGCTCCCCGCCGCACTCGCCAACCCCATCGGGACATCAAGCGACGCGGAGTGCGGCGAGGTCGTCTACCCTGTGCCTGCGCAGTACGCCGACAACGACGCCCGCAACTGGCGCGAGACCGGACCGTATTGGTCCAACTGGCACTCCGGCACGGACCTCGCCGCACCGTGCGGGACACCGGTGTACGCAGCCAACGCCGGCATGATTGAGATCGACACCAGCCAGACCTGGGCCGGACCTTGGCTCGTCAAGGTCACCAGTGGGCCGGGGGCGCTAACCACCTGGTACGCGCACATGCAGAAGGTCACCGTTGCCCGCGGCGAGACCGTGCAGCCCGGCCAGCAGATCGGCGTGGTAGGCAACGAGGGCAACTCCGGGGGCTGCCACCTCCACTTCGAGGTCCACCTCGAGAACGGCTCCATCTACGGACCCGACAACGTGGACCCCTCGACCTGGCTGGCTGAAAACGCCTCGAAGCCGAGTCAATCTGTGTGATCGCTGCCGAGCCCTCCCGACACATAGGTGACCAGCCAGAACTTCGACCACCCACGATTCCTGGAGGTGGAATCCAATGCAGCGAGAGCGACGACGCGACCCCTACCCCTGGACCTGGGAGATCCCTGTAGCCGTGGCCCTGGCGGCCCTGTTCGTCATCGTCATCGGCATCCAGCTGGGCCGCTCCGTCGCGAACCTGCTCGCCGGCGCCGGGTGGACCTGGCCGGACGCCAACGCCGGCGCGTTCCCCTCGCCGATCGGGACCGCCTTCTGGACCAGCCTCCCCGGCGTGGTCGGCGGGCACGCCGACGCCGGCCTGCCCACACCGACACCGGACGGCCTGGCTGGCCGCGGACTGGTGTGGGTCAGCCTCGCGATGACCGAGGTCGCGCTGCTGAGCGCCACCATCTGGGTCGGCGTCTGGGCCTACCAGCGGTGGGGCCCGGGACGCATGCGCGGCATGGCCACCGCCGCAGAGGCCGAGAAGATCCTGGGCGTCACTCGGCTGCGCAAGGTCGCCGGCATCGTCCGCCCCGACCTCTACGGCAAGCACGCCACCGCCGCGGCGGCACCCGTTCAGCGCACCGCCGGCGACCTCACCGAACAGACCGGGCCGCAGCTCGGCCACGGGCTCAGCCCCTGGCTCCTGAACGGCCGCCGGACGAAGGAGGAGCGATGAAGCTGAGGTTCAACCCGTGGGACGTGGGCTGGCGTATCGGGGACGCGCACGAGCCGCGTGGCGGCGAGCTGTGGGTGCCGTGGGACCGCACCGCCGGGGTGATCGGACCGCAGGGCTCCGGCAAGACCCTCGACCTGCTCACCCCGGCGCTGCTCAGTGCCCCGGGCGCTGCCCTGGTGACGTTGACGAAGGTCGAGGACCTGCTGCTCAGCCTTACCGAACGCTCCCGTGACGACCGGCCGTGCGTGGTGCTCGACCCGTTCGGGCTGGCCGAGGGCATCTGGGGCTATCGGGTCGACGAGCTGATCTGGGACCCGATCGCCGGCTGTGTGGACCCCAAGGTCGCCGAGCGTCGAGCCAAGGCCTTCACCGCCGGCACCGTCAAGGGTGCGATCACCGGCGGCACCGGCGACGATGCCGCCCGGTTCTACGCCGCGGAGTCGGCGAAGGTGCTGCAGGGCTACTTCCACGCCGCGGCCCTGACCGGGAAGACCCTCGAGGACGTGCTGCAGTGGGTCGCGAACCCGACCGCGGCCAGCCAGCCGATGGAGATCCTGCGCCGGCACCCGCACGCCGAGCCGTTCTGGCACGGCCTGCTTCACGGGGCGCTCAACGGCGACGACCGCACCGCCGGCAACACGATCACCACGGTGCAGCAGGCGGTGTCGTTGTTCTTCCAGGCCGACATCCGCCGCCGCTGCGTCCCCAGCCACGGGCACCCGGCTACCGACCTGGCCGACGTGATCCGTCGACGCGGCACCATCTACCTCCTGGGCCGCGAAGACCCCTACGCCTCGGCCAGCCCGCTGATGACCGCGGTGGCCGAGCACGTCTTGGACACCGGGCTGCTGCTGGCCAACAGCTCCCCGTGGGGCGGCCGGCTGTGCCCGCCCCTGGTCTCGGTGCTCGACGAGCTGCCCTCCACCGCACCGCTACCGACCCTGCGCACCCGGATGGCCAACGAGCGTGCCCTTGGTCTGTCGTTCATCTGGGCCGCCCAGACCCGCCCCCAGCTGACCAGCATCTTCGGTGAGCACGAGGCCCGGGCGCTGCTCGGGCTCACTAACGCCCTGGTGATGTTCGGCGGGTCCAAGGACGTCGCGTTCAACCAGGAGATCTCCGACCTGCTCGGAACGGTCCGAATCGGCCGAGTCACCCACTCCACCGGCGGGTTCAACGGCGGCGGCCGCAGCTTCTCCGGCGACGACATCCCGATCATGCGGCCCGAGGAGGTCCGCCAGCTACCCGAGCGGCAGGCCCTGGTGATCGCCGAGAACGGCAAGCCGATCATCGCCAAGCTCCACCGCTGCGTAGAAGGCAAGGCCGGCGAACGGCTGCTGGCCGACCAGCGAGCGCTGCGCGCGCGCCTCACCAACGACCGCCGCATGGTCATCACCCCCGAGGCCCGCGCCACCGCGGCACTCGTCGAGGCACGCCGTCTCGGCTTCGTCGACGACGACCACGCAAGGAGTGATGACCTGTGACCACCGAGCAGCAGACCCGCCGGGCGGCGCCCGCGCTGATGGTCTTCCCGTTCCCGATGCCCGGCGACCAGGTGCGGCTGGCCTATCGCGAGCTGCACATCGCCATCAACGGCACCGAGGAGGAGAAGAAGGCTCTCGGCAACCACGCGCTGTTGCCGCGGCCGTGGGAGCCGGCCTCCTGCCTGGACCCCGATCTTCGGCACGACCTGTGGGAGTGGCTCGAGGACGTCGTGATCTGGCTGAACCGCGAGTACACCTGGGACGTCTCCGGGCTCATTCCCAGCTGCTGGCCCCTACACCCGCACTTGGTCCACGAGATCGCGGTGCTGGCCGACCAGCGCCGCCGCGCCGGGCTGGCGATGACCAGCGACGCGCTTGAGGAGTGGCACCGCTACTGCCTGCCGGCGTTCACCGACCGCATGCGCAACAGGCTGCGGGCCCACTGCGACGACGAGCACAAGACGTGGCCGGCGAAGCCGAGACACAACGAGCACCTGGCCGAAGCCAGCCGCCAGCGGCGCGAGAACGCCTTCGCCCACGACGTCGACGCGCTGCCGGTCAACAGGCGGGCACACGCGCAGCCGTCGGCGCCGGCCGGCCCGCCGCGGCTCGGGCTCGTCGACCTCGACACCGGCGAGCTCCAGGACGACGAGCTCGACGGCCCGCAGCCGCGTACCCGCACCGAGAAGGGACCGAGGGAATGACAGAGGCACCGATGCAGATGAAGGAGCGCTCCGAGGCCATCCAGCGAGCCCAGCGCGCACTCAAGGCGCTCGGCGAGCACCCGCGCTCGAGCAAGAAGGAGCTCGGCCACGCGCGGGAGCACGTCAACGCCTGCTACTCCCACGCCTCCGGGGAGCACGTGTGGAACGCCGTGGCGCAGGTCGAGGCGATGGCTGAGCGCCGCTACGGCGTGCCGAGCACCGAGGAGCAGCGACAGCTCGTCGAGGCGAGCGAGGACCTCGAGGAGCCTGCGACAGCCTCCCGCGGCCGCGCGGCGGAGGACCGGGCGATCCCGGCCGCGGACGTGGACCGCGCTCCCGCTCCATCGCGATGAAGGGCGCGCGGAGGGCTCGAATCGGGCTCAGAACGCCGCTGGGCGACGCCGAACCACCGCTTGCGGGCACTCGGGCCCGTTCGGTTGTCAGGGAGCGATTCTGAGCGCTCTCCTCACCTCCAGCACCCCGGCGTAGAACGTGGCCGATCCCGTGACCTCAGCGCTCCTTGTCATCGTGGCGATCGCCTACCTCGCCGGCGCCTTCTTGGTGGTCACAGCGCTGGCGAAGGTCCTCGGCGCGTGGGCCACCAGCTGGCGCACGCGCCGACACCCTGAGCCGGTCGACGCCGGGCTGCAGCACCAGGCGGCCGCGGCGATGGCGGCCGTCGCAGCCCTGGTGAACGTCACACCTCCGGCCACCGACGTCGTCGCCTACCTCGGTGCGCCCACCGGAGACGACGCCCGGCCGGTTGGCGATGGTGGTCTCGCGGTGACCCGCTTCCGGGCCGGGCGGCCCACGGTGGTGTTCGCGCAGGCCGCCCTCACCGGCCTGAGCCCCGCCGCGGTGCAGAGCTTGGCCGCGCACGAGCTCGCGCACGTCATCCGACGTGAGCGCTCTTCGGCCGCGGCGCGCTACGGCTGGCTCGTCGGCTACCTGGCTCTTGTGCTGGCGGGTGCCGCGCTCACGGTCGCGGCACTGGTGGCCGCGCCCCGGCTGGCCGGGCCGGCGCTGCTGGCCACGATGAGCGCAGCGGTGGCGTTCCTCGCCCTCCAAGTCGCGTTCGACCGGCGCGAGGAGATCGCCGCCGACCGTTTTGCGGTAGACCTGACCCGCGACCTCGAGGCTGCCGCCGAGCTGATGCGGTTCTACGAGACGTACGTCGCGAAGCCCCTCCCGGCCGGCGCTCTCGCGCGCGTGTGGGCGCAGCTCGAGCTCCGCTGGTTCGCGACCCACCCGGACCCCCGGGCCCGGCTCGCAGCGATGCGCCGGCACCTGGTCGACGAGCCGAGCGACTAGCTCTCGGCCCTTCCGGCGGCCGCGGCCAGCGACCGCGGCTGGGTGCTGTAGGTCAGGACCCCGTCGTTCGCGAGCAGGCGGATGATCCGGGCCCGCAGCGCCGGCGACCAGCCGAGCTCGTCGCCCAGCTCGGTCCAGGTCGGTCCCGCACCAGTGCGCTCCCACACGCCGGCGACATAGGCCGCGGCCCGCTCTGCGTCCCGCGTGGCCGTGTCTCGAGCCGCGGCGGAGGCCTGCGCGCGCGTCTGCTGCTGCTCGCGCCGAGCGGCCTCGAAGACCGCCACGGCGGGCGCGGCCCACCCCGCGGACTGGGCAGTCAGGTGCACCGCCAGTCGGTGCCGGGGCAGCCCGGGCCGGCCCGCGGCGCTCACCAGGTCGACGTACTCAGTCACCAGGTCGTCCGGGGGAGTGCCCTCGTAGCCGGCGGCCGCGAGGAACTGCCGTACCTGGGCACGCGTCGCGCGCCGGGGCTGCTTCGTGTCGGGCATGGCACCTTGATCGGCCGGGGACGGGGCCGCCCAAGGCTAGCGACCGGACCGGGGATCGGGTCGATTTCAGCGGCGCGGAGTGCCGGGGCGCGGCGGCCGCGGACGGTTGACGTCCTGCCGGTCCCGTGCCGCACCCTGCGACGTGGTCGACGGCGGGCTGCCGGCGCCGGTGTCGTCGATCGCAAGCTCGAGGCGGGACATGACCCGGTAACGCAGGTCACGGGCGGGGCTGTCTCCCAGCGGCTTCTCGGCGACCAGGCCGCGCGTGGCGGCGTCGACGTCGTGACCCTGTTCGTGGGCCTGCTGCAGCATCGCCGCGGTGGCGGCCCAGTCGCCCTGCTCGAGCAGTCGCGGATCGAGTTCGCGAGCCAGTGGCGCCCAGCGCTCGGCCGGGGTCTGCTCGGCCGCGGCCGCGAGCCGTGCGCGGACCTCGCTGCTCTTGTGCAGCTCGGCCAGCGCCGCCTTCCGCGGGTCGGCATCCCAGCTCTTGACCGCGTCGCGCAGGTCCCGGCGGGCCTGCATTTGGGAGAGCTGCAGGCGAGTCCGCACCTGGTTCACGCCCGGCTCCCAAGCGCGGCTGGGCCGCGCCGACAGGATCCTCATGGCGGCCACCCGCGCCTGCTCGGGGGCGAGGTTGTCTAGCCGCTCGGTGAGCAGATGGTCTCCCAGCGATCGGAAGGCCGGCTGGCCGCTGGCCACTGCGGCGGTGAGCGCTGCGGGCCCGTGCTGGGCGAGCAGGTCGGCCGGGTCGAGGCCGTCAGGGAACCGGGCGTAGCCGGGGTCGAGGCCGTGCGGGGTGAGCATCCAGAAGTCCCGCTCGGCCGCGACCTGGCCGGCGAGGTCGGCGTCGGTGGCCACGATCGGGTCGCGGCCGACGGCGGCCAGCTGGGCGGCCTGCTCGTCGGTCAGCGACGTGCCCAGCGGGGCCACGCCGACGTAGAGGCCGGCGCTGGCGATCGTGACGGCCACTGCGTCCATCGGGCCCTCGACGATCACCGGTACGGCGCCCTCGGCGAGCAGCTCGTCGACGACGCCGAACAGCTGAGCGCCCTTGTGGAACAGCGGGGTGTCGGCGGTGTTGAGGTACTTCGGGCCGCCCTTGTCTGCGTCGGTGAGGTCGGGTCGGCGGCGGCCGACGAAGCCGAGCACCTCGCCCTGGTGGATCACGGGGAACATCACCCGGTCGCGGAACCGGTCGATGAGACGGCGGTTGCTGGCCTCGGTCGCCACCCCGGTGGCGATCATCTCGGTGTCGCTGACGCCGCGGCCGCGCAGGTGGTCGACCAGGTTGGTCCACCCCGCCGGCGCCTGCCCGGGCCGGAACCGCTCGTCGCCGGCGAGGTCGACGCCGAACCGGCCGGTGAGGTAGTCGCGACCCCACGAGTCGGCGAACCGGGCCTCGAAGAACGCCTGCGCCATGTCGTTGATCTCGACCATGCGCTCACGTGAGACGGGGGAGGACTGCCACTCCTCGGCCCGCTGGTACATGAGCCGGAGGTCGGCATCGGTGGGTTCCAGACGGGTGCCGCCCAGGTCGCGGATGTAGGCCGACAGGGTGAGGTCGGGTTCGACGTACTGGTCCTCGTCGGCCGCCTCGAGCGCGTTGACCTGGTGCTCGTCGTACTGGCCCTCGTCGACCGGCTCGTGCTCCGGGCCGGGGTCCTCCGTCAGCGGCCACGGGACGTCGTCGGGGTGGTCGACGAACGCCGCCGGGTCGGGATCCACGCCCTCCCACAGGTCGGCCGGCGGCTCGTCGAAGTGGACCTCGTGCCCGTGCTCGTCGGGTGCGGTCTCCAGCGCGATCGAGGTCCGCCAGACCAGCGCCTGGCACTCGTCGACGCCGTCCCAGCCGTCGCTCGGCATCGCCCGCCCGGCACCCAGCAGGGCGTCGACCTGCCAGCCGCGCTGAACGCCGTGGTCGACGTTCGAGACAAGAGCGGGCCACCAGGTGCTGGCCTGGATGCTTGCGGCGCGCTCGGGGCCGAACAGCTCCGCGAGTCGGGGAGTCCACTCGGTGGTGACGCTCTCGCCGTGGGAACCGTCGCCGATCTGGGCGGCGACGGCCGGGGTCAGCTGGCGGGCCATGCGCCACCACACGGCCGCTGCGGCGTGCTCGTCGGGCAGCGGGCCGGCCGGGTGGTCGGGGGCGGTGGCGGTGCGCAGCAGTTCGTGGGCGGTGACGCCTGCGCGGGACATCGCGGCGAGACGCTCGGCCAGGAGCGGGGTGAACTCGTCGTCGCGGACCTGCGGGGCCAGCGAGTAGAGCAGCTGGCGCCATTCCTTGAGTGCCGGGGTGTGGTCTCCGGTGACGGACTTGTTGAGTCGCCGCTGCCAGGTCGCGGAGATCTTCTGCAGCTGCGGCGCGCCGGTCGGGCGTCGGTCGTCGCCGGGGACCTGCATGGCGGCTCGCCAGACCTCGACGTCGGCGATGGTGGCGGTCTCGGGGCGGATGCCGTTCTGGGCCCAGACCGGCAGCGCGCCCTTGTCGGCCTGCTCGGTTGCGCGGGTGCTCACCTGGTCGGCGAGCTCGGTGACCAGGTGAGCACGCTGGGCGAGGTAGGCACCCCAGTGCGGGTCCTCGGCCAGGCGGGCCGGGACCGCGGGCATCCAGGGCAGCGGTCCGGTGCCGGCGTTGCGCAGGCCGGAGGCGTCCAGGCGCCAGTCCAGGACAGCGGCGCGGTCGTGCGCGGTCTCCAGCTCGCGGTCGCCGGCGGCGGCCCGGAGCGCGTCGACGGGGTTTTCTCCGGCGGCGCCGAGCAGCAGCAGGTGGGCGCGCAGGGTCGGCCACGCTGCCTCTTCCGAGAGCCCCGGGACGAGCGTCTCGACGGCGCTGTCGAGCGCGTCGACCACGTTGAGCGTCGTCCCGTCGGCCGCGGTGATGGTTTCGTGGCGCAGGAGGTCCTCGGCGGCGACGTAGAGGCTGTCGAGGTAGCGCTGGGCGGCCTCGCCGAGCCGGGTGGCCGGGTCGGCCTGCTCGCGGATCAGGCTGGTCGCGGACCGCTGGGCGTCGTCGCGGGCCAGCATCGACTCGAGGATGTCGGTGGGGGTGAGCGGTCGGACCAGCGTCGGGTGGATCACCGAGTGGGGGTCTCCGTCGCCCACGACCTCGAGGTAGACGTGGTTGGCGTGCGCGCCGCGGGTCATCATCGTGTAGAGCTGCTGGCGCGACTCGGTGCCGGTGGCCAGGCCGTGCATGGTGTCGGCGGTGACGCCCTGGGCGGTGTGGACGGTGCACGCGTAGCCGAGCTCGGTGGATCGGGCGACGTAGTCGGCGGGCAGCCGCACGGTGCGGCCGTGCTGGGTGTGCTGGACGGTCAGGTCGCCGCCATCGTGGATCTCCAGCACGTGCCAGCGATCGCCGTTCTTCACCCAGTCGGTGGCTGAGGTGCGCAGCCGACGGTCGTTCTCACGGGTGATGATCAGCTCGCCGATCGAGGCCTCGTTGCCGTCGCCCAGCCGGCGCACCGGTCCGAGGCTGGCGCGGTCGGCCGGGTCGATCCCGTCGAGCCGGTGGGCGCGGGCCTGCTGGTTCAGCTCGCTGACCAGGTCGCGGGTGGGGGCGAGCATGATCGAGTCCAGACCGGTCGCGCGGTCGGCCTGCCAGGCGGCGAAGACCTCCTCGGTCATCGACGCCAGGTCGCCGACGTGGACCCGGTCGCGGTCGAGGTAGAAGCCGAGCGCTTCGGCCTTGCCCTCGCGCAGCGCGAGCGAGGCGGCACCCTCGGCGGGGTCCTTGAACCGGACGAGCTCGGTCAGCTGCAGCGCCCCGTGGGTGGCGCGGATGTCGCGCAGCACGCCGCCGGCGCCGATCGCGGAGAGTTGCTGGTCGTCGCCGATCAGGCGCACGCTGCCGCCACGCTCGAGGATGTAGGACACCGCGGCGTCGAGGGAGAGGGTGTCGGCCATCCCGGCCTCGTCGATGACCACGAGCGTGGAGGAGTCGATGCCGGCAACCCACGCGGGCATCGCGGCGCCGGACTCGCGGGCCTCCTGCAGCGAGTGCGTGAGCTTGGCCAGGGTGTCGGTCTGGGTGTCGATCTGCGAGCGCAGCGCGTCCGCGGCCGCGGCCGACGGTGCGAGGCCGATGATCGTGCCGCCGCCGTCAGCCCACGCGCTGGCGAGCGCCCGCATCGCGGTGGTCTTGCCCGATCCGGCGGGCGCGATCGCGAGCTGGAGCCGTGCCCCGGAGGTGGCCATCTCCTTGACGAGGGTGGCCTGACCGGCGTTGAGGGTGATGCCGTTGGCGGTCGACTCGAGCAGCGCCAGGTCGACCGAGTCGGTCGAGACGGCGTACCCGTCGTGGCGGCCGGCGGCCGCGACCAGGCGCTCCTCGGCGCCCAGCACCTTGCTCGAGGTGAACATCTCGGCGCCGCTCTGGGTGTAGACCGAGGCGCCGTCGGCGCGGCACAGCTCGGCCGGCTCGCTGATGGTGTCCCACGGGCGGGCCATGCTCACCGAGCGTCCGTCGAGGACCTCGCTGACCAGCAGGTCGACCACCTGGGAGACCTGGTTGGTCGGCACGTTGGCGCCCCTGACCTGCCGCTGTGCCTCGGCGTAGACGTGCCAGTACTGCCAAGTGCTGCGGCCGCCCTCCATTGTCGACACGATTCGGTCGGTGGTCTTGGCGAACCACGCGGAGTCGGCCAGGGACCGGGCCGCTGCCTTCGGGTTGAGGGCGCCGTGGACCATCTGCTTGACCCGCTGCGGAGTGCCGAGGACCTCGACGGCCTCGCGGTTCCAGGTCTCGCGCTGCTCGGCCAGCGAGCGGGGCTCGTGCTTGGCCTCGCGGGTCTCCAGCGTTGCCTGCTGGGACAGCTGGATGGTCTCCACCGGCGTCGGCGGCCGCCCGTGGGTGGCCTGGAAGGCGGCCGCGAGGACCTTGCGGCGGTCCTCGACGCTGGCGCGGCGCTTGGAGAACCGGCGGTTCAGCTCGGGGTCGACGCCGACGATCTCGCGCACCGGCCGCTTGCGGGCGTCCTCGTTCGGGCGCTCCTCGAAACGCACGCCGAGGGCGTCGACCAGGTGCCGCTCGAGCGCGGTGTTGTAGGTCTCCGAGGCCGAGACGACCGCCTTGTGCAGCGGTCGCCCGTCGATGGCCAGCCACTTGCCGTCGAGGGTCTGGACCTTGTTCGCCACGGCCACATGGGTGTGCAGGTCGGGGTCGCCGGCGCGTGAGTCGCGGTGGGTGAACGCGGTGGCGATCAGGCCGCGGACGTCGACCTGACGTACGCCGTTGGTGCCCTGGCGGGTGAACAGGGCCTTGGACTCGATGAAGTCCAGGGCGTCCTTGATCGCCGCCTGGTGGGCTCGCTCGATCACCGCGGCGGTCTTCTGGTCGGAGATCGCCCACAGCACCGAGACGCTCTTGACCGGGGAGAAGGTCAGGTCGTAGCCGGCCACCGCGTTGGTCTTCGGGCGGGAATGCTTGGCGATCGTGGCGGCGAGCTCGCGGGCGTCGGCCGGGTCGCGGCCGTGCTCGGCACGGAAGAACTCCGCGGCCACCTCGGTGCGGATCTTGGCCCGGTCGGCCGCGGGGACCGGCCAGTCACCGGGCAGGCCGGCGGCCTCGTTGAGGGCCGCGATGCGCTTGGCGACCTCGATCCGGAACGGGCTGATGTCGTTGTCGTAGACCTTGTACGGGGTGCCGAGGCGGACCGCGGTCTTGTAGTCGGCCTCGGTCGGGCGGCCGGCTTCGTCGCGGCCGATGCGCAGGTCCAGCTCCTTGGTCCGCTGGGTGGCCAGCGGGTGGTGTCCGGAGCCGAACAGGCTCTGCATGTGGTCGGCGGTGACGATGTCGCCGGCGTCGAGTCCCTCGATGCCGTCCATGCCCGATCCGAGCCACACGCCGGGCGTCTCGCCCTTCTCGGTGTAGTAGCTCGCCAGCCCGGTGTGGCCCTTGTCGGTGGCGTCCATCGCTGCGACCTGGCGGGTCAGGTAGTCGTACCCCGACCCGGCCGTCAGCTTGTGGAGGCTCATCGTCACGGTCACCTACGTGCGCACGCGCGTGGCAGGCGATCACTTTCGGCCGGATTTCTGATGTGTTCTTTCTATTCGGCAAACCGAGAATGCAAGAGGTGTGTGGCACTTCGTCGGTCGCGAGAAATCGGGGGGACGCTGAGGGGAGTCGGTGACGGCTGGGGCGTCGGGTTCGGATCGGGCTGGCTGGACGGGTTCGGCTGGGTCGGTGGGGGAGCGGATTTCGAAGGATTCTGGGGTTCGGTGATCGCTCGGGGACCGGGAAATGTCGTAGGTGACTGTCAGAGTCCATGTCGACACGAGTGAGGACCGGATGAGTCAGCAGACGATCAAGCAGCAGGCGCGGCGTACGGCACGGGAGATGGCCGAGAAGCGGCGCAAGGAGCGCGAGGAGCGAGAGCGCCGGGTGATCGACCTGGCCGAGCAGGTCATGGTCGCAATCGGTGAGCGAGACGCGGCAGTGGCCGAGACCGAGAAGCGCGCCGGTGCTGCGCTGCGGGAGTTGACCGAGCGCGAGGGCCTGTCCCTGAGCGAGGCCGTCGAGTGGTGCGGCGAGACCGTGAGCGTCCGGGAGGCCACGCGGCTGCGGCGGCTCGCCAGTGAGTCCCAGGCCGAGGACGACGGCGAGCAGGACGGCGACGGCACGACCGCGCTCGCGACTGCCGGGAGCGGGGGAGCGGGTGCCGGTTCGGCGGCTTGATGACGCCGGCCTCGCGGCGGTCGCGGCAGCGATCGCCGATCCGGCGGTGCTCACGCGGTACCGGGCGAAGGTCGCCACGGTGCCGGGCAGTGAGTGCCTGTGGTGGACCGGCGCGGTGGCCGGTCGGTCCGAGCGCGAGCGCACGGACGGCGGCGGTCATGGCCGGTTCTGGTACGCGCCGGGGCGGGTGATCATCGCGCACCGGTTCGCGTACGCGGTCATGCACGGTGTGGACGCGCTCGCGGAGGCGCGGCTGCTCGGGCATCGCTGTCACAACCCGCTGTGCCAGCGGATCGCGCCCGATCACGTTGTGGTGTCGAGCGCGGCGCAGAACCGGCGCGAGTGGTCGGTGCAGCGACGGCTGCCCTACAGCCCGTTGGCCGACCCGCGCGGGCCACGTCGGCGGGCGCGGGAGCTGCGCGACCTGGCGCGTGAGGACCCGCAGCTCGTGGCCGACGACCTCGCGCGGCTGCAGGAACTGCTGGGCGAGCAACTGACCCTGTGGTGACCAGCCGGACGCAGAAGGCCGCCCGCACCGTCGATGGTGCGGGCGGCCTTGCGGTTGTTGGTCAGGCTGGCTCGCCGTCAAGGAGCCGACCGAGCGTCTCCCACAGGTCGAGGTAGCCGTCCGCGTCCTCGGGCGACTGCTCGCCCCACTTGGCGTGAAGAGCGCGGATGCGGTCGAGACGGTCGAGGCGGTCGGGCAGGGCGTCGCGGGCAGCGGCCATGAACTCCACGTCGGGCGCGTGCTCGGGAACGTCGCCCCCGCGCGGGTACTTCTTGATCCCGAGCCGCTGCCAGTGAGCACCGGCGTAGGCGACGAGGATGTTGTCCGGGAGCAGGGCGTCGGCAGCGGTGGCGCGGATCTTGTCGCCGTGAGGTGTCCACGGGCCTGGGGTGGCGCGGGCCTCAAGGGCGCGGAGCGTGGCGTCGTCGCTCATGCTGGCTGGTCCTCCCGGTCGGTCGAGCGGTCGAGCCTTGTGGACGCGGCCGCGACGACGACGCTGATGCGGGCAGCCAGCGCCCGCAACTCGGCAGGCGTGCCCTGGATCGCAACCACGTCGTCACCGGCGAGCGTCAGGACCGGCTGACGGTGCTCACCGGCTCCCACCCAGTCCTCGCCGGGAGTGAAGACCTGGAGGCTGGTCTCGCGGGCGGCCAGCCAGGCGGTGTGCGCGCTCACGGGGTCACCTCGGCGGGTGCGGCGCCGATCAGGCGGCGGAACGCCTCCACGTCGGCCTCGAGCGAGAACAAGCGGCGCCGGTGCTGGTCGTTCTCGGCGCCGACCTCGGCCAGGACTTCGGCGAGGCCGTCGAGGAACGCCACGACGGCACCGGCGGTGACCGTCTCGCCCATCGCGGTCCACGGCTTCGGGACGCGGCTGCTGGCGGCGTACGGCATCTTCATCATGGCGGCGAGGATGCGGCGCTGGCCGCGCTCGCTGATCACGGTGCCGGTCGGGTCCGGCTGGGTCTGCTCCGTCATCACTGCTCCTGTTCGGTGGTGCGGGTGGCGTACTCGGCGTGCAGGGCGTCCAGCCCCGTGGCGACGCTGGACAGGGCCGCGTCCAAGTGGGCGCGGGCGCTCTCGGGAGTCCACCGGCGCACGTCGCGCAGCCGGTGCTCGATGACGATCAGGTCGCAGGCCGTCTCGCTGAGGGTGTGCCGGTCCTTGGCCGCGCTGGCCGCGACGTCGGTGGGGGTGGCGGTCGGCTGGCTCATCGCAGGACGTCCTCGACTGCGCGGCGCTTGGCCTCGTCGAGCGTCGCGGTGCGCATCCCCCAGCGCTGCCCGTAGCCGCCGTCGATGTCGGCGTAGAAGCCCGGCGCGAGGTAGGTCGCGTGGTCGCCGGGGGTGATCCGGATCAGGTACGTCCGCCCGTGTGCGTGCACGCTGGCGGTGTGTGCGGTCCAGCGACCCGGCCAGCGGTCGTCGGCGTCCACGGCGTGCCACTCGACGGGCGCGGCCTGCGCCGTGGTGTGGGTGGTGGTGGTGTCGGTCATGGCTCCTCCTTCGGTTGGGCCGGTGGCGGGCCGGACTCGGGGGTCTCAGCCCGCCACCGGAGGAACTGGCGTGTCGGTCAGGCCGGGGCGAGCGCGGTCCAGGCGCGGCGCTTGATCCGGTCGGGGTCGTCGCTGGTGAGCACCCGCGCGGCCCGGGCGGTCTGCTCGTCGCCCTTGGTGCGGACCGGGGCGTAGTGGTCGACGTACTCGGCCACGGCCTGGTAGCCGGCCCACGCGGTGTCGCGGATGCCGGCCTGCGTCTCGGCGTCGGCGAAGAGCCAGTGCAGCCGGGAGCGGCGACGGCGCTCGGTCTCGCGGACTCGCTCGGTTGCGTTGGCCTCGGCCTTGCCGAACGTGGCGTCGATCAGGGCGTCGAACGCGGCGTCGGTCATGGTCTGCTGGATCAGCCGCTCGGCCTCGACCCGGAACGCGTCGACGTAGGTGAAGGTCAGCCCGAGCGCGTCGCGGGCGGCCTGCACAGCGGCCTTGGCGTTGCGGGTGTGCCGGATCGAGAACGACGACTCGTGGTTGCGCAGGGCCGCGCTCTGGGTGTTCGCGCACACGACGCGGACCGGGGTCACGAGGATGCGGAACGCGCTGGACCCGTCGTGGCTGTTGAGCGCGGCGATGTTCAGGTCGACGCGGTCGGTGCCGCCGACGGTGAGCGAGTCGGGCAGCTGCATCGTGATGAACACCTGCCGCCCGCCGCGCAGCGACCCGGCGGTGTCGAAGATCGCGCCCGACTCGTCGGCCAGCAGGTTCAGGAACTCGGCGTGGTCCTCGTTCTGCAGCGGGGTGTAGCCGCCACCCACGACGCCGAGCGCCTCGGGCTCGCCGGTGAACGGGTTGGTGCGCACCGTGGCGAAGCCGGGAACCTCGATCGCGGTGACGCCGCCCTCGCTCACCTCGGCGGTGGTGAGCGGCAGCTTGCGGACGTCCCAGCCCCCCAGGTGGCCGAGTCGCATGGCCTCTTCGGCGGTGAACGCGCGGTCGCGGACGGTGGTGCCCAGGCGGTGCCAGGCGTCCTTGCGGGCGAAGACGGCGGCGGCCTGCGAGCCGTGGGTCTCGATCTCGTGTGACATGTCGGGGGTCCTCCCGGGTAGCGGATCAAACGAACTGAGTTCAGTCTATGGTTTCTATTCCACTGAGGGCGGTTCTCCACAGGAAGAACCGCCCTCAGGTGGGGGAGTGGGGGCCGGTCAGGCGGCGCTGTCGCTGGCCTCGGCGTCGCTGGCCTCGTCCTCCGGCTCGTCGCTGCCGGTGCTCGACGGCGGCTCCTCGCCGAGCAGGATCCGCTCGACCTCGCTGGGCTGGTAGCCCCACTCCACGAGCGCGCCGAGCACGCGGGCATCCCACGCGGTCGGGTTGCGCCACGAGTGCTTGCCGGTCGTGGCCTCCCACGCGGCGATGACGGCGGCGAGCGTGGTCATGGTCGCGGCCTTCGGCGTGCTCGCCTTGGTCGCGATCTTGTGGCACTCGTCGTGCCCCGCGCCGTAGTAGCCGGTCGGACGGTCGACGCCCAGCAGCGTGAACAGCATCGGGTGCCGGTGGTCCATGGCCTTGCTCAGCGAGTGGTGTCCGGTGACGACGGCCTCGCAGATCAGCGCCTCGGCACCCTTCGGGGCGGTCTTGCGGGCGACGAACGTGGCCAGCCACTCGCGGCGCACCGTCTCCGCGCTCGCCCAGGCCTTGTTGTTGGCGATCACGCGGCGGCGCTCCTCGCGGCGGGCCTCGGCCTGCGCCTCGCTCTCGCCCTCGTCGCTGCTGTCGCCCGTGGTGCTGCCGGAAGCGCCGCGACGGCGCAGACCGGAGGCGGCGAGGTCGGTCACGACCCACACCGGCACGTACTGCTGGTGGGGCTCGGCGGGCACGTAGTCCTCGTCCTCCGACTCGTCGCCGTCCTCGCTCTCCTCGTCGTACTCGTCCTCGGGGTAGACCCACTCCTTCACGACGTGGACGCGAGCGCCCGGGACGCTCGGCCACTCCTCCTCGGGCAGCGGCTCGCCGTCCTCGGTGACCAGCCGCTCGATGCGCAGCACCTCGTCGGCCTCCTCGAACTCCTCGGCGCTCAGCACCGGCAGGCCCTCGGCGCGCAGCCGCTCGACCTCGGCGGCGTCGGCCTCGCGCTCTGCGGCCTCGTCGCGCAGCCGCTGGGCCTCGTGGGCGAGCGAGCGCCGCCACCGCTTGGCGGATTCCAGTCGCTCGACGGCCTCGGGGTCGTGCTCGAACTCGGCGAAGATCGCGGCCTCCTCCAAGGTCAGGTCGCCGGAGTCGAGCCGGTTGCGGCTCTGGTCGGCCTTGGTGACCGCCAGGGCGGCGTTCACGGTCGGGCGGTCGATGCTGGTGCGCTTGGCGATCTGCGCGGCGCTCACGCCGAGCAGGGCCAGCTGCTCCACGCCTGCGACGATCTCGGCCTCGCGCATCCCGGCGCGGTGGATGTTCTCGACCATCTGGTCACCGATCCGGTCGGCGTCGGCGGGCCGGGGTACGACACGGGCCGGGATCAGCCCGGTCGGGGTGCCGACCTCGGCGGCGGTCACGGTGCGGCGCTGGCCGCGCAGCAGGACGTACTGGCCGTCCTCGTTGCGGTAGACCGTGACTGCCTCCAGCACGCCGCGCTCCTTGATCGACTTGCGGAACTCCTTGTGGTCGGCGCGCAGGTCGGTCCGGACGTTGGTGCCGATGATGATGTCGGCGGGGTCGAGGTACAGGAACTCCTCGGCCTGGACGACCTCGGTGACCTCGTCGGCGGCGGTGTCGGCGGGGGCCTGGATGGTGTCGGTCATGCTGCTGTCCTCCATGAGTAGAATAGAAAGAACTGACATGACCTAGTCTCCCAACGGGGACCGACGTCTACCGGGCCGCAGGGCGAACCTGTGGAAAGGTGGGCACCCGGTGAGGGTGGGGATAACCCCGGCCTCTCCGGGCGCGGACTCCGCTGCGGCGGCGCGGCGCAGCTGCACCTCGTAGCTGGCTGGAACGGAAGGAATCGAGCGAGGGTGGGAACGGCTGCGCAGGGCCCGACCGGGAATGCAGCGGCGTTGGTGTTAGCCGCTGCAGCTCAACGCCGGCGGCCGAGGCCAGGGGAGTGATCCGGTGACGAGCCAGACCACGATCCCGGTCGGGATCTACTGGAAGCCCGGCGTGTGGGACCTCGCCCGATCGGCCTACATCGCCGACCTGGACAAAGACGCCGACTCGCCCGGCTCGTTCGTCGGATGGCTCGCCCAAGCGCTCGAGGTGCACGCCAAGCGCTCACCGCAGAAGCGGGCCGAGCTCGCGGCCGCCTGCGAGAACCATCCCGCCCTGGTCAGCGTGACCCGCAAGAGCTTCAACAAGAAGCACGACCTGCCCGCCTCGACCATCGAGGCGGTCGAAGACGCACTCGTGGCCGATCGCCAGGAGCTCGGCCGGATGCTCGCCCGCTCCGCGTTCGCCCAGGAGGCAGTCATCGCCGCGGCCGAGGAGGCCCGCCGGCGGCTGGGCCGAGACCTGCCCCCGCCACCGCAGAAGCTCAGCAACCGCCCGCCGCGGCGCCGGCCGGCACGGTAGCCGGCGAGGACGACGCCGGCAGTTTGGGTCGGCACCTGGTCCTAGCGCGCTTTCCCAGCGCCCCGATCCGGTACCCGAGAGCCGGTCGGGGCGCTTTCGTGCGCCGTGGGGATGACCGGGCGCACGCGAGCTCGAGCAACAAAGTTCGACAGATGTGATCGCTGCCGGACCCCGACGGGACCTAGGTGACTGCGGGACTCAACGTCCTCGCCGTCACCTAGGAGGAAGTCATGTCGACCACCGTCACCTTCGCCGGCAACCTGGCCGAGGCGCCAGAGCTGCTCTACACCCGCGAGAACAAGCCGTTCGTCAGCTGCCGGGTCCTGGTCAACCGCCGGACCCAGAACGACCAGGGGGAGTGGGTCAACGACGAGCCCACCGCCCACAACGTCAAGATCTTCGGCTCGGCCGCCACCCACGTGCACGACAGCTGCGGATCCGGCGACCCGATCTTCGTCCACGGCCTCGAGCGCACCGAGACGTGGCCGGACAAGGAGACCGGCGAGAAGCGCACCAAGGACGTCGTGGTCGTCGACAACCGCTTCGGCGAGGTCGGCCTGTCGCTCAAGTACGTCTCCGCGCGCATCGAGCGCGCCCCCCACACGGCCCAGGCCAGCTGAGGAGGTTCGCTCCGATGGATCTCGTCGTACAGTCCCCGGACGAGCTGCTGGCCGCGGTGCCGCACGTCCTCGGCTTCAAGCCGGAGGAGTCGATCGTGCTCGTGCCCTTCCGGCCCGGGCTCCCCATCACCCGCGTCGACCTGCCGAAGACGGCCGCAGACCGTGAGGAAGTGTGGGACGCCCTCAGCGGCCCGTACGGCCGCCACGCCCGCCCCGGAGCCCGCCTGGCGATCCTCTGCTTCACCGAGGACCGCCGCAGCGCTGAGCTGGCCAGCCAGCATCTGTCCAACCGCCTCGAGACCGTGGGCATCACCACCCACATCCGGCTGTGGGCCGACGGCGAGCGGTGGCGTGAGTTCAACACCGGCCAGACCGGGCTGCAGACCCAGGCGACCGCCGAGCGGATCGCGGCCGCCACGGTGCTCACCGGCGCCGCACAGCCGGCGGCCAACCGCGCCTCACTGGCGGCCTCCATGGTCGGTGACCGCGAGCCGATCGCCCAGCTGATCCCCGCAGCTCGAGCAGCAGCCGCCGCCAGCAGCCCCGCCGTTGAGCAGGACTGGGCACTGGACCGCCTCGAGCAGTTCCATGCCGACGGCAACCGGCTCTCCGACGTCGACGGGGCCCGGATGCTCGTCGCGCTGGAGACGATCAACACCCGCGACGCGCTCTGGGAGGACATGAACCGGGAGAACCACACCTCTCACATGGCGATCTGGAACGACCTCACTCGCCGCGCGCCGGACGAGGTCCGCGCGGCGCCGGCCTCCATGCTCGGCTTCGCCAGCTGGCTGCACGGCGACGGTGCCAAGGCCTGGTGCGCGCTGGACCAGGTACCCGCCGACCGGCCCTACTCCATGGCCGCCATCGTCGCCTCTGCCCTGCAGAACGGCATCCACCCGCGCGAGTGGGAGAGGTACCAGACGCAGATGCGCGACCTCGCCGGCGAGCTCGACGAGTCCTTCGTCCCTCAGCCTCCGAGCCAGCAGCGCGACCTACCGGGCACCCGGCCCGCCACCGACCGCCCCGTCCCGGGCCGCTGAGGAGGAAACCGCAATGAACCACGACGACACCGACCCGACCACTCAGGCCCAGCCCAGCGCCACTGAGCGCCAGCTGCGCCGCCTGGTGGTGCCCGAGCCCGCGGCCTACGCCCCAGACAAGCGCCTCGACGTCATCCACGAACCCGACCTCGAGCTGCTGTGGGGAGGCCAGGCATGAGCGGCGACGTCGATGAGGCCGACCGGCTCGCCAGAGTGACCCTGAGCCGGGTGATCGAGCCCGGCGACCTCCGCGTCACCGGCCTGGTCAGCGAGCTCGGCGCCGGCAAGGTCCTCGGCTACCTCGAGGCCGCGGCCGAGGTCGAGTCCCACTGGGGCTTCGCTCTTGCCCAGGAACTCGGCCGCGTCGACCCCGCCCAGGTGCTCGAGCAGGCAGCCGCCCGCGGCATCCGCTTCATCGTCCCCGGCGACGCCGAGTGGCCCACCCAGCTCGCCGCACTCGCCGGCGCCGGCGCCCTCCACGGCCGCGGCGGTGAACCCGTCGGCCTGTGGGTGTTCGGATCGCACGACCTGCGCCACCTCGCCGGCAACGCCGTCGCGGTCGTCGGCTCCCGAGCCGCGACCAGCTACGGCACCGAACAGGCCACCGAGCTGAGCCGCGACCTCGCGATGATGGGCCACACCGTCATCAGCGGCGCCGCGTTCGGCGTCGACCAGGCCGCACATCGTGGCGCTCTCCTCGCTGGCGGCCCGACCATCGCGGTCATGCCCGGCGGCGTGGACCGGCCCTACCCGGCCGCGCACGCCCAACTGCTCGAGGCGATCGCCGAACGCGGCCTGGTCGTCTCCGAAGCACCGCCGGGCGCCGGACCAACCCGGACCCGATTCCTGGCACGGAACCGGATCACCGCCGGCCTCGCCGAGGGCACCGTGGTCGTCGAGGGAGCCGTACGCAGCGGCGCGATGAACACCGCCCACTGGACCACCAACCTGCACCGGCCGCTCATGGGCGTCCCCGGCCCCGTCAGCAGCGTGGCGTCCACCGGCGTCAACCAGCTGACCCGGCTCGGCTCTGCCAGCGCGGTCGCCAACGCTCAGGACGTCGTCACCGACGTCATGACCCACGCCGCCCGGGCCGCCGGCGACGGCGCAAACCTGGTCGACGAGTCGTTCGTCCCCGGTCCGGTGCGGTCCGGCCCGCAGGCGGTCCCTGCGGGCGCATCACCGTCCGCCACACCGCGGCGATGACCCCTCCGCGGCCCCCTGTGGATAACCCGATTCGTGTCGGGATCCGCACCTACTCTGCTGAGAGTTCCTAGGCCCGGCCGGCCGACGTCGACCAGGACCGCACTCGGGAGGAAGAGACCATGAATCACCCACCGCACAACACGCCGCAGCGCGAAGCGACGTCGCGCGGATCCGCCGACCGGCCGGCCCCGTGGCTCCTCGATCTGGGCCTCGATGTCGCCTCTGGGCGGCGGCCGTGGCTGTCCCCGGTGGCCTTCGCGTTGTTCATGGGCACCGGGCCGTTCCTGATCAGGTGGCTCACCCAGGGCGCTCCCACGTCAGCAGACGCGCCGGCCGAGCTCGCCGCGATCACCGAGCGGTTGAACGGCGTGGTGGCGGTCGTCATGTGGGTTCTGGCGGGAGTCTCCCTGGCAGTCGGCGTGGGCTACTGGTTCGTCTGCCGGCGCGCCCACCGCGCCTGGCGCTCGCTGCCTGAGCACGAGCGCGAGGAGCTGACCCGCAAGCGCATCGACCGGCTGAACCAGGCGCTGGTGGCGCTGGGCGGGATCGCCCCTGACGCGCTGCCGATCAGGCTGGAGGACCTCGACGGACTCAACGACCGACACCGCCGCCTCCTGGAGGGTCTGCGGGCCAAGGCCGAGAAGACGACGTCGCCCATCTGCGGCGGCGCTCGAGCACGGACCGAGGACCTGGTCATGGCCGGCCGGCTCCACCGAGCGCTCTCCAACGACACCATCGTGCGACCGCCGCACACCGCCTCCGCCGCCACTGACCCCCGCGTGCTCGCCCTGGTCGAGCTCGACGACGAGATCCAGGCTGCAGCTGCAGCGATCGGCGAGGCGCTGGAAGCCGGCCGGTGCAACTGCGATCAGGACACCCACCGCCGCCTCATCCGCGCCGGCGATCGCGCCCATGCAGTCCTCCACGGCCTCGACCCCGAGACCCCGGAGCTGACACGGCCGCGGCCGCGCTGGATCGGTCGCCTGACCTGGACGGGCGTAGCGCTCTGCATCGCGGCGCTGCCGATCGGGCTGCTGACCGCCGTTCCCTCGGTCCTCATCAGCGCCGCCGGGATGACCGTCGCCGGCGTCGGGTTCATCGCCGCGAGCTGGCACAACCCCGGGAACCCGCACCCCATCAGCGCCTTGCGGCGCGGCCTGTTCGTCGCCGTCTGGATCGCCGTGCTGGCCGCCGCTGCCCTCGCGCTCCTGGCGTAGCTACACCGAACCCAAGCCCCAACGTCACAGGAAGGAACCACCCATGATCACCCTGACCACCCAGCCGCCGGCTGTCCGCGTCGACTGGATGTGGACCGTCAGCGTCGAGCGCGTCCTGGACGCAGCACCCGACCTGCTCACCTGGGCCGACGCACCTCGCACCGAGTGAGCCGACGATGCGCAGCGCCCACACCGAACGGTCGATGCTGGACCGGCTGACCGTCCGCTACTCGAGCCGCGTCACCAACGGCGGCTGGAGCGGCGTGAAGTACCTCCGCGCCGAGCACGTGCCGGCCGGGCTGCGGCTGCAGCGCCACCGCATCTGCGACTTCGTCGCCACCTCGATGCACTCCACGCCCTGGGCCCGCGAGCAGCCCGTCGCCTTCCCGCCGGTGTTCCACGGCCACGAGGTGAAGGTGTCACGCTCGGACTGGCTCGCCGAGCTGCGCGACCCGTCGAAGGCCGCCGCCTTCCGGCCCCACATGCACTACTGGTGGCTCGTCGCGGCCGCGCGAGACATCGTCCGTGACGACCTCCCCGACGGTTGGGGCCTCCTGGTGCCCCACGGGCCGCGAACGCTGCGCGTCGTCGTGCCCGCCGAGCTCAACCCCGAGCCCGAGCCCATGCCGCACACGCTGCAGGGAGCCCTACTGAGGGCAGTGGCCACCACCGAGGCGCGACTGGCCCAGGCCGAGCCGGCCACGCGGAGAGACGTCAG
This sequence comes from Nocardioides sp., assembly GCF_030149505.1. Classification (GTDB taxonomy): domain Bacteria; phylum Actinomycetota; class Actinomycetes; order Propionibacteriales; family Nocardioidaceae; genus Nocardioides. Next base: position 31,749 of record NZ_JASBRN010000047.1, read on the forward strand.
CTGATGGCGGCCCGGGCGGTGTGCGGGTGCGGCTGGTCGCGCCAGTACAAGACGAAGGAGAAGGCGAAGGCGGCCGCCACCGACCACGCGTGCGCCGCCGGCGTACGCCGGGCGACCCGCCGGCACCGATGCGCCCGCTGCGGCTTCCAGGCGGTCTACGAGAACGCCGGCGCCGCCGAGGCCCGCTACTGGTTCGCCCGGCACTCGTGCCGCAAGCAGGAAGAGGCGATGCTGCGCGCCGCCCTGGCCGAGGAGCGCGCCGCCGCGGTCGACCGGACCCCGAAGCCCTGCCACCACAAGCAGGCCAACCACGAGCACGGAACCCGTGCCTGCTACGTCCTCGACCGCTTGCCGCTGCACCCCGTGCGCGGAGGCCAACTCCGCCGCGCAGAACGAACGCAACCGCCTTGAAGGCCTACGGGCGCTACCACCGGTACGCCGACGCCTACCCGCTGCGGCTGCACGTCCAGGAGCTGCGCGAGGCCGGGATGGGCCTCAAGACCATCGCCGTGCGCTCGGGCGTCTCCCACGGCGCGCTGTGGAAGCTGATGTACGGCAAGCGCCAGCCCGACGGCTCCCAGACGCCGTCGCGGCGGATCCTGCGCGAGACCGCCGAGAAGCTCTACGCCTTCGACCCCGCCTGGTCGACGCCCCTGCGCCTGGCCGATGGCGCGGTGCTGGACCAGGAGCGGTCGGCCGCGGTGTCACGCGGCACCCCGCGAACGTGATCCCGATCGTGCGTGGGGAACGTCGGCTGACCGTCGCCACGGCCAGCAAGGCCGACGCCCTGTTCGAGGAGCTGTGCATGACGCTGCCGCCGGAGACCACGCGGCCGCAGCGGGTCAGCGCGACCCGGGCCCGGCGGTATGCGACGGAACAGGGCTGGGTGCCGCCGCTCGCCCTCGAGGACCTCGACGACGAGGCCACGGTCGCCGAGCTCGACGTCGCATGAGGAGGCCGATCCTGGTGGCTGATGACAAGCAGGGTCGATTCGATGCTCCTGGGATGCCGTCGAGCGACGCGGCGTTGTCCAGCTGCGGCCAGTACCGCTACCGACTCACCCGCACCTGGCGCCCCGAACAGCCGCGAGCCACGTTCATCATGCTCAACCCGTCCACCGCCGACGCAGAGCACGACGACCCCACGATCCGGCGCTGCATGGGCTATGCCCGGGACTGGGGCCTGGGCGGCCTGATCGTGGTCAACCTGTACGCCTACCGGGCTACCGATCCCGACGACCTATGGAAGGCCGCGGACCCCGTCGGCCCGGACAACGACGCGCACCTTCGCGCCGTCCTCGACGCCGCGGCGATCGCGGGAGCCCCGGTGGTGGCGGCCTGGGGCGCGAACGCACGCTCCGAGCGCGGTGCTGAGGTGATGCAGTTCGCGGGCGCGGTTACCGCCCTGGGGCTCACGAAGGCAGGGCAGCCCCGACACCCGCTGTACCTGCGCAAGGACGCCCAGCCGACCCGGTGGGAACCCGTGCTCAACAGCGCAATGGCGACACACGCCTAGCCACCCTGGCCGGTCCAGTTCGGGTCGACCGGGACCGGGATCAGGTCCTCCATCCGCAGCCAGTCCATCTTGACGACCGGCTTGAGCGCGGCGTCGTCGTGCCAGACCACGAGCGCCTCCCATCGCCGGCCTTCACGCTTCCAGTCGAGGATGAGGCCCCGGGACGGCTTGAGCCGGCCGGTGTTCCGGATCAGCACGAACCGCACGTCGCCGTACGGCCGCCACGCGTCGTTCTTCGGCGGGTTGGCAGACACGTCGGCGCTCACTCGGTGCTGAGCAACTCGGCCGGGATCCACTCCTCGACCGTGGCCCACCGGCCCGGGCGCAGCTGCGCGACGTAGACGACCCGTCCCTCCCACAGGTGCCCGGCTCGCCGCCACTCCAGGAGCAGTCCCGGCCGCGGCTGCGACGTGTCGACGGGAACGCTGACCCAACAGTGACGCCCGGGATGCTCGGGACCAGCGGCAACTGACGGCGGCCGCGATGCGCCGTGACCGGTGTGGTCGACGCGCACGCGATCCTTCAAGGGGATGCCTGCCCCGCGCCCGTAACCGCCGCCCGCCATGACACCTAGGGTAGAACAAGTGTTCGAAGGCTGAACCGACCTCTTGTGTCGGCCGAGTGCCGTAGTTTCGGGCCATGAGCAGTCAGGGCCGTGCGGCGATTCGGTTCACCTTGAACGGTCAGCGCCACGAGCTGACGCGCGAGGACGTCGAGGCTCGCCTGGTCGACGTTGCCCCGGACGCGATCCGCAAGCATGCGGTGAGGGTCAACGACACATGGTTCCCGGCCGTCCAGGCCTTCGAGGTTGCCACGGGCATCCCGCGCTCGGAGTTCATCTCCCACACCGCGCGCCGGCATCTGGCCGCGCTGGGGTTCGAGGTCGCCGGCGACGTCGAACCACGCACGACGCCGTTGCCCGCCGGCGCTGCCCCTCCGGTGCCTGCTACGCCGGCCGCGCGACCTGCCGCTGCGGCCCCAGTGGAGCTCGGAGCAGGGGAGTGGCACACCGAGGCGAACGTCCAGGCCGCCCTGGTCACCGCCCTGGCCGGCGAGGGCTGGCGCATCCTCTCGGTGGCCAACACCGCCACCAAGGAGCACGGCGACGTCATCGCCTCCCGCGATGGCCGCACCGTCGGCGTGGAGGTCAAGGGATTCCCCAGCCGCAGCTACGCCGACCCCGCACGGGCCGGCGAGGCCAAGCGCACCAGCCCGAGCACCCAGGCCGGCCACTGGTACTCGCAAGCTGTCCTGGCCGCGATGCGGCTCCGCGGCAAGGAGCCCAGCTGGGGCAGCGTGATCGCCCTGCCGGACTTCCCCCGCTACCGCGACCTGCACGCCGAGACCGCTGGGTCGCAACGCGCAAGGTGCCGTGGCCAACTTTTGGCGCATTGACGTGTGAGTCGACTCCCGCGGCGGGCCCCCGCCCGGCGGCGGGCAAGGTGGCGTTTGTCGGCTGCGCGGTCCCGCCTGTCTGCCGCGTGGTCTCGTTCGTCGGAGGCACGGTCCGCCGCGCGTCCACGAGGGGTCCGGTTGGGGCACCTCGCGGTGGTTCGCCGCGCGGACACGCTCGTCGGCTTCACTGTCTCGTTCGTCCGCGGTGGGGTCGCGCCGGTCAGCGACTCTCGATCCGCACAGCTGGCGGGTAGTACACCGCCGAGCCGGCCCGCCGTCGGTGTCGGGAGCCGGGTGCACGAGACTTCAGCTACGAATGCGACAGCTCGCGGGTGATGCCCGCCGTCGCGACGCTCAACGCGGCAAACAGCCGCTGCCTGGCGTGACGCAGGGAAGGCACGACAACGCCCAGTGCGGCCACCACCTCACGACTCGAATCACGAACGGGAACGGCGACGGAGCATGCCCCGAGCGTCATCTCCTCCTGCGTCGTGGCATAGCCGTCCTTGATCACGCGATCGAGCTGGCGTGCAATCGTCCCCGGCGCGACGACCGTGTACGGCGTGTGGCGGCTGAGGCCGGCGAGCACGCGTTGCTGCACGTCGGCGGGCGAGTGGGCGAGTAGGACCTTGCCGACTCCGGTCGCGTGCATCGGCAGTCGCGATCCGACGCGGCTGACCACCGGGACGGACGTGACGCCCGACAGGCGGTCGAGGTACAGGACTGCGTCGCCGTCCCGCTCCGCGAGGTGCACGGTCGCGCGCGTCGCCGCTTGGAGGTCCTGCAGGAAGGGTGCGGCCACCTCGCGAAGTCCCGTCTGCACGGGCGCCAGCAGGCCGATGTCCCAAATCAGGCGGCCGACGGTGTAGTAGCCGGCCGTGTCGCGGTCGAGCGCGCCTGTGGCAACAAGCCGGCGAAGGATGCGCAGGGCTGTTGGCGGTGTGAGACCACTGCGCGTCGCGAGGTCGGCCAGTCGCAGCCGTTGGTGGCGTTCATCGAAGGCGGCGAGCACGGCAACGGTGCGGTCGACCAGAGACGCTCCCGGTGCCGACCCTCCCGCCATGACGGGATCGTATTCCACTCAGTGACATTCAGGTGGTGACGGGTGTCGCGCCGCTCCCTACGGTCGCGGCATGACCAGTACCCGAACCCAGGTCGCGATCGTCGGCGGCGGACCGGCGGGCCTGATGCTCTCCCACCTGCTGGACCGCGCCGGCGTTGACAGTGTGGTCATGGACAACCGGGCAGTCGAGGAGATCCGCACCACCCACCGGGCGGGCATCCTCGAGCGCGACAGCGTGCGCTTGCTCGCCGAGACCGGCGTCTACGAGGCTGGCCGCGAGGGCGTCATCACCGACGGAGATCGGCATGGCGGCATCTACCTCCGCTTCGGCGGGGAGAGCCATCACATCGACTTCGAGGAGCTCGTCGGCGCCTCGGTATGGCTCTACCCGCAGACGGATGTCTTCGTCGACCTCCACGCGGCCCGGGTGCGCGACGGCGGCGACGTGCGCTACGGCATCAGCGGCACCGCGGTCCGCGACCTCGGCGGCGACCTTCCCCGGGTGACGTACGACGACGCAGAAGGCGTACCGCACGAGGTGAGCGCCGATCTCGTCGTTGGCGCCGACGGCTCCCGCTCGATCTGTCGCGACCTCGTCGCGCAGCGGGAGCCCGGCCACCGCCGCCACTTCCGCGAGTACCCGTTCGCCTGGTTCGGGATCCTGTGCGAGGCGCCGAGGTCGAGCCCTGAGCTCGTCTACGCGCGCTCCGACCGTGGCTTCGCGCTGATCAGCCAGCGCACCGACTCGGTCCAGCGGATGTACTTCCAGTGTGACCCGTCCGAGGACGCGAGCTCGTGGTCCGACGACCGGATCTGGAGCGAGCTGCAGGCCCGGCTCGCCGGGTCGGACGGGTTCCAGCTCAAGGAGGGCAGGGTGATCGAGCGCACGGTGCTCCCGTTCCGGTCCTTCGTGCAGACCCCCATGCACAGTGGGCGCCTCCTGCTCGCCGGCGATGCCGCGCACACTGTGCCCCCGACAGGCGCCAAGGGGCTCAACCTCGCGCTCGCCGACACCCGGGTGCTGGCCGAGGTCGTGGAGCAGGCCCTGCGCAAGGACGACCTCGAGGTGCTCGCCAGCTACACCCAGCGTGCCCTCGCCCGCGTCTGGAAGGCGCAGCACTTCTCCTACTGGATGACCACGATGCTCCACCGGGCCCCGGGCGAGGAGGCGCACCGCGGCTTCGACGAGCTGCGCCAACTCGGGGAGCTCACCAGCCTGGTCTCGTCCGAGGCCGGCTCCACCTACCTCGCGGAGGGATACACCGGATGGCCGACGGCATGACCACCGAGCGCGACCCGGCGACCGGGCTGGAGCGGCAGCCGGTGATCGACGAGGAGATCCGGGAGACGTCGCACAAGTACGACGTCGCCGGCTTCGAGGAGCTGCAGCCGCGGCGCGACTACCCGCCGTACCGCTCCTCGCTGCTGCGCCACCCGACCAAGGACCTCCAGCAGGTCGACCCGGAGGGGATCGAGTTGTGGGCACCGGTGTTCGGCCGCCGCGACGTCGGTGAGCTGGAGTCGGACCTGACGATCCAGCGGGGCGGCGAGCCGATCGGCGCGCGCATCGTGGTGACCGGCCGCGTCGTCGACGGCGAGGGCCGCCCGGTGCGCCACCAGCTCGTCGAGGTGTGGCAGGCAAATGCGGGCGGCCGCTACATCCACCAGCGCGACCAGCACCCCTCGCCCCTCGACCCGCACTTCACCGGCATGGGCCGGTGCCTCACCGACGCCGAGGGCCGCTACCGGTTCACCACGATCAAGCCGGGCCCCTATCCGTGGCGCAACCACCACAACGCCTGGCGGCCGGCCCACATCCACTTCTCGGTCTTCGGGACCGACTTCACCCAGCGGCTGGTGACCCAGATGTACTTCCCCGGGGACCCGCTCTTCGCCCTCGACCCGATCTACCAGTCAATCGTCGATCCGCGGGCCCGCGAGCGCCTCGTCGCGACCTACGACCACGACCTGACCCAACACCAGTGGGCCACGGGTTACCGGTGGGACATAGTGCTCACCGGGACGCACCGCACCCCGCTCGAGTCCGACTTCGAGGAGGACCAGTCGTGACTGCCACCCCGACGCCGATCCCGACGGCGGGCCAGACGGTCGGGCCGTTCTTCCACTTCGCGCTGACCTACGACGGCGACAGCGAGCTGGTGCCGCGAGGTGCCCCCGGATCCGTGCGCCTCCACGGCACCGTCACCGACGGCGCCGGGGAGCCGGTGCCGGATGCGCTCCTCGAGCTGTGGCAGGCCGACGAGTCGGGTGCGGTCGTGCAGCGGGCCGGCTCGCTGGGGCGCGACGGCTGGACCTTCACCGGCTTCGGGCGCAGTGCAACCGACGCCGAGGGCCGCTACTCCTTCACCACGCTGGTGCCGGGGGAGGCCGCGCCGTTCTTCGCGATCGCCGTCTTCGCCCGCGGCCTGACCCACCGCCTGTTCACTCGCGCCTACCTTCCCGGCGCGAGCGACGCGCTGCTCGAGCGGCTGGACCCCGCGCGCCGGGCGACGCTCCTCGCAGCCGCCGACGCCGACGGCCTCGTCTTCGACGTACGCCTCCAGGGCGACGGTGAGACCGTCTTCCTCGACTTCGGCGATGAGTGAGCTCTTCTGGCCCGGTGACTCCCGGGCTGCTGACCTCTTCACTGACGCCGCCTTCGTCGCGGCGATGGTGCGCGTGGAGGAGGCCTGGGCCGGCACCGAGCTCGTCGTCCCCGACGTGCGCCTCGACGCCGAACCCGGCGGCAACGCGGTGATCCAGCTCGTCGCGGCGCTGTCGGAAGCCAACCCGGTCGTCGACGTCCACTCTGGGCTCACCAGCCAGGACGTCGTCGACACCGCCGTGGTCCTGATGCTGCGCGACGCCGTGCAGGAGGTGCGCCGCCACCTCGCCGCCGCCCTCGGCGCGCTCGACCACCTCGCGGAGTCCCACGGCGTCACCCCGATGGTCGGCCGCACCCTGACCCAGTGGGCGCTGCCCATCACCTTCGGCGACAAGGTCTCCTCGTGGCGACGAGGGTTCGCCGACGCCGACGACGACCTCGCCGGGCTGGTCTACCCCGTCCAGTGCGGCGGCCCGGTCGGCACCACCCGCGATGGCCGGCTCGCGGCACGCCTAGGCCTCGCCGACGTGCCGGCCTGGCACACCGACCGCCGACCCCTCACCCGAGCCGCCGATGCGCTCACCGCCACCACCGATGCCTGCGGGCGCGTCGCGCGCGACGTCCTCGAGCTCTCCCGCCCAGAGATCGGCGAGCTGTCCGAGTCGACCGGCGGGGGGTCGTCGTCGATGCCTCACAAGGCCAACCCGGTGCTTTCGGTGCTGGTGCGCCGGGCCGCCCTGACCGCGCCCCACCTGCTCGCCAACCTGCACCTGTGCGCGGCCGACCAGGTCGACGAGCGCGCCGACGGCGCTTGGCACGCGGAGTGGGACACGCTGCGCCTGCTGGTGCGGCGCACGACGGTGGCCACCAGCCAGGTCGCGGACCTCCTCAGCGGGCTCCGGGTCCACGAGGACCGGATGGCCGCCAACCTCGCGGCGGCGGAGGCGGCCCGGTGACCACCCTCGTGCTCGGCCCCTCGCTCGGCACGACGGCGGCCACCTGTTGGGGGCCCGTGACCCGGCTGCTCGGGTGGGACCTCGACGTCGTCGCACTCGAACTGCCAGGGCACGGCGGCGACACCTCACCGGTCCCCGAAGCCCTCACCGTTGCTGCCCTGGCCGAGCGGGTCCTCGCCTTGGTGAAGGGCCCCTTCCTCTACGCCGGCGACTCCATCGGCGGCCAGGTGGGGCTCCAGCTCCTCCTCGACGCGCCCGACCGGGTGCTCGGCGCGGTGCTGTGCTGCACCGGCGCGCGCATCGGCACCCCGGAGTCATGGGCTGAGCGCATCGCCCAGGTGCGCGCCTCCGGCACGGCCTCGCTGGTCGCCGCGACCGCGAGCCGCTGGTTCGGCCCCACCTTCATCGAGCGCCACCCCCACCGTGCCTCCGCGCTGTTGCACGCGCTGCGCGACACCGACCCGACCGGCTACGCGGCCCTCTGCCACGCGCTCGCCGCGTTCGACGTGACCGACCGCCTCGGCGAGATCTCCGCGCCGGTCATCGCGGTCGCCGGCGCGCACGACGCGGTCTGTTCGCCGGAGCTCGTGGGTCAGGTCGCCGCCGGAGTGCAGCGGGGACGCCTGGTGGTCCTCGACGACGTCGCCCACCAGGCGCCGGCCGAGGCGCCCGAACGAGTCGCCGAGATTATTCGATCTCTCGCCGAGCAGATACAGGAAGAAGGCCGACGATGACAAAGTACGACGACGGGATGGTCGTCCGGCGTGAGGTGCTCGGCGACGAGCACGTCGACCGCGCCACGGCCGACACCACCGGCCTCGACCAAGACTTCCAAGCGATGATCACGGAGTACGCCTGGGGCACCGTCTGGACTCGCCCGGGACTCGACCGGCGCAGCCGGTCCCTCATCACCATCACTGCGCTCGTCGCGCGCGGGCACCACGAGGAGCTGGCGATGCACCTCAAGGCGGCGATCCGCAACGGGGTCACCCGTGACGAGATCCAGGAGACCTTGCTGCAGACCGCCATCTACTGCGGCGTACCCGACGCCAACACAGCGTTCCGCATCGCCAAGGAGGTCCTGTGAGGGACGCATTCGTCTACGCCTACGCCCGCACGCCCTTCGGCCGCTTCGGTGGCGCACTCGCCGACAGCCGCCCGGACGACCTCGCCGCCACGGTGATCTCGGGCCTCATGGACCGGGCTCCGGCTCTCGACCCCACCCGGGTCGACGACGTGTGCTGGGGTTGCGCGAACCAGGCCGGTGAGGACAACCGCAACGTCGGCCGGATGGCCGTGCTCCTGGCGGGACTGCCGACCTCGGTGCCGGCCACGACCGTCAACCGGCTGTGCGGCTCATCGTTGGACGCGACGATTCAGGGCTCCCGGGCGATCGAGTCCGGCGATGCCGACGTCCTGCTCGTGGGTGGCGTCGAGTCCATGACCCGCGCCCCTTGGGTGCTGCCCAAGCCGTCTCGCGCCTATCCCGCTGCCAACGCCGAGCTGGTCTCGACCACGCTGGGTTGGCGGCTCGTCAACCGGGCGATGCCGGAGGGATGGACCGCCTCGCTGGGCGAGTGCAACGAGCTGTTGAGCGAGCGCTTCGGCATCTCGAGGAAGAGGCAGGACGAGTTCGCCACCCGCTCGCACCGGCTCGCGGCCGCGGCGTGGGACGACGGCTTCTACGACAGCTGGGTGGTGCCTGTCGGTGGCCTGACGCGTGACGAGGGCGTGCGCCCCGACTCCACTGTCGAGAAGCTGGCCGGCCTCAAGCCATCGTTCCGGGCCGAAGGGACGATCACGGCCGGAAACGCCTCGCCACTGAGCGACGGCGCATCCGCAGTGCTGCTGGGTGCCGCCGGCGCGATACCCGACCTCGATCCCATCGCACGGATCGCTGGTCGGGGTGTGTTCGCCAACGATCCCCGCGACTTCGGCTACGCGCCGGTCGAGGCGACCAACCGAGCCCTCGCCCGCGCGGGCATCACGTGGTCGGACGTGGCCGCCGTCGAGCTCAACGAGGCCTTCGCCGTGCAGTCGCTGGCGTGCCTGGATGCCTGGGACGTCGATCCCGAGGCGGTCAACGCCCGCGGCGGCGCGATTGCCATCGGCCACCCGCTTGGCGCCTCCGGCGGCCGAGTGCTGGCCACCCTCGCGGAGCGACTGCGCGTCAGCGGCGACCGCTGGGGCGTCGCAGCGATCTGCATCGGTGTGGGCCAAGGGCTGGCCGTCGTCCTCGAGAACGTCGCTGGGAGCACGTCGTGAGCGCCAGGCTGTGCGTCAGTCCCGACGAGGCGGTCGCCGAGGTCGAGGACGGCTCGACGGTCCTGATCGGCGGCTTCGGGATGGCAGGGATGCCGGTCCAGCTGATCGACGCCTTGATCAGGCAGGGCGCGACCGGCCTGACGGTTGTCTCCAACAACGCCGGTAACGGGGATACCGGGCTGGCGGCCTTGCTGGCGAAGGGGCGGGTGCGCAAGATGATCTGCTCCTTCCCGCGACAGGTCGACTCGTGGGTCTTCGACGGCCTCTACCGCGAAGGACGGATCGAGCTCGAGCTCGTCCCTCAGGGGAACCTGGCCGAGAGGATGCGCGCCGCTGGGGCGGGCATCGGTGCCTTCTTCACGCCGACCGGTGCGGGCACACCGCTGGCCGAAGGACGTGAGACGCGCGAGATCGACGGACGACTCCACGTCCTCGAGGCGCCGATCCGAGGGGATGTCGCGCTCATCGGGGCTCATCGGGCCGACCGCATGGGCAACATCGTCTATCGCAAGACCGCGCGGAACTTCGGACCGGTCATGGCGACGGCCGCAAGGTCGACCATCGTGCAAGTACACGAGGTCGTCGACATCGGTGAGCTCGACCCGGAGGCGGTCGTGACACCTGGGCTCTATGTGGACAAGGTAGTAGCGGTATGAGCGGACTGACGAAGGACGAAATTGCAGCGTTGGTGGCGCGCGACATCCCGCCCGGGTCCTACGTCAACCTCGGAATCGGTCTGCCGACCCAGGTGGCGGACCACCTCGTCGACGGGTCCGGCGTTGTCCTCCACACGGAGAACGGCATGCTGGTCATGGGCCCACGTCCTGCCGAGGGTGAGCACGATCCCGACCTGACCAACGCTGGCAAGCAACCGGTCACCGAGCTCCCAGGGGCTTCCTACTTCGACTCAGCAGCCTCCTTCGCAATGATGCGTGGTGGCCACCTCGACGTGTGCGTGCTGGGCGCCTTCCAGGTCTCTGCCACCGGCGACCTCGCTAACTGGCACACCGGCGCGGCCGACGCGATCCCGGCAGTCGGCGGCGCCATGGACCTCGCCATCGGCGCTCGGAGTGTCTTCGTGATGATGACCCTTTTCGCTAAGGACGGATCCCCCAAGCTCGTCCCCGAGTGCACCTATCCCCTCACCGGCGTGGCTTGCGTGACCCGCGTCTACAGCGACCTCGCGGTCTTCGACCTCGTCGGCGGCGAGGCCATCGTGCGCGAGACCTTCGGAACGACGTACGACGACCTGGAGCGGCGGCTCGACGTACCGCTCCGCGACGGCACCCGAGCGCCCGATCCACCCCACCCCTCGAAGGAGATCCGATGAGCAACCCCTAGGACGGCAGCATCTTCAGTGGCGCGTTCGTGGCCGGCGGTGCCGGCACCACCGAGGTCCTGGCCCCCGCGACGGGACAGGCGATCGCCACGGTCAGCGCTGCCGACATCAACGACCCCGATCGAGCCGTCGCGGCAGCGTGGGCGGCGCACCCCGGCTGGGTGGCTCTGCCCTACACCGACCGAGCCGCGGTGATGGCGCGCGCTGCTGCGTTGCTCGAGGCCGATCCCGAACGCCTCACCCCGATGGCTGGTCCCCGAGTCCGGTGCTCCCGATGCCGACATCGACGCGGCTGCCTCCTCCGGGACGTGGGTACCTTCCAGCAGCAGGGCCAGATTTGCGTGGCCACCGGTCGCCACCTCGTTCCCGAACGACAAGCTGGCCGAGAAGGTCGCAAAGCCGGCCGAGAAGGCCGCACACCTCCTCGTCGGTGACCCGACCGCCCCGGCGAATGCGCTGGGCCCGATCATCGACCAGGCCCAGCTGCAGAAGGAGCGCGGCGTCGTTGAGTCCACCGTCGCCGCCGGCGCGACGCTGCTCGCCGGCGGCACCCACGACGGTCCGTTCTACCGGCCGACCGTGCTGACCGCCGTCCCCCTGGACAGCCCGGCCTTCTCGCAGGAGATCTTCGGTCCCGTTGCGCCGGTGGTCGACTACGAGACGGTCGACGAGGCCATCGAGATCATCAACTCCTCCGACGGCCTCTCCGTCGGGATCCTCACCTCCAACCGGTTCAAGGCCCTCGAGCTCGCGGACCATCGAGGCGGGCGCGACCCACATCAACGACCAGGCCGCCGATGACGAGTCGGGCGCACCCTTCGGCGGACCCTTCGGCGGAGCCCAAAGCCTCGGGTGTCGGTGGCCACTTCGGGAGCTCGGTGAACTTCGACACGTCCTGCGAGGTGCAGCGGGTGATGGTGCAGTCGGAGGTACCAGGCGGAGCGCGAGGTGCGCGAAGCCGTGCGCCAGCAGGGCGTCTGGCTGTTGAGTGTCATGCCTGCTTCGATACCCGCGGGCGCAGACGCGTCGGCCAGCACCCTCGAAGGTGGGCGCCTCGCCGAGAGCCTCGCGCCGGGGCATGAGCGCGGCCTCGAACGCGCTTGCAGGCCGGCTCGGGAGTCGGTCCCACTGTCGGGGCGGGCACTGCCGCTGATTCGCCGGTAGGCGGGCACTTCGCTCGGTCATGAATCGGATGCATGACACCACGACAAGTTTGCATTGGACGGTCGCATGTAGGGCAGCACACGCTGTGGCGGACGACACATCAACCACCGCGGTGCGGTGGCTTCACCCCGATGCTGCCCCTACTCGGGCCGGGCGCATCCGTCAGCGAATTCGTTCGCCCAGGAGACAGCATGACCACCAAGCGTGTGGGTGCCTTCGGCGCCCTCATCACCGTCCTCGCTCTCAGCACGTCGGCGTGCGGCGGGTCGACCACCTCGTCGCCGGCCAACGCCGGCGCGGAGGGGGCGAGCAACGTCGACGCGCAGGCCAGCCTCGCCGCCGCGTACGAGGGGATCGCGGGCAAGCCGCCTACTCAGAGCGTCCCTGCGGAACCGGGCGTCAAGGCATGGGTCGTGTCATGCGGGCAGATGCTATCGACCTGCTCGGTCCCCTCAGACGCGATCGTCGAGGCCGGCGAGACCATCGGCTGGGACACCACGATCTGCGACGGCAAGCTGGCCCCCGAGGGCTGGTCGGCCTGCATCCGCCAGGGCGTCGCCGAGAAGGCACAGGTCATCTTCGTGATCGGCCAGGACTGCTCGAGCTTCGTAGGTCCCCTGCAGGAGGCCAGGAGCGCCGGCATCACGACCATCGGCGTCGGCGCCAACGACTGCGACGTGAGCGGCGGCGAGAAGCTGTTCTCCGCGATCACCCAGCGCTACGAGAACATGACGAACGAGCAGTGGTGGAACGAGCTGGGCAAGCTCCAGGCGAACTGGCTGATCGGGAAGACCGACGGCAACCTGAAGCTCCTCGAGGTCAAGATGGAGGACGCGAGGTTCGGTCCGTGGATCAGTGAGGGCCTCGAGGCCGAGCTGAAGAAGTGCGCGACGTGCGAGGTCACCTCCGCGGTCACCCTCACCAACCTGGACAGCGCCTCCGGTGCGCTCGGGCAGAAGTTCTCATCGGCCCTGCTCGGGGCCCCCACCGCGAACGCGGTCGCAGTCCCGCTGGACCCCTGGTTCCTCGTCGGGCTGTCCCAGGCCATCCAGTCCTCCGGCCGGGCGGACGGCCTCGCAGTCATCGGGGCCTTCGGCCAGGAGGCGAACACCGACCTGGTCCGAGGCGGCCAGGCCCAGGACGCGACGGCCGCGTTCGACCAGGTGTGGGAGGGCTGGTCGGGCGTCGACACCGCACTGCGCGTGCTGGCGAAGCAGCCGGTGCTGCCGGCCGGTATCGGCATCCAGGTCGTCGATGCCGACAACAACCTCCCCGCGGCGGGCTCCACGTTCACCTATGTCCCCGAGGTCGACTTCAAGTCGCTCTACGGGGCGGTCTGGACCCAGAAGTGACCTCTCCGACGGCCGTCGACAGCGTCCTGGCTGTCGGCGGCCTCCGGAAGACCTTTGGCGGCACCGTCGCGCTGCGGGGCGTGGACCTGCAGGTCGGGGCGGGAGGCGTCCATGCGCTGCTCGGCGGCAACGGGTCGGGCAAGTCGACGCTGATCAAGTGCATCGCCGGGGTCTACACCGCCGACGCGGGGGAGGTGCGGATTGGGCAGCACACCATCGAGGCGGCCCACATGACCCCGCACGCGGCCCGGGCTGCGGGACTTCGGTTCGTGCACCAGGACCTCGGGATGTTCGACGACTTCTCGGTCGCGGAGAACATCGCCCTGGGGACGCGCTTCCCGGCGCTCGGACGCGTCCAGGTGCGCTGGAGCGGCCTTCACCGCCAGGTCAGACGCCTCCTCGACGACTACGGGATCGAGGCCCGGCCGCAGGACATGCTCGGCTCGCTGCGTGGCAGCCAGAGGACGATGGTCGCGATCGCGCGCGCCCTCGCCGATCAGGAGGACAACGAGATGATCCTTCTCCTCGACGAGCCGACGGCGGCCCTCCCGGAGAAGGAGAGCCAGGAGCTGATGCACGCGCTGCGGCTCCGCGCGGACCGGGGCCAGACGATCGTCCTGGTCGATCACCGGCTCGGCGAAGTCGAGCAGATCGCCGACGTCGCCACGGTGCTGCGCGACGGCCAGGTGAGCGCCGAGATCGACCACGACTTGCGGGCCACCAAGCTGGCCGCGCTGGTAGCCGAGGCCGAGCTGGCCGAGGTGCGGCGCCCGACGACCTCCCCTGACCGAAACGCACCGCCCGTGCTCCGTGCCACGGGCCTGGTCGCCGGCGGCGTACGGGGAGTGGACGTGACGGTCGGGCCCGGCGAGATCGTGGGCCTGGCCGGGCTCGCCGGTGCCGGACGCTCCACCATCCTGCGCGCGCTCTTCGGCCAGCACCCCGTCCAAGACGGTCGCATCGAGCTCGACGGCCGCCCCTACAGGCCGTCCTCGCCGCGCGACGCGGTTGCGTGCGGCGTGGCGTACGTGCCGGAGGAGCGCCTGACCGAAGGACTGTTCGCCGACCTCTCGGTCCGGGAGAACATCGCGGTGACCACCCTGGCGGGCTACTGGCGGTGGTTGCGGATGGACCGGCGCGCCGAGCAGCGCGACGCCAAGGAGGTGGTCGCCCGGCAGACGGTCCGGACGGCGAGTGTCGACACCCCGATCGGGCAGCTGTCCGGCGGCAACCAGCAGAAGGTGATGCTCGGCCGCTGGATGCGCCGCAACCCGCGGCTGATGCTGCTCGACGAGCCGACCCAGGGCGTCGACGTCAGGGCGCGCAGCGAGATCTACGCCAGCATCAGGTCGCTGTCGGCCTCTGGCAGCGGTGTCGTCGTCGCCTCCACGGACTTCGACGAGCTGCTCGCACTCTGCGACCGCATCCTCGTCCTCGCCGACGGTGTCGTGGCCCACGACCTCGACGCAGCCACGACCGCCCGGGACGAGCTGGTCGCCGCTGTGATGCGCACCCCGTCCGATCTCTCACCTACGGAGCACCCATGACAACCCAGGCACCCGAGGCATCCCGAACCGAGACGACACCGGCCGCGACCGCCTCCGCGACTCGGCGTAGCGGGTCGCTGGCGGCGATCGAACGACTGGCGCTACCGGCGCTGCTGGTCTTGGTCGTGCTGTTCTTCACGGTCTACCCGGCCAGCCGCGAGATCTACGCCACCAGCGCGAACGTCAGCGTCGTCCTCGGCAATCAGTCGGTGGTCCTGCTGGTCGCGGTCGCGATCCTGTTCCCCCTCGTCGCCGGGCACTTCGACTTCTCGGCCGGGGCCACGGCGATCTTCGCCAGCGTCGTCGCGGCGGCCGGCATGGCCCGGTTCGACTTGCCCGTCGTCGTGGCGTGCCTGCTCGCCCTCATCGCCGGGGTCCTGATCGGGACCGTCAACGGCCTGGTCGTGTCACGGTTCCGGATGAATGCGTTCGTGTCGACCCTGGGCATGGCGACACTCCTCGGGGGGCTGATCCAGTGGTACACCGGCGGCCTCGCCATCGTGGGGATCAGCCAAAGCATGACCGACTTCGGATCGGCCAGCTGGCTCGGGCTCCCGCGTGTGGTGTACGTCGTTGCCGTCGTCCTGATCGCCAGCTGGTACGTCCTCACCCACACGCCGTACGGACGCTCGCTCTATGCACTCGGATCCAACGAGCGAGCCGCGGTACTCGTGGGCATCCCGCGTCCTCGCTACACCTTGATCGCCTTCGTGACGGCCAGCGTGCTCGCGTCGATCGCCGGCATCATCGTGGTCGCCCGCACAGGCGGCGCGAACGCCGACAACGGCATGTCGCTGCTCTTCCCGGCGCTGACCGCTGCCTTCCTCGGGACGACAGGCTTCCAACCCGGCCGCTTCAACGTCCTGGGCACGGTCGTCGGCGTCCTCTTCGTGGCTGCATCAGTCAGCGGCCTCACGCTCAGCGGCGCCCATGACTGGGTCGACCAGGTGTTCAACGGTCTGGCGTTGCTGATCGCCGTCGGGCTCTCCAGCTATCTGCGCCGCCGCCGCGAGGGGGCTACCTCCTGACAGGTCCTGTGCCTGCCCGGAGTCGGCACCACGAGGCGACGGCGGATGATGTGTGTCAGCACACACCTACTCTGGGCAGGCACGGACGACATGGAACTGCGAAACCTCAGGCACTTCGTGGCGGTGGCGGACACCTTGAACTTCCGCGTCGCCGGCGAGCGGCTCTTCCTCACCCAGTCGGCGATCACGCGGTCCATCGCCGTCCTGGAGCGTAATCTCGGCGTCCAGCTCTTCGTCCGCGACCGCCGCGGCGTGACGCTCACCAACGACGGCGCGCAGCTCCTCGAGCGGGCCCGCAGGATCCTGAGCAGCGCGGACGAGTTCAGCTATGCCGCCCGAACGCTGACGGCGACCTCCAAGCGACATCTGCGGATCGGGCTGTACGGTAACGGGTTGGCCGAGCTCACCCACCGCGTGCTCCGGGAGTTCTGCGACCGGTTTCCCGACACCACCCTCCAGATCCGGGACGCCGACTTCGCCAACGGGATCGAACCGCTCCTCAACGGGGAGTACGACGTGGCCTTCCTCCGGGCGCCGGTCGATCTTCCGGTCCTGCACACCGTGCGGCTCTTCAGCGAGCCGATGAATCTCCTCGTGCACGAAAGCCACCGCCTCGCGTCGGCGCCGAACGCCGACATCCGCGAGATCTTCGACGAGCCGTGGGTGACCCTCCCGCCGAGCATCCCGAGTGCATGGGGCGCCTCGTGGTTGGCGGTCGACCAGCGCCACGGGGAGACACCACAAATCGGGGCCGTCGCCCGGACAGAGGTCGAGTTCGGGGCCGCCGTCGCCTACCGCAAGCTCAGCGGCATCGTACCGGCCTCGGTGCCCCGACTTCGCCCGCACCCCGGCGTCGCTGCTGTCCCGGCGCTCGGTGCGCCGCTCTCCCATGTCGCGGTCGCCTACCCCGCGGTCGGCTACCGACCGGACGCGGCGGCGGTGGCCGAGGTGGCCCTGTCCGTGACCAGCCGCACGCTCCACCTGGTGCCGGACGCCGAGCCGGCCTGACGGCGACCTGCCCGCGGACGCACCTACCGCGGGGTCATTCCCTCGCCTCATGACGCCGTGCGTGTTCGGCATTGGCGCAGGGTCGGCCCTGTAGTGCACGTTACAGAGGTCGCGAGATTCGCGACGTCGACCCGCGGCAGCGACATGCCGCGGAGCGGCCGAGTCATGCAGGAGCTCTGCGGATGAGAAACCCCACTGTGATCGTGGCCGGCGCGGGGCCTGTCGGCCTCGCGACCGCCTACGGGCTGGCGAAGGAGGGCGTCGACGTCCTGGTCCTCGACCAGGAGGAGACCGTCAGCACCGCCCCGCGCGCGATGGCCTACCTCTTCATCGTCCACGACGGCTTCGAGCGGCTCGGCATCCTCTCCGACCTCCAGGCCGAGGGCCTGCGGGGCGACGGCATGAACCTGATCGATCACGCCACCGGCGAGCACTTCCACAGCACCCTCGACGCCATCACCGACGACGTGCGCCACCCTTACACGCTGCACCTCGGGCAGGGCCAGGTCAGCCGGGTGCTCCTGCGTCACCTCGCGACGCTGGAGAACGCGGAGGTGCGCTACGCCACCGAGGTCACCGGGGTCACCCAGGACGAGTCCGGCGTGACGGTGCAGGTGTCCGGTCCGGACGGGCCGCAGACGGTTCGCGGGGACTGGCTGGTCGGCGCCGACGGTGCCAACAGCGCGGTGCGCCAGACCCTCGGGCTCGGGTTCGACGGCATCACCTGGCCCGACCGCTTCGTCTCCACCAACATCCGCGCGGACCTCGGCGCCCAGGGCCTGAAGATCGCCAATTGGCGCATCGACCCCCACTACGGCGCGATCATCGCCAAGATCACCGCCGACGACCTGTGGCGCTTCACCTTCCGCGAGTCCGCCGAGCTGCCCCTCGATGGCCTCGAGGAGCGCATCCACGAGCACTTCGCGACGGGGATGCCCGGGGGAGCGGCCTACGAGCTCGTCCAGTTCGCGCCCTACCGCATGCACCAGCGCGCCGCCGACACCTTCCGCCTCGGGCGGGTGCTTCTCGCCGGCGACGCCGCCCACATCACGAACCCCGTCGGCGGCCTCGGCCTGACCGGCGGCTTCCTCGACTCCTTCGTGCTCACCGAGGCCCTCGCGGCCGTGATCCACGGCACCGCGGACGAGGCCGTGCTCGACCGGTATGCGGAGGAGCGGCGGCGGGTCTTCCTCGAGGTCGCCTCGCCGGCCGCGACCGCGAACAAGCGGATGCTCTTCGACGCCCACTCGCCGCAGGAGAAGGCACAGCTGCTCGGCGGGTTGCGCCACATGGCGACCGACCGCGAGTTCCGCCGTTCGGACCTGCTCGCGATGCGGGGTCTCATCACCCCCTCGCTCCTCGACGCAGCGGAGGCGGTCCGATGACCCGCGGCTCGTTCTGGGTGACCGGCGACCGGGTGCAGAGTCCGGCCGGGTCCGTCCTGCTCGCCCCGATGTACGTCGAGTGGGAAACCCCTGGCGCCGAGAGCGACCGCCCGCCGATCGTGCTCGTCCACGGCGGCGGCGGCCAGGGCACCGACTACCTGAGCACGCCCGACGGCCGTCCCGGCTGGGCCCCGTTGCTCGTCGAGGCCGGCCACCCGGTCTACGTGGTCGACCGTCCCGGACACGGTCGCTCTCCACATGACCCGGCCGTCCTCGGTCCGCTCGCCCCGACGTGGGGTGCGGAGGTCCTCCAGATGGTCTTCCTCGGTGGCCCCGACGGGCCGCCCTTGCCCCCCAACACCCGGTGGCCCGGTGCTCTCGACGGCACGGACGAGGTGTTCTCGCAGTTCATCGCCTCGCAGGGTCCTCTGCTCGCCGACACCGAACGGATGCACGCCCTCGAGCGCGACCGGCTGGTGAGCCTGCTGGAGCGGATCGGTCCGGCCGTGGTCGTGGCGCACTCCGCCGGCGGGCCCGGCGCCTACCTGGCCGCCGACACCCGACCCGACCTGGTGCGTGCGCTGGTCGCCGTGGAGACCATCGGGCCGCCGTTCCTCGGCCAGCCGCAGACCGGCATGACCCTGCCGTGGGGCCTGGCCGCCGCGCCCATGAACTACGACCCGCCGATCTCGGACGTCGCCGAGCTCAAGGTGCACACCGTCGAGGAGGGGCCGGTGCCCAAGATGCTCCAGGTCGAGCCTGCGCACACCTTGCCCGGGCTGGCGCAGGTGCCGATCGCGGTCGTCACCGCGCAGGCCTCGCCGTTCCGGTTCTTCGACGGTCACCTCGTGGACTTCCTCGACCAGGTGGGCTGCACCAGCACCTTGCTGCGGCTGGAGGAGCACGGCATCGAGGGCAACGGCCACGGCATGATGCTGGAGACGAACAACGTCGAGGTCCTCGCAGTGATCACGGACTGGCTCGCGGCACTGGCGGCGGAGGTCGACGCATGAGCGGCCTCGCCGACGTGGAGGGGCGCGTCGCCGTCGTCACCGGCGGTGCCTCCGGCATCGGACGTGGCATCGCGGAGGCGCTGGTGGCCGCCGGTGCGCGGGTGGTCATCGCCGACGTGGAACCCGGTCCGCTCGAGGCCGCCGCGGCCGAGATCGGCGCCTTGGCGGTGCGCACCGACGTGCGCCTCGGCGACGACGTACAGGCCCTGGCCGAGCGCGTGCTCGCGGAGTACGGGCGGGTCGACATCGTCGTCAACAACGCCGGAGTAGGCCACCTCGCGCCCTTCGACCAGCTCGGGCTCGAGGACTTCCGCTGGGTGCTCGACGTGAACCTCTGGGGCGTCATCCACGGCGTCAAGACATTCCTGCCGCTGATCGAGAAGACCTCGGACGCCGGCTGGATCGTCAACACCGCCTCGATGGCCGGCCTGTTCAACGCACCCGGGATGGCGGCGTACGCCGCATCGAAGGCCGCCGTCGTGGCCCTGACCGAGACCGTCGCCCAAGAGCTCGCACAGGCGCGGTCGCGGGTCGGCATCTCGGTCCTCGTGCCGGGCCTCGTGCGCACCGCCATCGCCGACAGCGAGCGCAACCGCCCCGGTGGACGACGTACCGCCCCACCGCAGCTCGACCAGATCCCGCCCGGTCGGACGCTCGAGCCCGCCGCCGTCGGCCGACTGGTCGTCGACGGGCTCACCCGCGGCGACCTCTACCTCGTCACCCACCCCGAGATGCTGCCCGTCGTCCACGACCGGCACGCCCGCATCGAAGCAGCCTTCGGCTCCGCCGGATCAGAGAAAGAGTGAAACATGACCATCGACACCGAGCCCGCCCTTTCCGCTTCCTTCACTGAGGCACTGGAGAAGTTCCGTGCGGCGATCGGGGCGGAGCACGTCGCCACCGACCTGCCGACCCGCCAGGAGTTCGCCGACCCGTACTCGCCCCTGGAGTGGACCGACTACGTCCCGCCGGCGGTGCTCCAGCCGGCCAGCACCGAGGAGGTCCAGGCGATCGTCCGGATCGCTAACGAGCACGGCGTGGAGCTGTGGGTCAACTCCCAGGGCCGCAACAACGGGTACGGCGGCTCGGCGCCACGTAACCCGGGCGCGATCGTGGTCAACCTGCGCCGGATGAACCGCATCCTCGAGGTCAACGAGGAGTTCAGCTACGTCGTCGTCGAGCCGGGCGTCTCGTTCAACGAGCTCTACGACTACCTCCAAAAGCACGGCCACAGGCTGTGGGCAGACTGCCCCGACATCGGATGGGGCAGCGTGATCGGGAACGCCCTCGAGCACGGCTTCGGCTACACCGTCAACGGCGACCGCGCCAACAGCGTCTGTGGCATGCAGGTCGTGCTGCCCGACGGCGAGCTGCTCCGCACCGGCATGGGCGCGATGACCGACAACCCGTCGTGGCACCTGTCGAAGCGCGGCTTCGGCCCCATGGTCGACAGCCTCTTCATGCAGTCGAACTACGGCATCGTGACCCAGGCCGGCATCTGGTGCATGCCCCAGCCGGAGACCTACCTCACCGGCTGGGTCACGATCGAGGACGACGAGCACCTGCCCGCGTTGCTCGACGCGGTGCGCCCGCTGATGATCGACCGGACGATCCCCAACTACCCGTCGGTCTTCACGGCCTCCGGCGCCCTCGCGGTCGTCGGCAAGCGCCGCGACTTCTACGACGGCGAGGGGCCGATCCCGTTCGAGGTCTCCAAGGCGATCGTCGCCCAGATCCCCAACCTCGGCATGTGGAACATGCGCTTCGCCCTCTACGGTCGCGAGAACACCGTCGACGCGCAGTTCGAGAACATCAAGGAGGCGCTGTCGGTGGTGCCCGGCATTACCGTCACCGGGACGAAGATGCGCGGTGACGCACTCGACGTCTCCGCGCTCGACCAGAGCGGCAAGGTCCAGGCCGGCATCCCCGACATGGAGATGCTCAACACCAGCGACTGGGTCGGTGGCGCGAAGGGCGGCCACATCGGCTTCTCCACCGTGCTCCCGCTCACCGGCCGCGACGGCCGAAGGATCATCGACCTCGTCCGTCCCGCCTCGGAGGAGGCCGGCTTCGACTACATCGGCGGCTTCCTGCTGCGCGAGCGGTCGATGATGCACGTGACGCTGATGGTCTATGACACCGCCGACGAGCCGGCCGCAGCGCGGGCGCGCGACCTCTGCGGCGATCTCGTCACCACCACCGCGAAGCTCGGGTACGGCGAGTACCGGTGCCACCCCTCGAACATGGACACGGTGGCCGGCACCTTCGACTACAACGACCACGCGATGCTGCGCTTCTACGAGCGGCTCAAGGACGCCGTCGACCCCAACGGCATTCTCGCCGCCGGCAAGCAGGGCATCTGGCCGCAGCGTCTGCGCCAGACGCGATAGCCCCGCTCCCGGCCTGGTCCCGCCCGCGCACGGCGCCGGCGGGACCAGGCGGGACACACAACTCTCGAGCCATCGCCATAGAGAAAGGTCTGCTCCATGCCGGAGTTCAACGACGGTCTTGCCGAGACCGAGACCCCCGACGGGTCCGTCGTCGAGACCGACGTCCTGGTCATCGGGTCGGGCCCTGCGGGCGCGGCCGCTGCGCTGTTCCTCAGCGAGCTGGGCGTCTCCAACATCATGATCACCAAGTACCGCTGGACGGCGAACACGCCGCGGGCGCACATCACCAACCAGCGCGCGATGGAGATCTTCCGGGACATGCGGATCGAGGACCAGGTGTTGGCGGACGCGACGCCGCACGAGCTGGTCGGCGACACCGTCTTCTGCACCAGCATCGCCGGCGAGGAGATCGGCCGGATCCACACCTGGGGCACGCGCCCCGATCGCGAGGCCGACTACCAGCTCGCCTCGCCGTGCTTGACCGTGGACATCCCGCAGACGTACCTCGAGCCGATCCTGGTACGCAACGCTACCGAGCGCGGCACCCAGACGCGGTTCTCGACCGAGTACGTCGCGCTGAGCCAGGACGAGGACGGCGTCACCGTCGACGTACGCGACCGGCTGACCGGACAGGAGTACAAGATCCGGGCGAAGTACGTCATCGGCGCGGACGGCGCTCGATCGAAGGTCGCCTCCGACATCGGCCTGCCCTTCGAGGGCGCCATGGACATCGCCGGCTCGATGAACATCACGTTCAAGGCCGACATCTCGCCGTACGTCAACCACCGTCCGTCGGTGCTGTACTGGGTGATCCAGCCGGGCTCGAACGTGGGCGGCATCGGGACCGGGCTGGTGCGGATGGTCCGCCCGTGGGACGAGTGGCTGATCGTCTGGGGCTACGACATCGCCGACGAGCCGCCGACCCTCGATGAGGCGGCGGCCACGAAGATCGTCCGCGACCTGCTCGGGATGCCCGATCTCGAGCCCGAGATCACCGGCTACAGCCTGTGGGGCGTCAACGAGATGTACGCGACCCACCTGCAGCGCGGCCGCGTGTTCTGCGCCGGCGACGCCGTGCACCGGCACCCGCCGAGCAACGGCTTGGGCTCCAACACGTCGATCCAGGACTCCTACAACCTGGCCTGGAAGCTCGCCGCCGTCCTCCAGGGGTACGCCGACCCGGTGCTGCTCGACTCCTACACCGCCGAGCGGGCACCGGTCGCCGAACGGATCGTGACCCGGGCCAACACCTCGGCGCGCGAGTTCGCCGACCTCTTCGACGCCCTCGGTGTCGCCGGGCTGGACGGGGACGCGATGGCTGCTGCGCTCGAGGAGCGCAAGGCCAACACCCCGGAGGGCGCCGCCAAGCGGGCCGCGCTGGTGCGGGCGATGGAGACCAAGAACTACGAGTTCAACGCCCACGGAGTCGAGCTCGGCCAGTTCTACGCGTCGAGCGCGATCCTCAGCGACGGCACCCGGCCGGTCCAGCCGGCCGGCAAGGAGGACGCAGACCTCTACCACGCGGCCTCGACGAGCCCCGGCGCTCACCTGCCGCACGCGTGGGTCGGCGACAACGTCACCAAGGTGGCCACGATGGACCTGGCGCCGTACACGCGGTGGACGTTGATCACCGGCGTCGCCGGCGAGGCCTGGGAGGAGGCGGCGGCGAAGGTCGCCGCCGACTTCGGGCTGCCGCTGGAGGCGGTTGTGATCGGCCCGGGCCGACCGATCACCGACCTCTACTTCGACTGGGCCAAGCTCTGCGAGGTCGAGGAGTCGGGGGCGCTGCTCGTGCGGCCGGACAAGCACATCGCATGGCGCGCGATGGCGCTGCCTGGCGACCCGGAGGCGGCGCTGCGCGAGGCCGTCCGGCAGGTGCTGGGGCGAGCGTGATGCGGTTCGTGCACGAGACGCTGCCGCAGCGGGTGGTCTTCGCCGCCGGCGATGCCGCCGCTGCGACGGCGGCCGAGGTCGCCGTGCTGGGCGCCAGCCGCGCCATGCTGATCGCCGGCAAGGCGGAGGCGGCCCTGGCCGACGAGGTCGGCGCCGGGCTGTCGGTGGCGGTGCGCCACGACGAGGTCGTCATGCACGTGCCCGCCGAGGTGGCCGAGCGGGCGCGCGTGGCGGCCTCGGCGAGCGGCGCCGACGTCCTCGTGTGCGTCGGTGGCGGCTCGACGACCGGGCTCGCGAAAGCGGTGGCGCTGACCACCGGCCTCCCGATCGTGGCGGTCCCAACGACGTACGCCGGATCCGAGGCGACGAACGTGTGGGGTCTCACCGAAGGCGAGGTGAAGACCACCGGCGTCGATGCCCGGGTACTGCCACGCTCCATCGTGTACGACGCCTCGCTGATGCTCGGCCTGCCGGTGGAGATGTCCGTGGCGAGCGGTCTCAACGCGCTGGCGCACTGCGTCGACGCCATGTGGGGCCCGCGGGTCGACCCCATCGACCAGGCGCTCGCCGGCGAGGGCATCCGTGCCCTGGCGGGCGGGTTGCCTGCGGTCGTCGCGGATCCCGCCGGCTTGGAGGGTCGCGAGCAGACGCTCTACGGCGCCTATCTCGCCGCGGTCGCCTTCGCGAGCGCCGGCTCTGGTCTCCACCACAAGATCTGCCACGTGCTCGGCGGGATGTTCAACCTGCCGCACGCCCAGACGCACGCCGTGGTCCTGCCCCACGTGCTGGCCCTGAACGCACCGAACGCGCCCGAGGCGGCGGGTCGTATCGCCGCGGCCTTCGGTTCGCCGACCGCGACCGAGGGACTCCGCGCGCTGCGTGCCGCTCTCGACGCCCCCCGCGCCCTGCGCGACCACGGGATGCCCGAGAGCGGCATCGCCAAGGCCGTCGGGCCGGTGCTCGCAGCCGCGCCGAGCAACAACCCCACCCCGCTCGATGAAGAGAACGTCACCACGCTGCTGCGCGCGGCGTGGGAAGGAGCCGACCCCTCATGACCACGACGCCGGACATCACCGTGTCACCGGACCAGGCTCAGCGCGAGCAGGAGCTCCTCGAGCGGGTGGTTCGCTCGTTCGACGCCTGCGAGAGCCCGCGGCTCAAGCAGCTCATGGTTGCGCTGGTCGAGCACGTCCACGCGTTCATCCGCGAGACTCGGCTGACCGACGCCGAGTGGGGAGCGGCCATCGACTTTCTCACCCGCGCCGGGCACATCACCGACGACGTACGCCAGGAGTTCATCCTGCTCTCCGACGTGCTGGGCGCGTCGATGCAGACCATCAACGTCAACAACGTGGCGTACAAGGACGCCACCGAGGCGACGGTCTTCGGTCCGTTCTTCGTCGAGGACGCCCCACACGTCGAGCTCGGCGGCGACGTCTCCTTCGGGGCGCCCGGAGAGCCCTGCTGGGTCGAGGGCACGGTCACCGACACCAATGGCAACCCGTTGGCCGGCGCCCGGATCGAGGTGTGGGAGGCCGACGAGGACGGGTTGTACGACGTGCAGTACGACGCCACCAAGCGCTCGGCCAGGGGACACCTCTTCAGCGACGCCGACGGGTCCTACCGTTTCTGGGGCCTGACCCCGACGCCGTACCCGATCCCCGACGACGGCCCGGTCGGACAGATGCTCGACGCCGTGGGCCGCTCACCGCTGCGGGCCTCGCACCTGCACTTCATGGTCAGCCATGAGGGCGCGCGCACGCTTGTGACCCACATCTTCCCCGAGGGCGACCCGATCGGCGAGCAGGACACCGTCTTCGGTGTCAAGCAGTCCCTGATCAAGAGGTTCGAGCAACAGTCGCCCGGCACGCCCACCCCGGACGGGCGCCGGCTGGACTCCAGCTGGAGTCGAGTGCGGTTCGACATCGTGCTCGCTCCCGCACAGATCTAAGTCCTCGCGCCGAGGCGGCGCTGGTCGGCGGGGCGGCCACCTCAGGACTCCCCATCCTTGGGTCGCGGGTTCGAGCACCACGCGCCCCACTCGCGAGCCGCCCCCCGCCGCCGTGCCCGTCCGGGTTGACCGGCCAGCTCCCGGAGGCTGTTCCGGTCCTGTTCCGGTACGGACAGACATACAGCCGCACAGAGCCGCACAGCGGGCCCAGGGTGACCACGCCCCAGCGCGGCGTCGCTACCCCTTGTGACCTGCTAAAACACCCTCAAAACGGCTTTGGCGGAGGCGGACGGGAATCGAACCCGCCTGACCGAGATGCTCGGCCACTACGGTTTTGAGGACCGCGCCCGTCACCAGACGAGGTACGCCTCCGTGTCAGACCCTAGGGCACGTCTCCTTAGACGCACCCTGGCGATGTGGCTACTGTGGCGCCGTGAAGGCGTTCCTGGGCTGGCCGCTGCTGCTGCCGCTCTTCGCGACCTGCGACCGCTGGGACATCGGGGGCGTCTCGACCGCGGTCCATCCCGACACCGGCCAGCTGACGGTGTTCGTGTGCGACGGACACCCCGGCGGCCGCCGCCACGTTCTGCCCGCTGCTGCTGCTCGACATCTGGTGGCGCGGCCTGACCGCGGTGAGTGCGCTCGCGGGCCTGGTCGCCGGCGGTCTCGGATCGACCGTCGCGATCGCGTGGACGGTCAACGAGTCCACGCCCTCGGGCTGGGTCGACACCCTCATGGGGCAGCCGGCCGCCTGGACCGTGCCGCTGACCCTCGGGACGATGGTCGTGGGCTCACGACTCACCCGCGACCGGGTGCCCGCCGACGCCGGTCGGTTCCTGGTGCGGCTGCACACGCCGGAAGCGCTTGAGCTGGACCGGGGCTGATTTCGTCGAGACACCCGAAATGGCTCCATGGGAGCGGTCCCAAGGTGCGGTTTCGGTGTCTCGACGGGCGATCCGTAGCCTTGCAGCGTGCGCCTGATCCTGATCCGCCATGGCGAGACGCCCTCCAACGTGGCCGGGGACCTCGACACCGCCCGGCCCGGCGCGCCGCTCACGCCGCTCGGCCACCGGCAGGCCGACGCGCTGCCCGCCGTGCTCACCACGCAGCCGATCGCGGCGATCCACGCGTCGGCTCTGGTGCGTACCCAGCTCACCGCCGCGCCCCTCGCCACGAGCCGCGGGATCGAGGTCGCGATCAGCGAGGGCCTCGAGGAGATCTCCGCCGGGTCGCTGGAGATGCACACCGAGGTCGCGTCGATCGACGTGTACGCCGAGACCGTGGCCGCCTGGATCGGCGGTGACCTCGGCGTGCGGATGCCAGGTGCCGAGGACAGGCACACGTTCTTCGACCGGTACGACGCCGCCGTCCGTGCCCTCACCGACGGGCAGCCCGACGACGGACCGTCGTGGCGTTCAGCCACGGCGCGGCGATCCGCACCTTCGCGTCCCGGCACGGCGGCCCCACCGACCGGCGGCTGCAGAACACCGGAGCCGTCGTCCTCGACGGCTCCCCTCGCTCCGGCTGGGCCGTCTCCGGCTGGTCCGGCGACCCGCTCGGCGGGGCGCACCTCGCCGACCCGGTCGCCGCCGACCCGACCGGCGAGCCGGACCCGGTCTGAGCCGCGGCCGAGCCGGTCAGGGAGCGACGGCCAGCCGGTAGCCCCGCTTGACGACCGTCTGGACCGCGCGGGTGCCGAGGGCGGCGCGAAGCCGGGCGACGGCCATCTCGACGGCGTGCTCGGAGCCCGCCGTACCGGAGGGCAGCATCGCCAGCAGGGCCGGGCGGGAGACCACGTTTCCGGGGTTGGCGACGAGCGCGTTGAGCACCGCCGCGGGAGCCGGGGAGAGCTTGACCACGCTGCCGTCGAGCAGCACGTCGTCGCCGTGCAGGAGCAGCTGCTGGCCGTCGGCGAGCTCGATGGCGAGGCCCGAGCGCCGCGACGGCAGCTCGGTCTCGAGCTGCTTGACCATCGCCGCGAGCCGGGACCGGTCGGGATAGATGGTCGGCACCCCCCACAGCTCGAACGCCGCCGCAGTCACCGGGCCCACGCACGCGGCGACGACGTCGGCCTGGAACGCACCGACCAAGTCCTCGCGGCGGCCGGTCGACCCGGCGGCCTCCATCAGCGCGGCGACGGCCGGGGCGGAGGTGAACGTCACCGCGTCCAGCGACCGGTCTGCGACCAGGTCGACGAGCTTGAACATCGGCTCGAGGTCCTTGGCGGGCTCGACCCGGTAGACCGTCACGGTCGTGACGTCCGCACCGCGGCGCCGCAGCGCGTGGGCGGCCATCGACAGCGACTGGCCGTGCCCCTGGACCAGGATCCGCAACCCCTCGAGCGAGCGGCCGCGCAGGTGCTCGAGCACGTCCTCGAAGCACTCCGACTCCGGCGCCCACAGCTCGCGCAGCCCGCGGCGCCGGAGCGCCCCCACGCTCTTGGGCCCGCGCGCGAGGATCTCGGCGCTCCCCAGCCTCTCCAGGAGCGCCGGCAGCAGTCCCCACCTCTCGGCGGCGTCGAGCCAGGTCCGCATCCCGATCCCGGTCGTGGCCAGGAACATGTCCACCGGCTTCGCGAGCACCTCCTCGGTGGCGGCGCGGAGCTGGTCGTCGTCGACGTGGTTCGGGTCCAGCGACAGCGCGGGTGCCCACTCGACGGTCGCGCCGCGCCGCTCGAGCAGCGCGACCTGCTCGTCGACCTTCCGCGCAGCGGTCACGCCGATGCGGAAGCCGCTCAGCGGAAGGGATTCGGTCATCGTCGCTCCTGGGCTACTCCTGCGAGGGACCGACGAGGACCACGCCGTCGTCGACGCGGACCTCGTACGTCGGGACCCGGACGGCCGCGTCGTCGAGGCACTGCCCGGTGCGCAGGTCGAAGGCCTGCTTGTGCATCGGCGACGCGACGAACGGCGTACCACCCCTGGTTCCGATGATGCCGCGCGCCAGCACCGATGCCTGGGAACAAGGGCATCGCGTCCACCCATCGCGAGACGGGGGCGGTGGAGTCGTCGACCTCGTGCACGACGTCCATGCGCCACGCGGCGCTGGCCTCCTCGTCGTACTCGTAGCGCGTCATCAACGCATCCCGAAGAACGACGTAATCCGGTCGACCTGCTTCTGGTCCAGCAGCGCCGGCCGGCACGCCCCGTAGGCGTTGGTCAGGTCGATGACGAGCTGGCGCGTCTGGTCGAGGCTGAGGTCGATCGTCGCCGTCTCGCCGTCGGTGCTGGTGACCTTGAGGTCGACGCGCTGCACGTCCTCATCGACATACCGGGCGTGTGCGCCGATCTTCTTAGCCCGGACGGCCTCGCTGCGCTTGAAGATTCCCACGCTCGCATCGTGGCATGGCGACCCGTTGCGCAGGGGTGGAACAGCGTCTGCGGCGCGGCTCAGGTGGTCGACCAGCTGAGGCCGAGGATCCGGAAGGCCTCCTGGACGTCGGCGTGCTCGGGGGAGAGGGCGTGGTGCGCGATCGCGTCGAGGGTGCGGCTGATCGCGGCGTCCTCGGCCCGCTCGAACACGGCCCACAGCGTGAGGTCATCGCCGTGCCGAGAGGCGAACGTGACGCCGTCGAGGTCGGTGGTCGCGTGCAGGTAGGTGGCCACCGACTGGGTGAGCGCTCGCGGTCGCCCGTCCTTGAGCGCGGCCGCGTCGAAGTCGTGCAGGGCGAGCAGGTGCGCGAGGGCGACGAACTGCGGCCGCAGGGCCGCGATGGACTCTGCGGCTGTCACCGCGCAGAACCGACCCGACAGCGTCGCGCTCGCTGCCGACCGCGGCTCGAGCCATGAGTAGGAGATCTCGCCGGCGCGGGCCGTCGGGTGCATCGCGGCGTCCTCGTCATCCTCCTCGATGTCGTCGAGCTCGAGCACGAGGGTCGGGTCAGGCCGGAAGCCGGCGAGGACCTCGAGCAGGCAGGCCAGGAGGGTGGATCCGGCGTAGATGGTGCGGAAGTTGCCCTGCCGGTCATCCCAGCGGCCGTGGAACCTGCCATCGGCGCCGGCCCACTCCCAACCCGACCAGGCCCAGGGCTCCGGCTTGAAGCCGACGCGCCAGACCTGCTCGGCCGCGTCGACGACGACCAGCTGAGGTGCCTCGGTCACCAGTGGAGTCACCCGGCCGCAGCGAACGTGCGCGCGGCCGCGAGGACCTCGGGGCCGACCTGCTCCAGGTCGCCCTCACGCAGCAGGCGCGCCGGCGCGACGTCGTCGAGGCGCGGGTTCATGCCCTGGAACCACGTCTGGACGACCGCGGCCGAGTCTTTCTCGCGCAGCAGAGCCGCGATCCGGTAGGCCATCCGCAGCCGGTTGACCACCTCGGTCGACGGGGTCCGTGCGTCGCCGGCGTCGGCCCACTGGCGTACGGCGCGGGTCTCCTGGACCGAGCCCAGGTAGGCCACGAGCTTGGCTCCGAGCAGGTCGCGCAGCCGCTCGACGAGCTCCGGCGTGGGCAGCCGCACCGACTCCTCGTAGGCGCGAAGGTCGCCGCGGGCGATGGTCGACTGAGTGCTCATACCTGCAGTGTGCCACCCTGTGCAGCGCAATCCAATAGTGAATCGCGGGGAAAATCACAGGCGAAATCACACCGCCGATAACATAGATTACGTCAACCTCTAGTCTGCGGATTGCATCAGATGAATCATCTACGGCGGGTCCGCCGCACTCCCCTTGTGCGTAGGGCTAAACACCTGCTGACCTGCAGAAACGCCGCACTATGCCGCGAGCCATGGGAGCCGTGGGCAACCCGCGGAAGGCGAGATCGGCACACCCAGCGGTGTTTTCGACACGCCGCTGACCTGCATGAACGCACTGATCGTCTCATCGGATGCATCATTGATTCAGTGACCGTAACCGGGTTCTCAGGGAGTTTTGATGCAGATTGACGGCTCTGGTCGGGTCCAGCTGGTGCCGTCGGTGCCGGTCCTGCGGCCCGATGAGCAGGTGCTCCAGATGATGCTCGATGGCTGGCGCAACCAGCAGCTGTCACGCAACCTGCAGTTCGCCACGATCGACCAGCGGCTGCGCTGCGTGCAGCGGTTCCTGGACCACGTCAACGAGGACCCGTGGCGCTGGACGCCCGCGATGGTCGAGGAGTTCTCCGCCGACCTGCGCACCGTCAAGCACGTCGCCCACTCCACGCTCCGCGGCTACCACTCCGCGCTTCGTGCGTTCACCAGCTACATCAGCAACCCCGACTACGGCTGGGACCGGATCTGCGAGCAGCACTTCGGCACCCACCCGTCTCAGGTCTTCTTCGACTGGAACACCGCTCCCCACGTCCAGGAGTACGACGGCCGACCGACGAAGCGCCCATACACCCGCGAGGAGATCAACGCGCTCTTCGATCACGCCGACGACGAGGTCGAGCGCATCGGCAACTCCACTCGCAAGGGCTGGCAGGCCGCCTACCGCGACGCGGTCATGATGAAGATCGCCTACGCCTACGGACTCCGGTTCAACGAGCTGCGTCACCTCCAGACCGTCGACTTCGCCCGCAACCCGCACGCCCGGGAGTTCGGTGCCTTCGGCGTCTGCAAGGTCCGCTACGGCAAAGCACGACGAGGGTCCCCACCGAAGCCACGCAGTGTTCTGACCGTCTGGCGGTGGACCCCCGCCATCCTCGAGGACTGGCTCGCCAACGGCCGCGGCGACCCCGGCACCCTCGACCTGTTCCCCAGCGAACGCGGTGGCCTGGTCGTCGAGTCGACCCTGATCCGGCGGGTCCGCCGCTACTGCGAGGAACTGGGCTTCTCCGACGGCCTTGACCTCCACTCTTTCCGTCGCTCCTACGCCACCCACCTCCTCGAAGCCGGCTGGGACCCCCGGTTCGTGCAGGACCAGATGGGCCACGAGCACGCCTCGACCACCGGGATCTACCAGTTCGTGACCGACGAGTTCCGCCGCTCCACTCTCAGGAGCGCGCTGGACCGCACGGTGAACGAAGCCCTGCAACGACGGACCGAGGACGGCACATCATGAAGCGCAAGGTCGACTACACCTGGCGGCTGGCCGAGCTGATGGCGGCCCGCGGCCTGCACAACACCACCGATCTCATTCCTCTGCTGGCCGAACGCGACATCACCCTGTCGCGACCCCAGG
Organism: Nocardioides sp.; assembly: GCF_030149505.1. Taxonomy (GTDB): domain Bacteria; phylum Actinomycetota; class Actinomycetes; order Propionibacteriales; family Nocardioidaceae; genus Nocardioides. Next base: position 63,713 of record NZ_JASBRN010000047.1, read on the forward strand.
TCTACCGCCTCGTCAACCAGCGCCCTGAGCGTGTGTCGCTCCAAGTGATCGCGGCGCTGTGCGACATCTTCGACTGCACGCCCGCCGATCTCGTCACCACCACCGCGGCCGACGCAAGAGTCCGCAAGACCGGCACCGCCACCCCGCCGAATGTCGTCGCGCTCGACCGCACGGTTCGGCCGCGCCGCGCGAACATCCTCGACGAGTAGCGGCCAGGTGTTCTTGTGGATCCGAAGCCGGCTGGCCTCTCCCCTCGCAACACCAAGCAGGGCCGGCCCCGTGCGACCGCGGCCAAGAACGGCCCGTGCGCCCGGTGCGACCGCGGCATGCCCCGTGTCGCAGCGACGTGGCCAGAAGGACGGCTCTGCTTCATCTGCTTCTACGAAGCGACCCGGACATACGGCACCTGCCCCGACTGTCTGCAACACCGCCTGCTGCCTGGCCCGGCCAACGATGCGGGCCTGGCCACCTGCTCCACCTGCGCGCAGATCCCCTACGACTTCCACTGCGAACGCTGCGGCAACGAAGCCGCCCATCAGCGCGGTCGTGTCTGCGTCCGCTGCGCCCTCCGCGACGACCTCCACGGCCTGCTCGGCGGCGTCCCAACCGACCCCGTCCTCCTCGGCCTGGTCGATGCACTCTGCGCCGCCGACCGGCCCGAGTCGATCCTTGCGTGGAAGCGCTCAGTCAAGGTTCAGCAGCTGCTTCGCGGCCTCGGGGACGGCACGATCTCGGTGTCGCACGAGGGCCTCGACACCGCGTCCGGCAGACCCGCCGAGCACCTCCGGGCGCTCATGCAGCACCACGGTCTCCTCCCCCATCGCGACCCCTACCTTCCCCGCTTCGAGCAATGGATCGACGCCAAACTCGACGGGCTCCCCGACGAGGTGCGCCAACCCGTCGAGCACTTCGCCACCTGGCACCACCTCCGACGGATCCGGGCCAAGGCCGACGCCGGCTCGACCACACGCGGCCCGATCCACTCGGCCAAGCAGGAGATCACCGAGACGGTCAAGTTCCTCGTCTGGCTCCACGAGACCTGCCAACGCACCGCCGCCACCTGCACACAGCAAGACATCGACGAGTGGCTGGCCACCGGACCCACCACACGCGGCGCGATCAGAACGTTCTTCGTCATCGCGAAGAAGTCGCGCCTTAACACTACGGTGACGGTCCAGCACCGATCAGCCAAGACCAGTCCGTCGCTGAGCCAGGACCAGCGGCTCGCCTGGATCCACGAGCTCCTCACCGGAACCAACGAGTCACTTCCCTACCGCGTCGCGGGGATGCTCCTCCTGCTCTACGCTCAGCCGCTGGTCAAGGTCGTCACTCTCCCGACCAACGTCATCGACGACGGTGACACCGGCATGAGCATCACCCTCGGCTCGGTCCCCACCGACGTCCCCATACCGTTCGCGTCCCTACTGAGCGAGCACCTCTCCGCGCGGCCAAACCTCCGCACCGGCGCCGGCCCAGACAACCCCTGGCTCTTCCCCAGCACCCTCGCCGGCCGTCATCTCCACCCCAACACGGTCATGGACCGGCTCCGCGACCTCGGCGTCAACCTCCTCGGCGCCCGCAACCGCGCCATCGGTGAGCTCGTCCTCGAATGCCCGCCCTCCCTCGTCGCCGAGGCCCTCGGCTACAGCACCCAGGTCGCGTTCCTCCACGCCGACAAGGCCGCCGAGCCGTGGGCCCGCTATGCCGGACGCACTGTTAAGTCCTGATCGCTGCACGCGCAGGCTTGTTCGTCAGGCCCGGACCTTTCCCGGTGAATGTGTAGCAGCCCCGAATCACCATCGCCGGTAGTGGTCTGCCTACTTCATCGAGGTGTGAGCAACCCGGTTAATGGGCGCCTAAAGGTGCGCTCCAAGAGGGGGAACCAGGTGTTGAGGGGTCCGTCAGCGAAGGCTGCGTACGGCGCGCCCGCGACGTAGCGTTGTTCACCTTGCGGCACGCCGGCGAAGGGGTCGATGAGTTGTTCGTCGAACGTTGGATCGACGTTAGAAGCCGCGACGAAGGTCAGCGTCCCGGCCGGAAGCGCCGACGTGAGACCTTCGAGGTCGTCGATGGCCAGGCGGACAAAGATGGGTTGGCCAACTTCGGCGTCGCCGTGGAGCACCAAGGTCGGCGTTACCTCCAGGACGATCGTGCCCAATGGGTCGGGGTCCCCGGCGAAGACCGGCTGAGTGGGGCCGGCGTCCACCTCGGTCAGCGTTCCGACCACGGCGACGTCGAACTGCTCGTACCCGAGGATCGGGAACTGAGGGTCGGCTGCGTCGAACGACGGAGTATCGAGCGCCTCCTTGGCAACGGCGTCGAGACGCGGGCTGGAGGCCAGCAGCTCTTCGACGTTTGCGGAGGGCGGAGCCGCACTCGCCGGTCCGGTGTTGGTCGCAGACTCGTTTGTGGGTCCGGTCGTCGATTGAGAGGTGGCTTGTCCGCAGCCGGCAAGGAGTGCCAGCGCGACAGCGACGGCGGCGGCCGGGGCGAGGAATCGAGCTCGGGTGGTCATCTGCAGCCCTTCAGTAACGCGCGGCGATGTCGGCGGTGTGGTGAGCGTTGTAGCGCCGCCAGTTGTCCGCGGTCTCGATGTGTCCACGAACGAGGCAGTCGCGCACCCGGTCGGGGGTGCTGGCGTTGTAGTAGCCCGCACGGTTCTCGAAGTCGACTGGGTGGTGCTCGAGACCCGTGACGTGGCCGAGCTCATGACACCAGGTCTTCTCGAAGTTGAGTTCGAGCTCGCCGTTGGCGGGTACTCCATTGGAGTAAGGGTCGCCGGCATCGTTGTTCGTGGTGACCTGGCTGCTGCGGTCCTGGATGACGTTGAACTTGTCGCAGATCTGCGGGTTCGAGGTCTCGTTCCTGAAGTTGATGCAGCGAGCGCTTCCCCAGGTTCCGTCGCCGAGTTCGCCGTTGACGAACCGGACGTCTGTGTTCTCGGCACAGTCGCTCACGTTGGTCGTGGTCATCGCGGTGTTGTTGGCGAGGTTCTGAATCGCCCAGCGGGCGGGCTCGATCATCCCGGAGCCGTCCATCGATGCCGAGATACACCACGTGACATTGGCGCCGTCGGTCCGGATTCCGAGATCGCATGCCTGGCCCGCGGACGGGACGAGGAGCACCAGTGACGCAACAAGCACGGCGAAGGCGGAGGCCCTCCTACCTCGACGTGCGCGTCGACGAGCCAACCTCTGCTGGACCAGGTGAGCAACGGACACGGCGCTTCCTTCCGAGAGAGTGGAGTCCAGCAGAGTGGTGTACGACGGACCTGAGTGAGCGCGTGCCTGCAACGTAGGCGCGGCCACCAGGTGGATCCTTCGAGTGATCTCTCACAACCGACTCGAAGAAGGACACCTTGATGACCGCTGTGCCCAGTA
>NZ_JASBRN010000032.1 GCF_030149505.1 Nocardioides sp.
TACCTTCGCTGCGAGCGACGCGTGAGATCTACACGCAAACCAGACGGGCGACGCCGGCAAGCGCCCGTCGGTTCTCACCTGGTGCAGGCCGGGACTTGCCTGCGCGATACGACCAACCTTGATACGCAGGGTCTCCAGTAAACGTCATGGCGCAGGTGTGCACAAGTTATGTGGTTCAGGCTCCTCGTGGCCCGATACCGAGAGATCGCCGACGATCTGCGCCGCCGGATCACCGAGGGCGAGTTCGCTGTCGGCGATCAGCTGCCTTCCATCGCCGCGCTCCAGGAGCACTACGACGTGCCCGGTCTGGGCACCATCCGGCAGGCTCAACAATCCTCTTCGACCAGGGCATGATCGTGACTCGCCAGGGCGTCGGAGCCTTCGTGGTCAGCGCAGCTCCTCGGACACGCACGATCGACGTCGTCCAACGCCTCAAGGTCGCGCGCGCTGCGATCGACGACGCGCTTGCAGCCCTTGCCGAGGCTGCCCCGGTCGCGGACGAGACAGCGACCACCTACCGCTGTGGCTTCTGTGACGCGACGTTGTCCAGCTCGGATCAGGCCGAGCTCGTGGCCTGGGCCGACGAGCACACCGACAACGAGCACCCCGAAGATCGGGACTGGCCGAACACCTACTCGATCTACTACCCCAACCACCCGCCGCTCCAGCCGCCGCAGGTCTACTACCGCTGGCCCGGAGGGAAGTCGAACTACCCGAGCGAGCGCCGCTGAGCACCCGCGGGCCGCTGTGGAATACGAACGGAGTGTCGGACGCATGAGCCAGACTGCAGGAGAGCTCGACGACAGGAGATCGCGATGAGCACCGAGCTGCCCACGTTCGAGGACATGCGCCGGCGGGCGCACAGACTCCTCGGTGACGCCGAGGACGAGCTGCGCTCAGATTGGCGCTCCGGCACCGGGCCCACCCACGAGCAGAGCCAGGCGGCCCTCGAGGCCCGCCAGCTGATCGCCCAGGCGAAGGCCGCGCTCGACCGCGCGGCGCGTTGATCTGAGGCGTGACGACATGGCCACGTACAGACACACCATCCACTACATCGTTCGCGTCATCGAACGTCCGGCCAGCGATGACCGGGAGACCTGGTTCGCCGGTCCCTTTGGATCTACCGAGGCGGACCACGTCGCCAGCGAACTCGAGCACGCGGCCGACCACGACCGCGAGTGCTACGTAGAGCAGCTGTTCGCCCGCGAGGAGGGCTGATCCATGACCACCTCCGCCGCAACGCGCGATGACCTGGTCGCCATGGCGACCTTTCCACTGACCCGGCCGGGTGAGAACACTGTCCCGATCCGGATGCAGACCGAGCACTTGGCGGCGGTCGAGAGCAACCTCGACCAGCGCGGCGTCCCGGCCGAGATCGTCGAGAAGTACTTCCTCGGACTCCACCGCTGCGACGAACTGCCGCTCGAGCTGTGGATCGGCATGATCACCGACGCGTACAACCTCGCCACCGCGACCGCCGCTGCTCCCTCCTACGTCGCCGCCCTCGCCATTGAGGGCTCTTCGTACCTGCGGTGCGGGCAGTGAGCGACTTGGCATGACGCGGTCGGGGTGAATGGGGTCGAGGCCCTCCAGGATCGGGAGCGACCAAGCTGCCCAACCGGAAGGCCTCGACGATGCTCGAGCCTACGGCGTGTGAGCGTGCACGCCCACGCCCTGAACGCCCCTGCTACTGCGATCGCTGCGACCTGTTGGTCGGCCTCGAGGGGTTTCACGTCATCGACGTCAGCCAAGACGCCGGCACTGTCCGCGTCGTTGTCGAGACACCCGCCCAACTCGGGCGCCCGGTCACGCTGATCTGGCGCAAGCGGACCTGGCGCTGTGCGGAGGAGAAGTGCTCGACGAAGTCGTTCACCGAGCAGCATCTCGACCTGGCCGGGCCACGAGCGTTGCTGACCGTGCGGGCGTGCTGGTGGGCCATCGGCCAACTGCGGGGCGAGCACGCCTCGATCGCTGGGCTGGCCCGTCAGCTCGGCACGACGTGGCGCACGGTGTGGCGCTCGATCCAGCCGCTGCTGGAAGCGATGGCCGCCGACGAGGACCGCTTCACCAACGTCACCTCCCTTGGAGTCGATGAGCACATCTGGCACCACGTCTCCACCAAGCCCGTCGACCAGGGCGGCCGCGGACCCAAGGAGCTGACCGGGATGGTCGACCTGTCCCGTGACCAGCACGGACGCGTCCGCGCCCGGCTCCTCGACCTCGTCCCGGGCCGGTCCGGCAAGGCCTACGCCGACTGGCTCACCGCCCGCGGCGAGGAGTTCCGAGGTGGCATCAAGGTCGCCGCCCTGGACCCCTTCC
>NZ_JASBRN010000033.1 GCF_030149505.1 Nocardioides sp.
GCACGCCATAGGCTGCGTTCACGCACGCCGTTCTCCTGCTCCTGGTGACTGTTCTTCGACAGCTCAGAAACCTAGACAGAGAACGGCGTGCGCTCATTCAGGCGCGATTACAGCACCCACACATGCAGCAGAAGAGCCCGAGTGAGCGTTGAATCGGTACCGAGTGAGCGTTGAATCGGTGCCGAGTCAGCGCTCACCGCTTGCGGTACTGGTTCCAGTGCCAGTGCAGGTAGCGGTCGATCGCGCGGACGACGTGGGCGCTGCGGATCGAGGGGAAGACGTCGAAGGCGTGCTGGGCGCCGGGGAGCTCGGCGTAGACCACCGAGCGCTTGGAGGTGCGGCGCAGCTCCTCGACGAAGAGCCGGCCCTGCTCCACCGCGACGAGCGTGTCGCGCTGGCCGTGCAGCACGAAGAAGTCCGGGGCGTCCTCGGTGACCTGGAGGATCGGGGAGGCGGCCTCGAACGCCTCGGGGTCCTCCGACCAGCGCCGCTGGAGCACCCGCGGGCCGAGGAACCGGTCGCGCATGAGCTCGGCCGAGCGCAGTCCGGTGGAGCCGGCGAAGTCGTAGACGCCGTAGTGGGGGACCGCGACCTGGACGGAGGTGTCGACGTCCTCAAAGCCGGGCTGCCACTCGCGCCGGTGGGGGGTCAGTGCCGCGAGGGCGCAGAGGTGGCCGCCCGCGGAGCCGCCGGTGATGGCGATGTAGTCGGGGTTCCCGCCGTACGCCGCGATGTGCTCGCGGATCCAGGCGATCGACTTCTTCACGTCGATGACGTGGGCCGGGAACGGGTCGCGGGGGGCGAGGCGGTAGTTGATCGCCACGCACACCCAACCCTTGGCCGCCAGGTGCTGCATCAGCGGGATGCCCTGCTGGTCCTTCTTCCCGATGGTCCACCCGCCCCCGTGCACCTGGAGCAGGACGGGGGCGCCCTCCAGGGGGGTGTCCGCGGGCACGTAGACGTCGAGGAGGCCGCGGCTGCCGGTCTCGTCGTCGTAGGCGATGTCCTTGTGGACGGTGACGCGCGGCTCGCGCATCCGGAACGGGTACACCAGCTTGCGCCACGGGACGGCGAGGTCGGCCGGGGTGGGTGCGCTGTCGAGCTGCTCGACGTAGTCGGCGCCGAGGCCCTCGACCAGCGCGTCCTCGGCGGCGGTCCCGACCTGTCGCGCCTGGGCGACGAGGTAGGAGAGCCCCGCTGCGCTGGCGGCGGCGAGCGTGAGGCCGCGCGGGTCGCGCTTCTTGCTGCGCGCGTTGACGAGGGCGTCGGCGGTCGTGGCCGCCAGGACGTGCGGGGCCAGCTCGCCGACGAGCCAGCCGGCGAAGAACGCCGGGATGCCGGCGCGGAAGCCGGGGACCGGGCGGATGGCGTTGGCGGTGAGGGCCGCGGTGATCACCTGGCGGCGCAGGAACGACATGGCGCAGATGGTAGGCGGCGGGCGGCGTCGCACGCGCCACACCCTGGCCGCGTGCCTCCGGGCCGCCTCGCTCGTTGGGGTGAGGGACCGCCCCGGACGAACCAGCACCAGCACCAGCGGAGATGACGTGGACCGACTCTCAGGGCTCGACGCGAGCTTCCTCTACCTCGAGACCCCCGAGCAGCTGATGCACGTGTGCGCGCTGTTCGTGCTGGACCCGAGCACGATGCCCGAGCCGTACTCCTTCCGCCGGCTCCAGCAGCAGATCGAGGACGCCGTCAGTGACGTGCCGACCTTCACCCGCAAGCTGCGCCGCGTGCCGCTCGGCCTCGACCACCCGATCTGGGTGCGGGACGCGCGCTTCGACATCGAGCGGCACGTGCACCGCCTCGCCGTGCCGCCGCCCGGCGGCTACGAGGAGCTGACCGCCCTGACCGCGCACCTGGCCGGCCTGCCGCTGGACCGCTCGCGGCCGCTGTGGGAGATGTGGGTCATCGAGGGGTACGCCGACGAGGACGGCGAGAAGGTCGTGGTCTTCTCCAAGATGCACCACGCGACGGTCGACGGCGTCTCCGGCTCCAACCTCGTCAGCGCCCTGTGCAGCCTCTCGCCGACCGACCCGCCGCTGCGCCTGGAGGAGGTCGGCACCCACGGGCGCGAGCCCGGGCGCCGCGAGCTGCTGGGTCGCGCGGTCCTGACGAACCTCACGCGCCCGGTCGCGGCCGCCCGCCTGGTCCAGCCGACGACCCAGATGATCACCCGGACGGTGGCACGGGCCCGCGCCGGCACCGCGATGGCCGCGCCGCTCACCGCTCCGCGGACCTCGTTCAACGGCACCATCACCGGGCACCGCAGCATCGGCTTCCTTGACCTGGACCTGGAGGAGGTGCGTGCGGTCAAGAACGCCACCGGGACGACGGTCAACGACGTGGTGCTGGCCATCGCCGGGGGAGCCCTGCGGGCCTACCTCGCCGAGCACGACGACCTCCCGGAGGAGTCGCTGCTGGCGACCGTCCCGGTCTCGGTGCACGCCTCGACGCGGCACTCGACCGGCGCCAACAAGGTCTCGGCGCTCTTCACCAAGCTCGCCACGCACCTCGACGACCCGCTCGAGCGGCTGGCCGACCTCGCGGAGCGCAACCGGCACGCCAAGGAGCACCAGCAGGCGATCAGCGCCGACGCCCTCCAGGACTGGGCGGAGTTCGCGGCCCCGCGGACCTTCGGGCTCGCCGTCCGGGCCTACGCCGGCCTCGGGCTGGCCGACCGACTCCCGGTCGCGCACAACCTGGTGATCTCCAACGTCCCCGGGCCGCCGATCCCGCTGTACCTGGCCGGCGCCCGGATCCAGGCGCTCTACCCGCTCGGCCCGGTCTTCCACGGCGCCGGGCTGAACGTCACGGTGCTGTCCAACGCAGGTCGCCTGCACGTGGGCGTCATCGCCTGCCGCGAGTCGGTGCCGGACCCGGACGTCCTGGTGGGCCACTTCCCGAACGAGCTCGCGCGGCTGCGGGCCGCCGTGGAGGCCCAGCCCGTCTGACCCGCGGCGCGCCCTCCCGCGGCGAGGTAGAACACGTTACAGTTTCGGGTGACGACCCCGCCCCAGAGCAGCAGGAGGCACCCGTGACGAACGGCTACGACCCGCAGGAGCACGCCGAGCAGACCGAGGCGGTCCGCTCGGTGGTCCGCGAGGCGCTGGACCGCGACGCCGACTGGGCCGCCCTGGCCCAGGCAGGCCTGCTCGGCCTCGGCATCCCCGAGGAGCACGGCGGCGACGGCCTCGGGCTGCTCGAGGTCGGGGTGCTGCTGCGCGAGGCCGCTTCCCGGGCCCGTCACCTGCCGCTCTGGGAGACGCTGGTCTGCGGCGGGCTCGTGCTCACCGCCCACGGCACCGACGCCCAGCGCAAGGAGCTGCTCCCGGGCATCGCCTCCGGCGAGGTCCTGCTCACGCCGGCCCTGCGGGAGGTCGGTCGAGGCCTGGGCGCGACCCCCTCCACGACGTACGCCGAGGGGCGGGTGACCGGCCGCAAGATCGCCGTCACCCACGCAGCTGACGCCACCCGCCTGCTCGTGACCGCCTTGGACGGCGACCGTCCGGTCGTCGCCCTCGTCGACCCCCACGGTCCGGGCGTGGAGCTGCACGTCTCCCCGTCCTCGGCCCGGATCGACCGCCACACGGTGGTGCTCGACGGCGCGCCCGCCGACCTGCTCGAGGGCGACGCCGCCCAGGCGCTGCTCGACCACGCCGTCGCGGGCCTGTGCCTGGTGGGCGCGGGCGCCCTGGCCGGTGCGCGCGACCTGACCGCGGCCTACGTGAAGGGCCGCACCCAGTTCGGCCGCACCCTGGCGGAGTTCCAGGCGGTCGCCATGCAGGTCGCCGATGTCTACATCGCCGCGCGCACCACCGACCTGGCCGCCGACAACGCGGCCTGGCGGGTCGCCTCGGGCCTCGACGCCGGCGACGACCTCGCGGTGGCGGCGTACTGGCTGTGCCAGGAGGGGCCGCGCACGCTGCGCACCTGCCACCACCTGCACGGCGGCATGGGCGTCGACGAGACCTACCCGCTGCACCACTGCTTCTCGCTCGTCACCGACCTCGTCCACGACCTCGACGTCGCCGCCGCCCAGGTGCCGGTCGAGACCGCCGCGGCCAAGAACCTCGAACTCACCGCCGACCAGCGCGCGCTCAAGGAGGAGGTGCGTGCGTACTTCACCGGCCTCGCGGCCGAGAACGAGCACCGCGACTCCACCGACGAGGGCGCGCGGGACCGGCACGGCGAGACCTACCAGCGCGTCATCCGGCAGATGGGTGCCGACGGCTGGATGGGCGTCGGCTGGCCGACGGAGTACGGCGGTCGCGGGCTCGGCGAGGTCGAGCAGACGATCTTCGCCAACGAGGCGCAGTGGGCCGACGTGCACCTCCCGGCAGTGACGCTGCAGACCGTAGGCCCGACGCTGATCCGCTACGGCACGCCAGTGCAGAAGGAGATGTTCCTGGAGCGGATCCTGGCCGGCGATGTGCACTTCGCGATCGGCTACTCCGAGCCCGATGCCGGCACGGACCTGGCCTCGCTGCGCACCACCGCGCGCCGCGACGGCGACCACTACGTCGTCAACGGCCAGAAGCTGTGGACCACCGGCGGCCACCAGGCCGACTACGTGTGGCTCGCGGTGCGCACCGACCTCGAGGCGCCCAAGCACAAGGGCATCTCGATCCTCATCGTCGACACCACGGACCCGGGCTACTCCTGGACCCCGATCATCACCGCCGACGGCTCGCACCACGTCAACGCCACCTACTACAACGACGTGCGCGTGCCCGTCGACATGCTGGTCGGCGAGGAGAACCAGGGCTGGAAGCTCATCACCACCCAGCTCAACCACGAGCGCGTCATGCTCGGCCCGGCCGGCCGGATCGAGGGCTTGCGCGACAAGGTCGCCGCGTGGCTCGGCGAGCGGGACCTGCTGGACCGTCCCGACGTGGCCGACGTCCTGGGTCGCGTGACCGCGGCCTTCCGCGTCAACGAGCTGCTCAACTGGGAGGTCGCGCGGGCCGCGGCCACCGGTGAGCTGTCCGTCGCCGACGCCTCGTCCTCCAAGGTCTTCGCCGCCGACCAGGTCCAGCACCTGCTGGCCGACCTGGTCTCCCTGGTGCACCGTCACGGCGACCCGGGGGAGCCCGCGACGCGTCAGCTCCTCACCTATCTCGACGCCCAGGCCAAGCGGAACCTCGTGCTGACCTTCGGTGGTGGCGTGCAGGAGGTGCAGCGCGAGCTGATCGGCATGTTCGGCCTCGGGATGCCCCGGGTGCCCCGATGAGCGCCGGCACCGACGAGCTGTTCGGCGTCGAGGAGGCCGTCCACGCGGAGGTCATGGCCGAGGCCGAGCGGATCAAGGCGCTGGGCGAGGCCGCGGAGCGCGAGGCCCGCGACCCGGTCAACCAGCCGACGATCAACAACTGGCTCGAGGCGATGGGCTACGACGACCCTCGCTGGAAGGCGGGCGAGGCGCCGCCCTCGATGGCGCAGGTGTGGACGATGTACGGCCTGGGCGGCAAGCCGCCGGCCGACGACCCGCTGCACGGGATGATGCGTGTGCTCACCGACGCCGGCTTCACCGCCGTGCTGGGCACCAACTGCGAGCAGGAGTACGTCCGCACCCTGCGGGTCGGGGAGCAGGTGCGGGTCACCACCGCCCTGGAGTCCGTCGTCGGACCCAAGCGCACCGGCATGGGCGTCGGCTACTTCGTGACCTCGCGCAACACCTGGTACGTCGGCGACGAGGTCGTCGCGACCATGCTGTTCCGGGTGCTCAAGTTCGTGCCGCGCTCGAAGGAGACCACCGCGTGAGCGGCGTCCTGCGCCCGCAGAAGAACCGCGACACGGCGTACTTCTGGGAGGGGACCGCGGCCGGCGAGCTGCGCCTGCAGAAGTGCAACGCCTGCGGCGCCCTGCGGCACCCGCCCGGTCCGGCCTGTCCCGAGTGCGGCGCGCTCGACCGCGGCCACGTGCAGGCCTCCGGGGACGGCGAGATCTTCTCGTGGGTCGTCCACCGCCACCCGCAGGTGCCGGGCCGGCAGACCCCGTTCGTCATCGCGCTCGTGACCCTCGCCGAGGGTCCGCGGGTGCTGGGCGAGCTGCTCGGGGTCGACCCGGACACCACGGACGACCTGATCGGCGCCCGCGTGCGCATCGACTTCCAGCGCGTCGACGACGAGCTGACCCTGCCCGTGTGGAGGCTGGCGTGACCACGACCCTTCTCGAGCCCGGCACGACCCTCCCGGAGTGGAGCGTGCCGCTCACCCCGACGATCATCGTGTCGACGGCGATCGCGACCCGCGACTTCCAGGACGTCCACCACGACCGCGACATCGCGCAGGCGGCCGGGTCGAAGGACGTGTTCATGAACATCCTGACCTCGACCGCGTTCGTCGAGCGGTACGTCAACGACTGGGTCCGCTCGTCCACCGGCGAGGGCGCCGTGGTCAAGGGCATCGCGATCCGGCTCGGCGCGCCGGCGTACCCCTACGACACGCTCACCTTCACCGGCTCGGTCGAGTCGGTCGAGGACGGCGTCGCGGTGCTCAAGGTGACCGGGTCGGTGTCGCTGGGCGACCACGTGATCGGCACCGTGAAGGTCGCCGTCTGATGTCCCTGTCCGGCAAGGCGGCCATCGTCGGCATCGGCGCCACCGAGTTCTCCAAGGAGTCCGGCCGCTCTGAGCTCCAGCTCGCGGTCGAGGCGGTCGGGCACGCGCTGCGCGACTGCGGCATCGCGCCGTCCGAGGTGGACGGCCTGACGACGTTCACGATGGACAACAACTCCGAGATCGCGGTCGCCCGCGAGCTCGGCATGGGCGACCTGCGCTTCTTCAGCCGCATCAACTACGGCGGCGGCGCCGCCTGCGGCACCATCCAGCAGGCGGCCATGGCCGTCGCCACGGGCGTCGCCGACGTCGTCGTGGCCTACCGCGCGTTCAACGAGCGCTCCGGCATGCGCTTCGGCCAGGTCTCGTCGTGGGCCAACGCCCAGGTCAACACCAACGGCCTCGACAACGCCTGGTCCTACCCGATGGGGCTCTCCACGCCCGCGGGCACGGTCGCGATGCAGGCGCGTCGCTACATGCACGAGTACGGCGCCACCTCGGAGGACTTCGGCCGGGTCGCCGTCGCCGACCGCCGGCACGCCGCCACCAACCCGCAGGCGTTCTTCCACTGCAAGCCGATCACGCTCGAGGACCACCAGGCCTCGCGGATGATCGTCGACCCGCTGCACCTGCTCGACTGCTGCCAGGAGACCGACGGCGGGCAGGCCTTCGTCATCGTCTCGGCCGAGCGTGCCAAGGACCTGCCGCAGGTGCCGACGTACATCACCGCCGCGGCCCAGGGCTCGGGCACCGACCAGTTCGTCATGACCTCCTACTACCGCGACGACATCGGCATCCCCGAGATCGGCGTCGTGGGCCGGGAGCTGTGGCGGCAGAGCGGGCTGCGTCCCGACGACATGCCGATGGCGGTCCTCTACGACCACTTCACGCCCTACGTGCTCACGCAACTGGAGGAACTCGGCTTCTGCGGGCGCGGGGAGGCGAAGGACTTCGTCAAGGACGGCGCGATCGAGGTCGGCGGCCGGCTGCCGCTCAACACCCACGGCGGCCAGCTCGGCGAGGCCTACCTCCACGGCATGAACGGCATCGCCGAGGCGGTGCGCCAGGTGCGCGGCACGTCGGTCAACCCGGTGTCGCTGGACGAGAAGCCGCACGTGCTCGTCACTGCCGGCACCGGCGTCCCGACGTCCGGGCTGATCCTGTCGCGTCACGGCGGTTGAGGAGGTTGCTCTGCAACCGTCTCGAAACCCCGTGATGTCCGTCGTCCGCACGCCCGACGAGCGGTTCGCCGACCTCCCGGGGTGGAGCCGGGAACCGTCGTACGCCGAGGTCGAGGCCGGCGACGGTTCCGGCCCGGTCCGCATGGCGTACGTCGACGCCGGCCCGTCCGACGGGCCGACCGTCCTGCTGCTGCACGGCCAGCCGACCTGGTCCTACCTCTACCGGCACGTGATCGACGTCCTGGTCGCCGGCGGCGCGCGCGTCGTCGCGCCCGACAACATCGGGTTCGGTCGCTCCGACAAGCCGGTCTCGCCCTACGACTACACGCTGGCCCGGCACGTCGGCTGGACCCGCTCGCTCGTCGCCGGGCTCGACCTGCGCGACGTGACGCTGGTCTGCCAGGACTGGGGCGGTCCGATCGGGCTGTCCGCGCTGGCGGCCGATCCCTCGCGCTACCGGGCCGTGGTGGCCGCCAACACGATCCTGCACACCGCCTCGTCCGACCTGGCCGGTCGGCTCACCTGGGCGGTCCACGGCGAGGGGGAGTCGCGGGTGGTCGTCGAGGAGTGGCTGCTGGACTACCTCCTGCACACCCAGCGGGCCCCGCGCCTGCGCGCCTCCGACTTCGTCGCGGGCGGGACGGCGGTCCGACCGTCGAGGGAGGTGCTGGCGGCGTACGACGCTCCCTTCCCGGACGAGGACCACTCGGCCGGGCTGCGGCAGATGACGGCGCTGCTGCCGCTGACCCGCAACGACGTGGGCGCCGAGATCGGTCGTCGCACGATGACGTTCCTGGGGGAGTGGGATCGGCCGTTCCTCACCTGCTACTCCGACGGCGACCCGGCGACCCGCGGCTGGGAGCAGGTCTTCCGCGACCACGTCCCGGGAGCGGCCGGGCTGCCGCACCGGGTCCTGGAAGGAGCCGGGCACTTCCTGCAGGAGGACGCCGGCCCGGAGCTCGCCCGGAACGTGCTGGACCTGCTCGGTTGAGCTGTGGCTGGATGGGCCCATGACCGTCCGGACCGTCCAGGTGACCTTCGACTGCGCCGACCCCCGCAGGGTCGGGGAGTTCTGGCAGGAGGCGCTGGGCTACGTCACGCCGCCCGTGCCGCCCGGCTTCGACAGCTGGGACGACCTCGACGCCTCGCTACCACCCGAACGACAGGGCTCCGCCTGGGCCTGCCAGGACCCGGAGGGCGTCGGGCCCCGGCTGTTCTTCCAGCGCGTCCCCGAGGACAAGACGGTCAAGAACCGGGTGCACCTCGACGTCCGGGTCGGGACGGGTCTGTCGGGCGACGAGCGGGTCGCGGCGCTGGAGGCCGAGGCGTCGCGACTCGTGGTCCTGGGCGCGTCCCGGGTGCGACTGCTGCCCGCCGACGGGTTCAACGAGTCCTGCCTGGTCATGCAGGACCCCGAGGGCAACGAGTTCTGCCTGGACTAGGCGGTCGGGACATCAGGCGCGCACCCGGTCAGGGTGGTCTTCGTCGTAGTCGAAGCGTTCGAGACCCGACACGACCTGGGAACCGCAGTCCTCGCATGGTCGAGGGTCAACCCGGCGCTGCTCGTCGAACGGCTGCATGAAGCCGACCGTACCCAGAGGCGGCAGAAGCGGACGTTCCTGGACGCGGACACCGTGGAGCGGCATGCTGGATGGGCGGCACTGGTGGCCGCATCTCGGATCCAGCGCACGCTCGGAGGCGTGATGAGTGTCAACATCTCGCTTACAGGCGACACCGGTCAGCGGTCTCGCTGCGAGCAATGTGGAGCAACGGGCTCATGCACGTACACCCCCATGGGACGCCTGCTGTGCGGCTCCTGCCAATCAGCGTTTTCCGCTGGAGTCGTCACCGCGGGAATGACCGGTGGCTCCGGGGCGTCAAGCGACATCGGTGAAGCCGTCGTTATCGAAGGATTCTTCCGGCGGCTCACGGCGCGGTTCCGCAAGTGCTGAGGCCAGACTGCGGCACAAGGGCGCGCCAGCGCACCTGAGGCGGCATCGGCGGATTCAGGCCGTCGGTCGTAGCCAAACGGTCATGAGGGCTCGCTCGTCGCCGAGGCGAGGCGTTCTCAGGCGGCGGGCGCGTGGCCAGCCGCGCGGTATGACCGTCTGGCTACGTCAGCGACCGCGCTCTCCACGGCATGAGAGTGCCCGCCAGTGGCGTCCAGCGACTGTCCCGAAGCCCGGTGTCGCGCCGATCCCGCTGGCGGCCGACGACGTGCGTGACCTCATCGCCCGCGCCGAGGAGGCCGGGCTGGCTTCCCTGCGGCGGCTCTACGCCGAGCCCTACGGGCAGCTGGTCGCGATGGACTCCCGCTCCCGCACCTTTCCAGCCGGGTTGGCCAAGTTCCTGGTGCTCCGCGACAGGTCCTGCCGCACGCCGCACTGCGACGCCCCCGTCCGCCACCGCGACCACGTCCGGACCTGGGCCGACGGTGTCCCGACGACCGCGACCAACGGCCAGGGGTTGTGCGAGGCCTGCAACCAGACCAAGGAAGCCACCGGCTGGTCCGCCCAGGTCACCGACACCGACCCGCACACCGTCGAGACCACGACCCCCACCGGCCACCGCCACCGGTCGCGCGCCCCGGGACTGCCACCGCCGCGCCAGCAGCCCAACCGGCTCGAGGTCTACCTCGCTGACATCGTCCTCGCCGCCTGAGCTCGCCTTCCCGCGCCGTCCTAGGCTCGCCCTCGTGCCTACCGTCACCGCGCTGCACGTCGCGAAGGCGACCCGACTGCCCATGCGCGCCGTCGAGAGCGTCGAGGTCGAAGCAGGCAAGGGCATCGTCGGCGACCGCTACCACGGCACGAAGCACCGCCACGTCACGGTGCAGAGCCAGGACGACCTGGACACCGCCAGCGGCATCCACGGTTCCGAGGTGCGCGCGGAGCTGACCCGGCGCAACGTCACGATCAGCGGCGGACCCGTGCCGCGCGAGCCGGGCGCGCGCCTGCGCATCGGCCCGGTCTTGATGGAGGTGGTCCGGGTCGCCGCCCCGTGCAAGCTCCTCGACGACACCATCGGGCGCGGCGCCCAGGAGGCACTGCGTCGCCGGGGCGGGTCCGTCTGCCGGGTGCTCGAGGGGGGTCGGCTGGCCGTGGACGATCCGGTGGAGCTGCTTGCCGGCGGCGGGGCTCAGTAGCCGTTGGTCAGGGTCCCCAGCAGCCAGAGGACCGCCCCGGTGCTGGCCGCCACGCCCAGCATGACGGTCGCGCTGCCGAGGGTCCGAGCCCAGCGCTCCTGCACCTGGGTCGCGGCCTGGAAGGCCACGGCGGTAGCGGCGACGGGCACCAGGACGCCCAGGACGCGTCCGACATCCTCGGACGGGAGGAACGAGGGCGGCCCGGCCACGAGGTACTCGATGGCGCTCCACCCCCCGAAGAGCAGAGCGGCGATGAAGACGAAGGAGGCGACGATCCGAGCCTCGGCGCTGGTGTCCATGGCGATCAAGATAGGCAAGGTCCAGCCTGCCGACCGCTCAGGCGCGCAGCCGCCCCCCGAAGAAATCCAGTACCCGGTCGACGGCCACCTGGGAGCGCTGCTCGGTCACGACCGAGTGCCCCTTGCCGGGCAGGTCGACCCGGATGAAACCGTCCCCGAGCTCACGGTCCAGGGTGTCGAAGCGGGTGCCGGTGAGCGGGTCCGAGGCGTACTGGATGCCCAGCACGGCGCAGCCGCCCGCCGCCCGGCGGCGTACGACCTCGAGGTCGGCGGGGGAGAGGTTCACGTCGGCCGAGCGCGCCTTGCCGACCGTGAAGGGCACCGACGGCTGGCACAGCACGGGGGCGGCGACCGAGTCGTCGACCATCATCGCGAGCGCGAACCCACCGGTGAAGCACATGCCGAGCGCGCCGACGCCGGGCCCGCCGAGCTCGGCGTGCAGGTCGCGGGCGAGCGAGCGCAGCCAGCCGGCGATCGGCGTCGTGACCCCGGTGGCGAGCTTGGTGAACTCCGAGCTGATGCAGACCTGCGCCATCGCGCGCGCGACGTTGACGCCGTTCCAGGCGCCGCCCGCCTTCCCGAACAGGTGCGGCAGGACCACGGTGTAGCCCGCGTCCACGAGCTCCTGGCCGAACCCGATCACCGACGGCGTCGGTCCGGGGATCTCGTGGATGACCACGACGCCCGGGCCGCTGCCCTTGCGGTACGTCGGGTGGCTGGTGCCCTCCCAGGTGTGCTCGCCCCGGGTCCAGCTGTCGAGGATCGTCATGCCCGCACCCTAGGGCCCCGCACCCCAGGGGTGGCCGGGTTCCGCGGACGGGGTGCCTACGCTCGCGAGGTGGCAGCCTCCCGGGTCCGACTGGTCCTCCCGCACCAGCTCTTCGAGCAGCACCTCTCCGCCGCCGACGGCACCGTCTTCGTGCTCCTCGAGCACGACCTGCTCTTCCGGCAGTACCGCTTCCACACCCAGAAGCTCGTCCTGCACCGGGCCTCGATGCGTCGCTTCGCCACGCGCCTGGAGGAGGCGGGGTACGCCGTCGAGCGGGTCGACACCGACGGCCGCACCACCTCCGCGGCCGCGCTGCGGCGGGTCATCGACGGGCTCGGCGGCCGGGGGGACGTCCACGTGACGGCGTACGACGTCGTGGACGACTGGCTCTCGCGCGACCTGGAGCCCTTCGTCGACGAGTGGCTGGAGACCCCCAACTTCCTCTGCACGCGCGACGACCTGGCCACCCACTTCGACGGCGTCAGCGGACCGCGGGGCCGCCGGGCACGGATGCAGCACTTCTACTCCTGGCAGCGCCAGCGCCTCGACGTGCTCGTCACGGCCTCCGGTGACCCCGTCGGTGGCAAGTGGTCCTTCGACGAGGACAACCGCAAGAAGCTGCCCAAGGGCCACCCGGTCCCCACCATCGACCGCCCCGACCAGGGCGAGCGGCACCCCGAGGTCGAGGAGGCGATCGCGTGGGTCAAGCGGTCCTTCCCCGACAACCCCGGCGACGCCGACGCCTTCGCCTGGCCGACCTCGCACGCCGAGGCGCGCGCGATGCTCCGCCAGTTCCTCGACGAGCGGTTCGAGGAGTTCGGCCCCTACGAGGACGCCATCTCCGCCCAGCACCCCCACCTGTTCCACGCGTTGCTGACCCCCGGTCTCAACATCGGGCTGCTAGACCCGCGCGACGTCCTGCAGGGCGCGCTGGAGGCGGGGGAGCAGGGCGACGTGCCGCTGGCCAGCCTCGAGGGCTTCGTGCGCCAGGTGATCGGCTGGCGGGAGTACATGCGCGCCACTTACGTCCTGTGGGGGCGGAAGATGCGCACCCGCAACCACCTGCAGCACACCCGGCCGCTCGCCGAGGGCTGGTGGACGGCGAAGACCGGCCTGGCGCCCGTGGACCTGGTGCTGGAGCGGGTGCTGGAGCACGGCTACGCCCACCACATCGAGCGGCTGATGGTGCTCGGCAACGCCCAGTGCCTGTTGCGGACCGACCCGGACGCGGCGTACGAGTGGTTCATGGAGCTCTTCGTCGACGCCTACGACTGGGTGATGGTGCCCAACGTCTACGCGATGTCGCAGTTCGCCGCGGGGGAGTCGATCACGACCAAGCCCTACGTCTCGGGGTCGAACTACCTGCGCAAGATGAGCGACCTCCCGCGCGGGGACTGGGAGGGCGACTGGGACGCGCTCTACTGGACCTTCGTCCGCGACCACCGCGAGGTCTTCGAGCGCAACCCGCGCAGCGGCTTCGCCGTCCGCACGTACGACGGCTTCGACCCCGCCAAGAAGGCGACCCTCACCCGCCGCGCCGCGCCGTGGCTGGGCTGAGCAGGAGCCGCTCGGGCTAGGTTCGGGTCATGACCTCGGACGGCTCGGGAGCCCTGGACGACGACGGCCTGCGACGTGCGCTGCAGCGGCTGGTCAAGCAACTGCTCAAGGAGGAGCCGGAAGCGGGTCGACGTGGGGACGACCTGATGCCGATCCTGGACACGCACCTCGGGATCGACGCCGACCAGCTGCCCGTCGTCGTTGAGCCCGTCGCCAGCCACCGCTGGGCAGACACCGACCTGGCGATGGAGGCCCTGACCTCCCGCGACCCGGATGCCCGGCTGATGGGCGTCGGCGGCGGAGAGCAACGCCACCACAACTCGCTGGGCGACCTGATGGCCCAGGCCGAGTGGGGTCGGTTCCGCTCCGGCCAGGTCGACCGCCTCAACGTCGCGACCGGCCCGGACTCCGAGCGGGCGACGGTCGGCTTCGGTCTGCACCTCTTCCGGCACCACGGTGCACCCCTGGTGGTCGTGCAACGGGTCGGCAACCCGCAGTACGGCTCGTCCTCGCGCCTGGAGGTGCTGGCCACCCAGCCCGAGGCCGCCACGGCGTTCCTGGCCGAGCTCCGCGAGGAGGCGATGCGTCGCAGCGTCCTGCGCGGGCAGGTGGTCAGCTTCGGGGGCAATCCCTACGAGCGGGCCATGGCCGAGCTGACGTTCCACCACCGTCCCGACGTCCCCGTCGACCGGGTGGTCCTGCCCGCCGGGACGCTGGAGCAGGTGCGGGCCCACGTGATCGGCCTGGCCGAGCACCGCGACCGGCTGCGCGAGCAGGGGCAGCACCTCAAGCGCGGCATCCTGCTCTACGGGCCACCCGGCACCGGCAAGACCCACACCGTCCGGCACCTGGTGGGCGCCGCGGCCGACGCGACGGTGGTGCTGCTGACCGGGACGCAGATGGCGCACGTGGGCGCAGCCGCCCAGATCGCCCGGGCGCACCAGCCGGCGATCGTCGTGATCGAGGACTGCGACCTCATCGCGGAGGACCGTGACCACCACTACGGCGGCGGACCCTCGCCGCTGCTCTTCTCCCTGCTCGACGCGATGGACGGGCTGGACGAGGACGCCGACATCGTCTTCCTCCTCACCACCAACCGGGCCGAGGCGCTCGAGAAGGCGCTGGCGCAGCGACCCGGCCGCGTCGACCTTGCCGTCGAGGTCCCGCTGCCCGACGAGACGGCGCGGGCTCGTCTCGTCCGGCTGTACGGACCGACCCTCGAGCTCGGCGACGCTGCCGTCGCCCAGGTCGCTCGTGAGTCGGCGGGCACGACCGCGTCGTACGCCAAGGAGCTGGTGCGCCGCACGGTGCTCAACGCCGCGCTGGCCGGTCACGCGCCCGGCGATGACGACCTGGTGGCGGCCAACGCAGAGCTGCAGTCCGACACCGAGGCGCTCACGCGCTCGCTGCTCGGCTCCGGGGCAGCACACCATGACTGACCGATCGTGGCTCGAGGATCCGGACTCGGTCGAGGACTGGAGCCCGGTGAAACGTCGCCTCCTGTTCTGGCGGCTGGTCAGGATCTCCGCGGGCCTCCTCCCCCTGTGCCTGGTCACGACCGTGCTCTACGGGCGGCTGGCCGCCACCTCCGACCAGGAGCTGTTCTGGATCGGCCCGGCGCTCGGTCTGCCGGCGCTGGCGCTGGCCGTCGTCGGCGTGTGGCGAGGCTTCCGCATGATCGACTCGCCGGACCCCGCGCAGACCGGCCCGTACTGGTTGCTCCTGCTGTCCGGGGTCATGGCGCTCCTCGGGCTGGTGCTGCCGGGCTACCTCTACGCCTGAGTCGGGCTCGCGCCTGGCAGGCTGGCCCGATGCCGAAGCTGCACTCCCTCGAGCTGGTCCCCGACGACGCCGGCCGGGCGGCGGTCCGCGCGCTGTGGGACGCGCTGCGCGGGGCGGGCCTGCCGAGCCAGGCCGACCACACCGGCGCGAGCAACCAGCCGCACGTGACGGTGGTCGAGGCCGAGGACCTGCCGGACGCAGCCATCGACGTGGCGCGGGCGCGGCTGCGCGGGATGCTGCCGGTGACGGCCACCGCCCGCGGGCTCCTGCTGCTCGGCGGGGAGAAGGTCACCGTCGCGCTGGGGGTCGACCTCGACGACGACGTCGTGCGCCGCGTGCTCGCCGTGCGCGTGCAGGTGCCCGACCGGGCGCACCGCGGGTGGCTGCCGCACGTGACGCTGGCCCGCC
This sequence comes from Nocardioides sp., assembly GCF_030149505.1. Lineage (GTDB taxonomy): Bacteria > Actinomycetota > Actinomycetes > Propionibacteriales > Nocardioidaceae > Nocardioides. Next base: position 15,701 of record NZ_JASBRN010000033.1, read on the forward strand.
GGGTCCCGCGCGCGGACCTGACGCGCGCGCTCGAGGTCGTCGGCAGCCCCGAGATCGAGCTGCGTCTCACCGAGGTGCGGCGCTGGGACCCCGACCGCGGCCACGTCACCACGCTCTAGACGAGCTCCTTGCGCAGGTGCACGTCGGCCGCGCCGACGACCGGCAGGTCCTGCCAGCGGAACAGCTCGACGTACCCGTGCCGCTCGTAGAACCCCGGCGCCTGGAACGTGAACGACGTCGTGAAGACGTGCGTGCAGCCCCGCGCGCGGGCCTCGGCCTCGAAGGCCTCGAGCAGCCGCGATCCGGTCCCGTCGCCGCGCCGGTCCGCGCGGACCCACGTCATGCCGATGCCCGCGGCGACGCCCCACGTCCAGCCGCTCAGGCCGCCCACGAGGCCGTCGGCGTCGTGCTGCTGGACGGTCAGCTCCCGGGCGGCGTCGGTGCCGGCCGTGGCCGCGGCGTTCACCGCGTCGAGCTCGTCGGAGAGCCGCTGGTCCAGGTCGGGGTCGCCGTCGCCGACGAGGATCTGGTCGCTCTGGTTGCTCACCCGAGGACCCTCTCATCGTCCACCCCGGTGGCTAGGGTCGGGCCGTGGCCGACCTCGCACCCGACCTCCAGCTGACCCCGACCGAGCAGCGCGTCCTCGGCAGCCTGCTGGAGAAGCAGGTGACGGTGCCGGCGTCGTACCCGCTCACGCTCAGTGCGCTGCGCACCGCGTGCAACCAGACCTCCAGCCGCGAGCCGGTCATGGACCTGGCCGAGCAGGAGGTCGAGCAGACCGCCAAGGGGCTCAAGGACAAGGGCGTGCTGCGCATCGTGTGGTCCGACACCGGCCGGCGCACGCTGAAGTACCACCAGGTCCTCACCGACGTGCTCGACCTCGAGGACGACGAGCGGGCGCTGCTCACCGTGCTGCTGCTGCGCGGCCCGCAGGCCCCCGGCGAGCTGCGGACGCGGACCGAGCGGCTGCACGCCTTCGACGGTCGCGACGACGCCGAGTCCTGCCTCGTCGGCATGGCCGAGCGCGGCCTCGTGCGCCAGCTCGACCGGCGCCCCGGTGACCGTGACCACCGCTGGGTCCACCTCCTCGGCCCGAGCGGCACGCCCGACCCGACGCCCGCCGCGCAGGTCGACCGCGAGGCGCCGATCGCCGACTCGCCCGAGGCGCGCGACGAGCGGGTCCGTGCGACGTACGCCGCCGTCGCCGAGGTCTACGCCGAGACGCTCACCGGCGAGCTCGACCACCTGCCGTTCGAGCGCTGGCTGCTGGAGCGGGTCGCCGCCGAGGCCGACGGCCCGGTCGTCGAGGTCGGCTGCGGGCCGGGCCACGTCACGGCCCACCTCGCCGCCCTGGGCGCCGACGCCCGCGGGCTCGACCTGACCCCGGAGATGGTCGAGCAGGCACGGCGCCGCTACCCGCAGGGGCGGTACGACGTCGGCGACCTGCGCCGGCTCATGCGCCCCGAGTCCGCGGCCGGCTGGGGCGCGGTGCTCGCGTGGTACTCCCTCATCCACCTCGCCGACTCCGAGCTGCCCGGCGCCCTGGAGGCCCTGGTGCGTCCGCTGGTGCCGGGCGGCCTGCTGGTGCTCGCGATGCAGGCCGGTGACGACGTACGTCGGATCAACGAGTGGCACGGCGTGGAGGGACTGGGCCTCGACCTGGTCCACCGCGACCCGGACGCGGTCCTCGCGCTCGTGGCGGCCGCCGGCCTCACCGACGTCGAGTGGTTCGTGCGCGGACCGCTGAGCGGCCGCGGTGAGACGGCCCGCCGCCTCTACGTCCTGGCGCGCCGACCCTGACGTGTCCGCCAGCGGACGTCATACGTTCCGTGGGGGCGGACGTCCCGACCGTATGACGTCCTGTTAGCCCGGTCGGGGACGTCATACGGCCCGCGGGAGTGCACGTCCCGCCCGTATGACATCCCGTGCGCGTCAGGCCAGGTCGACGGCGCAGTCGGCCAGCACCGGCGAGCCGTCGCGCTCGCCACCGGCGATGGTGGCCAAGGCGACGATCCGCCCGTCCTCGTGCCAGCCCTGCACCCGGATCGTCTCGCCCGGGAACACGACGCCGGCGAAGCGCGCGCCGAAGCCCGAGACCCGCGTGGCGTCCCCGCCCAGGAGCGCGTCGGTGAGCTCGCGCAGCACGATCCCGTAGGAGCACAGCCCGTGCAGGATCGGCGCCGGGAAGCCGGCGGCCTTGGCGAAGTCGGGGTCGGCGTGCAGCGGGTTGCGGTCTCCACAGAGGCGGTAGAGCAGCGCCTGCTGCGGCGTGACGGCGTACGACGTCTCGCAGTCCGGCGCGCGGTCCGGCACCTCGACCGCGGTGCTGGTGCCGCGGTCGCCGCCCCAGCCGCCCTCGCCCTTGACGAAGATCGAGGAGCGGACCCTCCACAGCTCCTCACCGGCCGGCGACGTCGCGACGCCCTCCTGCCAGATGACCGCGGCCTTGCCCTTGTCCCACACGTCGGTGAGCGTCGTGCGGATCGTGGCGGTGCCCGAGGTGGGCAGCGGCGCCGACAGGGAGATCGACTGTGCGCCGTGGACGACCTGCGCGAGGTTGATGTCGCAGCCCGGCAGGTCCAGCGGCGGCGGGTCGGTCATGTGGAACGTGGGCGCGACGACCCCGAAGGACGGCAGCACCTGCAGCGCGGGGCCGTCGAGGGTGTAGCGCAGCGCGTCGGGCGAGAGGTTGTCGCCCGGCTTCGAACCGGCCCCGATCCCGAGGTGGTAGAGCAGGACGTCGCTCTCGGTCCAGGAGAAGGTCGTCTCCCCGACGGGGGAGCCGACGGCGACGGACGGGTCGATGGGCATCAGGCGGTCTCGCTCTCGATCGGGACGGCGGCCGGAGAGGTCGCGGACGCCGCGATGTCGTCCGCGGCCAGGTAGCCGAAGACCAGCGCGGGGCCGATCGTGCCGCCGGGGCCGGGGTAGGTGTGGCCCATGACGGCGGAGGAGGCGTTGCCGGCGGCGTACAGGCCGGGGATGGGGGAGCCGTCGGCGCGCAGCACGCGGGCGTGCTCGTCGGTGACCAGGCCGCCCTTGGTGCCGAGGTCGCCCGGGACGATCTTGACCGCGTAGAACGGGCCCTGGTCGATCACGCCGAGGGAGGGGTTCGGCTTGACCTTGGGGTCGGAGTAGTACTTGTCGTAGGCCGACTCGCCGCGGCCGAAGTCGGCGTCGACACCGGTGCGGGCGAAGCCGTTGAACCGCTCGACGGTGGCCTCGAGCTCGGCGGCGGGGACGCCGATCTCCTCGGCCAGCCCGGCGATCGTGGAGGCCTTCTTGATCGTGCCGTGCTTGTACCAGCGACCGGGGAAGGGCTGGCGCGGGAAGAGGCCGGCGAAGAGGTAGCGGTTGCGGTAGCGGGTGTCGATGATCATCCAGCTCGGCACGTGGCCCACACCGGTGACCTCGCCCTCGTAGATCTTGTGGGTGGCCTCGACGTAGGGCAGCGCCTCGTTCATGTAGCGCTTGCCCGCCTGGTTGACGATGATCGAGCCGGGCAGGTTGCGCTCCGCGAGGCAGAACCACGGGCCGTTCGGCAGCGGGATCGTCGGGCCCCACCAGGAGTCGTCCATCAGACCGACCTCGGCACCGGCCGCGATCCCGGCCAGGATGCCGCCGCCGGTGTTGAACTGCGAGCCGGTGGTCCACTCGACCGAGGTGGGCTTGGGCTGGTACTTCTCGCGCATCTCCAGGTTGCGCTCGAAGCCGCCGGAGCCGATGACCACGCCGCGCCGTGCGCGGACCGTCTGCGAGGCGCCGTCGCGGGTCACGACGACACCGGCCACCCGGCCGTCCTCGAGGAGCAGCTCGGTGAGCTCGGCGCCGTGGACGACCGGGACGCCGGCGTCCATGAGGCCCTTGCGCAGGCCGATGGCGATGGCGTTGCCCATGCCGAAGAGCCGCTGGCGCCGGATGCCCGCCAGCGTGCGTCGCAGCAGGACGCGCAGCATCGTGATCGGGCCGCCGAGGGTGCGCAGGCCCAGGCTGATCTTCCGGAAGTCGCGCTGCAGCACCACCATGTTGGCCGGGGCCTTGGTGTACTGCGGGTGCAGGCGCTCGAGCTCGGCGCCGATGATGCGCCCGTCGATCGGGTCCGGCTCGACCGAGCGCCCGCGGGCCCGGCCGCCCGGCTGCTCGGGCTGGTAGTCGGCGTACTCCGGCACCCAGCGGAAGCGCACGGGGGAGTGGTCGCGGATGAAGTCCATGACCTCGGGCCCGCGCTCGAGGTAGGTGTCGCGGCGCTGCTTGGGGACCACGTCGCCGACGATCGCGTCGAGGTAGGTCTTGGCGTCCTCGATGCCGTCGGACTCGCCGGCCGCACGCAGGGCGTAGTTGTCGGGGATCCAGACGCCGCCGCCGCTGCGGGCGGTGGACCCGCCGAAGTAGTCGCTCTTCTCCAGCAGCACGGTGTCGAGGCCGTGGGCGGCGGCCCGCAGGGCCGCGCTCATCCCGGCCGCGCCGGCGCCCACGACGACCACGTCGACCTCGGTCGGCAGGGGGGTTTCCTGGGTACCCGTCATGGCGCGAAACTGTAACAGGTTCTAGTATCCAGGCGTGACGTCCAGCGATGCTGTTGCCGACCGGATCCGCGCCGCCAGTGAGCGCCTGGTCCGGGCCCAGGAGACCCGCACCCCCTGTGCCCCCGTCCGGGACCTGATCGGGACCGAGGACCTCGACGCGGCGTACGCCGTGCAGAGGGGCGTGGTCGAGCGTCGCCTCGCCTCGGGCGCGGTCGTGGTGGGTCGCAAGATCGGGGCCACCTCGAAGGCGGTCCAGGACCAGCTCGGGGTGGACCAGCCCGACTTCGGCTACCTCCTCGACGACATGGACGTCAGCGCGCACGACCCGATCTCGATGGCCGGGCTGCTCCAGCCCCGGGTCGAGGCCGAGGTCGCCTTCGTGCTCTCCCAGGACATCGACCCGGGCAGCCCCGACGACATCACCCTCGAGGCGGTCCGCGAGTCCGTCGAGGTGGCGCTGCCCTCGTTGGAGATCGTCGATTCCCGCATCTCCGGCTGGGACATCGGCTTCACCGACACCGTCGCCGACTGCGCCTCGAGCGGTCTGTACGTCGTGGGCCGCGACGCCCGCACGCTGGCCGAGCTCGAGCCCCGCGACGTGGACATGACGCTCGCCATCGACGACGAGGTCCGCTCGAGCGGCAACGGCGCGGCCTGCCTCGGGGACCCGCTCGAGGCGCTGCGCTGGCTCGCGGTGCAGGCCGCCCGCTTCGGCGACCCGCTGCGCAAGGGCCACCTCGTGCTCTCCGGCGCGCTCGGCCCGTTCGTGCCGTTCGCCCCCGGCGACCGGGTGGTCGCCACGATCAGCGGCTTCGCGCCCCTGGCCGTCACCTTCGCCGACTGACCGCACCGACCAGACCCGCTGACCCACCGCTCGCACGAAGAACCAGGGAGACCCATGACCGAGAACAAGCTGACGGCGGCGATCGTCGGACCGGGGAACATCGGCACGGACCTGATGTACAAGCTCATGCGCTCGGAGGTGGTCGAGCCGCGCTGGATGATCGGCGTCGACCCGGCCTCCGAGGGGCTCAAGCTGGCTGCGGCCCAGGGCCTGGAGGCCAGCCACGAGGGCGTGGACTGGCTGCTGAAGCAGGACGTGCTGCCGGACCTGATCTTCGAGGCGACCTCGGCCTACGTGCACCGTGAGTACGCCCCTCGCTACGAGGAGGCCGGCATCCGGGCGGTCGACCTGACGCCCGCCGCCATCGGCCCCGCAGTGATCCCGCCGGTCAACGGCGAGACCCACGTGGACGCGATGAACGTCAACATGATCACCTGCGGCGGGCAGGCCACGATCCCGATGGTCGCGGCGGTCTCCCGCGTCGCGCCGGTGTCGTACGCCGAGATCGTCGCCTCGGTGTCCTCGATGTCCGCAGGGCCCGGCACGCGCGCCAACATCGACGAGTTCACCCGCACCACCTCGGCCGGGGTGCGCGACATCGGCGGCGCGACCGAGGGCAAGGCGATCATCATCCTCAACCCGGCGGAGCCGCCGATGATCATGCGCGACACGATCTTCTGCGCCGCCGACCCCGACGCCGACCGGGACGCGATCATCGCCTCGGTGCACGCGATGGAGAAGGCCGTGCAGGAGTACGTGCCGGGCTACCGCCTGCTGCAGGAGCCGCAGCTCGACGAGCCGTCGGCCGCCACCCGCGGGGCGCTGAAGGTCTCGATCTTCGTGGAGGTCGAGGGCGCGGGCGACTTCCTGCCGCCGTACGCCGGCAACCTCGACATCATGACCGCCGCGGCCGCCCGCGTCGGCGACAACATCGCCCGCTCGATCCTGGCCGGAGGCACGAAGTGAACGACCTGAACACCCTCACCCGCACCTGGTCCGGCACCCACGGCACCGAGCCGTTCGGCGAGATCGACCTGCGGCTGACCGACACCTGCCTGCGCGACGGGTCGCACCACAAGCGCCACCAGTTCACCGCGACCGAGGTCCACGACATCGTCGAGGCACTCGACTCCTCGGGCATCCCGGTGATCGAGGTGACCCACGGCGACGGCCTGGGCGGCTCCTCGTTCAACTACGGCTTCTCCCGCACCCCCGAGCAGGAGCTCATCCGGATCGCCGCGGAGACCGCGAAGCGCGCCAAGATCGCGTTCCTCATGCTCCCCGGGGTCGGCACCAAGGACGACATCCGGGCTGCGCAGGACAACGGCGGCCAGATCTGCCGGATCGCCACGCACTGCACCGAGGCCGACACCTCGATCCAGCACTTCGGGCTCGCGCGCGAGCTGGGCCTGGAGACCGTCGGGTTCCTCATGATGTCCCACACCCAGGCCCCCGAGGTGCTCGCCAAGCAGGCGCGGATCATGGTCGACGCCGGCTGCCAGTGCGTCTACGTCGTGGACTCCGCCGGTGCGCTGATCATGGAGCAGACCGCCGACCGGGTCGCTGCCGTGGTGGCGGAGATCGGTGACCAGGCCGACGTCGGGTTCCACGGTCACGAGAACCTCGCCCTCGGTGTCGCCAACACCGTCGCGGCCGCCCGCGCGGGTGCGACCCAGATCGACGGGTCGGTCCGCCGCTTCGGCGCCGGTGCCGGCAACACGCCCCTCGAGGCGTTCATCGGCGTCTGCGACAAGCTCGGTTGGCGCACCGGCGTGGACTTCCTCCAGATCGTCGACGCGAGTGAGGACGTCATCAAGCCCGCGATGCCGGAGGAGTGCGAGCTCAACCGGATGACCCTGATGATGGGCTACGCCGGGGTCTACTCCTCCTTCCTCAAGCACGCCGGCAACGCCGCCGAGCGCTACGGCGTCTCGGGCGCGAAGATCCTGCTCGAGGCCGGGCGCCGCAAGCTCATCGGCGGCCAGGAGGACCAGCTCATCGACATCGCCCTGCTGCTCAAGGCCGAGCAGGACAAGCAGGCCGCCAACGCCTGAGACACCTCTCACCCCCGATGTCCTTGGCCAAAACTGGAACGTGTTCTAGTCTTGGTGCAACAGGTTCCACCGACCCAGGAGTTGTGCGATGTCCCAGGCAGTCCTCGACGGCGTCCGCGACCTGCTCCCGACCTTCCGGGAGCGAGCCGAGGAGACCGAGGCACTCCGTGTTGTGCCGGAGTCCAACATCAAGGAGCTGGAGGAGACCGGCTTCTTCCAGCTGCTCCAGCCCAAGCGGTTCGACGGCTTCGAGTCCGACCCGGTGGACTTCTACACCGCGGTCCGCGACATCGCGAGCGCCTGCGGCTCGACCGGCTGGGTCTCCAGCGTGGTCGGCGTGCACCCGTGGCAGGTCGCCCTGTTCGCCGACGAGGCCCAGCAGGCCGTCTGGGGCGAGGACACCAAGACCCGCCTCTCCTCCTCCTACGCCCCCACGGGCAAGGCGACGGTGACCGAGGGCGGTTACATCCTCAGCGGCAAGTGGAGCTTCTCCTCCGGTGCCGACCACTGCCAGTGGGTGCTGCTCGGTGGGCTCGTCTTCACCGAGGAGGGCCAGATCGTCGACTTCAAGACGTTCATGGTCCCGCGCGACAAGTACACGATCATCGACGTCTGGAACATGGTCGGCCTCGCCGGCACCGGCTCCAACGACATCCTGGTCGAGGACGTCTTCATCCCCGAGGCCTTCACCCTCTCCATGGGCGAGACCGGCCAGTGCCGCGGCCCGGGCCAGGAGCAGAACACCTCCGACCTCTACAAGCTGCCCTTCCACTCGATCTTCACGGGCACCATCACCACGCCGATCATCGGCATGGCGATGGGCGCCTACGAGGAGCACATCGAGATGCAGCAGAAGCGCACCCGCGCCGCCTACCTCGGTGAGAAGGCCAGCCTCGACCCGTTCGCCGCCGTGCGCATCGCCCGTGCCTCGAGCGAGATCGACGCCGCCTGGGCCCTGCTGGTCAACAACATCCGCGAGGAGCAGGACTACGTCGCCAAGGGCGAGAAGATCCCGCTCAAGACCCGGCTCAAGGTCCGCCGCGACCAGGTCATCGGCTCGCAGCGCGCCATCGAGGCCATCGACTCGCTGTTCGAGGCCTCCGGCGGCCGGGCCCTGACCAAGGGCACCTACCTCCAGCGTGCGTGGCGCGACGCCCACGCCGGTCGGGTGCACGCGGCCAACGACCCCGAGCGCGCCCTGCAGATGTTCGGCGCCCACGAGTTCGGGCACAAGATCGACCCGGGGATGTACTGATCACATGACCTTCACCAAGGAGGACACCCGCCGCACCGTCGCGGTGAAGACCGAGGCGGCGGGTGACCTCTCCCTGGCCTACTACGAGGCCGACGCCCGGGGCGACGACGCCGGCAAGGCCGAGCGCCTGCCGCTCGTGATGCTGCACGGCGGCGGCCCCGGGGCCTCGTCCTGGTCCAACTTCGGGCCGGCGCTGCCGGGCTTCGCCGAGGAGTTCCGCACCCTGCTGGTCGACCAGCCCGGGTTCGGCGCCTCCGACAAGCCGCCGGTGGTGGGCAACTACTACCGCTTCTCCGCCGACGCCGTCGTGGCGCTGCTCGACCAGCTCGGCATCGAGAAGGTGCACCTGCTCGGCAACAGCCTGGGCGGCGGTACGGCGATGCGACTGGCGCTGTCCCACCCCGAGCGGGTCGGCCGGCTGGTGCTGATGGGACCGGGCGGGCTCTCGCTCAACCTCTTCCACGCCGACCCCACCGAGGGCGTCCAGCGACTCATGGACTTCGGCGCGGAGCCGACCCGCGAGAAGCTGCGCGCCTTCATCTCCTGCATGGTCGTGGACCAGTCCCTGGTCACCGACGAACTGGTCGAGGCCCGCTTCGCCGACGCCACGGCCCCGGGTGCCCAGGAGGCCATGCGCTCCATGGGCATGTCCTTCTGGAACCCGGAGACCGCTGAGGACGGCATGCTCTGGCGCGAGGCGCACCGCCTGCGCAAGCACACCCTGCTCACCTGGGGGCGCGAGGACCGCGTCAACCCGCTCGACGGCGCGATGGTGGCCCTCAAGACCATCCCGCGCGCCCAGCTCCACGTCTTCCCCAACTGCGGCCACTGGGCGCAGATCGAGGCCGCCGAGGAGTTCCGCGAGGTGGCGACCGCCTTCCTCGCGCGCCACGTCGAGCGCACCCGCTGACCGCAGTCTCCGCCTCGGGAGGGGCGCACCGATGATCGACATCAAGTCCATGGGCTACGTCCGGGTCTCCAGCACCGACCTCGACCAGTGGCGCACCTTCGCCGGCAAGGTCCTCGGCCTCGCCGAGGGTCGCGGCCCGACGCCCGGCCACCTCTACTACCGCATCGACGAGGTGTCGGCGCGGCTCGTGGTCGTGCCGGGCGAGGTCGACCAGCTCGACTGCGTCGGGTGGGAGGTGGCCGACCACCGGGCCCTCCAGGAGTGCCGCGAGCACCTGCAGAAGGCGGGCGTGGACTTCGTCGAGGGCACGAAGGAGGAGCTGGACGAGCGCCGCGTGCAGGAGCTGGTCCGGTTCACCGACCCCTTCGACAACGTCTTCGAGCTGTTCCACGGCATCACCTACGAGGCCCGTCCCGTCGTGACGCCGTACGCCGCGAAGTTCGTCACCGGCGACCAGGGGATGGGTCACATCGTGCTGCCGGTCACCGACGACGTGGAGGCCCTGCGCTTCTACACCGACGTGCTGGGCTTCCGGCTGCGCGACTCCATGAGCATGCCGGGCGAGTTCGTCGGCAAGGAGCCCGGCTCGAAGGTGTGGCTGCGCTTCCTGGGCGTCAACCCGCGCCACCACTCGCTGGCCTTCCTGCCGATGCCGAACCCGGCCAAGTGCGTCCACATCATGCTCGAGGTCGACGAGCTCGACGACGTGGGTCGCGCGCTCGAGCGGGTGCGCAAGCACGGTGCCCCGCTCTCGGCGACGCTGGGCCGGCACATGAACGACGAGATGGTCTCCTTCTACGTCAAGAGCCCCGCAGGCTTCGACGTCGAGTTCGGCACCGACGGCCTGCGGGTCGAGGACCGGTCGTGGGTCGCGCGCGAGTCGACCGCAGTCTCCTACTGGGGCCACGACTTCGGCGGCGGTCGGTAGGCCCCGTCGTGCTGGAAGGCATCGAGGTCCCTAGGCTTGCCCGCATGGAGTCGCACGAGATCCCCGAGGGCATGCGTCCGGACGCACGCGCCACGTGGCCGAGCCCCGAGCTGATCGACTCCTGGCTGGGCGACTCCCTCTTCGGGCTGCGCCCCGGCGACGAGGTCGAGGTCCCGGCCGATGACGGCGAGGCCGTGGCGGCCGCCCGGCGCTTCCGCGACGTGCTCTCGCAGTTCGCCTCCGGCGTCACGGTCGTGACCTCGATGAGCGGCGGCGAGCCGGTCGGCATGACCTGCCAGTCCTTCTCCAGCGTCTCGCTGGACCCGCCGCTGGTCACGTTCATCCCGGCCAAGACCTCTCGCGCGTGGCCGCTGATCCACCGCTCCGGCAAGTTCTGCGTCAACGTGCTCGCGGCCGACCAGGACTGGCTCTCGAACCAGATGGCCAGCCGCGGCGCGGACAAGTTCGCCGGCGTGGACTGGGCGCCGACGGCGGCCACCGGATCGCCGCTGATCCGCGGGACGCTCGCGCACCTGGACTGCACGATCCACGCGGTCCACGAGGCCGGTGACCACTACATCGTGGTGGGCCGGGTGCAGGCGCTGGAGACCGGCGACGTCGAGGACCCCCTGCTCTTCTTCCGTGGTCGCTACTCGACCACGGAGCGGGTGACCGACGGGGCCTGAGAGAGCCAGCACGCAACTCCCAGGCACCGCCGAGCCCCCCAAGCCGGCTGACGCCCTCCGGGGGTGGGTGGAGGACCCAGCCGATGGCCTCGGTTCGCTCCCGCGCGGTGTGCGGGCCCGGTGGCCATGACGATGAATCTAGGCGCGCCTGCACCACGCCCCAGCCACCTCGACCTCTCGCACGCACCACGGCTCGGCAACAACTGCCGGGTGGGCCGTTGTTGCCGAGCCGTGGGGTGAGGTCGACGCAGTGGGGCGAGCCAGGGGGCTCCGCCCGTCTAGGGCAGCACCAGCGCGGCGCGGTGCTCGTGGGGAGCGCCGAAGAGCCGGGCCAGCGCGTGCGCACGCTTGAAGACGAGGTGCGCGTCGTGCTCCCAGGTGATGGCGATGCCGCCGTGCATCTGCACGGTCTCGGCCGCGACCCGTGCGACGGCCTCGCCGACGTAGGACTTCGCGGCGTGCACGACCTGGCCGGCGTCGGGATCGCCGGAGGCGACGGCGTACGCCGCTCCCCACGAGGCCGAGCGTGACATCTCCAGCAGCACCAGCATCTCGGCCATCCGGTGCTTGAGCGCCTGGAAGGAGCCGATCGGGCGACCGAACTGCACGCGGTCCTTGCTGTAGGACACGGTCATGTCCAGGCCGCGCTGGGCGCAGCCCACGGCGAGCGCCACGGCGCCCACTGCGCCCACGAGCTCGGCGCGCGCCACGGCAGGGGCCGCGGACCCGATCCGGGTGGCGTCGGCGGTGTCGACGGCCAGGCTGCCCAGCCGCAGGGTCTGGTCCATGGAGGGGGTCCAGGTGGCCGCCGCGGCCGGGACCTCGAGCAGGTCCTCGCCCGCGGTGACGACCAGGACGTCGGCGTGGTCCGCGTCCAGCACGGCCCGTGCGTGGCCGTCGTCGAGGACCGCGAAGGCACCGACCTCGCCGGCGGCCAGGCGGGGGAGCAGTCGTGCCTTCGCGTCGTCGTCGGCCCCGGCCAGGAGGGCCTCGGCGGTGACGAGCGAGGAGAGCATCGGCACCGGTGCCAGGGCGCGGCCGAGCTCCTCGAGCACCAGCACCGCCTCCACCAGCGAGGCGCCGACCCCGTCGTGCTCCTCGGGGACGACGAGCGCCGCGACGCCGATCTGCTCGCACAGGAACCGCCACAGGTCGGCGTCGTAGCCGGCCTCCGAGGCGATCGCAGCGCGCACGGCCCGGCTGTCGCACCGCTTGTCCAGCACCGCGCGCACGGTGCTGACCAGCTCGGCCTGCTCCTCGGAGAGCGAGAGGTCCATCAGCGCACCTCCGCCCCGGTGCCGGCCAGCTGCTGGAGCAGTCGCTCGCGGTGGAAGGACGCGGTGCCCCAGGCGCCGACCAGCGCACGGATCCGGCCCAGCCACAGGCTCAGGTCGAACTCCTGGGTGTAGCCGATGGCGCCGTGGACCTGCAGGCCCGTGCGCGAGGCGAGGTACGCCGCGTCGCCGGCCGCGACCTTGGCGGCCGACACCGGCACGTCGCCGAGGGCGGCACCCAGCACCAGGGATCGGGCGAAGTCGAGCGCGATCCGCACGTCGGCCAGTGCGTGCTTGATCGCCTGGTAGGACCCGATGGGGCGGCCGAACTGGGTGCGCTGCTTCACGTAGGTCACCGAGTCGGCGAGCACCCGCTCCCCGGCGCCGAGGAGCTCGGCGGAGCAGGCCAGGACGGCCAGGTCGAAGGCCTCGTCGTGCCCTTGGGCGCCGGGGACGTCCGGGCCTTGGAGCCGGAACAGCCGGCGGGTGCGGTCCACGGAGCCCAGCGGGTCGCCGAACGACGTACCGGCCGGGGCTGGTGCGGCGCCGACGTACACCGTGCCGGCGACGTCGGCGTCCAGCGCGAGCGGCACGTGCGGGGGCAGCGCGACCGTGGCCACGCCCTCCACCTCGTGCCCGAGAGCCACGGGCAGGAACGCCGCGGACTCGATCCACGGGCCGGGCACGACGTGCCGGCCGATGGCTTCGAAGGCGATCGCCACCTCGACCGGAGACGCCTCGGTGGCCAGGGCGGTCACGCCGAGGTCGGCGAGCCGCTTCCACAGCCCCAGCCCGGGGGCGTGGTCGCCCTCGGCCCAGGCGCGGGCGGCCGCCACGGTGCCGGCGCCGGCCAGCAGGGACTCCAGCGCGGACGCGAAGTCGCGCTGGTCCTCGTCGAGCTCGAACCTCACGAGACTGCCCCCTTCGACTCGGGCCTGGGTTGGTTCGGCTTCGGCTCGCGGGGGAGCCCGAGGATCCGTTCCGCGACAATGTTGCGCTGGACCTCGTTGGTGCCGGCGTAGATGGGGCCGGACAGCGAGAAGGTGTAGCCGTCGAGCCAGGTCGACTCGACCTCGCCCTCGGGGCCGAGCAGGTCGAGCGCGGTCTCGTGGAGGGCCACGTCGAGCTCGGACCAGAAGACCTTGTTCACCGAGCCCGCTGCGCCCATGTCGCCGCCGTCGCGCAGCCTGGTCACGGTGCCCCAGGTGTAGAGGCGGTAGGCCTGCGCGGCGATCCACGCGTCGACGACCCGGTCGCCGGCGGCGGCGGGCGCGTCCGGCGTACGCCGGTGCAGCTCGAGCAGCCGGTCGGCGGCCGCGCAGAACCGGCCGGGGGAGCGCAGGGAGAGCCCGCGCTCGTTGCCGGCGGTGCTCATCGCGACCCGCCAGCCGTCGCCCACGCCGCCGAGCACGTCGGCGTCGGGGACGAAGACCTCCTCGAAGAAGATCTCGGCGAAGCCGGCCTCGCCGTCGAGCTGGGCGATCGGGCGCACCGTGATGCCGGGGGCGTCGAGCGGGAAGAGGAAGTAGGTGAGCCCGGCGTGCTTCTGCGCCTCGGGGTCGGAGCGGAAGAGCCCGAAGCCCCAGTGGGCGAGGGCCGCGCGCGAGGACCAGGTCTTCTGGCCGTTGAGCACCCAGCCGCCGCGCTCGTCGTCGCGCCGCGCGGTCGAGCGCAGGGAGGCGAGGTCGGAGCCCGCCTCGGGCTCGGACCAGCACTGCGCCCAGACCTGCTCGCCGGTGGCCATGCTGGGCAGGAAGCGCTGCTGCTGCTCGGGGGTGCCGTGCTCGAAGAGGATGGGGGCGAGCAGGAAGATGCCGTTCTGGGAGACCCGGCCGGGAGCCCCGGCGCGGTAGTACTCCTCCTCGAAGACCACCCACTCCACCAGCGAGGCCTCGCGACCGCCGAACTCCCTCGGCCACGAGACCACCGAGAAGCGGGCCTCGGCGAGCCTGCGCTCCCACTCCTGGTGCAGCACCCACCCCTCGGGGGTGTCCATGGAGGGCAGCGGCTCGGCCGGGACGTGCTCGGCGAGCCAGGCCCGGGCCTCGGCCTGGAAGGCCAGCTCGGACTCGGACAGGTCCAGGTTCATCGCAGATCCTTCTTCAGCACCTTGCCGGACAGGTTGCGCGGGAGTGCGCCCGTGAACTCCACCTGTCGCGGCACCTTGAAGTTCGCCAGGTGCTCCCTGGCGAACGAGACGACGACCTCGTCGGTGAGGTCCTCGCCGGCGGAGGTCGCGGCACGGACGACGAAGGCCTTGCCGACCTCGCCCATCCGCTCGTCCGGGACCCCGACCACGGCGACGTCCGCCACGCCGTCGAGCCGCATCAGCTGCTGCTCGACCTCGGCGGGGTAGACGTTGAAGCCGCCCGAGATGTACATGTCCTTGAGCCGGTCGGTGATCCGCAGGTTGCCGGCCTCGTCGAGGACGCCCACGTCGCCGGTGTGCAGCCAGCCGTCCTCGTCGACCGCCTCGGCCGTGGCCTCGGGGTCGTCGAGGTAGCCGAGCATCACGAAGTCGCCGCGCACCAGGAGCTCGCCGCTGCCGTCCTCGCCGGGGGAGTCGATCCGCGTCTCCATCCCCGGGATCGCACGGCCGCACGTCGTGGCCACGAGCTCGGCCGGGTCGCCGTCTCGGGCCATCGTGACGACGACGGCCTCGGTCATCCCGAACGCCGTCACGACCTGATCGATGCCCAGGCCCTCGGGGGCGGCGGCGCGCATCCGCTCGATGAGCACGACGGGGACGACAGCCGCTCCGGTGACGGCCAGCCGCAGGCTGGACAGGTCGCGGCCCTCGCGCCCGGGCGCGGCGAGCAGGGACTGGTAGATGGTCGGCGCGCCGGGGAGCACGGTGATCCGCTCGGTCTCGATCAGCCGCATGGTCTCGTCGAGGTCGAAGGTCGCCACCGGGTAGAGGGTGGCGCCGGTCAGCAGCCCGACCAGGATGCCGATCTTGTAGCCGAACGAGTGGAAGAAGGGGTTCACCACGAGGTAGCGGTCGTCCTGGCGCACGCCGCCCAGCTCGGCCCAGGCGCGGGCGACACCGATCGACTGGCGGTGCGCGGACATCGCGCCCTTGGAGCGGCCGGTGGTTCCGGAGGTGAAGAGGATGTCGGCGACGTCGTCGGGGGTGAGGTCCTCGTGCACGATGCCCTCGGCTCTCGCGGCGCCCTCTCCCAGCCGCTCGAGCGTGAGGATCCGTCCTCGCTCGACCCCCGCGTCGCTCAGCTCGGCCACCTGGTCACGGCCGAGGAAGCCGTCGTGGACGACCACCAGCGGCGCCTGGGTCCGCTCGACGACGTCGGCGACCTCCGCGCCGACGTAACGGGAGTTCACCGGCACGAGCACGGCGCCGGCGTACGTCACCGCGAGGGCGGCGACGGCCCAGTCGATGCTGTTGGGGCCCCACAGGACCACCCGGTCCCCGCAGCACGCCCCTGCCTCGACGAAGACCTCGGAGGTCCGCTCCACGAGGGACAAGAGCTCGGTGTACGTGACGGTGCGGTCGCCCTCGACGTACGCCGGGTGGTCGCCGAAGCGCGCCGCGGCGGCCCGGAGGACCGCGGGGATGGTCTGCTCTGTGATCACGCTGATCGACGTCGCCTCTCACTCAACCAAGCAAGTGCTTGGTAGGGTAGCACCCGTGGACATGGGTTACTCAGCAGCCGACGAGGCGTTCCGCGCCGATCTGCGCGCCTTCCTCGAGGACCACCTGGCCGGGGAGTGGAAGGGCCTGCGCGGCCTCGGCGGACCCGGCCGCGACCACGAGGCGCTCGACGAGCGGCTGGAGTGGAACCGCTTCCTGGCCCGCGAGGGCTGGACCTGCGTGGGGTGGCCGACCGAGCACGGCGGGCGCGGGCTGAGCCTGTGGCAGCAGGTGATCTTCCACGAGGAGTACGCCCGGGCGAACGCCCCCGCCACCGTGAACCACCTCGGCGAGCAGCTGGTGGGGCCGACCCTGCTGGCCTTCGGCACCGACGCGCAGCGCGAGCGCTTCCTGGGTCCGATCCTGCGCGTCGAGGAGCTGTGGGCCCAGGGCTACTCCGAGCCCAACGCCGGCTCCGACCTCGCCAACGTCCAGACCCGCGCCCGGCTCTCTGACGACGGCTCCCAGTGGGTCGTCGACGGGCAGAAGGTCTGGACCTCCAACGCACACTTCTCCCAGTGGGTCTTCGTCGTCGCCCGCACCGAGCCCGGCTCGCAGCGCCACCACGGGCTCTCCTTCCTGCTCGTGCCGCTGGACCAGCCCGGCATCGAGGTGCGCCCGATCGAGCAGCTGACCGGCGGCTCGGAGTTCAACGAGGTCTTCTTCACCGGGGCCGTCACCGACGCCGACCTGGTGGTCGGGGAGCCAGGCCGCGGCTGGGGCGTGGCGATGGGCCTGCTGGGCTTCGAGCGCGGCGTCTCCACGCTCGGCCAGGTGGTCGGCTTCCAGCGCGAGCTGGCCGTGGTCTGCGAGCGGGCCCGCGCCAACGGCGCGATCGACGACCCGGTCCTGCGTGACCGGCTCGCCTCGCTGCAGGCCGAGCTGAGCGTCATGCGCTCCAACGGCATCCGCGGTCTCTCGGCGGTCAGCGGCGGTGAGGACTCCGCCGCCGGCGGGGGAGCCGGGTCGATCTTCAAGATCGTTTGGGCCAACTGGCACCAGCGCCTCGGCGAGGTCGCCATGGACGTCCTCGGGGCGGAGGGGCTGCTGCAGTCTCCGGAGGCCGCCGCCGGCACCTACGAGCTGGACGAGCTCCAGCGGATCTTCCTCTTCGCCCGCGCCGACACCATCTACGGCGGCAGCGACGAGGTGCAGAAGAACATCCTGGCCGAGCGCGTGCTCGGCCTGCCGCGCGAACCCAAGGGAGCCTGAGACATGACCGCCACCCGCCCCGAGCAGCCGACCCCGGCGTACGTCCCCCCGCACGACCTGCTGCGCGGCAAGGTGGTCGCCGTGACCGCCGGTGCCGGCGCGGGCATCGGCGCCGCGGTCGTGCGCCGGGTGCTGGAGGAGGGCGCCAAGGCGGTCGTCTTCTCCGACACCCACGAGCGTCGGCTCGCCGAGGCCGAGGAGGCCCTGGCGGCCGAGTTCGGGGCCGAGCGGGTGCGCCAGCTGGTCTGCGACGTCACGAAGGAGGAGGACGTCCAGGCGATGCTCGACGTCGCCGACGACCTCGGAGGCGTGGACGTGATGATCAACAACGCCGGCCTCGGGGGCACCACCTCGGTGCTGGAGATGACCGACGAGCAGTGGCTCAAGGTCCTCGACATCACGCTCAACGGCGCGTTCCGGTGCGTCCGGGCCGCCGGGCAGCGGATGGTCGCCGCCGGCACACGGGGGGTGATCGTCAACAACGCCTCGGTCATCGGCTGGCGGGCCCAGGAGGGCCAGGCCCACTACGCCGCCGCGAAGGCCGGCGTCATGGCTCTGACCCGCTGCGCGGCGCTCGACCTGGCCCCCCACGGCATCCGGGTCAACGCGGTCAGCCCGTCGCTGGCGATGCACCCGTTCCTGGAGAAGGTCACCTCCCCGGAGCTGCTGCACGAGCTCAAGCAGCGCGAGGCCTTCGGCCGCGCCGCCGAGCCGTGGGAGATCGCCAACGTGATGGTCTTCCTGGCCAGCGACTACGCGTCGTACCTCACCGGCGAGGTCGTCTCGGCGAGCAGCCAGCATGCCTGACCAGGCCGACGGCTCGACGGCGACGGAGTCGCGGCGCGAGGAGCTGCTGCGGATCGCGGCCGACCTCTTCGCGAGCAAGGGCTTCCGCAACACCACGGTGCGCGACATCGCCGACGCCGCCGGCATCCTCTCGGGCAGCCTCTACCACCACTTCGACTCCAAGGAGTCGATGGTCGACGAGCTCATGCGCACCTTCCAGACGGAGCTCTTCGCGGCGTACGACGAGATCCTGGCCAGCACCGACGACGCCCGCACCAAGCTGGAGCGGGCGGTGCGGCTGTCCTTCGACACCATCGAGCGCCGCGGCGCCGAGGTGGCGATCTTCCAGAACGAGGCGGCCACGCTGGGCACCTCCGAGCGCTTCGGCTACCTCGCCGAGCGCAACCGGCAGTCCCGGGACGTCTGGGTCACCCTGCTGACCGAGGGGGTGGAGTCCGGGGCGTTGCGCCCGGACCTCGACATCACCCTGACCTACCGCTTCATCCGCGACACCGTCTGGGTCGCGGTCCGGTGGTACCGCCCCGGCGGACCGCACACGGCCACCCAGGTGGCCGACCAGTACCTCACCATCCTGCTCGACGGAATCGCGAAGGGAACCCCCCATGCCTGAGGCCTACATCATCGACGCCGTCCGCACGCCGGTCGGCAAGCGCGGGGGCGCCCTCGCGGGCATGCACTCCGCCGACCTCGGTGCGCACGTGCTCTCCGCCCTGATGAACCGCACGGGCGTCGACCCGGGCGCCGTGGACGACGTGATCATGGGGTGCTGCGACACCATCGGGTCCCAGGCCGGCGACGTGGCGCGCTCCGCCTGGCTGGTCGCCGGGCTGCCCGACCACGTGCCCGGCGTGACCATCGACCGGCAGTGCGGCTCCTCGCAGCAGGCGGTCCACTTCGCCGCGCAGGGCGTCATGTCCGGCACCCAGGACCTCGTGGTCGCCGGCGGCCTGCAGAACATGTCGGCCATCCCGATCTCCGCGGCGATGCTGGTCGGTCAGCAGTACGGCTTCACCACGCCCTTCGCGGAGTCGCCGGGCTGGAACGCCCGCTACGGCGACACCGAGGTCTCCCAGTTCAACTCCGCCGAGATGATCGCGGAGAAGTGGGACATCTCGCGGGAGGACATGGAGGCCTTCGCGCTCGCCTCGCACCAGCGTGCGCTCGCCGCCATCGCCGAGGGCCGCTTCGCCGGGGAGATCGCCCCTGTGACGCTGCCCGACGGCACGGTCTTCGACACCGACCAGTGCCCCCGTGAGACGTCGCTGGAGAAGATGGCCGGCCTCCAGCCGCTGGCCCCCGGCGGCCGGATCACCGCCGCGGTCGCCTCGCAGATCTGCGACGCCTCCACCGCGATGCTCATCGCCTCGGAGCAGGCGGTCGCGGAGCACGGCCTGACCCCGCGGGCGCGGGTCCACCACCTGTCCGTGCGCGGCGACGACCCGGTCTGGATGCTCACCGGCCCCATCCCCGCGACCAAGCACGCGCTCGAGCGCAGCGGTCTCTCGATCGAGGACATCGACCTGTTCGAGTGCAACGAGGCCTTCGCCTCCGTCGTCCTGGCCTGGATGAAGGAGACCGGCGCCCCGCACGAGAAGGTCAACGTCAACGGCGGCGGCATCTCCCTCGGCCACCCGATCGGCGCGACCGGCACCCGGCTCATGACCACGATGCTCAACGAGCTCGAGCGCACCGGCGGCCGCTACGGCCTGCAGACCATGTGCGAGGGCGGCGGCCAGGCGAACGTCACCATCATCGAGCGTCTCTGACGCTGCGGGTCCCGGCTCCTCTGGACCTCAGGGGAGCCAGGAGTCGCCCCTGCCGAGCGGGAACCACAGCTCGCCGCGGTAGGTGTTGCCCGTCGTGGTGAAGGTCCCGTCCACCCACCCGACGTACCAGCCCGCGCGGATGTCGTTGTCGCTCAGCACCAGGTGGGCGGGCGTGCAGGCGCCGTAGCAGCCGAACCCGTAGGACTTCGCGCCCGTGAGCCGGACGGTGTTGCCGGTGGCGACGGTGTCGACGACCGGGCCCCAGACCTGGCCCGGGCCGCGGGTCATGAGGAACGTGCCCTCCTCGGCGCTGCTGGTCACGGTGTTGCCCAGCACGCGGGTGCCCGTGGTGCGGGAGCCGCCGAGCTCGGTGAAGGCCAGGTCGTCGGTGGAGGTGTTGCCCTCGATGAGGGTGCCGACGGCCTGGTAGACCTCGACCGCGGCGCCGTCGACCCGGTAGTCCGGCGAGGGGGCGTGGTGCCCGGAGATCCGGTTGCCGAGGACCCGGGCGTGGTCGCCGTTGACCTCGATGCCGAAGGCGCCGTAGTCGTCGTCGGGGCCGTGGGTGTCGGGAGCCATGAGCGTGTTGTCGTGGACGTACGACGCCGCGACGGTCGCGCGCTGAGAGCCCTCACGGATCCAGACGCCGGCGACGCTGCCGGAGGCCTCGACGCCCTCGAGCAGCACGTCGTCACCCTCGACCCGGAAGCCGGCGCGGCCGCAGTCGGCGGCGTGGACGCCGCTCACCTCGAGCCAGTCGCCCTGCAGCAGCACGCACTGGCCGCCGGAGACCACGGGAGCGCCGCCGTCGCCGTAAGCCTCCACCCGGACCGGGTCCGCAGCAGTGCCGCTCTCGGTCACCACGAGCGCGCCGACGTGGCTGGTGCCGGCGCGCAGGCGCAGCACCTCGCCGGGGGCGAGGGTCGCCGCGCTCGCGCGGGCCAGGGTGCGCCACGCGGAGGTGGCGGTGGTGCCGCTCGCGTCGTCGGAGCCCGTGAGCGGGTCGACGTAGTAGGCGGTGGGTGCAGGGTCAGGGGCTGGGATGGTGGGCTCGACCGTGGGGGGCACGGTGGGGTCCACCGACGGGGTCGCCGAGGGAGTCGGGGTGGCCGTCGGACTGGGGGTGGGGGTGCTGCTCGGCACAGGGGTCGCGGTCGCTGTGGGCGTGCTGGTGGCGCCCGCGGTCGGGGTCGAGGTGGGGGTCGGGGTCGGGGTCGAGGTGAGGGTCGCAGTCGGGGACGGCGTCGCAGTCGCGGTGGGGATGGGAGTGGGGGTCGCGGTGGGCGTCGGGGTCGGCTCGACCGTGGGAGTGGTGCCGCCGTCCGTACCGCCCTGTCCGCCCTTGCCGCCTCCCTTGCCACCCTTCTTGTCGTCCTGATGTCGCTTGCAGCGGCGCTCGCGCTTGGCGCTGTCGAGCTTGGCGCAGGCCCGGCGCTGGGCTCGCTCGCCCGAGTCCGCCCGCCGTGCGGCGGTCGACACCGCTTCGACGCGCGAGCGCACGTCGTCCCCGCCGCGGGAGGCCGGCCCGTCGGCGGTGCGGGCCGAGACGGGCGTGCTGGCCATGCCGGCGAGGATCACCAGGACCGAGACCGAGAAGAGCAGGAGTCGCCACAGGGACGCGACGGGCATGGGGGGCATGGGGGCTCCGAGACCGTGGGGGGTGGTCCCGCCGGTGGGTCGCCGGAGGGCTCACCCGTCCCATCGGTCGTTCAGGAGCCGGACCTGAGGACCAGCCGGGTGAACGGCTCGGTCGTCCGGTCGAGATGGCCCGTTCGGGCCATGCCGCGCAGCGTCAGGCGGCGGGCTCCACCCACCACGGACTGGTGTAGGCGATCCCCAGGTCGTTGCAGGGGTGCCCCTCGGGACCCGGTGTGGCGTTGGGCTGGTCCGGGTCGGAGATCCGCACGAGCAGCCAGTCGCCGTCGGCCACGTCCACCCGGGTCCGCAGCTCCAGCACGGGGCCGACGGAGAACTCCTCGACCGCCGCCACCTCCGGCACCTCCGTGCCCGGTCGCAGCACCTGGGCCGCGAGGCGCCGACCCCGCCAGGAGCGGTCGCGGGCCAGGTCCAGCCGCAGGGTCAGCTGCCCTCTCCCGCCGCGCAGGGGGATGGTGCTGCCCATGCGTACCGGGCGGCCGCGGCGCGGTGTGGCCGTGGCGTCCAGGCGCAGCCCCGAGGTGCGGGTCGCGAAGAACCGGCGCTGACGCATCGCGCGCTTGACCCCGGCGCGGGAGTGGTCGGTGACCCACAGCCCCGTGCGGCCCTTGCCCTCGGGGAAGCCCCAGTCGGTGCCGTGCTCGTCGGTCACACCGGCGATCCCCGTGCGCCACCCGGCGTTGAGGCAGGCCACCAGCGGGCTGGACCTACCGTCGGCGTACCCCTCGAAGAGGTAGTCGTCGGTGCGGTTGAACATCTCCAGGCTCACGACCCGGTCGCGCACCCGCTCGTCGTAGTAGAACTCCTGGAAGCGGCCCGGCTCGCGGCCCGGGTGGTTGAAGCCGGCCAGGCCGTCCGCCCCGCCGTCGAGGAGCAGACCGGGCTCACGGGCCAGCCAGCTGAGGAACGGCTGCATGAGGCCGGCCTGGAGCACGTCGACGTAGTGCTCGGTGAACCACACGTTGACGTGCCCGATCAGGGGCTCGGTCCACTCGAACCCACGGATGGCCGTGAACGCGCCGTCGGTGTCGGCAGCGTCGGCAAGCACCTTGGTCCTGGCCCAGTCGGCCTGGTGGATGCCGGCGAACTGCTTGTACTCCGGCGGCAGGGCCCCCGCGAGGACCTCGCCGAGCAGGTTGTCGCCGATGGTCGCGTGGTCGGTCAGCGCCGCGACGTCCAGGCCCGCCGCGCGCATCGAGTCGAAGGCCAGCGCCGGGTCGCCGTCCCCGTCGGAGAGCAGGGTGTGGTTGTGCAGGTCGGCGTGCAGCAGGTGGGTGCCCCGGGTGATCCGGCTGCTCCGGCTGGCGCCGGTGCTCGGCCGGGCCTCGGCCGACAGCGCCGTACCCGTGGCCGCGCCGATGCCGGCCGCGGTCCCGGCGCCGGCGATCAGCAGGCCCGCGCCCGCTTGGGCGAAGCTGCGGCGCGACATCGGACGGGTGGGCGCGGTGTGGCGGTGGCCGTCGGTGCACATGTCCTGGTCAACGTCCTGGTGGCGAGGAGGTGAGGGAAGCCCGGGTGAACGTTCGTCGACCAACGGGCGCCGGGCGGCGCAGCGGTGTCGGTGGGATAGGTTCGCGCACGTGATCGCCCTGCCCGCCCACGGCTTCGTGATGCTCTCGATGCCCAAGTGCGCGTCGACGACGCTGGTCACCACGCTCAAGGGTCACGCGGAGATCCTCATGCGGGTCAACCCCAAGCTCAAGCACATGAACACCCGCACGTTCACCAAGCGGATGGTGCCCGTGCTGGCGGGGGCCGGCTACGCGCGCAGCGACTACGAGCTGGTCACGCTCTTCCGCGAGCCGGTCTCCTGGCTGGAGTCGTGGTGGCGCTACCGGCAGCGTCCCGCCCTGGCCGAGAAGGCCGACGGGAAGTGGACGGGCGAGACCTCCTTCGAGGAGTTCGTCGTCGCCCACATCGAGGGCGCGCCGGGCTCGATCTCCGGCCGGCAGGCACGGTTCGTGTCCCTCGACGACGACCTCACCATCGGGGTCGACCGGATCTTCGCCCTCGAGCGCCCGGACGCCTGGCAGGGCTACATCGACCGCAAGCTCGGCCGAGAGGTGGAGGTCGTCACCAAGAACTGGTCGACCTCCCAGGCGCTCCCCGAGCTCTCCGAGGGAACGCGGGCCCGGCTGACCGAGCACTACCGCGCGGAGTACGACATCTGGCAGCACCTGCTCGACCACGAGGGCGAGTGGGCGCCGCCGGCGGGGTACGTGCCGGGGCGCTGAGCCCCGGCCCGGCTCAGACCACGTACGACGCCCCGCGCCGCAGCTCGGCGACCGCGCCGGTCACGACCCGGTCGATGAGCTCCTCGCAGGTCGGCAGGTCGTCGATCAGACCGACCACCTGGCCCGAGGCGAGCACACCGGCGTCGGTGTCGCCGTCGACCAGGCCGGCCTTGAGCATGGTGGGGGTGTTGGCCGCGAGCGCCATCTGGCCCAGGGTGCGACCGGATGCCTTCTTCATCGCCCGGCCGTCCTTGGCGATCTCCACCCACGACATCCCGGAGTCCTTCTTGAACTCCAGGGTGCGCTTGGTGGTGGGGCCCAGGCGCTTCCAGCGCGAGGACTCCTCGACCTGCTCGACCAGGTCCGTGCGCAGCATCCGGTGCGGCATCCCGTCCACCTTCGCGGTGACGACGGTGTCGGTGAGGCCCCGCTCCAGGTAGAGCTGCTTGACCGCGTCGGGAACGGCCGAGTCGGCCGTGAGGAGGAACCGGGTGCCCATGCCGACCGCCGAGGCGCCGTACGTCAGGGCGGCCGCGAGGCCGCGTCCGTCGAAGAAGCCGCCGGCGGCGACGACCGGCATGTCGCTGCCGATGCCCTGGAGGGCGTCGAGGACCGAGGGGAGCAGCAGCGTGGTGGGGACCGGGCCGGTGTGCCCGCCGCCCTCGCCGCCCTGCACCATCACCGCGTCCGCGCCCCAGCCGGCGACCTTGACCGCGTGCTTGGCAGCGCCGATCGAGGGCATGACGACGATGCCATGGTCCTTGAGCCGCTTCACGAGCTCGGGCTTGGGCTGGAGGGCGAACGAGGCGACCTTGACGCCATGCTCGATCAGCAGCTCCACGCGCTGCGGGGCGTCGCCGGCGTCGGCACGGAGGTTGACGCCGAAAGGCTGGTCGGTGCGGCTCTTGACCTCGACGATCGCCGACTCCAGCTCCTCGTAGGACATCGTCGCGCTGGCGAGGATGCCGAGACCGCCGGCGTTGGCGGTGCCACTGACCAGGCGCGGGCCGGAGACCCAGCCCATCCCGGTCTGCACGACCGGGTGGCGCACGCCGACCAGGTCGGTGAACGGGGTGCGCAGCTGCTGCTCGATCACTTCGTGTCCTCCTTCGGCACGGGGACCTCCTTGAAGCGCAGGCCCCGGGGGTCCAGGACCTCGCGGATGACCAGCAGCTCCTCCGTGGTGGGGGTGCGGGTCTCGGGGACGTCGTCGTGGGACCCCTCCACGTGGATGGCGCACCCGCTCGCCTCGAGGACCTGGTCGACGCTCACGCCCGGGTGGACGCTCAGCAGCCTCAGCGTGCGGCCGGGACCGTTGACGTCGAGCACAGCGAGGTCGGAGACGATCCGGTGGATGTCGTTGAAGCGGGCCGCGGCCGGACCGGCCTCGGCCGCCCGGGTCGGGCCCACGCCGGAGACGACGTCCACGGCCTCGACGAACACGCGCGGGGAGTGCTTGTGCACCCAGTACGACGTGCGGTTGTTGACCGTGTTGCCCGGGGCCCCGCGCGAGCCGAGCAGCTGGCGCGTGGGGCGGTCGAAGTCGCCGATCGCGGAGATGTTCTGGTTGCCGAGCCGGTCGATCTGGGTCGCGCCCATCATGACGTGCCGCTTGCCGTAGGCCACCACGTCGAAGACCCGCCGGAACGGGATCCAGCCCTCGACCTTGTCGGCCCTCGCGAACAGCGGGGGAGTGCCGGCGAGGAAGAGCGACTCCCCGTCGGAGATCACCAGGTCGGGGTTGGAGGTCAGCCGGGCGAGGCGGACGCCCAGCATCGGGAGCATCCCCATCGGGCTGGCGAAGATCTCGCCGTCGTCCTTGAAGGCGTCGGCGATCGCGGCGGCGCACACGTCCGCGCGGGTCACCGTGTCAGTGGGGGTGCTCATGCCCGGGCCTCCTTCTCGGCCTGCTTCTCGGCGCGGAACGCCTCGACAGCGGCCTGGTAGGCCGCCTCGTCACCGGCCAGGAACCGGTCGTGGAAGGCCTGCCAGTCCTCGTCGGACCCGCCGGCCGCGGCGGCGTACGCCCGCTGGAACGCCTCGTCGCGCTCGTAGTCGGGGGTGCACGTGGTGAAGTGCGCACCGTGCGGCGTCTCCACGACGCCGCTGACCATCATCCTGTTGAGCAGCAACCGCTGGACCGGGGTCTCGTAGGTGAGGCCGGCGGTGTCGACCACCTGCTCGCAGGAGACGTACGCGCGGTCGGCGGCCATGCAGAACAGGTCGTCGAAGTAGGGGTCGGGGCCGAGGTACGTCGCGTTGCCGTGGGCGTCGGCGCGGTTCATGTGCACCAGGGCGACGTCGAGCCGCAGCGCGGGGACGGCGACGAGCTCCTCGAGACCGTGTCCCTCGTCGTACGGGCTGGTGACGGTCCGGATCCAGGGGTTGTGCACCAGGACGTCGGACCCGAGGCCGGCGCGCAGGGGCAGGAACGGCAGGCGCTGCGCCGCGGCCTGCAGGCCGGTGTTGAACATGCCCTCGTCGAGCTCGACGACCTCGGGGATCGTGCCGTTCTGGCGGGCGCGCTGGAAGTTGGGCTCCAGCGGCACCGAGTCCAGGGACACGAAGGCGTAGACGAGCTTGCGGACCTTGCCCGCACGGGTGAGCAGGCCGACGTCCGCGCCGCCCCAGCTGACCAGCGTGAGGTCCTTGAGGTCGGAGCGGTAGAGGGCGCGGACCAGGGCCATCGGCTTGCGTCGCGGGCCCCAGCCCCCGATCCCGATGGTCATGCCGTCCTCGAGCGTGGCGACCACCTCGTCGATGGTCATCCGCTTGTCGCGTGGGCCCTTCACTTCTTCGCCTCCGCCTTGTTCGTGCCGGCGAAGTCGTCGCGCAGCTCGTCGGCCACCCCGGCGAGGTTCAGCTCGAAGGTGAACCCCTGCTCGAAGCGGTAGGACTTGTTGACGTCCACGGGGTCGATCCCGTTGAGCGCCTCCTTGGCGGCGCGGATGACCCGGGTGTCCTTCTGGGCGATCTCGCCGGCGACCTTCAGCGCGGCGTCGAGGAGCTGCTCGCGCGGGACGGTCTCCAGGACCGAGCCGAACTGCACGAGGTCGACCGCCTTGATCGTGCGAGCGGTGAAGTAGAGGGTGCGCAGCATGTGCGGCGGGACCAGCCGCGCCATGTGCGTGGCCGCCCCCAGGGCGCCCTGGTTGACCTCTGGCACGCCAAAGTAGGCGTCGTCGCTGGCCACGATGCAGTCGGCGTTGCCGACCAGCCCCACGCCGCCGCCGACGCAGAAGCCGTTGACCGCCGCGACCACCGGGACCGCGCACTCGTAGACCGCCTTGAACGCGGCGTAGCAACCCCTGTTGGCGCCGAGGAGTGCCTCGAAGCCGCTGGTGTGCTGCATCTCCTTGATGTCCACGCCGGCGTTGAACCCGCGACCCTCGGCCCGCAGGACGACGACCTTGGTGCTCATGTCGGCGCCGGCCTCGTCGAGGGCCGCGGCCACGTCGAACCAGCCCTGGACCGTGAGGGCGTTGACGGGCGGGTGCTCCATCGTGATGACACGGATGCCGTCGTCACGGAGCTCGGAGTGGATGGTCATGGGACTCCTGGGTCGGTGGGTCGGGCCGCTGTCGCGCCGGTGGTCGAGCGCGGGAGGCCAACCAAGCAAGTGCTTGGTAGGGTAGCAGCATGGCGCTCTCGCTGGACCTCGCAGGACGGGTCGTCCTCGTCACCGGTGGCACCCGGGGCATCGGCCGCGGCATCACCACCGCCTTCCTCGACGCCGGGGCCACCGTGGTGACCTGCTCCCGCTCGGAGGTCGAGCCCGTGCCCGGCAGCAGCCACCGCGTGTGCGACGTCCGGGACGCCGAGGCGGTGACCGCCCTGGTCGAGGAGGTCGTCGCCGAGCACGGGCGGCTGGACGTGCTGGTCAACAACGCCGGGGGAGCGCCCGCCACCGACGCGGCCACGGCCTCACCGCGCTTCCACGACAAGATCCTCGCGCTCAACCTCAGCGCACCCCTGGTGCTCGCCCAGGCCGCCAACCGGGTCATGCAGGCGCAGGCGACCGGCGGCGCGATCGTCAACATCTCCTCGATCTCTGCGCACCGTCCTGCGCCCACGATCGCCGCGTACGGCGCCGCGAAGGCCGGCCTGGACTCCCTCACCCGGTCGTTGGCGATGGAGTGGGGCCCGCGCGTGCGGGTCAACGCCATCGACGTCGGCCTGTGCCGCACCGAGCAGACCGACGACCACTACGGCGACGACACGCGGGTCGCCGCGATCGAGTCGACGATCCCGCTGGGCCGGATGGCGACGCCCACCGAGGTGGGTCACGTCGCGGTGTTCCTGGCCAGCCCGCTGGCGTCGTACGTCTCGGGGGCGCGCGTGTCGTGCGACGGCGGCGGCGAGCCGCCGGTCTTCCTCCACATCTGACCCATCCCCGCCCGACACCTCACCCCCCACACCTCACCAAGGAGCCCCATGTCCGACCTCCTCGCCGGTCGCGTCGCGATCGTCACCGGTGCCGGCCGCGGCATCGGCCGTGCCCACGCCCTCGAGCTGGCCCGCCACGGTGCGGCCGTGGTCGTCAACGACTACGGCGTCTCGCTCGCCGGCGAGGACACCGGCGAGACGCCCGCCGAGCAGGTCGTCGCCGAGATCGAGGCCGCCGGCGGCCGGGCGGTCGTCAACACCGCCGACGTGGCCGACTGGGAGCAGTCCGCGGCGATGGTGCGGCAGGCGATCGAGGTCTACGGCGGGCTCGACATCCTGGTCAACAACGCCGGGTTCGTCCGCGACCGGATGCTCGTGAACACCTCCGAGGAGGAGTGGGACGCCGTCATCCGAGTGCTGCTCAAGGGCCACTTCGCGCCGCTGCGCCACGCCGGCGCCTACTGGCGCGAGGAGGCGAAGGCCGGCCGCACGCGCGCCGCGCGGGTCGTCAACACCTCCTCCGGGGCGGGCCTCCAGGGCTCGGTCGGCCAGTCGGCGTACTCCGCGGCCAAGGCCGGCGTCGCCGGTCTCACGCTCGTGGCCGCGCAGGAGATGGGCCGCTACGGCGTCACCGTCAACGCGATCGCGCCGGTGGCCAAGACCCGGATGACCGAGGGCGCCTTCGACACCTCGCAGATGGCGCTGCCCGAGGACAACAGCCCGGTCGTCGCCTGGCTGGTCTCCGAGGAGGCCGGCGACGTGACCGGCCGGATGATCGAGATCGACGGCTCGGTCATCACGCTCGAGAACGGCTGGTCCCACGGGGAGTCCCGCGACGCCGGCACCCGCTGGTCTGCCTCCGACGTCGGGCCTGCGCTCCGGGAGATGATCGCCGCCGCGCCGGACCCGGAGCCGGTGTACGGGGCGTGATGCGGGAAGGTTCAGCTGGTACCGGCTGAACCTTTCGGTGTACGGCTGAAGGTTCGGCCGTACGCCGAAAGGTCCGACTCGATGCGCGTGGAAGATCTGGCCGGTGCCAGCTGGACCTTTCGGTGTACGGCTGAAGGTTCGCCCGCACCCCGAAAGATCTGACTCCAGGGTCGGCTCAGGCGCTCCGTGCCACGAACCGCTGCAGTCGCGCCACCAGCAGGTCGGGGCGTGCGAGGTCTGCCCAGGTGATGCGAACGACGGTCCAGCCGGTGAGCTCACGGATGCGGTCCTCGCGGCGCTTCTCCCGGAGCACCATCTGCTCGATGGACTCGCCGGGTCTGCGGTAGCGGTGGTACTTCTCCATCCCGTCGAACTCCACGATCAGCCCGTGATCCGGCCAGGCGAAGTCCACGATGCCGACGAGCGACCCATCGGGTTCGCAGACGTGGAGCTGCAGCAGCGGTGCCGGCATCCCACGGTCGCCGAAGGCGAGACGGCTGCGCGTCTCTCCCACGCTCTGGGAGCCGACGGATGCCAAGGAGAGCTTGTACGTCAGGTCCACGTGATCGGCCCACGGTGCCCGGCCGGCAAGGACCGCGGCGAGCTCCTCGAGGGACGTGAGGCGCTGCTCCAGGAACCAGTCGAGCACGCACACAGCGGCATCGCGACCCACGACCGACGCGGTGTCGAGCGCTGTCCGCGTCGGTGACGTGATCCAGTGGCCGTTGCGTCGCGTCACGTCGAGCACGCCGCACACCCCGAGGTGATGCTTGACGCGGGCCTTGTCGCGTTCGCCCATGCGGTGGAGCGAGGTGAGGTGAGCCTCACCGAGGGGGACCTGCCAGTCCGGCGCGCCGTACTCGATGGCGGCACTCACGTGGGACAGCGCGACGTCGTCGCGGTACAGGTCGAGCACCGCCTCGGACAGCATGAGGTGGCGCGTACGAGCGTCGGCCTGCTGCCACCGGTGGGCGAGGGCGTAGGCGCCGTGACGGAGGGGAACCAGCTCCCCGGCGCGCTTGCGCCGCAGGATGGCTCGGTCGTCCAGACCCGCCGCGACGAGGTCGCGCCGCAGGAGTACACCCAGGTCGCTGGCGAGGTGCTCGAGCATGGATCGAGGGTGACCCATCAGCTCGAGTGGTGCGTCGGCCTCTCCACAGGGTCTGCCTGCGAGGACCCATCCGGGCCACTCCGCGAGTCAGACCTTTCGCCGTACGGCTGAAGGTTCGACCGTCCGGCGAAAGATCTAGCTGTTACCGGCTGAACCTTCGCCCGCCGGCCCCGCCAGCGCCGAGCCGACCCTCAGATCAGCTCCAGCACCGTCCCGGTCGCCATGGCACCACCGGCGCACATGGAGATAAGCGCCGTGGAGGCGCCACGACGCTCGAGCTCGTGGAGGGCGGTGGTGATGAGGCGGGTGCCGGTGGAGCCGACGGGGTGGCCCAGGGCGATGGCGCCGCCGTTGACGTTGACCTTGTCCATGTCGACCTTGTGCTCGCCGGCCCAGGACAGGACGACCGAGGCGAAGGCCTCGTTGACCTCGAACAGGTCGAAGTCCGAGATCGACATGCCGGTGCGGTCGAGCACCTTCTGGGTGGCGGCGACGGGGCCGTCCAGGTGGAAGTAGGGGTCTGAGCCGACGAGCGTGTGGGTGACGATCCGGGCCCGCGGGCGCAGGCCGAGGGAACGGGCGAGGTCCTCGTCCATGATCAGCACCGCGGAGGCGCCGTCGGAGATCTGCGAGGAGGTGCCGGCGGTGTGCAGGCCGTCGGGCAGCACGGTCTTCAACGAGGCCAGACCTTCGAGGGTCGTCTCGCGCAGGCCCTGGTCGGCGTCGACGGTACGACGCTCGCCGGTCGGCTTGCCGTCGGTGTCGAGCACGGGGGCGTCGTACGCCGCGATCTCGCGCTGGAACCGTCCTTCGTCGACCGCGACGCGGGCCTTCTGCTGGGAGGCGAGGCCGAAGGCCTCGAGGTCGGCGCGGGTGATGCCCCGGTGGCGCGCGATCCGGTCGGCGGCCTCGAACTGGTTGGGCATATCGATGGTCCAGTCGTCGGGCCGCGGGTCGCCCATGCCAGGAGGCACGTTGGCGCCGAGCGGGATGCGCGACATCGCCTCGACACCACACGCGATGCCGACCGAGATGGTGCCGGCGGCGACCATGTCGTTGACGAAGTGCGCGGCCTGCTGGCCCGAGCCGCACTGGGCGTCGATGGCGGTGCCGGCGGTGTGCTGGGGGAGACCGGCGTGCAGCCAGGCCCGGCGCACCATGTCGTTGGACTGCTCACCGGCCTGGGTCACGCAGCCGCCGACGACCTGCTCCACGAGCTCGGGGTCGACCCCCGCACGGCGCAGGACCTCTCCCTGGACGAAGCCCAGGAGCTGGGCGGGGTGGACACCCGCCAGCCAGCCCTTGCGCTTGCCGAGGGGGGTGCGGACGGCGTCGACGATCACTGGGGTTCCCATGGCAGCAAACTAGAACACGTTCTCGTTCGTGTCACGACACTGCCAGTCCGGGTGAGATCGTTGCCGCCGTACCGACGGTATGTAATGCTGCTCACTAGAACGTGTTCCACCGCTGGCGCGCCCCCGTGGCGGCCGCGGAGCACGCCCACCACGAGCCTTTGACGAGGGAGCAGCCCGTGACGATCGCCGAGACCCCCCTGGCGCCGTTCGACCCGACCGACCCCGACCTGATGCTGGCCCGGATGCCGCACGAGGAGCTGCTCGCGCTGCGTCGCACCGCGCCGGTCTCCTTCGTCGTCCAGGACGAGGTCGCCCGGGCGGGCTTCCCGGACCACGCGGGCTACTGGGCCATCAGCCGTCATGCCGACGTCGCGGCGGTCTCCAAGAACCAGAGCGACTTCTCCACCAATGCCAACGGCGTGATCATGCGGTTCGCACCCGACATGACCAAGGAGAACCGCGAGGCGTCGAACTTCCTGCTCATCAACCACGACGCGCCCGAGCACACCAAGCTGCGCCAGATCGTCTCGCGCGCCTTCACCCCGCGCGCGATCGCCGCCCTGCACGACGACCTGCAGGCCCGCGCCCGGACCATCTGGGCCGAGGCGGTCGAGTCCGGCAGCGGCGACTTCGTGGAGCAGGTGGCAGCCGAGCTGCCGCTCCAGGCGATCGCCGACCTCCTGGGCGTGCCGCAGGCCGACCGGGGCAAGCTCTTCGACTGGTCGAACCAGCTCATGTCGTACGACGACCCGACCGTCGAGGGCGACCAGATGGTCGCGTTCGCCGAGATCCTGGGCTACTCGATGGCCCTGGCCGACGAGCGCCGCAAGAACCCGCAGGACGACATCGTCACCAAGCTGGTCAGCGCCGACGTCGACGGCCGCGGCCTCACCGACGACGAGTTCGGGTTCTTCATGATCCTGCTGGCCGTGGCCGGCAACGAGACCACGCGCAACGCCATCACCTGGGGCATGCACGCCTTCGCCACCCACCCCGAGCAGTGGCAGACCTTCGTCGCGCAGCGCCCTGCGACAGCGACCGACGAGATCATCCGGTGGGCCACCCCGGTGACGGCCTTCCAGCGCACCGCCGTGCGTGACGTCGAGATCGGCGGCATCCAGGTGCCGGCCGGCGAGCGCGTCGGCCTGCTCTACGCCAGCGCGAACTTCGACGAGGACGTCTTCACCGACCCCTTCACCTTCGACGTGCTGCGCGACCACAACCCCCACCAGGCCTTCGGCGGCCACGGGGCGCACTACTGCATCGGGGCCAACCTGGCGCGCATGGAGGTCGACCTGATCTTCAACGCCATCGCCGACAGCGGCGTGAAGGTGGAGCTGCTCGGCGAGCCGGCCCGCCTGCGCAGCGGCTGGCTCAACGGCGTGAAGTCCATGCCGGTCGCCTACCACCACTGACACACTGCCCGCACCGCACCCAGCACCGCCGCCACTGCTCGACACCCACGCACGAGGAGCGCCATGTCCGTCGCCGACGTCCTGCCGGAGGGATTCTCCGACTTCACCGACCCGTTCCTGCTCGAGCGGGGCATCCCGCACGAGTCGTTCCGGGCGGCGCGCCAGCAGTTCCCCGTGACGTGGGTGGAGCAGGAGAAGGGCACGTACGACGGGATGTCGGAGGAGTCCGGCAGCGGCTACTGGGCCGTGACCAAGCACGCGGACGTCTCGGCGGTCTCGAAGAACTCCAAGGACTGGTCGACCGAGGAGAACGGCGCGATCATCCGCTTCTCCGAGGGGATGCTGCGCGAGCAGGTCGAGCTGCAGCGCACCATCCTGCTCAACCAGGACCCGCCGCACCACACGCAGCACCGGGCGATCATCAGCCGTGGCTTCACGCCCCGCTCGATCGCGGAGCTTGAGGAGACGATGGAGAGCCGCTCGCGCCAGATCGTCACCGACGCCCTGGCCGCGGGCCGCGGCAACTTCGTGGAGCAGGTCGCCGCCGAGCTGCCCCTCCAGGCGATCGCGGACCTGATCGGCGTCCCGCAGGAGGACCGGCACAAGCTGTTCGACTGGTCGAACCAGATGCTGGCCTCCGACGATCCCGACATCCAGGGGGAGCCCGACGTCGCGGCGGCGGAGATCCTCTCCTACGCGATGATGATGGCCGCCGACCGCAAGGCGAACCCCCGCGACGACATCGTCACCAAGCTGGTCAACGCCCACAGCGGCGACCGCGGCCTGACCGACGACGAGTTCGGCTTCTTCGTCATCCTGCTGGCCGTCGCCGGCAACGAGACCACCCGCAACGCCATCACCCACGGCATGAACGCCTTCTTCGACAACCCCGAGCAGTGGGAGCTGTGGAAGGCCGAGCGCCCCGACACGATGGTCGACGAGGTCGTGCGCTGGGCCAGCCCGATCAGCGTCTTCCAGCGCACCGCGCTGCGCGACACCGAGGTCGGCGGGGTGCCCGTGGCCAAGGGGCAGCGCGTGGGCCTGTTCTACGCCAGCGCGAACTTCGACGAGGACGTCTTCACCGACCCGTTCCGGTTCGACATCACCCGCGACCCCAACCCGCAGCTCGGCTTCGGCGGTCACGGCGCGCACTACTGCCTGGGCGCCAACCTGGCCCGCCAGGAGATCCGGGTCATCTTCCACGCGTTGGCGGACCTGGTCCCGGACATCACCCGCCTCTCGGAGCCCTCGCGGCTGCGGCACTCCTGGGTCAACGGGATCAAGGACCTCCAGGTCTCCTACACCTGAGCACCGGGCGGCCGATGGGAGCGGGGTGACCCGCCCCTCTCGGACGCTCCTCGCTGCCCTCGTAGCCACCGCGCTCACCTGCGTCGGGACGCCCGTCCTGCCCGGGCCTGTGCACGCGGTGCCGCGCGGCGAGGAGTCCGTCGCCGCCCCGGTGCCGGCCCGTGAGCGCCACGTGGCGGGGCTGTTGGCGGTCCCGGGCGACAGCTGGGTGGTGCTGCGCGGCCACGGGTGGGGCCACGGGCACGGCATGAGCCAGTACGGCGCCGGCGGGGCCGCGGCTGCGGGCCTGACCTGGCAGGAGATCCTCGACTTCTACTACCCGGGCACCCGCCGGGGCGCGGCCACCGGCGAGATCCGCGTGCTGCTCACCGGTGACACCACGCCCAACCTCGTCGTGCGGCACCAGCCGGGTCTCCAGCTCGTCGTGGGCGGCGCCGCGCACGTGCTCCCCGACGGGGTCACCGACCAGTGGCGACTGGCGCTCACGCCGCGGGGGCCGCGGCTGCAGCGTCGCGACGTGCAGGCGGGTGTCCTGCGGTGGCGTCCCGACCGACCGGTGCCCGCCGGGGCCGGCTTCGCGGCCGGTGGGGGACCGTTGGTGCTCGTGACTCCGAGCGGAGAGGCGTCGTACCGCGGGCGCCTCGTCGCCGTGGCCGGGGTCGGCACGGTCAACACCCTGCCGCTCGAGGACTACGTCCGCGGCGTGGTGACCCGGGAGATGCCCGCGTCGTGGCCCGCGCACGCGGTGGCTGCTCAGGCGGTCGCGGCCCGCACCGACGCGGTGCGGTCACGGGACGCAGCGCGGGCCTGGGACGTCTGCGACACCACCTCGTGCCAGGTGTACGGCGGGGTCGCGGGGGAGACCGCGGCCGGCGACGCCGCGGTGGTCGCGACCAGCGGGACGATCCTCACCCACGGCGGCCTGCCGGCCCTGACGATGTACTCCTCGAGCAACGGCGGACGTGCTCTGGGTGCCGGACTGCCCTACCTGGTCGACCAGCGGGACCCGTGGGACGACTGGGCCCCGAACCCGAACCACACCTGGCGGCGGATGGTGGCCGACACGACCCTGGAGCAGCTGCGCCCCGCGATCGGCGACCTCGTGGCGGTGGAGGTCCTCGAGCGCGAGGGCGGCGGTGAGTGGGGCGGGCGCGTCACGACCCTGCGACTGGTCGGGACGACCGGGACCGCCACCGTGCCCGGCGACGAGGTCAAGGCCCGCCTCGGGCTCAAGGAGCGGTGGTTCACCCTGGTCGGCGCCCGCAGGCGCTGAGTTCGCGTCAGTCCCGGGCCGTGAGGACCAGCGGACCGTCCTCGGTGATCGCAACCGTGTGCTCCATGTGGGCGCCGCGGCTGCCGTCGGCGCTGCGCAGCGTCCAGCCGTCGGGGTCGGTGAAGAT
This sequence comes from Nocardioides sp., assembly GCF_030149505.1. Lineage (GTDB taxonomy): Bacteria > Actinomycetota > Actinomycetes > Propionibacteriales > Nocardioidaceae > Nocardioides. The sequence continues at coordinate 51,407 of NZ_JASBRN010000033.1, forward strand.
CCGATCGGTCGTCTCGAGCCACCACGGCTCGATCGCGAGCACGAGCCCCGCCTTCAGTGGCATGCCCCGTCCCGGTCGCCCCGAGTTCGGCACGTGCGGGTCGCCGTGCATGGTGCGGCCGACGCCGTGGCCGCCGAAGTCGGTGTTCACGAGATAGCCCGACGCCTTCGCGACGTCGCCGATCGCCCGTGAGATGTCGCCGATCCGGTTGCCGACGCGCGCCGCGTCGATGCCCGCCGCGAGCGCCTCCTCAGTGGTGGAGATGAGTCGGAGGTCAGCTTCGCGGGGCGTGCCGACGACCACCGAGATCGCGGAGTCGGAGACCCAGCCGTTCACCGAGGCCGCGAAGTCGAGGCTCAGCAGGTCGCCGTCGCGCAGCACATAGTCGTGGGGGAGGCCGTGCAGCACCGCGTCGTTCACGGAGGTGCAGATGACCTTGCCGAAGGGGCTCGCGCCGAAAGAGGGGTGGTAGTCGATGTAGCAGCTCTCGGCGCCGGCCTTGCGGATCATCTCGTGCGCGAGGGCGTCGAGCTCCAGCAGGTTCATGCCCGGCTTCGCCGCGGCGGAGGTGGCCTGCAGCACGCTGGCCACGAAGCGGCCGGCGGGCCGCATCTCCTCGATCTCGGCGGGGGTCCTCAGTTCGATCACGATCATCCTCTCCGAGACCATTCTGGCGGATGCCGCGGGCGCGGCCTCGCCGTCCAGTCTCCAGGCTCCGCCCTGAGTGAACACCCGGTGCGCTCACAGCGCGCCGAGGTTAGCCTGTCGGCATGCTCCTCAGGCGCCTCTTCTACCGCTGGCAGTTCGTCGCGGTGATCGCCCTGCCGCTCTGGCTGGTGATCGGCTGGGCGTTCTTCGGCGCCGGCGGCTGGGGCACGCTCGGGCTCGTGATCACGGTGCCCGCCGCGTTCCTCACGCTGCTCGTCGTGGCGCTGCTCGTGAACGCCCGCCCGACCGCCCGCTCCGAGCGGGCCGCATCCTGGCTCGACGTCGGCGTCCTCGGCGCCTGGCAGCTCGCCATCGTCGGCACCGGGTTCTACGGCGCCACGGCCACGCTGTTCAGTGTGCTCGCCATCGTCGGCGCCGTCGCCGCGTTCTGGGTCGCGCTGTCGCAGCTCGTCGCCGACGGCTCCCGGCGGATGCGCGCCACGATGGCGGAGTTCGAGCGGCAGGCCGCCGCGCAGAGCGGGCAGCCGGTGCCCGGCCCGCCGAAGCCGCCGTCCGACGACGGCGACGGCGACGTCATCATCGTGCACGAGGTCCGCGACTGAGACCGGACGCGCGTCCGAATCATCCGCCGCCGCGCCGTGTTGGCGGGTGGCGCCGCGATCTGGCAGAATAGACGCTTGTGCCGCTGCTCGGCCCTGCCTCCGGGGAGCCTGCGACGCGCTCACGCGCGAGGCGGCACCGCACTCTTTCCAATTCTGATCCGCGTTCGACCGGTGGCGGGCGCAGAGAGCGAACCATCATGCACATCCTCGACCACGTCGACGCCGCGAGCCTGAAGTCGGATATCCCTGACTTCCGCCCGGGCGACACCGTCAAGGTGCACGTCAACATCGTCGAAGGCACGCGCTCGCGCGTCCAGGTCTTCCAGGGCGTCGTCATCGGCCGCTCGGGCGAGGGCGTCCGCGAGACCTTCACGGTCCGCAAGATCAGCTTCCAGGTCGGCGTCGAGCGCAAGTTCCCGGTGCACTCGCCGATCATCGACAAGATCGAGGTCGTCACCCGCGGTGACGTGCGTCGCGCGAAGCTCTACTACCTGCGCGAGCTCCGCGGCAAGAAGGCCAAGATCAAGGAGAAGCGCGAGAGCTGAACCGCTCGCGTCGAAGCGCCTGTCCGAGCTCCCCGCCCCTACACTGGGACGGGGAGCTCGGCGTTTTTTCCGAGCGAATGACACGGGGTTCCATGACAGACGAGACGCAGTCCACCGCGACCACCGACGACCGCGGGCAGCAGAAGCAGGGCAGGAAGCGCGGAGTGCTGCTGTTCCTCCGCGATCTGCTGATCATCTTCGTGGTCGCGGTGCTGGTGTCCTTCCTGATCAAGACGTTCCTGATCCGCTCGTTCTTCATCCCGTCGCAGTCGATGGAGCAGACGCTCGAGGTCGACGACCGCATCATCGTCAACGAGCTCGTCCCCGACGTCGTCCCGCTCGAGCGCGGCGACGTCGTGGTGTTCCGCGATCCGGGCGGCTGGTTGCCCGTGCGCGAAGAGCCGCAGCAGCCGCCGCTCGTCGCGGCGGTCGACTGGGTCCTCGCCTTCGTGGGCCTCTCGGCGCCCGACTCCAACGACCACTTGGTGAAGCGCATCATCGGGCTGCC
>NZ_JASBRN010000040.1 GCF_030149505.1 Nocardioides sp.
GAGGAGCGTGGCTGGGTCTGGCGCGCCGTTCGTGAGGGACGAGCGAACGGCCTGGTAGCGACGAAGGGGGCGCGCCCGGCTGGCCGTGGCCGGGCGCGGCGCCGCGCACCCCTCGACCCAGCCCGACCACCAGCCCGCAGCGACCACTCCGACAAGACAGTCCCCACCCCGCGAGACGGTCGACGCTGCAACGTGACGACGGCTACACTCGCACCCGATAGTTGGACATCCAAGTACCTTCCCCTGGAGCCCCCGTGAGCGACCCGACCTCCCGCCCCCTGCACGTCCCGTCGAACCCGGTCCGCCTGGTGACGGCGAGCAGCCTCTTCGACGGCCACGACGCCTCGATCAACATCATGCGGCGGATCTTCCAGAGCCAGGGCGCGGAGGTCGTGCACCTCGGGCACAACCGCTCGGTGCAGGAGGTCGTCGACGCGGCGCTGGAGGAGGACGTCCAGGGCGTCGCGGTGTCGTCGTACCAGGGCGGCCACGTGGAGTACTTCGAGTACCTCGTCGAGCTGCTGCGCGAGGCCGGCGCGGGCCACGTGAAGGTCGTCGGCGGGGGCGGCGGCGTGATCGTGCACGACGAGATCGCCCGGCTGCGGGAGTCCGGCGTGACGATCTTCAGCCCCGAGGACGGCCAGCGCCTCGGCCTGGTCGGGATGGTCAACACCGTCGTGGAGGCCTGCGACACCGACCTGTGGGACCTCCGGCCGGTCACCGCCGACCAGGTGCTGACCGGCGAGCGGTCCGCGGTCGCCCGTGCCCTCACCGGCGCCGAGCTCGGTCGCCTCGACGGCGCGACCCTGGAGGCCCTCCAGCAGGCAGCCGCCCGCAGCCACGCCCCCGTCCTCGGCATCACCGGCACCGGTGGTTCGGGCAAGTCCTCGCTGACCGACGAGATCCTGCGCCGCTTCCGCGTCGACCAGCAGGACAAGCTGCGGGTGGCGGTCGTGGCCGTCGACCCGACCCGCCGCAAGGGCGGCGGCGCGCTGCTCGGCGACCGGATCCGGATGAACTCCCTCGACCTCCCGGGCCACGACCGCGACCGGGTCTACTTCCGCAGCCTCGCGACCCGCGGCGCGCACGAGATCCCCGACCACCTCGCCGACGTCATCACCGTGCTCAAGGCCGCCGGCTTCGACCTGGTCGTCGTGGAGACCCCCGGCATCGGCCAGGGCGACGCGGCGGTGGTGCCGTTCGTCGACACCTCGATGTACGTCATGACGCCGGAGTTCGGCGCGGCCAGCCAGCTGGAGAAGATCGACATGCTCGACTTCGCCGACCTGGTGGCGATCAACAAGTTCGAGCGCCGGGGTGCGGCCGACGCGCTGCGCGACGTGGGCCGGCAGATGGTGCGCAACCGCGAGGCGTTCGGGCAGCAGCCGAGCGACATGCCGGTCTTCGGCACGAGCGCCGCGACCTTCAACGACGACGGCGTCACCGCGCTCTACCAGCACCTGCGCGGGCTGCTGGCCGACAAGGGCCTGCCCGTGGCCGAGGGCGCGCTGGCCCCGGTCGACGTCAAGCACTCCAGCGGGATCCGCGCGGTCGTGCCGCAGGACCGGGTGCGCTACCTGGCCGAGATCACCCAGACCGTCCGCGACTACCACGCACGCACGGCCGAGCTGGTCGAGCAGGCCCGCCGCCTGCAGCGCCTGGAGTCGGTGGCGGGCGAGCTGGAGTCCGCGGGCGCGGACGCCGGCGGCGTACCCGTCCTGCTGGAGCAGGCGCGCGAGCAGCTGCCGGTCGAGACCCGCAAGCAGCTGGACACCTGGCCGCAGGTCAAGGAGGAGTACGCCGCGGTCGAGGGCCGCACCTCCCTGTCGGGCAACCAGGTGCCCAAGGTGGCGCTGCCGCGCTGGACCGACCACGGCGAGCTCGTGCGGTTCTTCCGCGACGAGAACCTCCCGGGCCGCTTCCCCTTCACCGCGGGCGTCTTCCCGTTCAAGCGCGAGGGCGAGGACCCGGCGCGGATGTTCGCCGGCGAGGGCGACCCGGCGCGCACCAACCGCCGGTTCAAGATGCTGTCGGAGGGCCAGCCGGCCACCCGGCTCTCGACCGCGTTCGACTCCGTGACCCTCTACGGCCGCGACCCCGACGAGCGCCCCGACATCTACGGCAAGGTCGGCACCTCCGGCGTGAGCGTCGCGACCCTGGACGACATGAAGGAGCTGTACGACGGCTTCGACCTGCTCGCGCCGACCACCTCGGTCAGCATGACGATCAACGGCCCGGCGCCGACCGTCCTGGCCTTCTACCTCAACACCGTGATGGACCAGGCCCGCGAGCGCGGCATCGACCCCTACGAGGCGATCCAGAGCGTGCGCGGCACGGTGCAGGCCGACATCCTCAAGGAGGACCAGGGCCAGAACACCTGCCTGTTCTCCACCGAGTTCTCGCTGCGGATGATGGCCGACATCCAGGAGTGGTTCATCCAGCACCGGCTGCGCAACTTCTACTCGGTCTCGATCTCCGGCTACCACATCGCCGAGGCCGGGGCGAACCCCATCAGCCAGCTCGCCTTCACCCTGGCCAACGGCTTCACCTATGTCGAGGCCTACCTCGCGCGCGGGATGGACATCGACGACTTCGCCCCCAACCTGTCGTTCTTCTTCTCCAACGGCATGGACCCGGAGTACTCCGTCATCGGCCGCGTCGCCCGCCGCATCTGGGCGGTGGCCATGAAGGAGAAGTACGGCGCCAACGAGCGCTCCCAGAAGCTGAAGTACCACGTGCAGACCTCCGGCCGGTCGCTGCACGCGCAGGAGATGGACTTCAACGACATCCGCACGACGCTGCAGGCGCTGATCGCGATCTACGACAACGCCAACTCCCTGCACACCAACGCCTACGACGAGGCCGTCACCACCCCGAGCCCGGAGTCGGTGCGTCGGGCGCTGGCGATCCAGCTGATCATCAACCGCGAGTGGGGCCTGGCGATGAACGAGAACCCGCTCCAGGGCTCGTTCGTCATCGAGGAGCTGACCGACCTCGTGGAGGAGGCGGTGCTGCGGGAGTTCGAGGCGATCAACGAGCGCGGCGGCGTGCTCGGCGCGATGGAGACCGGCTACCAGCGCGGCCGGATCCAGGACGAGTCGATGCTCTACGAGCACCGCAAGCACGACGGCAGCCTGCCGATCATCGGCGTCAACACCTTCCTGCGCCCCGGCGGTGACGACGCGACCCCCGAGCACGTCGAGCTCGCGCGCGCGACGGAGTCGGAGAAGGAGTCGCAGCTGCGTCGGGTCCGGGAGTTCACCCGCACCCACGAGCAGGAGGCCACCGAGGCGCTCGCCCGCCTCAAGGCCGCGGCCGCCTCGCCGGACGAGAACGTCTTCGCGGTCCTGGTCGACGCCGCCCGCGTCTGCTCCCTGGGCCAGGTGACCGAGGCGTTCTTCGAGGTGGGCGGGCAGTACCGCCGGAATGTCTGAGCCGCTGCCGAGCGCAGCGAGGCAGCGTCAGCGAAGAGGTCGAGCAAGCCCCGCGGCCGAGGAACGAGGCCGCGACGGGCGTGTCGAGACATCGGTCGGACAACAGATAGGTTCACCCCCGTGACCAGCACCGCGCACCCGTCCTTCGCCCAGCTCGTCGACCTGCCGGCGTACGCCGAGCAGCCCGTCCCGGTGGCCTTCGAGGACAACAACGGCCACCTCAACGTGCGCCACTACCTGGGCATCGGCTCCGAGGGACTCGACGAGTCCCTGGTCGACCTCGGCATCCCGATGGACTGGCCGTTGCGCGAGGGCCACGCCTGCTTCGCCGCCGAGCACCACGTGACCTACCTGCACGAGCTGCGCACGGGCGACCGGATGTCGGTGCGCGTGCGGCTGCTCGGGCGCAGCGAGCGGGCCGCGCACGCGCTGGTCTACATCCTCGACGAGACCCACGAGCGCGTCTCGGCCGTCTTCGAGGAGATCTTCCTGCACATCGACCTCTCCGACCGGCGTACCGCTCCCTGGCCCGCCGACGTCGCCGCCAACCTCGACCGACGCATCGCCGAGCACGCAGCGCTGCCCTTCGAAGCGGCCACGTCGGGCTCGCTCGGCCTGCGCTGACCGCCGAACCGTCACTTCCGAACCCGCCAACCGTCAGTTCCGGACCAGGGCATCGGGCGAGCGCGAGCAGAAGTGACGGGTCGGGGGTTCAGAAGTGACGGTTCGGCGGTGAGGGCGCGGCGGGTGGTGTCGCTGGTCCCCTCGATCACCGAGGCGCTGGCCAGCGTGGACCCCGCGGGGCTCGTGGGCGCCACCGACTGGTGCACCCACCCCGCCGACCTGGAGTCGTACGGCGTCGCGCGGGTGCGCGGGACCAAGAACCCGGACCTCGCCGCGATCAGGGCCCTGCGCCCCGACGTCGTCGTGGTCAACCGCGAGGAGAACCGCGAGCTGGACGTCCGGCGGCTGCGCGACTCGGGGGTGCGGGTCGAGGTGACCGACATCGAGACCGTCCCCCAGGGGGTCGCGGAGCTCGAGCGGGTGCTCGACCTGCTGGGTTGGCCGCGCCCGGCGTGGCTGGCCGAGGCCCGGCGTCTCTGGTGCGGGGACCTGCCGCCGGTGACCCGTCGGGTCGTCGTGCCGATCTGGCGCGACCCGTGGATGGTCGTGGGGCCGCGCACGTTCACCGCCGACCTGTGCCGCCGCCTGGGCTGGGAGGTCGTCGTCCCCGAGGGCGCTGACCCCGAGCAGCGCTACCCCACCGTCACCGCCGAGGCGATCGACACCGCCGCGGTCGACGCGGTGCTGCTCCCCGACGAGCCGTACGTCTTCACCGCCGACGACGGCCCGGAGGCCTTCACCCGCACCCCCGTGGAGCTGGTCAGCGGACGGCTGCTCACCTGGTACGGCCCGTCCCTGGTCGAGGCCGCCGCCGGCGTCGGTCGCTGAGCGGACCCCAGGCACACGGCCGGTCGTCCCCCGTGGCCACCCCTCCGGGCGGTTAGCCGTGCCCGCACCCGGGGAACCCCTGGTGGGACCGCACGGAGAGGGCAGTGATGAGCGAGCAGCAGCAGACCGAGATCCTCGGGCGCTACCGCGTCGACGGCACCATCGCCGCGGGCGGCACCGCGACCGTGCACCGCGCGCACGACCTGCGCCTGGGCCGCGACGTCGCCCTCAAGCGGGTCCGGCCCGGCCTGGGCCGTGCCCAGCACCGACTGCGCCTGCGCGACGAGGGCCGACTGCTCGCCGACCTGCGCCACCCCGGGCTGGTGCGGATCCTCGACGCCGCGTGGGAGGGCCACGGAGCGCCGTACCTCGTGCTGGAGCTGGTCGACGGTCCCGACCTCGCGACCGTGCTCGCCGACGGGCCGCTCGACCCGCAGCGGGTCGCCGCGATCGGGCGCGACGTCGCCTCGGCGCTCGCCTACCTGCACTCCGAGGGCATCGTCCACCGCGACGTGAAGCCCGCCAACGTGCTGCTCGACCCGTCCGGGAGCGCCCGGATCTGCGACCTCGGCATCAGCCTCGACGTCGGCGAGCCCGACCCGCACGGCCGCCCCGGCCACACGGTCGGCTCCCTCGCCTACCTCGCCCCCGAGCAGGTCCTGGGCGAGGCGATCGGCACCGCGGTCGACGTCTTCGCTCTCGGGCTGCTGCTCCTCGAGGCCCTCACCGGCCACCGGGAGTACTCCGGCCCCGACGACAGCTCGGCCTGGGCCCGCGTCCACCGCAGCCCGACCATCCCCATCTCGCTCGGCGCCGCGTGGACCAGGCTGCTCGCGGCCATGACCGCACGGGTCCCGGCCGAGCGGCCCAGCGCCGCCGACGTGGCGGCGCACCTCGAGGCCCTGCTCGCCGTCGAGGACGCCACCTCCGACGTCCCCACTCCCGCAGTGACGCGCACGGAGACCGCGCGCGTCGGGCGGCACCGCGCCGGCCGCCCCGTTCAGGACCTCGCGGCCACCGTCGCCTGAGCCCGACCCGCCACCCCGGGGCCCCCAGGGCGCTGCGGCAGCGCGAAGAGCGCGGAGGCGCCGCATCGACGCAGCCCGGCGTGCATCACCAGCGCGGCCGCGACGGCGAAGCCCGTCAGCACGACGGGGTACGCCGCCGCCTCGAGCCAGCCCAGGTAGCCCCGGCCCAGGGGGCTGACCCGCAGCGGCTCGGGCAGGTGGAGGGCCAGCGCCAGCAGCGGCGCGTGCAGCACGTAGACCGGCAGCGTCCGCCGCCCGATCCAGGCCAGGCGCTCCGCAGCCGGTCCCGCGGGCCAGCCGCACGCACAGCCCGATCCCCAGCGGCACGCCGACCGCGCTCGCGACGAGCAGGTCCACGGTGCGCGGCAGGTGCACCAGCGGCAGCAGCACCACGAGCGCGAGGTAGAGCAGCGCCAGCCGCGGCAGCAGCCCACCAGCCCCGTCCCGGACCCCGAGAGAGACCCCGTCCCCGACCCGGTCAGCGACCCGGCGCACCAGGTCCGGCGCCAGCGCCCCGAGCGCGAAGAAGGTGAAGTGGAAGAGCACCGACGTGCGGTTCCACGCCTCCGTGGGGACCAGTCCGGACAGCGCGGAGACGGCCGCCGCGACCAGCAGCACCCGCTCGCGCGGGAACCGTGAGAGCAGCCGTGCCAGGGCGAAGTAGACGGCCAGGGCGTAGAGGAACCACAGGCCGGTCGAGGCCCACACCAGGTCACCCGCGAGCTCGGCGAGGTCCTGGGTGCGGTTCATCGGCAGCAGCCGCTCGACGGAGAAGAACGCGCCCTGCAGCACCAGCCACACGACGTACAGGTAGTAGGGCGAGAGCACCCGGCGGCGGGCCTGCGGCCACGGGCGGGTGACCGCACCGGCGGCCACGAGGCCGCTGAGCACGAAGAAGAGCGGCATCCGCACGGGCTTGAGCGCCATCGTCACGGCCGCCCACCCGTCCGCGACCGGGGCGAGGGCCGGCGGCGCCTGCACGGCGAGGTCCTTGACCACGGCGTGGTGGAGCACCACGAGCAGGATGCACAGGCCCTTGGCGACGTCGACCCACAGCAACCGCTCCCGCGGCGCCAGGGCAGCCGGGGAGGGTGCGCTCACGCCCCCATGCTGGGGGGGTACGCCGCCGACGACCGACTCGGCGGCGCTGTGCCGTGCCTCACGTGCGGACGAACAGCTCGGTCTCCGAGGTCCGGCCCCGCAGGGTCACCGTGTCGTGCCGGACCCACCGGACCGCCTCCTCCTCGCCCGCGTCCCCGACCGTCTCGGCGCACGTGAGCACCCGGCCCTCGACGTCCTTGGCCAGCTCGGTGAGGCGGGCGGCGGCGTTCACGGCGTCCCCGATCACGGTGTACTCCAGCCGCGAACGGGTGCCGACGTTGCCGGCGACGGTCTCCCCCGTGAAGACCCCGATCCCGGCGTCGAGGGTGGGCTGCTCGGCAGCCAGCCGCTCGACCATCGCGCGGGCCGCGCGCAGCCCTCGGGTGGCGTGGTCCGGGAGGTCGACCGGGGCGCCGAAGACCGCGAGCACCGCGTCGCCCATGAACTTGTTGACCAGCCCCCCGTGCCGGTCGACCTCGTCGACGACGACCTCGAAGAAGCCGTTGAGCAGCTCCACGACCTCGGCGGGGTCGCGGCCCGCAGCCATCGTCGTGGAGCCGACCAGGTCGACGAAGAGCACGGTGACGCACCGGGTCTCCCCGCCGAGCTCGACGTCGCCGGAGACGGCCGCGCGGGCGACCTCCTGCCCGACGTGGCGGCCGAAGAGGTCGCGCAGGTGCTCGCGCTCGGCCAGGCCCTCGGCCATGTGGTTGAAGCCGGCCTGCAGCAGGCCGAGCTCGGTGGCGTCGTAGACCGGCACCCGCTGGTCCAGGTCGCCGTCCTGCACCCGCCCCAGGGCCCGTCGCACCGAGACCAGCGGGGCGACGACCGAGCGGGCGTTGAGCACGGTGACGAGCAGCCCGAAGACCAGCACCACCCCGGAGATCGCCAGTGCCTCCACCGCCATCCGGTCCGCGGAGACGTCGCCCTGCACGAGCGCCAGCAGGGCGGCGTACCCCAGGCCGAGCAACGGCATCCCGGTGCCCAGCAACCAGAAGGTGAGCATCCGCCCGCCCACGCCGAGACCCCGGGGGCGGCGGGTGCCCGGGGCGCCGGTGAGCGCGCGCGCCGCGACCGGGCGCAGGACGAACTCCGCGAGCAGGTAGGTCACCGCGCAGACCACCGCGCCGCCGATCGCCACCGTCGGTCCGGTGCCCAGGGCCCGGGAGGGGGCCAGCCAGAGGGCGAGCCCCGTGAAGAGCACCGCGGCGCCGGCCCACAGGAACCCGGAGACGGCCGCCAGCTGCAGCGGCACCCGCATGGCACGACGACGGTCCGTCGGCGTCGGCTCCTCGCCGCGCAGGGCCCAGCGCAGTGAGCGGAACGCCACCCGAGTGCCCCACACGACCCCGATGAGCAGTGCGAGCCCGACGTACACGGGGACCGCGACGGCGAGTGCGAGGTAGAGGTCGTCGCTGCCGCCGGGTTGCGGGATCACGAACAGCGTCAGCACCACGACGATCCCCGCCCCGATGGCGTGGGTCAGCGAGATGCCGAAGGTCAGCAGCAACTGGATGCGCACCCGGAGACGGCGCAGCGACTGGCCCTCGGGGCCGAGGAGCCAGGAGCCGAAGGGAGCGCGTGCGACCACCACGGGTGCATTGTTGATGCTGCGGCCCGCTCGCGGGGCCGTTCCAGGCGTGCGTCCCGCGCGGCGGCCTTCTCCCCGCCGCCCGACCGCCTCCCGGGCTCCTCCCCGGTCCCGGCCCAAAAGGGTGAGAAGTGTGCAAGGTTTGTCGAAGGTTGTTTAGAGTTCTTCAACAAGCACCGCACCTCCCGGGAGACCGGCCCACCGCGCTCAGCGCAGAGAGCGAGAAGGCATGACGACCAGCCCGCTCGACGACCGGCGCGAGGTTCGCACCGACGACGTCGTCCCGCTCGTACGCCGCCAGCCGACCGCCCCGGCCGACGCCGACCACCGCATCCAGGACGCCCTCTCCGTGCGCCGGCTCACCGACGCGCAGCGCTCCGAGCAGACCGCCGAGCTGCTCGCGCGGGCGCACGCCGCCGGTGTCTCCCCCGAGGAGCGGGCCGCGTGCCTGGACCGGGTGGTCGAGCTCAACATGCGCGTCGCCGAGGCCGTCGCCCGCCGCTACGCCCGCAAGTCGATCCCCGTCGAGGACCTCACCCAGGTCGCCTATCTCGCCCTCGTGCGGGCCGTGCGCTCGTTCGACCCCAGCCACGAGCGCGACCTGCTCTCCTACGCCGTGCCGTCGATGACCGGCGAGATCCGTCGCCACTTCCGCGACCACTCCTGGACCATCCGACCCCCGCGCGAGGTCCAGCGGGCCCACGGCCGCCTGGTCCGCTCCGGCGCCTCCCTGGACCGGGTGGACGAGGCCTCGGTCAGCGCCCTGGCCGACGAGGTGGAGGAGTCGGTGGACGTGGTCCGCGAGGCGCTCGCCGCCCGCTCCTGCTTCTCGCTCCTCTCCCTCGACACCCCTCCGGGCGCCGAGGGTGGCGAGGGCGAGGCCTCGGTCCTGCGCGAGGTCGGCGACCCCGGCCACGAGGCCGACGTCGCCCGCACCGAGGCCCGCCTCGTCGTCGCCCCGCTGCTGCGCACGCTGAGCCCGCGCGAGCGCGACCTTCTGCGCCTGCGCTTCGCCGACGAGCTGCCCCAGCGCGAGATCGCCAGCCGACTGGGCATGAGCCAGATCCAGGTGTCCCGCCTGCTCCAGCGGCTGCTGCTGCAGTTGCGCGGGGCGCTCGCCGAGGCCTGCTGAGCCATCCCCGGCGTACGACGTCGGCGGGACCGCCCCGTGAGGGGCGGTCGTCCCGGACGCCGGTCGGCGCGCCGCGGACGGGTCAGCGCTGGTCGGAGTCGTCCCAGCCGTCGCCGTCCATGCCCTCGACGGAGACGCCGCTGTCGAGCTCGCGGGTGTCCCACTGGCCGGAGGGCCGCACGGGCAGGTCGGTCTGCGCGGCGGCCTGGTGCATGCCGACCCGCTCCATCCAGCTCAGACCCGGCGACCAGGCCGAGCGCATCGAGATGCGGCCGTCGGCCTCCATCACCTTCATCAGCACGACCGCACCCAGGACCAGCTCGCCCTCCTCCGGGCGGTGCTCCACGCCCAGCGAGTCGACGAGCCGGCCGAGCGGCTGCGAGTCCGTCAAGGGTCTCGACCTCCTGGGTCGATCGATGTGCGATGCTCCCCTCGCCGACCCAGCACAGCCCGGCGACGGGCTCGAAGACTCAGTGTAACCCCGCTGTCGAAGGTCGGTAGAAGGTCAAGGAGAAGGTGGGGTGACCGGGCAGCGCCGGCGACGGCGGGGTCACCCCCCAGGCACCCGGACAGCACGCGGCGCCGGGGGCGGAGCCAGGAGGAACCATGAGCGGCGGTCCGGCGGAGCGCTGGCGGATCGGGGTGCTGGCCACCCGGGTCGGAGTGAGCGAGACGCTGCTGCGCGCGTGGGAGATGCGCTACGGCCTGCTCAGCCCCACGCGCACCCAGGCGGGCTACCGCCTCTACGGCCCCGAGGACGAGCGTCGGGCGCTGGCCATGCAGGCCGCCCGCGAGCGCGGGGTGCCCGCCGCCCAGGCCGCCGCCGACATCCTGGCCAACGAGCGCACCCGCGCCGAGGGCCACGACCGCGCCGAGGACGGGACCGTCCACAGCGAGGGGTCGCTCGACGTCGCCCGCACCCGCGCCGAGCTCGAGGCAGCGATGCTGGCCTTCGACGTCGGCTCGATGCACGAGGCGCTGGACCGGCTGCTGCGCACGGTCTCGGTCGAGACCGCCATCCGCGACGTGCTGCTCCCCTTCATGGCCCAGGTCGGCCAAGGGTGGGAGTCCGGGGACTTCGACGTCGCCGACGAGCACTTCGCCAGCGACCTGGTCCGGGGTCGGCTCGCAGCCCTCGCCGTCGGTCCCGGCACCCGCTCGGGACCCACCGCCCTGCTGGCCTGCCCGCCCGAGGAGTCCCACGACATCGCGCTGAAGGCCTTCGAGGTCGTCCTGCAGCGCGCCGGCTGGCGCACCCGGTTCCTCGGCCCGAACTGCCCGCTGCCGTCGGTGCAGGTCGCCGTCGACGTCGTGCGGCCCGAGCTGGTGGTGCTCGCGGGCACCCTCCCGCAGGTCTTCCAGCTCTCCGAGGCCGACGTCGCCGTCGTACGCCGCCTCGCGCGCGACCAGACGCTGGCGCTCGCCGGGCCGGGCGCCACCGCCGAGCTCGCCGTCGAGTGGGGCGCGCTCCACCTGCCGGGCGACCCCGTGACCGCGGCGCTGTCGCTGGTCGACCGGGCCCGGGAGATCCCGGCCGCCCGACCGAGCTGAGCACCGCAGACCTTCCACGCAGCATCCACACCGGACCAGGTCCTTACCGACGCGATCTGGGCCACACCGACCCCCTCCGGGGTTGGCGTGGCGGCCACCCGGACCCCCCACGGCGTGCGGCCCGGACATCGCTGCTGCACGCGTCCTTCCTGCTCAGAGCCCCTTTTCGCACCCTCGACCGGCGCCCCTCCCGGGTCAACCCCCTCCCGTCCAAGGCGGGGGGAGGTGCTGGTCCGGACAGGTCAACCCGAAGGGGTGAGATGTGATTGAACCCTGGAGCACTGGATAAACACAGGAGTGAGGCGCCTGCCGGCGCCTCACCCGGATTCCTGACGTTCCACAGAGGTGACGAGCATGACCTTCGAGAGGAAGACCCTCACGGCGACCATCGTCGACGACAACGACCTGGCTGTCGCCGGCCTGGAGACGCTGCTGACCCCCTACGCCGAGCGCGTGCGGCTGATCGACGTCCGCACCGCCCTCGCCCACCCGGAGGACGTCGACGTCGTCCTCTACGAGCCGATGCAGCAGTCCTCCTACAGCGCCTCGATGCTGCGCAACCTGCAGTCGGCCGCCGAGGCCCAGGCCGTGGTGTTCAGCTGGGCGCCGGCCGACATGCTGCCCGACAACACGAGCCCCTACCTGTCCAAGTCGATGACCGCGGCACAGCTCGTCGTGGCCCTCGAGGACATCGTGTCCGGCCGCGGCGTCCCCGCCCCGCGGGTCCACACCCCCGCCGAGCCGGTGGAGCCGGTGGCCCCGATCCGCACCCCGCAGGCACCCGCGGGCAGCCGCCTGACCCCCCGCGAGCTGGAGATCCTGACCCTCATCACCGGTGGTCTCACCAACGGCGAGATCGGCGAGGAGCTGGGACTGTCGATCAACTCGATCAAGACCTACATCCGCCAGGCCTACCGCAAGATCGACGTCGAGCGTCGCACCCAGGCCGTGGCCTGGGGCATGGCCAACGGCCTGGTCGCCGACGCCGAGCCGGTCGCCGTCTGATCCCGGGTGCCGCCCTGGCACCGGGCGGCACCCAGCACCACGACGAAGGCCCCGACGGTCCGCAGCTCCACCCAGGAGCACGGCCCGTCGGGGCCTTCGTCGTGGTGCTCTGCGGGCTCGCGTCGTACGCCGGCGTGTGACCCCCTCCACCCGTCGGACAACTGGTCCACGTTGGGAAGGGCAGGCTAACCTTTCCTCGGCTGCGGCTCCGGTCGCGCCGACGTACGGCACCTTCCCCGCCCCACCCAGGAGTCCTCGATGTCCCGCCGCCGTTCCCTGCCCGCGCTCGCCGTGGCCCTGCTGACCCCGATGGCCCTGTCCGGCTGCGGCCTGTTCGGCGGCGAGGAGGCCGACCTGCAGGTCTACTCGGCACGGCACTACGACCTCGAGGAGGCCTTCGCGGACTTCACCGAGGAGACCGGCATCACCGTGGAGTTCCTCTACGGCGACGACGCCGAGCTGCTGGAGCGGCTCAAGGCCGAGGGCGAGGACACCCCCGCCGACATCTTCATGACCGTCGATGCCGGCAACCTGTGGAACGCCGCCGAGCAGGGCGTCCTGGAGCCGGTCGAGTCCACCGTGCTCGACGGCGCGGTCCCCGAGGACCTCCGCGACCCCGACGGCGAGTGGTACGGCCTGGCCATGCGCGCGCGCACGATCGTCTACTACCCCGAGACCGTGGACCCCGACGACTTCGACGCCGAGGACACCTACGCCGGTCTCGGCGACCCGCAGTGGCGCGGCCGCATCTGCATGCGCGACGAGACCTCCTCCTACACCCAGAGCCTGGTGGCCAGCCTGATCGACCTGCACGGCCGGGAGCGTGCCCAGGAGATCGTCGAGAGCTGGGTCGCCAACGACGTCGAGATCATGAGCAACGACATCGAGCTGCTGGAGGCCATCGACGCCGGCGGCTGTGAGGTCGGGATCACCAACCACTACTACGTCGCGCGCCTGCTCGAGGAGGACCCCGATTTAAGCGTGGACGTCTACTGGGCCAGCCAGGACGGCGCCGGGACCCACGTGAACATCTCCGGTGCCGGCGTCGTCGCCGGCAGCCCGGCCTCCGCCGAGGCGCAGCAGCTGCTGGAGTGGCTGGCCACCGACGGCCAGAGCGCCTTCGTCGACGGCAACCACGAGCTGCCGGTGAACCCCGACGTCGACCCCGAGCCGCTGGTCGCCTCCTTCGGCACCTTCGAGCGGCTGCCCGTCGACGCGGCGGCGTACGGTTCCCTCAACGCCGAGGCCGTCGAGGTCCTCGACGCCGCGGGCTACCGCTGACCGCCTCGAGCAGCACCCCGTGACCGCCCCCGCCCCCGCCCCCGCGGTGGCCCCTGCGCCGGGCCTCGTCCGCCCGCGCAGCCGCCGCCTGCTGGGTGCCGGCCGCCCCGGCTGGTCCACGGCGGTGCTGGTCGTCGCCGCGCTCATCGCCAGCCCGGTGCTGGCGGTGGCGCTGCGCGCACTGCTCCAGGGCGGACTGCAGCTGCCCGGCGGCGTGGGACGGATGGTCGTCACGACACTGCTGCTGGTCACGTCCGTCGCGCTCGGCACCGCCGCGCTCGGCACGGGGCTGGCGTGGCTGGTCAGCGTGCACGAGTTCCCCGGGCGCAGGGTGCTGTCCTGGTTGCTGGTGCTCCCGCTGGCGATGCCGGCCTACATCCTGGGCTTCGTCTTCCTGTCCACCTTCGACTACGCCGGCCCCGTGCAGGGCGCCCTGCGCAGCGTGCTCGGGGACGACCTCGGTGCCCTGCCGGTCCGCTCGCTCGGGGGCGCGTCGGTGGTCCTGGTCCTCACGCTGTACCCCTACGTCTACCTCCTGGTGCGGGCCGCCTTCACCGACATCGCCCCGACGGCGTACGACGCCGCACGCACGCTCGGCGCGTCGCCGGCCCGCGCCTTCCGGACCGTCCTGCTGCCGCTCGCGCGCCCCTCGCTGGCTGCCGGACTGGCGCTGGTGACGATGGAGGTGCTCACCGACTTCGCGACCGTGCAGTACTTCAACGTCCGCACGGTCTCGGTCGGGGTCTACCTGACCTGGAAGGGCTCCTTCGACGTCGCCTCGGCCGTCTCGCTCGCGAGCCTGGTGCTGGTCTTCGCCCTCGTGGTGCTCGGGATGGAGCGCGGCCTGCGCGGCGGTGCGCGCTACCACCAGCGCGGCGGACGCGGGCGCGGGCTGGAGCGCCGGGAGCTCACCGGAGGCCGCGCCGTGGCCGCCACGGGCGCCTGCGCGCTGGTGGCGGCGCTCGCCTTCGGGCTGCCCGTGCTGCGGCTCGCCACCTGGGCCTGGTCGGCCGTCGCCGACGACAACCCGCTGGTCAACGACCGCTTCGCAGACCACCTCACCAGCTCGGTGCTGGTCGCCGCCATCGCCGCCGTCTCGTGCGTGCTGGTCTCGGTCGTGCTCGCCCACGCGCTGCGGCTCGGCGGCGGTCGCTGGGTGCGGGGCGCCGCCCAGGCCACGACCTTCGGGTACGCCGTGCCCGGTGCCGTCGTCGGCATCGGCGTGCTCGCGCTCTTCGAGGGCGCCGACCGACTCCTGGAGGCCCTCGGGCGCGAGGACGGCACGGGAGTGCTGGTCACCGGGTCGGTGCTGGGCATCCTGCTCGCCTACGTCGTGCGGTTCACCGCTCCGGCCTACCAGGCCGTCGACGCCAGCTTCGGCCGCATCCCCCCGACCGTGAGCGCCTCGGCGCTGACCCTCGGCGCGACCCCCGGCCGGCTGCTGCGCCGGGTGCACCTGCCGCTGGCGCGCTCGGGCGTCGCGGTCGCGCTGACCCTGGTCATCGTCGACGCCGTCAAAGAGCTGCCGCTGGTGCTCCTGCTGCGGCCCTTCGGGTTCACGACCCTCTCGGTCTGGGTCTACGAGCTGGCCTCGGAGAACTTCTGGGAGCGCGCCGCACTGCCCGCGCTGCTCATCGTCGTGGTCGCCGTGGTGCCCGTCGCGCTGACCTTCCGCACGCGCGTGACCGGGCAGGCGCCATGATGGTGGGCGTCATGCCTGCCTCCACGCCCGCCGCCGCGTCCCCCGGATCCGCGACCGGCGACCCGTCCGCCGGTGCGACGACGCCGGCGCTGCGGCTGCAGGCGGTCACGAAGTCCTACGGCGAGCACCCGGCGGTCCAGGCCGTCGACCTCGCGGTCGCGGCCGGCGAGGTTCTCACCGTCATCGGCCCCTCGGGCTGCGGCAAGTCGACCCTGCTGCGGCTGGCCGCCGGTCTCGAGCGGCCGGACTCGGGGTCGGTGTGGCTGGGCGACCGCGAGGTCGCCGGCTCCCGGTGGGTGCCGCCCGAGCGCCGCCACGTCGGGCTGGTCTTCCAGGACCACGCCCTCTTCCCGCACCTCGACGTCGCCACCAACATCGCCTTCGGGCTCGACCGGCTGCCTCGTGGCGAGCGCGGCCCCCGGGTCACCGAGGTGCTCGAGCTCGTCGGGCTCGGCGACCTGCGCGACCGCTACCCGCACGAGCTCTCCGGCGGCGAGCAGCAGCGGGTCGCCCTGGCCCGCGCCCTCGCGCCCCGCCCGGCGGTCGTGCTGCTGGACGAGCCGTTCTCCAGCCTCGACGAGAACCTCCGCGCCCAGGTGCGCGCCGACACCCTCGCCGCGATCCGGCTGACCGGGAGCGCCGCGCTCCTGGTCACCCACGACCAGACCGAGGCGCTCTCCCTGGGTGACCGGCTCGCCGTCGTACGTCGTGGGGTGGTGGAGCAGGTCGGGCCACCCACCGAGGTCTACGAGACCCCGGTCAACCGCTTCGTGGCGACGTTCATGGGCGACGCGGACTACCTCCCCGCCCACGTGCGCGACGCGCTGCTGACCTCCGAGATCGGCGTCGTCTCGACCGTCCCGGGGTGGGGCCGCACCGAGCTCGACGTCGAGGTGATGCTGCGCCCCCACGAGGTCGCCCTGCGCCCCGAACCCAGTGCCGCGGCCGTCGTGGAGCGCGTCGAGTACCACGGGGCCTTCGTCCTCCACCACGTCCGCCTCCCCTCCGGGCGCACCGTCCGCTCCTGGCAGCAGCACGGCGTCCGGCTCGAGCCCGGCACCCCCGTCGACGTCACGGTCGTCCCCGGCTCCCGCCCCGTCCTGCTCTCCGGCGACACAGCCCTCTTCGCACCTCCCGACTCCGCCCGCCGCTGACCCCGGGACGGCTGACCCGTCGCCACTTCGGGGCTCACCCGTCGCAACTTCGCCGCTGACCCGTCGCATCGACGGAGCCAACCCGCGCCGTGCTTGCCGAGCGCACGCGCACAGGGCAGGCAGTCCTGACAGGCTGTGGATGAGCAACGACGTCGTACGCCGGAATTGGGCAACCTGCTGGCCATGATCGACGAACCCGGGGACGGGCCGCGCGACCTTCGCGACCGGCCGTTCACGACCCAGCAGGCCCTCGACGCCGGGATGACGCACGACCAACTGACGCGCGCCGTGATGTCACGCTGGCTGCGGCGACCGGCCAAGGGCGTCTACGTCCCGGCGACCCTGGAGGACACGCTCGAGACCAGGTGCGCCGCCCTGAGCCTGTCCGTGCCGGACGATGCCTTCATCGCCGACCACTCGGCGGCCTGGCTCATCGCGGGCGACCGGGCACTGGTGCCCGGCGACCATCTGACCGTCCCCGAGGTCTCCTGCTTCCGGACCCGGACCGGCAGCCGACTCCGACGCCACCAGGTGCGCAGCGGGGAGCGGGAGCTCAGGGCCGACGAGATCATGGAGCTGGGCGGTCTGCAGGTGACGACTCCGCTGCGCACCGCGCTGGACATCGGTCGACTCGCGCGCAACACCGACGTCCGGCTGCACGGGATGGACACGATGCTCTCGATGGGGGTGTTCACGCAGGCCGAGTTGCTCGCCGAGGTGCCGCGCTTCAAGGGGTACCGAGGTGTCGTCGGTCTGCGGGCTCTCGCTCCGCTTGCCGATGGCGGGTCCCAGTCCTTCGGCGAGTCCGCCCTACGGCTGCGCTGGCACCAGGCACACCTGCCGTGGCCGACGACCCAGCACCCGGTGCCGGGCACGCCGTACATCCTGGACATCGCGCTGCCCGAGGAGACGTTCGGACCCGAGTACGACGGTGAGGAGTTCCACTCGAGCCCGGACCAGAAGGCACATAACGCCACCCGTCGCCGGGAGATCCACCGGGCCGGCTGGACCGTCGAGGTCTTCCGGAAGGAGCACGTCTTCGGACCGCGCCAGAACGCCGAGCGCCGTCTGCGGGCGACGTACGACGCCTTGGTCCTGGGACGGACCAGCCGCACCTACCTGTGAGGACCTCGGCGCGGGCCACCGTCGATCCGCACGGCTGCAGGTCCGTCGGGGCTCGCCGAGGACGCGACGGATGACGCCCGAAGACGCGACGGGTCAGCCCCGAAGATGCGACGGGTCAGCGCGGACAGGTGCGCCACGAGGCGGTGGACCAGGACGCCGACGACCAGGGAGGCGAGGGTGGCGAGGAGCGGGTGGTCGACCTCGAGATGGGGGTAGACCTGCCAGTGGGTGAGGTAGATCCACAGCGAGGCGGCGGCGAGGGCGCTGACGAGCGGGACGAGGGCGGCCGGCACCCAGGTGCGGCGCACCCAGACCAGCGCGAGGGCGGCGACCAGGACGACCAGGTCACGGACAGGGTCGGTGAAGAAGCCGGGGACGGTGAGGACGAGCAGCGCCGAGACGACGGCGCGGTGGGTCGTGGTGGTGGCGCGGGCGGCAGCCCAGCCCAGGGCGACCAGCCACCAGACGACCTCGGCGCGGTGGATGACGTCGCCGCCGCGAAGCACGACGACCTCGTAGCGGGTCAGCAGCCCGACGAGGGCCAGCACCACCGGGAACCAGAAGGGGTGCCGACGGTCGAGCCGGTGCACCGCGGGCACGGCGGCCAGCAGCGCCAGCCCGAGCACGCACAGCACGAACGCCTCGATGAACCAGAAGTGCCAGGCCGGCTCGGTCCACGACCGCGGCCCGACGAGCTGGTTGACGAGCAGGGCAGTGGCCCAGGGGTACTGCCCGGTCAGCAGCGTCACGCCCCCGATCCACAGCACCGACGGCACGGCCACCCGGGCTGCGCTGCGCACCAGCGCCCGCACCCGCTCGCGCCGCTGCGGCGACCCCAGCGCGAACCGGCCCAGGTTGAAGCCCATCAGCACCAGCAGCAGGTGCGCGCCGCCGGTGAGGTCGAGCAGGTTGCCGTGGGTCCCGACGATCGCCACGATCGCCAGCGCCCGCAGCAGCACGCCGGTCTCGACGGCCCGCCACCCGCGCGGTGCCCGCCGGGCCGGCGCGGCGACGAGGGTCCCGACCGGGCGCAGGTGCCAGTCGTCGGGGAGACCGCCGAGCAGCTGCTCGAGCCGCACCGACGCCTCGACGTACGACAGGGAGTCGCCGCCCAGCGAGGCGAAGGAGTCCCGGGGCGCGACCGGTCGGCCGAGCACCGCCGAGAGCACCCCCGCCGCGGACGGCGAGGAGGCCGTCGCGGCACAGGAGCCGCCGGCCGTCACGTACCGCTCGGGGCGCCGGGCCAGCGCGGCGACGCGCTGGCGGTCGGGCTTGCCGGAGGCGAGCAGCGGCCGCTCCTCCAGGGGTACGACGGTGACGGCCGCCGCGGGGACCCCGGCGAGTCGCGCGGTGCGGGCGACCAGGTCGGCGAGCCCCTCGCGGTCCGCGGGGGTCGAGGCCGCGCGACCGACCGGGTCGGCGCCGTCCGCGGGAGCCTGGGCAGCGGCGGGCGCGGAGGCGGGCACCGAGGTGGGCACTGAGGCGCGCACGACGCCGACGGCCACCCGGTCCCCGGCGTCCACGACGAGCGCGTCGACGCCCTCGGCGGCGAGCCCGGACTCGACCCGGTCGAGGTCGACGCGCAGCCCGAGCACCTTGGCGAAGCGGCTGCGCCGTCCGACCACCCGCCACAGGCCGTCGGCGTCCTGGCGCCCGAGGTCGCCGGTGCGCAGCTCGGTGAGGTCGTGACCGCGGGCGAGGTCCTCGCGGGTCTCGGCGTAGCCCATCATCACATTGGGCCCGCTGTAGACCAGCTCCCCGACGCCCTCGGGCTGGCCGGCCACCGGCTCGAGCCGCAGGTCGCCGCCGGGCACGGGCACGCCGACGCAGTCGGGTCGTTCGGCGGCCAGGTGCGGCGGCAGGTAGGCCATCCGGGCAGTGGCCTCGGTCTGGCCGTACATCACCACGAGGTCGAAGCCGCCGCGCTCCCCGCGCTCGGCCCAGGACCGCACGGTCTCCGGTGCCATCCGGCCACCGGCCTGGGTCAGCACCCGCACGGAGGGGTGCTGCCCGGCGGCCAGCCGGGCGGCGGCACCGGAGACCTCGAGCATCTCGAAGGAGTGCGGCACACCGGCCACGCTGGTGACGCCGTGGCGGTCGACGGCCGTCCAGAAGCAGGGGTCGACGACGGAGGTCCCCGTCAGCACGACGGCCGCGCCGACGGCGAGGTGCGAGTGCAGGACCGAGAGCCCGTAGCAGTAGTGCAGCGGCAGCGCGGTGACGCCCACGTCGTCGGGCGTCAGCCCGAGGTAGTCGGCGATCGCCTCGGCGTTGGCCTGCACGGCCCGGGCGGAGAGCCGCACGAGCCGCGGGCTGCCGGTGCTGCCGGAGGTCGACATCAGCAGCGCGAGGTCGGGGTGCGGCGCAGGTGCGCCGGGCCGCGCGCCGAAGCGCGCCTCGAGCTCGTCGGTCGACCGGGCCGGGTCGGTCAGCAGCACGGGCCGGCCGACCGCCAAGCAGGCGAGGTAGGTGACGACGTCCTCGAGCCGGGGCCCCACCGCCAGCAGCAGCGGCTCCGCCACCCGGGCGGCGTGCCGGTCGGCGGCCGCCTCGACCAGCCGCGCCAGCTCGGCGTACGACGTCGTGCCGGCCTCCCCGAGCAGGGCCGGCCGCTCCCCGTGCCGCCCCAGGCCCCGGGCCAGGGCGACCCCGCGCGGGGACGCGTCGGCGTCCTGGATCGCGCGCACGGGCAGGAGGGTCATGCGGACAAGAGTAAGGCAAGCCTCACCTACCTCCTAGTGTCGTCCACGTCACCCCCGGACGACTGCCGACCTCGACGCACCGGGTCGCGCGACGCCAGGTGGACCAGACCACCCCCTCCTCCGAACGGCCAGTCCTCGCCTGGGCGCGGGCCAATTCCGCCGTTCCCCGGCGCGGAGGGCCCCTGGTGTGGACATGCTGGGCGCGCCGTTGTCTGGGAGGGCTGCGGTTCATCTACATGGGAGGACGTTTCACCATGCACTCACGCATGTTCCGGAACGGTGTCGTCACCGGCACCGTCACCCTCGCTCTCGCCCTGGGCGGTGTCGCCGTCACCGGCGGCGCGGCCCAGGCAGCCGGCTCCTCGGCCGACCGCGAGGTCAGCTCGCAGTGCCAGCAGGCCCGCAAGGACCTCAGCAAGGCCAAGAAGCAGCTGCGCAAGGCCAAGCGCTCCGACAACGCCGCCAAGGTCCGCAAGGCCAAGAAGCGGGTCAAGGCCGAGAAGCGCGACGTGCGCACGGCCTGCGCGCCCGCCCCGGTCACCCAGGAGACGGTGCTCGAGCAGGTCCAGCAGGGCTCGCTCGCGCTCGACGGGATCGACCTCAACGGCCTCACCGCGGTGCTGCCCCCCGAGGCCGCTGCCGCCATCCAGGCGCTCATCGCCCAGCTCCAGGCCGGTCTCGACCAGGTCCAGGGCCAGGCCGAGGTCCCCGGCCTCGACACCGCGCAGCTCGAGGCGCTCCTCGCGGCCGTCCAGGCCATGGACCCGGCCGGCGTCGCCGCCGCGCTCCAGGGCCTGCTCGGCGAGCTGACCGCCATCGGCGGCGGCCCCGAGGCCATGGCCACGCTGATCCAGCTGCTCCAGGGCGGCCTGCCGACCGGCGACCTGCCGATCGCCGGCATCCCGCAGCTCGAGGACCTCATCGGTCAGCTCACCGCACAGCTCGGCGGCCTCGCCGGCGGCGGCCTGCCCACCGACCCGGCCGCGGTCCAGGCCGCGATCGCGCAGTTCATCGGCACCATCGAGGCGATCTCCGGCAACGTCGGCGGCGACTCCGCCCCGTGGCTCGGCGCCCTCACCGAGATGGTCGACCAGCTCGGTGCCCTCGGCGCGCTCGTGCCCGGTGGCGCTGGCTCCGGCGCGATCCTGGGCCAGGTCATCAGCGGCCTGCTGTTCTTCGCCCAGCCCGGTGTCGACCCGCTCGGCCAGCTGCAGGGCATCCTCGCCGGCCCCGGTGGCATCGGCAGCGTCCTGGACCTGCTCGGTCTCGGCGACCTGCTGGGCGGCCTGCTCGGCTGATCGCTGGTAGCACCGCACCGGCACAGACACACGCGAGAGCCGCGGCCCCCTCGGGGACCGCGGCTCTTCGCGTTGCCGGACCGCCGACGACGTACGCCGCCGGCAGATGGCCTAGGAGACCGTGACGCCCCCGAGCCGCAGCCAGGTGTCGACGACGGTGTCGGGGTTCAGCGACATCGACTCGATGCCCTGCTCCACCAGCCACTCCGCCAGGTCGGGGTGGTCGGAGGGGCCCTGCCCGCAGATGCCGACGTACTTGCCCTGCTTGCGGCACGCCTCGATCGCCAGCCGCAGCATGTGCAGCACCGCCGGGTCGCGCTCGTCGAACGTGGCCGCGACCAGGCCGGAGTCGCGGTCCAGGCCGAGCGTCAGCTGGGTCATGTCGTTGGAGCCGATCGAGAACCCGTCGAAGTGCTCGAGGAACTGCTCGGCGATCACGGCGTTGGACGGCAGCTCGCACATCATCACGACCTGCAGGTCGTTCTCGCCGCGGCGCAGCCCGTGCTGTGCGAGCAGGTCGATGACGCCCTCGGCCTCACCGACGGTCCGCACGAACGGGATCATCACCTTGACGTTGGTCAGGCCCATCTCGTCACGCACGTGCCGCAGCGCCGCGCACTCCATCTCGAAGCACTCGGCGAAGTCGTCCGAGAGGTAGCGGGACGCACCGCGGTACCCGATCATCGGGTTCTCCTCGTGCGGCTCGTACGCCGGTCCGCCGACGAGGTTGGCGTACTCGTTGGACTTGAAGTCGCTCATCCGCACGATCACCGGCTCCGGCGCGAACGCAGCGGCGATCGTCGCCACACCCTCGGCGACGCGCTTGACGAAGAAGTCGCGCGGGCCGTCGTACGCCGCGATGGTCTCCTCGATCTCCGCGCGCAGGTCGGCGTCCAGGCTGGCGGGGTCGCGCTCGAGGTCGAGCAGCGCCTTGGGGTGCACGCCGATCTGGCGGTTGATGATGAACTCCAACCGCGCGAGCCCGACCCCGGAGTGCGGCAGGCGGGAGAAGGCGAAGGCCTGCTCGGGCGTGCCGACGTTCATCATGATCTTGACCGGGATGTCAGGCATCGAGTCGAGCTCGGTGCGCTCGACGGAGAAGTCCAGGACGCCGTCGTAGACCAGACCGGTGTCGCCCTCGGCGCAGGAGACGGTCACCTCGGTGCCGTCGGCGAGCTCCTTGGTCGCACCACCCGTGCCCACGACGGCGGGGATGCCCAGCTCGCGGGCGATGATCGCGGCGTGGCAGGTGCGGCCGCCGCGGTTGGTGACGATCGCCGAGGCCCGCTTCATGATCGGCTCCCAGTCGGGGTCGGTCATGTCGGCGACGAGCACCTCGCCGGGGTTGAAGGTGTGCATGTCGTCGAGCGAGGTCAGCACTCGCACCGGGCCGGCGCCGATCTTCTGGCCGATCGCGCGGCCCTCGACCAGCACGTCGGCACCCTTGGTCGCCGAGGCGTCGATCTTGAAGCGCTCGAGCGCACCGCTGCGGCGCGACTGCACGGTCTCCGGCCGGGCCTGGAGGATGTAGAGCCTGCCGTCGACACCGTCCTTGCCCCACTCGATGTCCATCGGGCGCCCGTAGTGCTCCTCGATGACCAGCGCGTGCTTCGCGAGCTCGGTGACCTCGTCGTCGGTCAGCGAGAGCAGCCGCGACTGCGCGGGCTCGACCTCGACGAACTCGGTCGTGCGGCCCACGGTCGCGTCGTCGGTGTAGACCATCTTGGTGGCCTTGCCGCCGACGCCGCGCTTGAGGATCGCGGGGCGCCCGGCGCGCAGCGCGGGCTTGTAGACGTAGAACTCGTCGGGGTTGACCGCACCCTGGACGACGCCCTCACCCAGGCCGTACGCCGAGGTGATGAAGACCGCGTCCTCGAACCCGGACTCCGTGTCCATCGTGAACATGACGCCGGAGGAGCCGATGTCGGAGCGCACCATCCGCTGCACGCCGGCGGAGATGCCGACCGCGTCGTGGGCGAACTCGTGGTGCACGCGGTAGGCGATCGCGCGGTCGTTGTAGAGCGAGGCGTAGACCTCACGGATGGCGGTGAGGATCGCGTCGATCCCACGCACGTTGAGGAAGGTCTCCTGCTGCCCCGCGAACGAGGCGTCGGGCAGGTCCTCGGCGGTGGCGGAGGAGCGCACCGCGAAGGACGCCTCACCGCCGGCCTCGGACACGAGCTTGTCGTACGCCGTGCGGATGTCGGCCTCGAGGTCGGCCGGGAACTCCTGCGCGACGACGGCCTCGCGGATCTCCTTGCCGGTCGTGGCCAGGGCGCGGGTGTCGTCGGTGTCGAGGTCGGCCAGCAGCCCCGAGATCCGCTCGGCCAGGCCCGTGTCACCGATGAAGCGGTGGAAGGCCTCCGCGGTCGTGGCGAACCCGTCGGGCACGCGCACCCCGAGGTCGGTGAGGTGGGAGACCATCTCGCCCAGCGAGGCGTTCTTGCCGCCGACCTGCTCGAGGTCGCCGAGGCCGAGGTCGGCGAACCACCGGACGTTGCTGATGTCGGAACCGGTCATGCTGGGGAGTCCCCTCTGCTGGTGCTGCTCGTTCTCGCGGCCGCGGCGGTGCGGGCGCGCTGCTTCTTGGTCTGCAGGATGAGTGCCGAGATCTCCTCCACCGACTTGGCCGAGGAGTCCACGACGGGCAGCCGGTGGGCCTCGAAGAGCTCCTTGGCGCGCCGCAGCTCCCAGCGGCACTGCTCCGGGGAGGCGTAGCGGGAGCCGGGGCGGCGCTCGTTGCGCACCCGGCTGAGCCGCTCCACGGTCGTCACCAGGCCGAAGCACCGGTCGGCGAGGTCGGCCACGGGCCGCGGCAGGGCGGAGTCCTCGAGGTCCTCGTCGACGAGCGGGTAGTTGGCGACGTACAGCCCGTGCTGGAGCGCGAGGTACATGCTCGTCGGCGTCTTGCCGCACCGCGAGGGCGCCAGCAGGATCACGTCGGCCTTGTCGAGCGCGCGCAGCGACTGCCCGTCGTCGTGCTCGATGGTGAACTCCACCGCCGCCATCCGGGCGTTGTAGCGCTTGATGTCGCCGACGCCGTGCAGGCGGGCGGCCTGGCGGATGCCGCGCTGGCCGAGCAACGACTCCACGCGGCTCATGTGAAGGTCGAAGAAGTCGATGACCGGCGCCTTGGTGAGGTTGAGCTCGTGGCGCACGTCGTCGGCGGCCGCGGTGCAGAAGACCAGCGGCGTGACCGGCCCGGCAGCGACCTCGTCGAGCATCGCGACGATCTCCCGCGCCTGCTCGACGCCCGCGATGAACGGGATCGTGGTGCGCTCGAAGGTCAGCTCGGGGAACTGCAGCAGCAGCGCGTTGCCCATCGTCTCCGCGCTGATGCCGGTGGAGTCGGAGAGGAAGTAGACCGGTACGACGCCGTCGTGCTCGCCCACGCTCCCCACCTCGCTCTCCACCTCGGTCTGCTGCCGCCCTGCTCCTGGGCCCCCGACGTCGTACGCCGGGTGGCCGGCCGGGCACGGGTCGTGCCGGGTCAGGGGGACCGTAGCGCCGCGACGCCGCCACCGGCAGCCACCTGCGGCTCCGTCCGAGCCGCGGACGTGGCGCGCCTCACCCTCTGGGGCGGCAGCGCGCGCGGGACTACTCGAACTCCAGCGTCACCATGACCTGTCCGATGGCTTCCTCACGCTCCGCGTCCGTGAAGTCGATGGGGGTCGCGACCACGACCTCGATCCCGATCTGGTCGTCACCGAGGAAGAAGGCGTCATAGACCGTGAACCCGTTGTCACCCCGTGCGCGCAACATCTCCTGCCCGTCGACGACCACCGGCTCGAGCTCCTGCACCTTGCTCGTCGTCACCCCGTTGACCCTGGACCAGTCCCGGAGCATCGCCTGCGAGCTGCCCGGGGCCAGGACCTCTGGAAGCGTGCTCACCAGGAGCGCCAGGGAACGGCCTGGCCCGAGCACCAGTTCTCCGCCGCCCAGACCCTCTTCGACCTGCGGGGTCGCGCCCTCCCAGATGCTGACGGCCTCGACTCCTCGGAGCAGCTCGGCGTCCAGGGGAACGGTCGCGGGGTCGGCGACGTCGCCCCACGTGTCCTCGGGCTCGGCCTCCGGCTCCCCGGTCGTAGATGGCTCGGCGGCACCCGACGACGCAGCCGCAGAGACAGGCGCTGTCCTCTCCGCGCCCTCGTCGTCCGCGCAGCCGCTCAGCGCCACACCTATCGCAAGCACCACCGCGGCGATCGGAGCACCATGAGCGACGTACGACCTCACTCGAACTCCAGGGTCGCCATGACCTGCCCGATGGCCTCGTCCCGCTGCGCCTCGGTGTAGTCCAGCGGTGTGGTGAAGATGACCCGGTACGCGATCGCACCGTCGGCATACAGGTAGCCGTCGACGACCTCCACCCCGTTGCGCCCCCGCGCGTGCTGCAGCTCGAGCCCGTCGACGACCACCGGGTCGAGCACCTCGGCTCGACCCTCGACCAGACCACTGCTCCTCGCCCAGTACCTCACTGCTTCCTCGGAGCTCGCAGGCGGGCTGAGGGTCTCGCTGCCGAGGGTCAAGGTCTGGAAGCTGCTCCGATCGGCCGACGGGACAGCGACGATCACCGCAGACGGATTCACACGGAAGCGCGACCCCTCCCACACGCGGACGCCCTCCACCCCGTCCACCGACTTCAACGGGACCTTCATCGTCGCCGGGTCCTCGACATCCGCCCACGTGTCCTCGGGCCCGGGCTCCGGCTCCTCGGTCGTGGACGGCTCGGCTGCACCCGACGACGGAGCCGCAGAGACGGGCGCCGGCGTCTCCGCGCCCTCGTCGTCCGCGCAGCCGCTCAGCGCCACGCCTGTCGCAAGCATCACCGCGGCGATCGGAGCACCATGAGCGCCGACGTACGCCCTCACTCGAACTCCAGCGTCGCCATGACCTGCCCGATGGCCTCGTCCCGCTGCGCCTCGGTGTAAGACAGGGGCGTCGTGAAGATGACCCGGTAGGAGATCTCCCCGTCGGAGTACAGGTAGCCGTCGACGACCTCCACCCCGTTGCGCCCTCGCGCGTGCTGCAGCTCGAGCCCGTCGACGACCACCGGGTCGAGCACCTTGGCCCGATCCTCGAGCAGGCCGCTGTTCCGGCTCCAGTACCTGACCTCGGCCTCCGAGGTCTCCTTCCCGATCACCCTGCTGCTCCCAGCGTCAAGGTCTGGACCCCACCACCATCGGCAGGGCCTGCCACGACTACCGCTGTCGGGTTCTTGCGGAAGAGCGACCCCTCCCACACGCGGACGCTCTCCACCCCGTCCACCGACTTCAACGGGACCTTCATCGTCGCCGGGTCCTCGACATCCGCCCACGTGTCCTCGGGCTCGGCCTCCGGCTCCCCGGTCGTGGACGGCTCGGCGGCACCCGACGAGGCAGCCGTAGAGACAGGCGCTGTCCTCTCCGCGCCCTCGTCGTCCGCGCAGCCGCTCAGCGCCACACCTGTCGCAAGCACCACCGCGGCGATCGGAGCACCATGAGCGAACGACGTACGACCTCACTCGAACTCCAGCGTCGCCATGACCTGCGCGATGTACTCCTCCCGCTCGGTCTCGGAGAAGTCGAGCGGAAGGAGGAAGAGCACCTCGACGGTGAGGCCCTCGACGGCGTGGACGAACCAGTCCACGAGGCTCAGGGAGCTGCTCCCGCGGGCATGCTGCAGCTGCTGCCCGTCCACGACGACGGGGTCCATGACCTCGACCGGACCCTCGGTGAAGAGGTTGCGCTTGCGCCAGTAGCGCAGCTCGGCCTCCCCCGAGCCTCGGGCCGACAGACCGTCGTAGGACTTCAGCAGCACGACTGCACTCCTCCCGGGACCGAGGAAGAGCTCGGCACCGATGGGAGTGGTCGTGGCGTCGACCCGCGCTCCCTCCCACGCCTTGACAGCGTCGAGCCCGGGGACCTTGCCCGTCGGGATGCGCACCGTCGCCGGGTCCTCGACGTCGGCGAAGGTCTCCTCGATCGCAGAGGGCGACTCCTCGGGCGTACCGGAGGCCGGGGCCGAGGTCTCGGGAGTCACCGGAGGCTGCGTCGCCCCCTCGTCCGAGGGCTCCCCCGAGCAACCGGTCACCAGCATGGCCGTGGCCGCGACGCCGCCCACTGCCTGGATCGCCAGCCTGGTCCATCCCTGTCGGCGCTCACGACGTTGCATGGAGCCGGTTCTGCCCCGCGGGTCTCGCGGCAAAACCCGCGGCTCCTGCCGCTCACGTGCGTGGCGAGGATTGAGGACCTCGCCGATAGGGAAAGCACGTGGACGAGCCTTTACCATCGCGTCCGCGGGGGTAAAGGAAGAGCGACCTGCAACGACTCGATGACGGCTTTCGGGAGGCTGGACCATGGTGGCCATCAGCGGTGACGGATCACCCATCGACATGGGAGCGATCATGCAGTTCCTCCAGGAGCTGCGGATCGACACCGAGACCATCGCGGCCATCACCGAGGCCCTCCAGGAGGGCAGGGAGCAGGCCACCTACGAGCCGGCGCAGGTCCCCCAGTCCCGTTTCGGCACGCTGCCCAACGGCAGCGCCCTGGGGCACCACACCGAGCTCGCGCGCCGCGCCGTCAAGGAGACGCTCGTGACGATGGTGCACGACCTCCAGCACTACGACGACGGCGTCGAGACCTTCCGCAAGGGCTTCAACGTGGCGGACCAGCACGCCCAGGAGGATCTCGATCGCATCGCCGCCGAGGTCGGCAGCGTGCGCTCCGCGACCGAGGGAGGACTCGACCGATGAGCAATGGACCCGAGCGGCAGAGGCTGGACGCGGCCCTTGGTCCCGCTGACGAGGGAGTCGTGACGATGAACGGCGTCCTTGAGTGGGGCCGGTCGGTCGGCCGCCTCGAGGAAGTCGCGCGCCGCCTCCGATCGGCGGCCAACGCGGGCCTCGGCATCGGCGGGCAGACCGGCCCGGCGATGTTCAAGGCCATGCGTCGCTCCGCCGACAACCTCGACGCCCGGGTCGCGGAGTTCCGACGCGGTCAGGCCGCGCTGGAGTCGGCTGCCCAGACGATCACCAACATCCGCGCCCAGCGCAACCAGATCGACTCCGACCCGGCGACCGCACCGCTGATGGACCCCGGGTCCTTCTCCGACAACCCCGAGTGGGACGACGAGAAGCGGATGACCGAGCAGGGCAAGCACAACGCCGCTGTCTCGGCCTTCCAGGAGCGTGAGGCGCTGCGTGAGCAGCGGGCCCGCGAGATCGCCGAGGAGTTCGACCGGCGCTACGAGGAGCCGATCGCGGTCATGAAGTCGATCCACGGCCTCCCCGACCCCGAGGAGCCGGGCGGCCAGGACGGCCCCGGCGGCGGCGACGGCCCGAGTGCACGCGCACCGATCCCCGGGGGCCGCGGCCCCAGCGGGACCACCGGGACGACGTACCACCCCACCGTCATCGGCCAGCCGACCGACATCGACCCCGGCGACACCAACGAGGTCGACCCGATCGACAACGGCACCGAGCCGGAGATCAAGGACCCCACGGTCATCGACCCGACCGTGATCGACCCGGTCGACCCCACCGGCCCCACCACGATCGGCCCCACCGGCCCGGGAGGCACCGGCCTCGTCCCCGGCGGGGTCGGTACGGCGGTGGGCGTCGGCCTCGGCGGCGGTGCCCTGCTCGGCGGGCTGGCCAAGGGCGTGGGCATCGTGCGCGGCATCGGCGCCGGCGTCCTCGCACCCGGCCAGCAGGCCCGACCCCTGGGCGGCCTGAGCCGCTCGGCGGTCTCCGGCACCCTCGGCCGCGGCGCGGTCGCGGGGGCGCCGGCACAGGCTCGGCCGGCGGCCCGGGGTGGGGTGGGGGCCACCTCGACCGCCGGTCGTACCACCGCCTCCGGCCGCGGCGCGGCGGCAGCCGGCGCGGGCGGTCGCGGGAGCGGCGGGGCCCGGACCGGTGCGGCCGCCGGTGGCGGCCGCGGCGGCGCCGCTGGAGCGGGCGCAGCCCGTCGGCGCGGTCGCGGCGACGACGCGGCCGACCGGGAGCACTACGACGACGGGCAGGACTGGCTCGACGACGAGGCAGCCCCCGGCGTCCTGGACTGACACCGACCCACCGCTCGTCCACGAACGGGCAGCTCTCCAGGAGAGAGCTGCCCGTTCGGCGTCCTCGGCTGCTGCGAGCGGAGACAGGGCGACGCCGGCCGGAGCGCTGGGGGGCAGACGTGCCGGCCGACGTCGCCGGACAATCGTCGCATCCCCATACCCCGACGGGTAGACCCGGGCCCACCCGTTCCTCACCCCCGGGGCCACGCCTGCCCTACGCTGAACGGGTGGACGAGCCGCCGCAGGGAGCGGCCCCAGGGGCCGACGAGGGCCCCTCCGGGCCCGCATCCCTGTCTCCCGCCAACATGGCCGACGTCGCGCGGCTGGCCGGGGTCTCGATCGCCACGGTGTCCCGAGCACTGCGCGACGTGCCGGGTGTCGGGGAGTCGACGCGCCGCCGGGTCCGCGAGGTGGCCGACCAGCTCTCCTACGTCGTCTCCCCCGAGGCCAGCTCGCTGTCGCGTCGCGAGACCGGCCGGGTCGCGGTGGTGATGCCGCGGATGGACGTGTGGTTCTACTCGATGATGCTCGGCGGGCTCGAGCGCGGGCTGCGCGCCGAGGGCATGGACGTGCTCGTCTACCAGGTGCCCGGCCCCGCCGAGCGCGGCGCCTTCGTGCGCGACCTGCCGGCCCGACGCAAGGTCGACGCGGTGGTGCTCGCCGCCCTGCCGCTCTCGCCCGAGCAGCGCGACCGCCTCGACCTGCTCGGCGTCCCGCTCGTCATCGCCGGCGGTGCCGCCCGCGGCCTGCCGCACGTCGACGTGGACGACCGCGCGATGGCCCGCCTCGCCGTCGAGCACCTCCTCGACGCCGGCCACCGCGACATCGCGATGGTGCGCACCAGCGACACCGACGACACCACCTGGGACGCCGACCTGCTGCGGGTCGCCGGCTTCCGCGACGCGCTCGCTGCCCGAGGCGTGCCCGAGCGCTCCGACCTGCTCGTCACCGAGCCGTGGGCCGTCGACGCCGGCAGCCGCGCCCTCGACCGGCTGGTCGCGCTGCCGCAGCCACCCACCGCCGTCTTCGCCTACTCCGACGAGCTCGCCACCGCCCTCAGCATGGGCGCCTTGCGCCGCGGGCTGAGGATCCCCGAGGACCTCTCGGTCATCGGGATCGACGGTCACCCCACCGCCGCGGTGATGGGCCTGTCCACCGTCGACCAGCAGGTCGAGCTCCAGGCCGCCACGGCCGCCGAGATCACCGTCCGGTTGCTGCGCGGCGAGGGCGGCGAGCGCTCCGTGCGGGTGCCGCACGTGCTCGTCACGCGCGGCTCGGTGGGTCCGCCGGCAGCGCGCTGACCGCGCGGTCGCACCCCACCGCGCGACACCCGGCCACCGCGCCCCTTCCCCGGGCCGTCCCGCCCCGCTAGCGTGCGCCTGCCTCGTTGTGAGGCAGATCACTGCTCGGGAAAGGTCCCTCATGTCGTCCACCGCCACCTGGCGCCGCCTCGCCGCCCCCGTCGGCGTGCTGCTGCTGCTCGCCGCGCTCCTGAGCGCCCTCACCAGCGGCGCCGCCCCGCTCCTGCCCGTCCCGGCCGCCCGCGCCGACGGACCCGGGGTCGGCACGCCGTACGTCGTCAGCGTCGGCGACTCCTACATCTCCGGCGAGGCCGGGCGCTGGGCCGGCAGCTCGAACGTCTCGTCGTCGTACGCCGACGCGCTGGGCTCCACCGCCTACTGGGACACCCCGACCGGCGAGTCGACCGCGCGCTGCCACCGCAGCAAGGCCGCCGAGGTCTTCATCGGCGCCGGGACCCTCGGGAAGAACCTCGCCTGCTCGGGCGCGAGGACCACCACCGACGCCTCGGGCACCTACTTCAAGCCCGGCCTGGACTTCTACGACGACGGCGCCGGCCGGATCGGTCAGGCCAAGGCGCTGCAGCAGTTCGCCTCGAGCAACAACGTCAAGATGGTCGTGGTCTCCATCGGCGGCAACGACTTCAACTTCGCCGACATCGTCACCACCTGCGTGGCCAACTGGCTCTCCTCGCCCAGCTGGTGGAAGAACTACTGCAACGACGACAGCTCGGTGACCGCGAACTTCACCAGCAGCAACGTCACCGCGGTGCGCACCCGGATCGCCACCGCCTTCCAGAACCTCCGCACCGCCATGCGCAACGCCGGGTACGCCGACAGCGCCTGGACCCTGCTGGTGCAGACCTACCCCTCGCCGATCCCGAACGCCTCGGGCTTCCGCTACGCCGAGACCGGCTACACCCGGCAGAACACCGGCGGTTGCGGCTTCTGGAACGCCGACGCCAACTGGGCCAACTCCACCGCCCTGCCGACGATCAACAACACCGTCCGCAGCGCCATCACCGCCTCGGGGCTCACGAACACCCGCGTCCTCGACCTGGCCTCGGCCTTCAACGGCCGGCGCCTCTGCGAGAGCACGGTCGGTCTCTACGAGGAGAAGGGCCTGACCTCCTGGACCCAGGCCGGCGCGGTCGACCGGACCGAGTGGGTCAACCAGATCCGCACCGTCAGCACCTGCTGCTCCAGCAGCCCGTACTACATCCAGGAGTCGCTGCACCCGAACTACTGGGGCCAGCTGGCCACCCGCAGCTGCGTGCGCCAGGCCTGGAACGCCGGCACCCCGCGCGGGGGCACCTGCACCATCGCCGGCACCGGGCTCTCCGGCGGGGAGCCGCGGATGACCCTGCGCTGACCCCTGGCTGCTCTGGTCCCGCCGAGCCGGCGCATCCTCCCGAAAAGATGCGCCGGCTCGGCCACTCCGGCCCCCGCACGTGCGGGACAGGACATGATGGGTACCTCGGGAGCAGGCGCGAGCGAAGGGGGGACACGGGTGGAGCAGCCGGACTGGCTGGTGTCGCTGGTCGACGCGACGACCGACGGCCTGTGGGTGCTCGACCGCCGCGGGACCACCGTGTGGGCCAACCGCGCGATGGCGCACCTACTGCGCCGCGACCTCGGCGAGATGGCCGGCCTGCCCGCGCACGAGGTCTTCCCCGCGGGCCAGCGCACCCGGATCGAGATGCACCTGTCGATGCTCGCCCGCGGCACGCGCGGCCGCGACAACCTGCCGGTCACCCTCCAGCGCGCCGACGGCACGCTGGTCGGCGGCCTCATGAGCTACAGCCCGGTCCGCGAGGACGGACGCACGCTGGGCTGGCTGCACCGCTTCACGGCGTACGACGCCGCCCACTCCCCCGCCGCACGGCCCGAGCGTCCCGCGGGGCAGCCGAGCGGGGTCGCTCCGGCGGACGGGCGGCAGGTCGCCGGCCCGGGTCCCGACGCCCACGACGAGGTGCTCTCCCGCCAGCTCGTCGAGGCGCAGGAGATCGCCGGCATCGGCTCCTTCTCCTGGGACCTGGAGACCGGCGAGGTGGTGTGGTCCGACCAGCTGCACCGGCTCTACGGCGTGCCCCGCGAGGAGTTCGACGGCACGGTCGCGGCGTTCGAGGCGTGCCTGCACCCCGACGACCGCGCGCACGTGCAGGCGGCCACCGAGGAGGCGCTGCGCGACCGGGTCGCCTACGAGTTCGACGCCCGGGTCCTGCGACCGGACGGAGAGCAGCGCTGGATCCACGGCCGCTGCCGGATCATCCGGGACCCCGCCACCGGTCGCCCCGTGCGGATCGGCGGCACCAACCAGGACGTCACCGAGGTCCGCCGCGCCGAGGTCGCCGCGACCGCCGCGACGGCCCGGCTCCGGCTGCTGCAGCAGATGGCGATGGCCTCCAACCGTGCCCGCACGCTGGAGGAGGCGATCGAGGTCGCCGCGCTCCGGCTGCCCGAGCACACCGGCTGGGAGCCGGTCGCCGCCTGGACCAGCGAGCGTCCCGGGCTGCTCACGCAGGTGTGGCCGGCCCACGACCCCGGGCTCGGCCAGCGCCGGATCGACCAGGACGGGGCCGGTCGACCGCCCAGCCCCACCGACCTCGCCGAGCGGGTGCTGGTCTCGGGCGAGGTCGCCGTGCAGCCGCTGCACGACCGCGGCCGGGCGGTCTCCCGGGTCACGATGCCGGTCGTGGTGACCGGCGAGGTGCTCGCGGTCCTCGAGGTCCTCGCCGACGAGGACCCGCTCTCGGAGGCATCCCACGAGCTGGTCGAGCAGGTCGCCGCGCAGCTGGGCGTCGTCGCCGAGCGCGAGCGCGCCGCGGCCGCCCTCGCCGACGCCCGCGACCGCGCCATGGAGGCCTCGCGGATGAAGTCGGAGTTCCTGGCCACCATGAGCCACGAGATCCGCACCCCGATGAACGGCGTCATCGGGCTCAACGAGCTGCTGCTGCGCACCGAGCTCGACGACCACCAGCGGCGCCTGGCCGACGGGGTCCACCAGTCCGGGCTCTCGCTGCTGGCGATCATCAACGACATCCTCGACCTGTCGAAGATCGAGGCCGGCAAGCTGGAGCTCGAGGACGTCGACTTCGAGGTGCGCTCGGTCTTCGAGCAGACCGCCTCGGTCCTCTCCAGCCGCGCGCACGAGAAGGGCGTCGAGCTGGTCGTCGCCTGCCACCCCGACGTCCCGGAGTACCTCCGCGGCGACCCGACCCGCCTCGGCCAGGTCCTCACCAACCTCGGGTCGAACGCCCTCAAGTTCACCGAGGACGGCGAGGTCTCGATCCAGGCCCGGGTCGAGCACCAGGACCGCGACGGCGTGGTGCTGCGCGTCGACGTCTCCGACACCGGGATCGGCATCCCCGCCTCCGCCCAGGCGCACCTCTTCGACGCCTTCACCCAGGCCGACCTCGCGACCACCCGCCGCCACGGCGGCACCGGGCTGGGCCTGGCGATCTGCCAGCAGCTGGTCGAGGCGATGGACGGTCAGATCCAGGTCGACTCCGCCGTCGGCGAGGGCTCGACCTTCTCCTTCACCGCCCGACTGGCCCACACCCCCTCCGCGCCCCGGCGCAGCACCGCCGCACCCGAGTCACTGCGCGGGCGGCGGGTGCTGGTGGTCGACGACAACGAGACCAACCGCTTCATCCTCACCGAGCAGCTGCGGGCCTGGCAGCTGGAGCCCGTCGCCGTGGCGACCCCGGCGGAGTGCCTGGCGACGCTGCGCGAGGCCCAGCGCGCGCAGAAGCCCTTCACCCTCGCGCTGCTCGACCTGGTCCTGCCCCGCATCGACGGGCTCGAGCTGGCCCGGATCATCAAGGCCGACCCGGCGCTGGCCGACCTGGCCCTGGTCCTGCTCACCTCCGACCAGGGGGTCGGCGCCCGCACCGCCCGCGAGGCCGGCATCAGCACCACGCTGTCCAAGCCCGTGCGCCACTCCGAGCTCTACGACGCCGTGCTGCGCACCCTCGGCGAGCCGCAGGAGCCGACGCCCCGCGCCCCCCGGCGGCTGGTGGTGCCGTCGCTGGACCTGCGCGTCCTGGTCGTCGAGGACAACCCGGTCAACCAGCTGGTGGCCACCGGGCTGCTCGAGGCGCTGGGGGTCGAGGTCGACGTCGCCGACGACGGGGAGGCCGCGATCGCCGCGCTCGCCGGGCCCGACCACGGCTACGCCCTGGTGCTCATGGACTGCCGGATGCCCGGCATCGACGGCATCGACGCCACCCGGGCGATCCGCGGCGGCGAGCCGCGCGGCACCCGGGTGCCGATCATCGCCATGACCGCCTCGGCCCTCGAGGGCGAGCGCGAGCGCTGCCTGGCTGCGGGCATGGACGACTTCCTCACCAAGCCGGTCGACCCCACGCAGCTCGAGGAGGTCGTGCAGCGCTGGACCCGGCGCACCGGCGCGGTCCCCGCCCCCCGCCCGGGCAGCACCCACCCCGCGGCTCCCGGCCCCCGGCACACCGCCGAGGCGGGCGGCCGGTCCGCGACCGGCGGCGGCACCACGACGGCGCTGGCCGACCCCGCCCGGCAACCGAGCCCACCAGAGCTGTCCGAGCCGCCCTCCGAGCTGCCCCCGGGCGAGGCACCGGTCGTCGACGAGGAGCGCCGCAAGGTGCTGGCCGAGCTGGTCAAGGACGGCGAGAGCTTCTTCGACCGCACCGCCCGCTCCTTCGTCGGACGCATCGACGGCCAGGTCGCCGACATCCGCACCGCCCTCGAGGCCCGCGACGCCTACGCCACCTTCACCAACGCCCACCTGGTCAAGGGCAGCGCCCTCAACCTCGGGCTGCCACGTGTGTCGGCCGCCTCGGCCGCGGTCGAGGCCCACGCCCACGCCGGCGACCTCAGCGGCATCGAGCCCAAGCTCGAGCTGCTGGAGCGCGAGGTGGCCGTCGCCGTGGCCGAGCTGCGTCGGAGGCTGGGCTGAGCCGCAGCGGGGCACCGGTCGACCCGCTCGGCCTGCGGTACTCCGAGGTCGCCCGCCTGCGCCCCGTCGACCTGGTCTCCACCCTCGACCGTCCGGTGCAGCGGGTCGACCCCCGCCGCAGCTCGCTGACCCCACTGCCGCGCCCGGCGCCGTACGCCGCGGTGGAGGCGGGGCTGGCCGGCTCCGGCGAGGAACGGCTCGTGCTCACGCTCGCCGGGGCGGGCCTCTCGCTCTCGGCGGTGTACGCCGCCGGCAGCTGCTGGCTGGAGGTCGACGGTCCCGCGGGGCCGTCGGTGTTGCGCAGCCGCCGCTCGGGCCGGGCGGGACCGGCCGCCGCGCTCGGCCTGGCGCTCACCGGCACCCACGTCACCGTCCTGACCCGCGAGGTCCCCGACGGCCCCTGGACCGGCCGCGCCCGCGTCGACCTGGCCGACACCCAGCCGCGCGCGGCCGCGCTGGTGCGCGAGCCCGACTGGCTCGACCGGCTCCAGGTCGGGCACGACGGCCCGGCGACGTCGCTGCTCGCCGGGGGCTTCGGCCAGCTCGGGCTGCGCGACATCCGCGTCGTCACGCACGCCGACGGCACGGCGTACGACGCCGGCGACGGACGCGTGCGGCTGACCGCCACCAGCGCCGGCCCGGGCCCGTTCGGCACCGGGCACGCCTCGGTCTGGGCGTTCGACCCGGCCGGCCCGGCGCTGGAGCAGACCGCCGACCTGTTCTTCCACCGTCCCAGCGAGAGCGCGGTGCACGGCGACCACGCCGTGCACGTGCTGCGCGACGGCGACGAGTGGCTGGTCGCCACCAGCACCTGGGGCGACCTGGATCCCGACCGCGACGGTGCCCGGGTCGAGGTGCTGCTCGCCCGCTGCGAGCACGCCGCCGGCTCCGACGTGCTGCGCGGGGTGCACGTGCTGCACACCGATCCGCTGCGCCTGCCCACCGACGGACTCGTCTCCGTGGGGGTCTGGGACCCGCACCTCGTGCGCACCGGGTCGGGGTGGCTGGTCGGCTACGTCAGCGCCTCGCGCTTCTTCCGCTTCCACCCCGTGCTCGCCGAGGGGCCGGACCTGTCCTCGCTGCGGCTGCGGGCCGCGGCGCTCGGACGCACCGCCACCGAGGGGCCGACGCTGCTGCTGCGACCCGACCTGCCGGGCGGCGTGGTGGTGCTCGCCTCCGACGGGCCCGACGGCCCGCGCGGCGCGCGCGAGCAGTGGGTGGTGCTCGACAACGACCTGCGGGAGGTCGCTCGCCTCGACGGGGACTTCCCCACCAACATCCCGTGGCCCACGCTCGTCCGCGATGGGGACGGCTGGCTGCTGGTGACCTTCGACGGCACCCCGCACGGGGGTCGGGTCTGTGGCTACGGCACCCACGGCGACGTGGTCGTGCTGCGCGGCACCGCCGACGCGCACTAGCCTGGGTGTGACCCGCGCCACCCCTGCGGGCCCCACCGGTCGCACCACCCCCGCGACCCCGAGCAGAACGGACCGACCATGTCCACGAGCCAGCCCACGAGCCAGCCCACGAGCCAGCCCTTCGACCTCCTCGAGGCCGCCGCCGAGCACGAGCAGGTCGTCGTGTGCCAGGACGCCGCCACCGGCCTGCGCGCCGTCGTCGCGATCCACTCCACGGCCCTGGGCCCCGCCCTCGGCGGCACCCGCTTCTTCCCCTACGCCAGCACCGAGGCCGCGCTCCGCGACGTCCTCGACCTCTCCCGGGGCATGACCTACAAGGCCGCGGTC
The DNA here is from genome assembly GCF_030149505.1 of Nocardioides sp. Taxonomy (GTDB): domain Bacteria; phylum Actinomycetota; class Actinomycetes; order Propionibacteriales; family Nocardioidaceae; genus Nocardioides. Next base: position 37,579 of record NZ_JASBRN010000040.1, read on the forward strand.
GCCGGGCTCGACCTCGGTGGCGGCAAGGCCGTCATCGTCGGGGACCCGGCCACGGTGAAGGGCGAGGCCCTGCTGCGCGCCTACGGCCGGTTCGTCCAGACCCTCGGCGGCCGCTACCGCACGGCCTGCGACATCGGCACGACCAGCGAGGACATGGACCACGTCGGCCGCGAGTGCGACTTCGTCACCGGCCGCACCGTCGCCCACGGCGGCGCGGGCGACAGCTCGGTCCTGACGGCGTACGGCGTGCTGCAGGGCATGCGCGCCGCCGCCGAGGCCACGTGGGGCTCCACGTCGCTCGAGGGTCGGCGCGTCGGTGTCGCCGGCGTCGGCAAGGTCGGGCGGCACCTGGTCGCGCACCTGGTCGAGGAGGGTGCCCACGTGCTGGTCACCGACGTCGTGGACGCCGCCGTGCGGACCGTCGTCGCGACGCACCCGGGGGTCCGGGCCGTCGGATCGGTCGAGGAGCTGATCACCGCGGGGCTGGACGTCTACGCCCCGTGCGCGATGGGCGGGGCGCTCGACGACCGGGTCGTCGACGTCCTCGGCGCCCAGGGCACCCGCGTCGTGTGCGGCGCCGCCAACAACCAGCTCGCGCACGCCGGGGTCGACAAGCACCTCGTGGACGCCGGGGTCACCTACGCCCCCGACTACGTCGTCAACGCGGGCGGGCTGATCCAGGTCGCCGACGAGCTCGACCCCCGCGGTTTCTCCTTCGAGCGGGCGCAGCAGCGCGCCACCGGCATCCTCGACACCACGCGTCGGGTGCTGGCGCTCGCACAGTCCGACGGGGTCACCCCCGCGGTCGCCGCCGACCGGGTCGCCGAGGAGCGCATCCGCTCGGTGGGGCGGCTGCGCGGCGTGTGGGTGCCGGGCCGCCCCTGAGCACTCCACTGGTGGTCTCTCCCGGCGAGCGCCAGCGAGCCGAGCACGGGTGTTCTCTCCCGGCGAGCGCCAGCGAGCCGTCGTCGAGACCGCGTGAGCTGTCTGTGGTCGGCGACCACGGTCAGCTCACCTGGTCTCGACGACGCCCTCGCCTAGCGGCTCGGGCTGCTCGACCTACGGGGAACGCGCGTCCTCGTCAGTCGCGACGCGGGTCGGCGATGTCGGACCACTCGTCGTGGTCCTCCGCCTCGTCACGGGACTCGCTCCCGTGGAGCTCCGCCGCCAGCGCGCTCAAGTCCGTCTCGTGAGTCCGGTACTTGAGTTCGCGAGCGACCTTGGTCTGCTTGGCTTTTGCACGGCCGCGGCCCATAGGGTCCAGCCCCCTCGCACACTTGGCCGGGGCACGTGGCTCCCGGGCTGCTCTCGAACACTCGTGGGCGCAACGCTACCTGCTGCCCGGCTGTTCCCGCACACCCCATCCTGCTATTCACCGCACGACGTCGACCCGGCCAGCGTGCAGCGTGACGGGCGTCACGTGGCCGGCCCGCTCAGGGCGGCCCGCGCGACCGCCCCGGGGTCACCAGCCGGGGTCACCAGCCGGGGTGCTGCCCCACCAGCTCGACGGCACCGCCGCGACCGGTCGCGACGCCCACGCGACCTGCAGGCCAGGCGTGGATGCCGTAGCCCTCGAGCAGGGCGACGGCGGCGTCGACCTGGTCGGCCGGGAGCAGGGCGACCATCCCGACGCCGCAGTTGAGCGTCGCCTCCAGGTCGGCCTGGGAGACGTCCCCGACCCGGCGTACGAGGTCGAAGACCGGCTCGGGGGTCCAGGTGCCGCGCTCGATCGTCGCGGACAGCTCGACCGGCATGACCCGCTCGAGGTTGGCCGCCAGGCCGCCACCGGTGACGTGCGACATCGCGTGCACCGTGACCGAGCGCGCGAGGTCCAGGCAGGCCTTGGCGTAGATCCGGGTGGGGGTGAGCAGGGTGGTGCCGAGGTCGCCGCCGAGCTCGTCGACGTGGCGGTCCAGGGCCCAGCCCGCGCCGTGCTCGGAGAGCAGCACGTGGCGCACCAGGGAGTAGCCGTTGGAGTGCAGGCCCGAGGAGGCCATGGCCAGCACGACGTCGTCGGGACGCACGCGGCCCGGGCCGAGCAGGTCGTCGGCCTCGACGACACCGGTGGTCGCGCCGGCCACGTCGTACTCGTCGGGGTGCAGCAGCCCCGGGTGCTCGGCGGTCTCGCCGCCGACCAGCGCGCAACCGGCCTCGACGCAGCCCTCGGCGATGCCCTTGACGATCGCGGCGATCCGCTCCGGGACGACCCGGCCGGTGGCGATGTAGTCGGTCATGAAGAGCGGCTCGGCGCCGCAGACGACCAGGTCGTCGACGACCATGCCGACCAGGTCGCGGCCGATGGTGTCGTGGACGTCCATCGCCTGGGCGATGGCGACCTTGGTGCCGACGCCGTCGGTCGAGGTGGCCAGGAGCGGGCGCTTGTAGCGGGTCAGGGCGGAGGCGTCGAAGAGCCCGGCGAAGCCGCCGAGCCCGCCGATCATCTCGGGGCGCTTGGCCTTCTCCACCCACACCTTCATCAGGTCGATGGCCCGGTCGGCCGCCTCGATGTTGACGCCGGCCTCGGCGTAGGCGTTGCCGGCGTGGTGGCCGGCGGTGGGGTTGGCGGGGGTGTCGCTCACGGGGGCGGGGCTCCTGGTCAGGGGTTGTTGAGGACCGGCAGCGCGCGGCCCATCGTCGGCGAGCTCAAGGTGGCCTCGAGCAGGTGCTTGCCCAGCAGGGACTCGTCGGGCAGCTCGACGGGGTACTCCCCGGTGAAGCAGGCCGTGCAGAGCGCGTCGGCGCGCTGGCCGGTGGCGTCGATCATCCCGTCGAGGGAGATGTAGCCCAGGGAGTCGGCCCCCACGCTGGCGGCGATCTCCTCGACGTCGAGGCCGTTGGCGATCAGCTCCGCGCGGGTGGCGAAGTCGATGCCGTAGAAGCACGGCCACTTCACCGGCGGGCTGGAGATCCGCACGTGCACCTCCAGGGCGCCGGCCTCGCGCAGCATCCGGATCTGCGCACGCTGGGTGTTGCCGCGCACGATCGAGTCGTCCACGACGACCAAGCGCTTGCCGCGCACCATGTGCTCGAGGGCGTTGAGCTTCAGCCGCAGGCCCAGCTGGCGCAGGGTCTGGCTGGGCTGGATGAAGGTGCGCCCGACGTAGGCGTTCTTCACGAACCCCTGGCCGAACGGGATGCCCGACTCCTCGGCGTACCCCGCGGCGGCGGGGGTGCCGGACTCCGGGACGGGCATGACCAGGTCGGCCTCGACCGGGAACTCGCGGGCCAGCTGGCGGCCCATCTCCACCCGCGCCTGGTGCACGCTGCGCGCGGCGATGGTGGCGTCGGGGCGGGCGAGGTAGACGTACTCGAACACGCAGCCCTTGGGCTCGGGCTCGGCGAAGTGGTGCGAGCGCAGGCCGTTCTCGTCGATGACCAGCATCTCGCCGGGCTCGACCTCGCGCACGACCGAGGCGCCGATGGTCTTGAGCGCCGCGTCCTCCGAGGCCACGACCCAGCCGCGGTCGAGCCGACCCAGGACCAGCGGCCGGATGCCCTGGGGGTCGCGGGCGGCGTACAGGGTGTCCTCGTTCATCCACACGAAGCAGAAGGCCCCGCGCAGCAGCGGCAGCACCTCCAGGGCCCGCTGCTCCAGGGCGGAGTCGGGGTGGTGGGCCATCAGCGCGGTCACGAGGCTGGTGTCGTTGGTGGCTCCCTCGCCCGGGCGCTGGTGCAGGTCCAGCTCGTCCTCGGGGCCGGGGAGGTCGGCGACCAGCTCGCGCAGCTCGTGGGTGTTGATCAGGTTGCCGTTGTGACCCAGGGCGATCGAGCCGTCGACGGTGGGCCGGAAGGTCGGCTGGGCGTTCTGCCAGGTGCTCGCGCCGGTGGTGGAGTAGCGCGAGTGGCCGATCGCGAGGTGGCCCTTGAGGGAGTCGAGCGTGGACTCGTCGAAGACCTGCGAGACCAGCCCCATGTCCTTGTAGACCAGGATCTGGCGGCCGTTGCTCACCGCGATCCCGGCGGACTCCTGGCCGCGGTGCTGGAGGGCGTAGAGGCCGAAGTAGGTCAGCTTGGCGACGTCCTCCCCCGGGGCCCAGACGCCGAAGACGCCACAGGCGTCCTGGGGTCCCTGGTCGTGCGGGTCCAGCGCGTCGGTCAGACGTCCGTCACCGCCCCTGCGGGCACGAGGGCCACTGCTTTGGAAGGGCACGGGCGGGATTCTACGCGGGACGCGACGCCGCCCGCCCCCGGTCCGGGGACGGGCGGTGCCGGCGCCTTTGGTGGTGCAGGTGCTGCTGCTGGCTGCGTACGCCGTGTGCGGGGCCGGGCCCCGAGCGGTCACATCTTCCGGGCGCCCTGCACGATCGCCTCGCGGATGCGAGTGTAGGTGCCGCAGCGGCAGATGTTGCGAATGGAGTCGAGATCGGCCTCGGTGATGGTCCCGCCCTCGCGCTGAACCTTCCGCACCAGGGCCACCGCGGCCATGATCTGTCCTGGCTGGCAGTAGCCGCACTGCGGCACATCGCGGTCGATCCATGCTTCCTGCATGGGGTGCAGGTCCCGACCGACGGTGTCGGGAAGACCCTCGATCGTGGTGATCTCGTCGTCAGGAGCGATGTCGCCGATCCTCACCGAGCAGGGATTGAAGGCCTTGCCGTTGATGTGGGACGTGCATGCCTTGCAGACATTGATCCCGCATCCGTACTTCGGGCCTGTCACGCCCAGAAGATCGCGCAAGACCCACAGGACCCGCTCGTCGTTGGCGACCTTGACGGTCACCCGTTCGCCGTTGAGGACAAAAGTGTGCTTGGGCATGTCTGTCTCCTCAGTAGGTGAACTTCAGGCCGTTGGTCGGCGAGGGAGGAACGGGCGGGATGAAAGTCTTGGGCTTGAACGTGATCTCGCCGTGGTTGATCGGGAACCGGGTCGGAACACGTCCCGTGGCGCGGGCGTAGGCGCACGCGACGGCGGCCGCCGAGGACCCCACAGCCGCTTCTCCTGCTCCACCGGGGATGTCGACTCCGGGGTCCATGATGACGACCTCCATCTCGGGCGGAACGTTCCACTGCCTCGTGTAGTAGTAGTTGTCCCAGCTGGCCTCGAGGAAAGCCCCGTCCCGAAGGTGACAGCTGCTCGTGAGCGTCAAGGCCATCCCGTCCATGAAGCCCCCCTGCATCTGCGCTTCCAGTCCCATCGGGTTGACCACCAGTCCCGCGTCCACGCCGATGACAGCCTTGGTCACACGCGGGCCGGTGACGGCGTCGCGGATCTTTCGTTTGACTGTTGCCGGTCGACAGTCGATTTCGACCAGAACGGCAGTGTTGCCCTTGTACTCCTTGTGCAAGGCGATGCCCTGCGCGGTGCCGGCTGGCATCCTCTTCCCCCAATCGCCTCGCTTGGCCACGGCCTCCACCGTGCGGCGCACCCTGGCGTCGCGGATCAGCCGGAGCCGCAGTTCCAGCGGGTCCTGGCCGATCTGGCGGGCGATCTCGTCGAGGGTGAGCTCGGCAGCGACACAGACATCGGGGCTGTAGATGTTGCGCATGGACCCGGTGCTGAAGCGCTGGTCGGTCTCACTGAGCAGCTGGGTGACCAGACCGAGGTTGTAGGGCAGTTCTTGGGTCAGCGTGAAGATCAGCTCAGAGAACACCAGCCCTCCGAGCCGACGTCCGAGCTCGGTCGGCAGCTCGTCCAGGGCGGAGGTGATCGCCTCACCGAAACCGTGGCTGAAGTCGGTGACGACACTGGTGTGTCGCTGCTCGAAGGTCAGCACCTCGTCGCGCAGCATCGTCGCGCGCACGCGCGATGTGCACATCGGGTGCAGCCGACCCTGGCGCGGCTCGTCGGCCCGGTGCCACATCAACCTGACCGGCACGCCCATTGCCTGAGAAGCGCGAGCCGCCTCGATGGCGTGATCACCGAACAGCTTGTGCCCGAACGAGCCTCCACTGGTGACGACGTTGACGGTGACCCGGTTGGGCAGCATCCCCAACTCACGCGCGATGTTGGTCTGAGCCAGGATCGGTGCCTTCAGACCGGCCCAGATCTCCGCGCTGTTCTCCCGCACGTCTGCGATCGCCGCATAGGGTTCCAAGGCGGCGCTGGAGCGGAACATGAACTCGAATTCGAGATCGATCTGTCGCGCGCCGACGGGAACCTCTGGGACCACCATCGGAATCTCGGCCCGTCGCAGGCGTTCGAGAATGCTGTCGTCGGACTCATCCTTCAGGTCACCCAGATCCCATTCGACATCCATCTTGCGGATGGCGTCGATGCACTGGCCGAAGGTCTTGCAGCGCACAGCGACACCAGTCTCGATGATCGCCACGTGCGTGACCCCGCGCATCCTGAGGATCTCGGCCTTGTTGCGCAACCGGACCGGCTTGCCCATGTGCGTGGGCGGGCGGCAGACCATGGTCGGCAGGGCATTGGGGACGTCGAGGTCCATGGCGAACTGCTTGGTCCCGGTGACGGCTTCGCGGGCATCGGTACGGCGCCGACCGGTGCCGATGACGCGGAAAGTCTCCGGCGGCGAGAGCACGACCTCGACGCGTTCGACCACCTCGCTGGAGGCAAGGGAGGACAACTCCCCGAACGTGAGGATGTTCCCCGCCGCGTCGACCACGGTTCCTACCAGGGTCCGCAGCTCGTCTACGGTCACGTCGAGCACCTGAGCAGCCGCACTCAACAGCCGCATCCGGGCCAGAGCGCCCGCCACCCGCACTGCCTCGAACGTGCTGACGGTGGTGTTGGAACCGCCCGTCAGCTGATTGAACAGCAGCTCTGGACGCGCCGGCGCCAAGGTCACGTGGATCTTGTCCATGGGGAGGTCGAGTTCCTCGGCAAGGATCATGGTCGTCGAGGTCACGATGCCCTGACCGACCTCCGCGCGGGGTAGCGCGAAGTGAGCCTCGCCCTGCTCATCGATGCGCACGGCGATCAGCCCTGCGGTCGGCGCAGCCGCCAGGGTCTGCAGGTCCTCGAGGTCGATGAGTTCTGGGATCTGCGGCAGCGAGGGGACCTCCAGGTCCAGAGCGGCTGCTGCGGTCGGAGACAACATCGAGGCTGCCGTGATCAGCGTGCTACCGCCCAGCACATAGCCGACGAACCGGCGGCGATCGAGACTGGGTCTGGCTCTCTCTGCGTCGCCACCGCTGTCGGTCGTGCTTGCTGCAGTCTCGGTCATGTCCGTGGCTCCTTTTCAAAGCTGGCACTGTGTCGACCGTGGAGAATCGGAGGCTCCCCACGTGGGTCGTGAAACGTACGTCGACGCAGTGAGCGGTCACTCACCCATACAGCATTCGGACAGGGGAGTCTTTCGGATGGGACCGTCCCGCATCGTGGGACAGGTCACATCCGGGGTGACCGTGGGATGGCCGAACCGGCGCATGTTCCCCGGAAGAAGGCGCCGACTCGGCGGGGCAGGGGCGGCCGCGTAGTACGTCGACGGGCCGCCGACGCTCAGGCGGAGCCGAGCTTGGCCAGCAGCAGCGTCTCCGCCAGGACCACCCGCTCGAACTCGGCGAGGTGCAGGCCCTCGTTGGCGCCGTGGGCGCGGGTGTCGGGGTCCTCGACACCGGTGACGAGCACGCTGGCCTCGGGGAAGGCCTCAAGGAACTCGGCGATGAAGGGGATCGACCCGCCCACGCCCATGTCGATCGGCTCGGTGCCGTCCCAGGCCTCGGCGAAGGCGGCCCGCGCGGCGTCGTACGCCGGCCCGGTGGCGTCGATAGCGGTCGCCTCCCCCGTGTCGACGACGGTGGTGGTGAGGGTGGCGCCCCACGGGACGTGCGCCTCGAGATGCTCGGTGAGGCGGGCGACGGCGTTCTCGGTGGTGTCGCCGGGGGCGATGCGCAGGCTCAGGCGAGCGCGCGCGGCGGGCACGAGGGTGTTGGAGGCACCCGCGACCTGCGGGGCGTCGAGGCCGGTGATGGAGAGCGCGGGCTTGGTCCAGAGCCGCTCGACGGCCGAGCCGGAGCCGATCCACTCGATGCCGGGCGCGGCACCGGACTCCGCGCGCAGCCGGTCCTCGGGGTAGTCCACGTCGGCGGCCGGGCCGCTGTGCAGGCCGGCGATCGCGACGTTGCCCTCGTCGTCGTGGAGGCTGGTGAGCACGCGGCTCAGCGCCATGAGGGAGTCGGGCACGAGGCCGCCCCACATGCCCGAGTGCACGGCGTGGGTCAGGGTGCGGACCTCGATGTCCATGCGGACCAGGCCGCGCAGGCTGGTGGTCAGCGCGGGGACGCCGATGTCCCAGTTGCCGGAGTCGGCGATGACGATGACGTCGGCGCGCAGCGCCTCCTGGTGCTGCGCGAGCAGCGCCGGGAGCGTCTCGGAGCCGACCTCCTCCTCGCCCTCGATGAACATCACGACGTTGACCGGCAGGTCGTCGCCGAAGACCCGGACCGCGCCGAGGTGGGCGGCGATCCCGGCCTTGTCGTCGGCCGCGCCGCGGGCGTAGAGCCGGTCCCCGCGCTCGGTCGGCTCGAACGGCGGGGAGTCCCAGTCGGCGTGGTCGTTCTCGGGCTGCACGTCGTGGTGGGCGTAGAGCAGCACCGTCGGCGCGCCCTCCGGACCCTTCTTGTGCGCGACGACCGCAGGGGCGCCGCCGTCCTCGCTGACGATCTCGCTGGTGAAGCCCTCAGCGTCGAAGAGCGCCTTCACGGCCTCGGCGGAGCGCTGCACCTCGCCCGCACGTGCCGGGTCGGCGCTCACCGACTCGATCCGCACGAGGTCCTCGAGGTCCTTCCGCAGGGCAGGCAGGACGGACTGGACGCGGGCCTTGAGGTCGTCGCTCATGCCCCGCACGTTAACCGCGCCCCCAGGTCAGAACAGCGGCAGGTACGTCGACAGGTCGGTGCGCTCGCCGGACGCGCTGACCCGCCCCTGAGCACGGGCGTCGGCCCACGACAGCTCGCCCGTCGCCAGCGCGACCATCGTCAGCGCGTCCGTCTCCACGACCGCCGGCGGGGTCCCGCGCGTGTGCCGCACCCCGGGGATGCACTGGACGGCGGCGTACGGCGGGACGCGGACCTCCACGGAGTGCCCCGGCGCACGCTGCTCGAGCACCGCCAGCACGTGCTTGACGACGAGCTTGAGGTCGGCGCGCTCCTCGCCCCCGGCACGGATGCGGTCGAGGGCGGCGGCGAGCTCGTCGGGGTCGGCGAGGCGGAGGCGGGCGGGCACGGACCGAGCCTAGGAGCCGGGCCGGCGGGCGGTCACAGGCGGGCGGTTGAGGAGGTTGCTCTGGCAACCGTCTCGAAACCCCCGCCCCGGGCAGACCGACTACGGCGTACGCCGCACGACCCGGCGCCTCAGCGTCGGGGAGGCGTAGACCTCGAAGCCGGCCTCGAGGAAGACCGGCAGCAGGCCGACCGAGGCCTCGTCCCAGATGACCAACTTGTCCGGCGCGGGCTCCATCGGGTAGCCCTCGAGCACCCTCGCACCCTGCTCGCGGGCGTGCTCGACCGTCGCAGCGGCCAGCTCGTAGGTCAGGCCCGTGCCGCGGTGGCCCTTGGCCACGACGAAGCACGTCACGGACCAGACGCCCTCGAGCTCGGGGTCCATCCGCATCCAGGGCTGCTTGCGGCTCCAGATGCGGGGGTAGTTCTCGCGCGGCTCGACCGCCACCCAGCCGGCCGGGTCGCCGTCGACGTACCCGATGAGACCCGACGTCGGGCCCTCGGTGCCGCACGCGGTCTGCGCGACCAGCGCGGCGTCGCGCTCCTCCTGGGTGCTGTCGCGCCAGATCCAGCCCTCGATCTTCAGGCCCTGGCAGCGGCACCGGCGCGCACCACCCGCGCCGAGGACCGCCTCGACGTCCTCGGGGGTGGCCCGGTTGGCGGGCAGCCAGGTGAACTCCGGCACGTCCGTGACCCTAGGCGCTCCCACCGACGGCCGGCCAGGAGTGCCCCGCCGAGGCGTCAGGTGTGGACCGCCGAGGCGTCGCTGGCGAACCCCCGACACGTCGCTCCCGCACCGTGGGAGCGTGGGCTCGGCGCCGCGTGGGGCCGTCGCCCAGCCCGCTCCTAGGCTCGAGGGCGTGCCGGAGGGGGACAGCGTCTGGAAGCTCGCGCGGCGGCTCGACCGCGGGCTGCTGGGGCGCACCGTCACGCGCTCCGACCTGCGGGTGCCGCGGCTGGCGACCCGTGACCTGTCCGGCCGGGAGGTCCTCGAGCACGCGACCCACGGCAAGCACCTGCTGCAACGGTTCTCCGGGGGGGTCACGCTGCACAGCCACCTGCTGATGGACGGCGAGTGGTCGGTGACCGGGCCCGGCAAGCGGCTGCCGTCACGGCTGCAGCACCAGGTGCGCGTGGTGCTGGAGACCCCGACCGGCACCGCCTGGGGGCTGCGGCTGCACCAGCTCGACCTCGTCGCCACCGACCAGGAGCACCGGATCGTCGGGCACCTCGGGCCCGACCTGCTGCACGAGGACCTCGACCGCGAGGAGGCGGTACGCCGCCTGCTGACCGACCCCACGACGCCGCTCGTCAGCGCGATGCTCGACCAGACCCGGGTCGCGGGGCTGGGGAACCTGTGGGCCAACGAGCTCGCGTTCCTGCTCGGCGTCTCGCCGTGGACCCCGATCGGGGAGGTCGACGTCGCGCGGCTGGTCGACCGCGCCGTCACGGCGCTGCGCCACTCCGCGACCGTCCCCGGCGCCTACCAGGTCACCACGGGGCTCGGCCGGCGCGGCGACTCCCACTGGGTCGCGGGCCGCCAGCGCCGGCCCTGCCTGCGCTGCGGGACCACCGTGCAGATGGTCGACGAGGTCCCGAACGACCCCGCCCACCGGCGTACCTGGTGGTGCCCGCGGTGCCAGCCGGGGCCGGGGCGCCCGGTCTGAGCCGGCGCCGGTCGAGGCCTGGATCGAGGCCTGGGTCGAGGCCTGGGTCGAGGCCTGGGTCGAGGCCTGGGTCGAGGCCTGGGTCGAGGCCTGGGTCGAGGCCTGGGTCGAGGCCTGAGGACGCGCGGGCGCGCGTCGTGGCACCTCGACTCGCACCTCGACTCACACCTCGACTCACACCTCGACCCGGGCAGGCGCCCTCAGGACGCCCGGACCGGCCCGACCCGCCGACCAGGCCACCGGACCACCCGGGTCGTCCAGCCGGTCAGATCTCCTCGAGGATCTCCAGCGTCCTGGCCCAGGCCTCCGAGCCCGGGTCGACGACGGCGAAGTGGTCACCCTCGACCTCGACCAGCTGGGCGGTCGCACCCGCGGCGGTGGCGGCCGCGACGTAGGACTCCGACTGGCTGATCGGGACGATGTCGTCGCCGGTGCCGTGCACACACCAGACCGGGACCGCGAGCGGCACCTGCGCCACCGGGTCGACCTCGACGTCCCCCTCGCGCGGCGGCCGGCCGAGGAACGCCTCGACCGCTCCACCGCCGAGCCCGGCGTCGTGGGCGGCGACGAGGTCGAGCACGCCGGCCTGCGACACGACGTGGGTCAGCGGCTGCGGCAGGTCGCGGCGCGAGGCGAGCCAGGTCGCGAGGTGGCCACCGGCGGAGTGCCCGATGGCGACGACCGGGCCGTCGATGCCCTCCTCGGCCAGCCGCTGCATCGCGGCGACGAGGTCGTCGAGGGTCTCCGGTACGCCGCCGCCACCCCCGGAGCCCGAGCCGACCCGGCGGTACTCCACGGCCCACGTCGCCCACCCGGCCGCGAGCAGGCTGGGGACGAGCGGCTGGGCGTACTCGATGCCGTACTCCGCGCGCCAGAACCCGCCGTGCACCACCACCGCCACCCCGCGCGGCGTGCCTGCCGGCAGGCCGAGCTCGGCGAACTGGCTGGGATCGGACCCGTAGGTCACGCGCTGCGGCTCGCTGGCGCCTTCCGGCACGGGCGGGACCTCCTCGGGGCTCGGTGCGCACGCGGCCCACAGCCAGGCGAGGGAGCCCAGGGCGGGCAGGGAGAGCAGCGTACGACGGCGCACGGGAGTCCTTCGGCGCCGACGGGCGTCCGGGCTGGTCGGGCCGGCTGAGCCGGGTGGTCAGGGTGGTCGGGCGGCTGGCCGTGAGGGTGGCAGGTCGGGCCGGTCGCGCGCACCCGCTCTGTGTGGCGTCCTGGTTCACGCTGGTTGAGCCAGGACGCCACACAACGGCTCTTCCGGCACCCGGGCCCTCAGGACCAGTCGCCCGAGCGGCCCCGCTTCACGTCGCCGCGCCGCTTCTTGGCGTCCAGGCGTCGGCGCTGCGAGCCGCGGGTGGGTCGGGTGGCCCGGCGGGCCGCGGGCGGCGGGGCGGCCGCCTCCCGCACCAGGGCGGCCAGGCGCTCCCGGGCGGCCCGGCGGTTGGCCAGCTGGGTACGGTGCTCGGAGGCGACGACCACGACCGAGCCGTCCACGAGACGGTCGGCCAGCCGGTCGAGCACGCGGCGGCGTACGTGGTCGGGCAGGGCGGTGCCGGCCGCGTCCCAGAGCAGCTCCACCCGCGTGTCGGCGGTGTTGACGCCCTGGCCGCCGGGGCCCGAGCTGCGGCTGAACCGCTCGCTCAGCTCCGCACCCCGGATCACCAGGCTGCGGCTCACCACCAGGTCCTCGGCCACTGCCCCATCATCGCCCGGAGGGTCACTCGGCGCCCGTTCGAGCGTGACTCGGCACCCGTTCGAGCGTGACTCGGCACGTGTTCGAGAACCAGTCGAACCAGCGCCGACTCACCCTCGAACCAGCGCCGAGTCAGCGTCAGGCGAGGGCCGCGGGGAGGGTGGCCATCCAGGTCGAGCGGACCTCGAGCAACGCCAGGTCGAAGAGCCCCTCGACGGCGAGCGAGTCGCCGCCGGTGGTGCCGAGCTGGGCGACGGGTACGCCGTGGCGCGCGGCCAGCTCGGTCAGCCGGGCGACGTCGCCGTCCGGGACGGTGACGAGCACGCGGCCGGTCGACTCGGAGAACAGCGCCACGAACGGGTCCTCGTGCACGCCGGCGAGCGAGACCGCCGCGCCGGTCATCGACGGCAGCGCCGCCTCGACCAGCGCCTGCGCTAGCCCGCCGTCGGAGAGGTCGTGGGCGGAGGTGACCAGGCCGACGGCCTCGTGCAGGAGCGCGGCGAGCGCCTTCTCGCCCGCGAGCGAGAGCGCGGGCGGGCGGCCGCCGAGGTGGCCGTGGACGACGTGCGCCCACTCCGAGCCCGACAGCTCCTCGGCGGTCGAGCCGAGCAGCAGCACGCGCTCCCCGGCGGCCGACCACGACGACGGGGTACGACGGGTGACGTCCTCGATCACGCCGAGCACGGCGACGACCGGGGTCGGCAGGATCGCGGTCTCGCCGGTCTGGTTGTAGAGGCTGACGTTGCCGCCGGTGACCGGGGTCCCGAGCTCGGCGCAGGCGTCCTTGAGGCCGCGGCAGGCCTCGGCGAACTGCCACATCACCGACGGGTCCTCGGGCGAGCCGAAGTTGAGGCAGTCGGAGACGGCCAGCGGCACCGCGCCGCCGGTCGCGACGTTCCGGTAGGACTCGGCGAGGGCGAGCTGCGCCCCGGCGTACGGGTCGAGCTTGGCGTAGCGGCCGTTGCAGTCGGTGGAGACGGCGACGCCGAGGTTGGTCTCCTCGTCGATCCGGACCATCCCGGAGTCGGCCGGCTGGGCGAGCACGGTGTTGCCGCGCACGTAGCGGTCGTACTGGTCGGTGATCCACGACTTGTCGCAGAGGTTGGGCGAGGCGACGAGTCGCAGCACGGTCTCGCGCAGCTCCTCGGGCGTCCCGGGCCGCGGGAGCGCCTCGGCGGCGTCGGCCTGGAGGGCGTCCTGCCAGTCGGGGCGGGCGAAGGGGCGGTGGTACGTCGGCCCGTCGTGCGCCACGGAGCGCGGCGGGACGTCGACGACCCGCTCGCCGTGCCAGTCGATCTCGAGCCGGCCGGTGTCGGTGACCTCGCCGACGACGACCGCCTCGACGTCCCACTTCGCGCAGATCGCCATGAAGCCGGCGACGTCGTCGGGCTCGACGACGGCCATCATCCGCTCCTGGGACTCGCTCATGAGGATCTCCTCGGGAGCCAGCGTGGAGTCGCGCAGGGGCACCCGGTCGAGCTCGACGCGCATGCCGCCGTCACCGGCCGAGGCGAGCTCGGAGGTGGCGCAGGAGAGACCCGCGCCGCCGAGGTCCTGGATGCCGGCCACGAGGCCCGCGGCGAAGATCTCGAGCGTGCACTCGATGAGCAGCTTCTCCATGAAGGGGTCGCCCACCTGGACGCTCGGCCGCTTGGCGGGGCCGTCGGCGTCGAAGGTCTCCGAGGCCAGCACCGAGACACCGCCGATGCCGTCGCCGCCCGTGCGCGCGCCGTAGAGGATGACCTGGTTGCCGACGCCGGAGGCCTTGGCCAGGTGCAGGTCCTCGTGCCGCAGCACGCCGACGCAGAGCGCGTTGACCAGCGGGTTGCCGAGGTAGGAGGAGTCGAAGACCGCCTCGCCGCCGATGTTGGGCAGGCCCAGGCAGTTGCCGTAGCCACCGACGCCGGCCACGATCCCGGGCAGCACGCGGTGGGTGTCGGGGGCGTCGAGCGGGCCGAAGCGCAGCGGGTCCATCACGGCCACGGGACGCGCGCCCATCGCGAGGATGTCGCGGACGATGCCGCCGATGCCGGTCGCCGCGCCCTGGTAGGGCTCGACGTACGACGGGTGGTTGTGCGACTCGACCTTGAAGGTCACCGCGTAGCCCTGGCCCACGTCCAGCACGCCGGCGTTCTCGCCGATGCCGGCGAGCATCTTGCCGACCGGGGTCTCCTGCGGCAGCTCACCGAACTGCTTGAGGTGGACCTTGGAGGACTTGTACGAACAGTGCTCGCTCCACATGACCGAGTACATCGCCAGCTCCGACGAGGTGGGACGCCGCCCGAGGATCTCGCGGATCCGGGCGTACTCGTCGGCCTTCAGGCCGAGGTCGGCCCAGGGCTGCTCGCGGTCAGGGTCCTCGGCGGCGACGGCCACGGTGTCCAGCACAGGAGGAATCTACCGAGCCCCGACGCCGGTGGCGTCACCGCGCTCGCCCGCGAGACCTGCAACCGACCCGCACCCCCTCTGACCTGCGAAAACTACACGTCTGTAGTTCACAACGAAGTCTGTTACCCGTGTGACTGGTGTGGTTATCGTGCTGTCGCCGGGCTTCCCGGAACGCCCTTGAACCCCACGCGCTGGAGCCCGCCCCATGTCCCGAACGGTCCCCGCCCGCACCCCCGCCGGCCCCGTGCGCCGCGCCCTGCTGACCGCCACCTCCGCACTGCTCGCCGTGACGGTCCTGGGCGCGCCCGCCGGTCCGACGGCGTACGCCGCCAGCGGGGAGCGCCGCACCTCGACCGTCACCGAGGGCGGGGTCGTGGTGACGCCCGGGAACTTCACCGGCTACGGCTTCGACCAGTGCCTGGCGCCGACGAGCCAGGCGATGCGCACGTGGTGGAACCATTCGCCCTTCCAGGCCGTGGGCATCTACATCTCCGGAAAGTCCCGTGCCTGCCGGAACCAGCCCAACCTCTCCAAGGAGTGGGTGCTCCAGCAGTCGCGGCTCGGGTGGCGGCTGCTGCCCATCACCCTCGGCCCGCAGGCCTCGTGCCAGCCGCGGTTCCCCCGCTACGACGACGACGTGCGGATCAACCCCAAGCCGGGCAGGAGCGGGACCTACAACAAGGCCCTGGTCATGGGCCGCGCCGAGGCCGAGACCACCGTCGCCGACGCCAAGGCGCTCGGCATCGGCGAGGGCAGCACCCTCTGGTACGACCTCGAGGGCTTCGACGCCACCAACACCGCCTGCCGCGAGTCCGCGCTGTCCTTCCTCTCCGGCTGGACCCAGGCGCTGCACCGGCTCGGCTACGTCTCCGGCGTCTACTCCTCCGCCAGCTCGGGCATCAAGGCGCTCGACGACGCCCGGGTCAACCGCCCCGACCGCTTCACGCTCCCCGACGCGATCTGGATCGCGCGCTGGGACGGCAACGCCAACACCGACACCACCTACATCCGCGACGACGGATGGCGTCCCGGTGGTCGGATGAAGCAGTACCTCGGCGGCCACGACGAGACCTGGGGCGGCGTGCGGATCAACATCGACAGCAACTTCCTCGACCTCGGACGCGGCACCACCGCCCGCGCGGAGAAGGAGCGCTGCGGCGGCACCCGCGTCAACTGGCAGGACTACGAGCTGCTGCGCCCGCCGCGGACCAAGAAGAACGGCCAGACCGTCGTCCCGGACGCCGCGATGGTGACCACGCTGCAGTGCCTGCTGCGCGAGAAGAAGCTCTTCGAGGGCACGCTGACGGGTGAGTACGGCGCCGCGACCCTCAAGGCCACCCGCGCCTGGCAGGCCCAGCGCGGCTTCGAGCAGGTCGACCTGTGGTCGCGCCAGCACTGGATGTCGCTGCTCTCCGCCGGCTCGCAAACCACCATCAAGTACGGCTCGGCCGGCCTCGCCGTACGTCGGCTCCAGCGCGCGCTCAACGCCGCCTCGCCGCAGCACCGCCTCGTCGTCACCGGCGTCTACGGCCCCGGCGTCGAGCCCGTCGTGAAGGCCTGGCAGAAGAAGGTCGGCCTGCAGCCCTCGGGTGTGGTCAACCGCCAGGTGTGGCGGGCCCTCGTGGCCGGCAAGCGCAGCTGACTCCCCCGCCCCACTTCTCTCGGCCGAGCGGGCGGGATCTTCACGAGGACCTGCCCGCTCGGCCACCTCGGCGGTGGACGGGGAGGCGTCAGCTGGTGGGCGGACCGACCAGGAGCGCGAGCCCGGTGAGCGCGGCGACGGCCACCAGGCCGGCGGCCACGCCCTGCGCGGGCGAGCGGACCAGCCAGGCGACGAGCCGCTCGAGCGGGCCGGCGGGGTCGGCGGCACGCAGCCGCCAGGTGCCGTCGAGCGGGTGGTGCTTCTCGACCCAGCGGTCGAACGGCACGGTCGCGAACGGGGGTACGGCGCTGGCCAGCGCGGCCACGGTGCGCCGGGCGGTCCAGCGCTGGTCGACGGCCACGACGACCGCCACGACGGCGTACGCCACGAAGACGACTCCGTGCAGCATGCCGAAGACGCTCACGCCGAGCTCGGTGGTCTCCGTGACGTACTTGAGGAACATGCCGGTCAGCAGCAGCGCCCAGGTGATGGCCTCGGCGACGGCGATGCGGCGGAACAGGCTCCGTGGACTCATGCCGGCCTCCTGCAGGTCTCGCGGGGTCGAGCGGGTGTGGGTCAGGCGAACGCGGACTCGACCAGGCTGGTGAAGAACCCCAGCCCGTCGGTGCCGGACCCGGTGAGCGTCTCCACGGAGTGCTCGGGGTGCGGCATCAGGCCGACGACGTTGCCGCGCTCGTTGGTGATGCCGGCGATGTCGCGGGCCGAGCCGTTGGGGTTGAGGTCGAGGTAGCGCGCGAGCACCTGGCCCTCGCCCTCGAGCCGGTCGAGGGTGGCCTCGTCGGCGACGAACCCGCCCTCGCCGTTCTTCAGCACGATCGTGACCTCCTGCCCCTCGGCGTACGCCGCGGTCCAGGGGGTGCGGTTGTTCTCGATGCGCAGGCGCTGGTCGCGGCAGACGAACGTGCGGTGGTCGTTGCGGATCAGCGCACCGGGCAGTAGGTGCGACTCGCAGAGGATCTGGAAGCCGTTGCAGATGCCGAGGACCGGCATGCCGCGCCCTGCCGCGTCGATGACCTCGGTCATCACCGGGGAGAAGCGGGAGATGGCACCGCAGCGGAGGTAGTCGCCGTACGAGAAGCCGCCCGGCAGGACGACGGCGTCGACGCCCTTGAGGTCGTGCTCGCCGTGCCACAGCGCGACGGCCTCGTGCCCACCGATCCCGACCGCGCGGGCGGCGTCGACGTCGTCGAGCGAGCCCGGGAAGGTGACGACGCCGATCTTCACGCGCTGGCCCCGGGGGTGAGGTCGTCCTCGACGTGGACCGCGAAGTTCTCGATCACGGGGTTGGAGAGCAGCGTCTCAGCCATCTTCTCGACCTCGGCGAGGACCTCGGGGGTCACCTCCGGCACCTCGAGCTCGAAGCGCTTGCCCTGGCGGACCTCGGTCACGCCGGAGAAGCCTAGGCGCGGCAGCGCGCCGAGCACGGCCTTGCCCTGCGGGTCGAGGATCTCGGGCTTGGGCATCACGTCGACGACGACACGGGCCACGGGGCGGCTCCTGGCTCACTCATGCAGCGGGGGTGGACAAGCACCACGATCGTATCCGGGCGCTCGGGCGGCCCCGCGCAGCCGGTGGGGCTGGGACGCTCGGGCAGACTGGAGGCATGGCCCCGCAACGTCCCGACCTCGCCTCCCCGTTCTCCCTGGAGTTCCCGCAGTCCCTCGCGGTCTACGACGAGTACGCCGCCGCGCAGCGCACCGTGGACCACCTCAGCGACCAGGAGTTCCCCGTCGAGCAGCTGATGATCGTCGGCACCGACCTGAAGCGGATCGAGAAGATCACCGGCCGGCTCACCACACCGCGGGTGGCTGCCAGCGGGGCTGCGTCGGGCGCGTGGTTCGGGCTCTTCGTGGGCCTGGTCTTCGTCATCGTCTCCGAGGAGTCACTGCTGGCCGCGCTGCTCCCGCCGCTGGTGATCGGCGCGCTCTTCGGGCTGATCTTCGCGCTCACGGGGTACGCCGCCACGCGCGGGCGCCGGGACTTCTCCTCCGTCACGCAGGTCGTCGCCACTCGCTACGAGGTGCTGGTCGAGCACAAGTCGGCCGCCCGGGCGCGCGAGCTGCTCGCCGGGCTGCCGGGCGCGCTGCCCAACCCCTTCGAGTGACGAGGCCGCGCCCGAACGTGAGCTCGGCGCGGGCGGCGGGTCGGGCGTTTCCACCCCGCCCCGGAGGAGGGTGGATGGGCCTGGCCGTCCTCCCGTAGGGCACGAGCGGGAGGACTGGTTCCGACGAAGGGGCGGGGTGGCGGCGCCCGCACCGCCGTTCCCACCCCTAGGCGCGCTGCCCCGGCTTGAGCACCACGATCGCCAGTGCCACACCGAGCCCGGCGAAGATCGGCCCGAAGGGCGCGTCGGGAGCGCCGTACCACCACAGGCCGCCGCCCAGCGTCATGAGGACGGCGGCCACGAGGAGGATCCACTTCACGCGCAGGGCCTCACGAGAGCTCGCGCTTGAGGATCTTGCCGGTGGCGGTCATCGGGAGGTTCTCGACGACCTCGACGATGCGGGGGTACTTGTAGTTGGCCATCTGCTCCTTGGCCCACGCGACCAGCTCCTCGCTGGTGGTCGTGGCACCGGGGTTGAGGATGACGTACGCCTTGATCTCCTCGCCGTGGGACTCGTGCGGGACGCCGATGACGGCGGCGAGCGAGACGTCCTCGTGGGTCATGAGGACCTCCTCGATCTCGCGGGGGTACACGTTGTAGCCGCCGCGGATGATCATGTCCTTGGACCGGTCGACGATGTAGTAGAAGCCGTCGGCGTCCTTGCGGCCCAGGTCGCCGGAGCGGAACCAGCCGTCGGTGCCGTCGACGGTGCCGAGCACCTCGGCGGTCGCCTCGGGGCGGCCGTAGTAGCCCTTCATGATGTTGTGGCCCTTGATCGCGATCTCGCCGACGGCGGTCTTGCCGTCCTCCTCGAGGTCGTCGGGCACCTTCTCCCAGGACTCGTTGCGCAGCAGGCACATCTCCACGCCCGGGATCGGGGTGCCGATGGAGCCGACGCGCACGGGCTGACCGGGGGGGCTGAAGGACGCGACCGGGCTGGTCTCGGACAGGCCGTAGCCCTCGAGGATGGTGACGCCGAACTTCTTCTCGAAGTCCTTGTGCACCTCCACCGGCAGCGCGGAGCCTCCGGCGGCGGCGACCCGGAGGTTCTTGGCGAGGGTCTCCACGTCGACCTCCCCCTCACCGGCACCGCTCAGGGCGCCCAGCAGGCCCCAGTACATCGTGGGGACGCCGGCGAAGAAGGTCACCTTCTCCTTCAGCATCAGGCCGAGCGCAGGCTCAGCCTCGAAGCGCGGCAGCATGACCACGGTGCCGCCGTAGGCGAAACCACTGTTCTGGATCACGGTCTGGCCGAAGGAGTGGAACAGCGGCAGCACGCACAGGTAGGTGTCGGGCTCCTTGGCGTTCGCCCCGAACAGCGCTTCGCCCACCAGGGCGTTGTCGCGCATGTTGCGGTGCCGTAGCTCAGCACCCTTGGGCTGGCCGGTGGTGCCCGAGGTGTAGAGGATCACCGCGGTGTCGTCCTCGTCGGTGGCGACGGTCTCGAAGGTCGGGGCCTGCGACCCGATGGCCTGGAAGAGTGTCTGGGTGCCCTCGATCGGGGACGCGGCGCCGGGGTCGGCGGTGATGACGAAGAAGTGCTCGCAGCCCTCGGTGGCCTCGAAGCCCTCGTGACCGGCCTGGCCGATGGGCAGCTCGGGGGTGCCCTGGAAGCAGAAGTAGGCCTTCGCATCCGAGTCGGCCAGGTGGTAGGCGACCTCGCGGCCCTTGAGCAGGACGTTGAGCGGCACGACGCTCGCGCCGGCCTTGAGGATGCCGAAGTACACGATCGAGAAGTACGGCAGGTTCGGGCAGGACAGCGCGACCTTGTCGCCGTGGCCCACGCCGCGCTCCTTCAGGGCGCCGGCGACCTGGTTGGCCAGGGTGTTGACCGTCGCGTAGTTCAGCCGGGTGTCACCGAAGACGATCGCGTCGCGCTCGGGATACTTCTCGGCGCTCTGCTCGAGCAGGCTGGCGAGGTTGTAGCTGGTCATGGTGGTGGCCTCCGTCACGTCGGGTACGCCGGCCAACCTACCCACCGGTCCACACCCCTCGGGAGGTCCGTCTCAGCCGCGCGCCCCAGGCCCGGTCAGCCGCGCTCGCCCAGGCCCGGTCAGCCGCGCTCGCCCAGGATCCGCGCGGCGGCGCGGAGGTCGGCGCGCACCGGCAGCACCGATGCCGCGGAGGCCAGCAGGCCGAGCGCGCGCACCGGTCCGGGGCCGGTGATCCGGAACCGGAACCGGACGTCGCAGCCCGTCGCCGTCGGGGTGAAGGTGAGGTCGAGGATCGCGGTCACGAACTTCCAGGTGCCGTCCTCGGACCACGCGCGCGGCCGGTCGTACGCCGTGGTCCGCATCGCCGGGCGCAGCCCCGGCTTTGTGACGTCGGTCCAGGTCTGGCCGGGGCCGACCTCGCCGCGGACGTCGGTGACCGACGCCAGGCTGGACTGCCACTCGGGTCGGTTGACCGGGTCGACGAGGTAGTCGAAGGCGACCTCGGCCGGGACCGGGAACGCGACCGTCCCGCCGACCGTGCGCAGGCTCGTCCCCATCAGAACCGCTCCCCCGTCAGCCGCTCGTAGGCCTCGACGTACCTGCTGCGCGTGCGCTCGACGACCTCCGGCGGCAGCGGCGGCGGCGCCTCGCCCGAGGCCTTGTCCCAACCGGACTCCGGCGAGAGCGCCCAGTTGCGCACGATCTGCTTGTCGTACGACGGCTGCGTGCGCCCTGGGGCGTAGTCGTCGGCCGGCCAGAAGCGGCTCGAGTCGGGGGTGAGCACCTCGTCGCCGAGCACGGTCGCCCCGTCCGCCCGCCGGCCGAACTCCAGCTTGGTGTCGGCGAGGAGGATGCCGCGCTCGCGGGCCAGCTCCTCGGCGCGGGAGTAGACCTGCAGCGTCAGGTCGCGCAGCCGGGCCGCGTCGGCCTGGCCGATCGTCGCCACGACGGCGTCGTAGGAGACGTTCTCGTCGTGGTCACCGAGCTCGGCCTTGGTGGCGGGGGTGAAGATCGGCGCCTCGAGCCGGCTGCCGTCCACGAGCCCGGCCGGCAGCGCGACGCCGCAGACCTCGCCCGTGGCCTGGTAGTCGAGCAGGCCGGAGCCGGTGAGGTATCCGCGCGCGACGCACTCGACGGGGAACATGTCCAGCCGCTCGCAGATCACCGCGCGGCCGCGGACCGCCTCGGGGACGTCGGTGGAGACGACGTGGTGCGGCACCAGGTCGGCCAGCTGGTCGAACCACCACAGCGACATCCGGGTCAGGATCTGCCCCTTGTCGGGGATCGTCGTGTCGAGCACGAAGTCGAAGATCGAGAGTCGGTCGCTGGCCACCATGAGCAACCGGCCGGTGTGCTCGCCGGAGGTCACCTCGTAGAGGTCGCGGACCTTGCCGGAGTGGAGGTGCCGCATGCCGGGCAGGCTCGGCGCGGTCGGGATGTTGAGGTCGGCCACGCGCCCAGCCTAGGGCGCTGGGACGACCCGGCCGGCGGGGTGCGCCCGCGGTGGGCGGGCGCCGGCCACCCGGTCAGCGGCTCAGCCGCGCTGGCGGCGCCACGGGGGCGGCTGGCCCTGGAGGAACCACTGCATCTTCCGGGTGATCCACGGCAGCGCGGCGTACGTCATGACGGGGGTCATCAGCAGCACCGAGACCAGCACCCGCAGGAGCAGCGGCAGCTCGCCGAGGGACGTCGCGCCGGAGAGCCAGTTGACCGCGGTCGACAGCGGGTAGAAGACCAGGAAGATCACCAGCGCCTGCTTCCACCGCGGCGGCGGGGGCGGCTGCACGCGCAGGTCGCGGATGTCGCGGTGCTGCGGCTCGTCGAACCACCCCTCGATGCCTGTACGCCGCTCGACGCGGCTCTCCACGACACCCAGCCCGGCCGCGGAGTCGCGCCACCACTGCCGCTGCGGCGACTCCTCCCAGGCGCGCAGCGACTCGGCGTCGGCGAACCGGTACAGCATGTGCCAGGTCTCCGACTCCGCCTCCGGCCGCACCCACCCCGCCCCCAGGAACCCCGGGAAGCGCTGGGCCAGCGCGGTCCCTGCCTGCAGCCACGACGCCATCTCCGCCTCTCGGCCGGGGTCGAGGTGCCGGGTGATGCTCACGGTCACGGGCGCGGTCATGCCCCCATCGTCCCGCTGACCCGTCGCCAGGTTGCGGCCGACCCGTCGCCAGGTTTCATGACCGGGCAGCGTGAAACCTCGCGACGGCTCACCTGCAACTTCACGACGGGTCACCCGAAACCACGCGACGGGTCACCCGAAACTCCGCGACGGCTCGGCGGGACCCGGGTGGGTGTTGGTGGCGGGGGGAGGCTGGTCGGGTGGCACAGGACCAGCTCGGGGGCGTGCAGCGCAGAACGGCGTACGAGCCCGACCCGCGGCGCTGGCGGATCCTGGCCGTCACGCTGGTCGTGGGGTTCATGTCGCTGCTGGACGTCACGATCGTCAACGTCGCGATCCCCTCGATGCAGCAGGGCCTGGGGACCTCGGCGAGCACGGTGCAGTGGGTGGTGTCGGGGTACGCCCTGGCCTTCGGGCTGGTGCTCGTCACGGGCGGTCGGCTGGGCGACGCCTTCGGCCGGCGGCGGCTGATGCTCGTGGGGCTGGTCGGGTTCGTGACCGCGAGCGCGCTGGTCGGCCTGGCCCCGAGCGTCGAGCTGGTCATCGCCGCCCGGCTGCTGCAGGGCATGAGCGCCGGACTGCTCACGCCGCAGAACTCCGGGATCATCCAGACTCTCTTCCGCGGCGCCGAGCGCGGTCGCGCGTTCGGGCTCTTCGGCTTCGTGGTCTCGGTGTCCTCGGCGCTGGGACCGGTGCTCGGCGGCCTGATCATCACGCTCGCCGGCGGGGACGACGGGTGGCGGTGGATCTTCTGGGTCAACCTGCCGGTGGGGATCCTGGCCTTCGTCCTGGTGCTCGTCGTCGTCCCGCGCGACCTGTCCTCGGAGGACTTCGACGGCACCCGGCCGCGGCTGGACCTCGTCGGCGCTGCCCTGCTCGGGCTGCTGGTGCTGTGCGTGATCTACCCCCTGGTCAGCATCGAGGGCGGCGGCTACCGCTGGCTGGTGCTGCTCGCGGCGGTCCCGCCCCTGGCGTGGGGCTTCACGCGCTGGGAGCACCGAGTCGTCACGCGCGGCGGTGAGCCGCTGCTGGACGTCGCGCTGCTCCGGCGTACGCCGGGGTTCGCCAGCGGCATCGCCGTCGGCAGCCTCTACTTCACCGGGTTCACCGGGATGGTGCTCGTGCTCGCGGTGCACCTGCAGACCGAGCTCGGGCTGGGACCGCTGGCTGCCGGGGCGGCGCTGACCGGGTTCGCCGCCGGCTCGGCGATCTCCTCACCGATCGCGGGCCGGTTCGTGACCCGCATCGGCCGACCCCTCACCGTCGGTGCGCTCGTGATCACGCTCGTCGCGGTCCTGGTGCTCGTCGTCGTGCTGCCCGGCCAGGACGCCTCGGGCGTCGCCTGGGTGCTGGTGCCGCTGCTGCTCGTCGCCGGCCTCGGCGGCGGCGCGGTCATCTCCCCCAACATCACCCTCACCCTCGACGAGGTGCCCCCGCGGATGGGCGGCGCGGCCGGCGGCGCGCTGCAGACCGGCCAACGGATCGGCTCCGCGCTCGGCACCGCGCTGGGGATCACGGCCTACACCGTCGGCTCGGCGACGTACGACGCCGCAACAGGTCTCCGCGCGGCGCTGCTCGTCGCGGCGCTCATGGTCGCCGCGTCGCTCGCCGTCGCGGTCAAGGCGCTGCGGGACTGACCCGGACGCCGACTCACGCTCGAACCAGCGCAGAGTCACGCTCGAACTGGCGCCGAGTCACCGAGACCGGCGGCCTCAGCCGGTGTTGCGCAGCCCCGCGGCGATGCCGTTGATGGTCAGCAGCAGCGCCCGCTGCACGTCCTCCGGTGCCTCCGCGTCCTCGGCCCCGGCCGTGGCCTCGCGGGAGCGCGCGAGCATCGAGATCTGGAGGGCGTGGAGGGGCGCGAGGTAGTGGTCGCGCAGCTCGAGCGTGCGGCGCAGCACCGGCGCCTGCTCGAGCAGCGCCCTTTGCCCGGTCACGCGCAGCACCTCCTCGACGGTCCGCTCGTGCTCGGCGCGGATGGTGTCGAAGATGCCGGCGGCATCCGAGGGCACGAGGGTCCGCACGTAGCGCGCGGCGATGTCGAGGTCGGTCTTCGTCAGCGTCATCTGCACGTTGGAGAGGAAGGTGCGGAAGAACGCCCAGGAGCCGTACATCTCCTGCAGCGTATCCAGCCGCCCGTCCTCGCGCGCGGCGGCGAGGCCCGACCCGACACCGAACCACCCCGGCAGGATGATCCGCGACTGGGTCCAGCCGAAGACCCACGGGATCGCCCGCAGGTCGTCGAGGCCGCCCGCGCCGCCGGGCCGCTTGGAGGGCCGGGAGCCGATGTTCATCTTCCCGAGCTCGTCGACGGGGGTGGCGGCGACGAAGAAGGGGACGAGGGCGTCGTCGCGCACGAGGCCGCGGTACGCCGTCTGGCCGCTGCCCGCGACCAGGTCCATCGTCTGGTCCCAGTCGTCCAGCACGTCGCGCGGCAGCTGTGGCCCGCGGCGCAGGACGGATGCCTCCACGACGGCGGCGAGCGCGGCCTCGAGGTTGAAGCGGCCGAGCTCCGGCAGGAGGTACTTGTCGGAGATGACCTCGCCCTGCTCAGTGATCTTGATCGGCCCGTCGAGGGTGCCGGAGGGCTGGGACAGGATCGCCTCCGCGGTCGGGCCACCGCCGCGACCGACCGAGCCTCCGCGGCCGTGGAAGAGCCGCAGCCTCACCCCGTGCCGGCGGGCGACGTCGCGCAGCGAGCGCTGCGCGCGGTGGATCTGCCACTGCGAGGCCGCGATGCCGGCGTCCTTGGAGGAGTCGGAGTAGCCGAGCATGATCTCCTGCACGTCGCCGCGGGCGGCCACCACGCGGCGGTACGCCGGGTCCGAGAGCAGCCGGTCCAGCAGCGGCCCGGCGACCTCGAGCTCGGCGACGGTCTCGAAGAGCGGGGCGAAGCCGATCCGCGCGACCGCGTCCTCGTCGGCGGAGCCGGTGTCGACCAGACCCGCCTCCCGGGCGAGCACGACGACGGCGAACAGGTCGTCGACGTCGTGGGCCATGGAGACGATGTAGGTCTCCACGACGTCGGGGCCGTAGGTGTCCAGCGCCGTGCGCAGGGTGTGCATCAGGCCCAGGCTCGCGGCCGCGGCGCCGTCGCCCAGCGGGTGGCCGGCGCCGACCAGCGGCCGCCGCCCCGCGAGCTCCGCGGAGAGCAGCTCGATGCGCTGCTCGCGGTCGAGGTCGTCGTACGGCGTCGGGAGCTCGCCGAGGCGATCGAAGAGCTCGGCGAGCGCCTCGTGGTGCTTGCCGCTGTGTTCGCGCACGTCGAGGGTGGCCATGCCCAAGCCGGTGGCCGTGGCGGTGCGGATCATCCGCAGGATCGCGCCGTTGCCGGTGAGGTCGTCCCCGTCGGCGAGCATCGAGTCGCGCACGAGGGTCAGGTCGTGCAGCAGCTCGGAGAAGCCGAGGTAGTCGCGGCCGGGCTCGTGGGCGGTGCCGCGGGCGAGCCGGTCGCGGGTGCGCTGGAGCCGCACGCGGACGAAGCTGAGCTTGAGCCGGTAGGGCTCCTCGGCGTTGAGCCGCTCGATGGTCGACCAGGTGATCGGCAGCGCCGCGGCGTCGGCGGCCAGGGACTCCTCGAGCTCGGGGGTGACGCTGACGACCCGGGTCGTCGCGGTCATCTCGGTGAGCAGCTCCTCGACCTGGCGCACCAGCTCGCGCAGGCCGAGGTCGTGCTGGAGGCCGAGCACCTCGAGGGTGACCTCGGGGGTCACGAACGGGTTGCCGTCGCGGTCGCCGCCGGCCCACGTGCCGAACCGCACGGGCCGGGCGTCGGCGGGCAGCTCGATCCCGAGCGCGGACAGCCGCTGCTGCAGCTCCTCGACCAGCCCGGGCAGCACGTGCTGCGCGATCTGGGAGAGGTAGTAGAGCGCGGTGCGGGCCTCGTCGGTCGGCTGCGGCTTGGCGATCCGCAGCTCGTCGGTCTGCCAGATCAGGTCGACCAGCTCGGCCAGCCGGCGCGCGGTCCGGGCGTCGTCGCCGGGGCGCCGGCGCGGGTCCTCGGCGTCGGCGACGGTCGCGGCGACCTTGCGCAGCAGCCGCAGCACGGTGCGGCGGGTCGACTCGGTGGGGTGGGCGGTGAAGACGGGGCGGTACTCCACCCGGCCCAGCACCTCCGCCAGCAGCTCCCGGTCGAGGTCGCCGCCGTCGAGCGCCTCCTGGATCCGGGCCGCGGTGACGGCCAGCGGACCCTCGCTCTCCCCCGTCACCTCCTGCCAGCGGTGCAGCTGCTCGGTGACGTTGACCAGCTGGAAGTACGCCGTGAACGCGCGCGCCAGCAGCACCGCCGTCGCGTCGTCCTGCTCGCCGAGCAGTGCGCGCAGGGCACCGTCGTCGGGCTCGCGCGAGAGCTCGCGGACCCGCTCGACCAGAGCCAGGGTCTCCGCGCCCTCGTGCCGGGTGATGGCCTCGCCGAGCAGGGTGCTGAGCTGGCGCACCGAGGCCCGCAGGGCCGAGTGCTGCTCGTCGGAGGAGACGCCGCCGGCGAAGGCCGCGACCCGCGGCTCGCGGCGGTCGGCCTCGATCAGCTGCTCGGTCGTGGCGGTGCGTGCCCCTGCCCCGCGGTTAGCACTGTGCTCGGCCATGCGCCCCAGTCAACCGCGCCCCGCCACCCCCGGCCGAGCGGCCGTCCCACCAGGTGTCCGACGCGGACGTGACTGTCCGGTCTTCGAGCGGGAAGGTTCATCGGCCGGCCGATGAACCTTCTCCCCGCGTCAGAGGATCGCGCCCGGCACGTACGCCGCCGCTACAGGGTGCTGCGCGCAGACGGCCTCGACCGCCCGGACGACCGCCTGGGTCTGGGCGACGGCCGCGCCGGTGAAGCTGATCGGCTCGGCCACCAGCGCCTCGAGCTGCTCCTGGGTCAGTCCGAGCCGCTCGTCGGCCGCCAGCTTGGCGAAGACGTCGTTCTCGGCCTGGCCCTTCCGCATCGCGAGCGCGGTGCCGACCGCGGCCTCCTTGATCGCCTCGTGGGCGCTCTCGCGGCCGACGCCGTTGCGCACCGCGGACATCAGCACCTTGGTGGTGGCCAGGAACGGCAGGTAGCGGTCGAGCTCGCGCTGGATGACCGCCGGGAACGCACCGAACTCGTCGAGCACCGTGAGGAAGGTCTGGAAGAGCCCGTCGACGGCGAAGAACGCGTCGGGCAGCGCGACCCGGCGTACGACGGAGCAGGAGACGTCGCCCTCGTTCCACTGGTCGCCGGCGAGCTCGCCGACCATCGAGAGGTAGCCGCGGGTGACGACCGCGAGGCCGTTGACCCGCTCGCAGGAGCGGGTGTTCATCTTGTGCGGCATCGCCGAGGAGCCGACCTGGCCCTCCTTGAAGCCCTCGGTGACGATCTCGTTGCCGGCCATCAGGCGGATCGTGGTCGCGAGGTTGGACGGTCCGGCGGTCAGCTGCACGAGCGCGGAGAGCACGTCGAAGTCGAGCGAGCGCGGGTAGACCTGGCCGACGCTGGTCAGCACCCGGTCGAAGCCGAGGTGCGCGGCGACCCGCTGCTCGAGGTCGGCGAGCTTCGCGTCGTCGCCGTCGAGCAGGTCGAGCATGTCCTGCGCGGTGCCCATCGGGCCCTTGATGCCGCGCAGCGGGTAGCGCGCGAGCAGGTCCTCGACCCGCTCGAGGCTGACCAGCATCTCGTCGGCCACGGTCGCGAACCGCTTGCCCAGGGTGGTGGCCTGGGCGGCGACGTTGTGGCTGCGACCGGCCATCACGGTGGTCTCGTGCTCGGCGGCCAGCCGCCCGAGGCGGGCCAGGGTGGCGACGGCGCGGTCGCGCAGCAGGACGAGCGACTGCTTGACCTGCAGCTGCTCGACGTTCTCGGTCAGGTCGCGGCTGGTCATGCCCGCATGGATGGACTGCACAGCGATGTGCTCGTGGCTGGCGAGGGCATTGAACTCCTCGATCCGCGCCTTCACGTCGTGCCGGGTCACCCGCTCACGAGCCGCGATCGAGCCGAGGTCCACGGCCTCGGCGCCCCGGGCCGCGACGGCCTCGTAGGCCTCGACCACGCCGTCGGGCACGTCGATGCCCAGGTCGCCTTGGGCCTTCAGCACCGCGATCCACAGCTGGCGCTCCAGCACGATCTTGTGCTCGGGCGACCAGATCTGGGCAAGGTCGGCTGCGGCGTACCGGGTGGCGAGGACGTTGGGGACAGTCACGGCCCCATTCTCGCCGGTGGCGGGCGTGGGGGGCACATCGTGCCCACGGCGGCGCACGGAGGGGCAGCTTCAGCGGCCGGCCGCTGAAGCTGACGCCCAGCCGATGAAGCATCAGCGGCCCTGCGTCAGTTCCAGCGGCCGGCCGATGAAATGGTCACCTGGCCGCCCGGACCTCACCCCTCGCCGAGCGACGCCTTCAGCGCGATGTCCGTCCGGTGCTGGGCACCCTCGAACTCAATGGCGGCGACGCCGGAGTACGCCGCGTCCCGGGCGTCGGGGAGCGAGGAGCCCGTCCCGACGACCGCGAGGACGCGCCCGCCCGCGGTGACGACCGCGCGCTCGACCATCGCGGTGCCGGCGTGGATCACGTGCACGTGGGGCAGCGACTCGGCGTCGACGAGGCCGTGGATGACGTCGCCCTTGGACGAGGACTCGGGGTAGCCGGCGGAGGCCATGACGACGGCGACGGCCGCACCGTCCTTCCACACCGGCGGAGGCACCGAGGCCAGCGTGCCCGTGGCGGCACCCATCAGCAGCGGGGAGAGCGGGGAGTCCAGCAGCGCCATCAGCGGCTGGGTCTCGGGGTCGCCGAAGCGGGCGTTGAACTCCACGACCCGCAGGCCGCGCGAGGTCAGCGCGAGCCCGGCGTAGAGCAAGCCCGTGAAGGGCATGTCGCGCGCCGCCATCTCCTCCACCGTCGGGCGCAGCACGTCGCGCAGCACCTCGTCGACGAGGTCGGCCGGCGCCCACGGCAGCGGCGTGTAGGCGCCCATCCCGCCGGTGTTGGGCCCCTCGTCGCCGTCGTGGATGCGCTTGAAGTCCTGGGCGGGCTGCAGCGGGTAGACCGTCGCACCGACCTCGGGGTCCCACGAGCAGATCGCGAAGAGCGAGACCTCGGGCCCGTCGAGGAACTCCTCGATCACCACCCGCTCGCACTGCGCGGCGTGCTCGACGGCGGCGTCGCGGTCGAGGGTCACCACCACGCCCTTGCCGGCGGCCAGGCCGTCGTCCTTCACGACGTACGGCGGGCCGTAGGCGTCGAGCGCGGCCTGCACCTCGCCCGGGGTGCTGCAGACCATCGCCGCGGCGGTCGGGACGCCGGCGGCCTCCATGACGTCCTTGGCGAAGGCCTTCGAGCCCTCGAGCTGGGCCGCGGCCCCGGAGGGGCCGAAGACCGCGATGCCGCGGGCGCGGACCAGGTCGGCGACCCCCGCGACCAGCGGCGCCTCGGGGCCGATGACGACCAGGTCGACCAGCAGCGACTCGGCCAGGTCGGCCACGGCCTCGCCGTCCATCGGATCGACGTCGTGCAGCGTGGCGACCGCCGCGATGCCGGGGTTGCCGGGGGCGCAATGCACGGCGCGGACGCCGGGGTCGAGGGAGAGCGCACGGGCCAGGGCGTGCTCGCGCCCGCCGGTGCCGACGACGAGGCAGGTCAGCGGGGAGTCGGGGAGGTCGGCGGGGGGCATCGGGGTCCTCAGATCAGCGGGTGGACGACGACGGTCGCGTCGCGGGAGGGACCGACGCCGACGGCGGAGATCCGCGCACCGGACATCGCCTCGACGGCCTTGACGTAGGCCTGCGCGTTGGCGGGCAGGTCGGAGAAGGTGCGGGCGCCGGAGATGTCCTCCCACCAGCCGGGGAGGTACTCGTAGATCGGCACGGCGTGGTGGAAGTCGGTCTGGTTGACCGGCATCTCGTCGTGACGGGTGCCCTTCACGTCGTAGGCCACGCACACCGGCACCTGCTCGAGGCCGGTCAGCACGTCGAGCTTGGTGAGCACGAAGTCGGTGACCCCGTTGACCCGCGCGGCGTAGCGGGCGATGACCGCGTCGTACCAGCCGCAGCGCCGCGGGCGCCCGGTCGTCGTGCCGAACTCCGCACCGACCTTGCGCAGGTGCTCGCCGGCGTCGTCGAACAGCTCGGTCGGGAACGGGCCCTCGCCGACGCGCGTCGTGTAGGCCTTGACGATCCCGATGACCTGGTCCATCCGCATCGGCGGGATGCCCGACCCGGTGCAGGCACCGCCGGCGGTGGCCGAGGAGGACGTCACGAACGGGTAGGTGCCGTGGTCGACGTCGAGCAGCGTGGCCTGGCCGGCCTCGAGCAGCACCGTCTCGCCGCGGTCCAGCGCCTGGTTGAGCAGCAGCCCGGTGTCGCGGACCATCGGCCGGATCCGGTCGGCGTGGGTGAGCAGCTCGGCCACGGTCTCGTCGACCGAGGGCGCGCGGCGGTTGTAGATCTTGGTCAGCACCTGGCCCTTGAGCTCCAGGGCGCCCTCGACCTTGGCGCGCAGGATCTTCTCGTCGAAGAGGTCCTGGATGCGGATGCCGATGCGGTTCATCTTGTCGGCGTACGTCGGGCCGATGCCGCGCCCGGTGGTGCCGAGCCGGCGCGAGCCGAGGAAGCGCTCGGTGACCTTGTCGAGCGTGCGGTTGTAGTCGGCGATGACGTGCGCGCTGGCGCTGATCACCAGCCGCGAGGTGTCCACGCCGCGGGCCTCGAGCCCGTCGAGCTCCTCGATCAGCACGTCGAGGTCGACGACCACGCCGTTGCCGATGACCGGCGTGCAGCCGGGGGTGAGGATGCCCGAGGGCAGCAGGTGCAGGGCGTACTTCTCCGTCCCGCCCTCCGGGGTGTTGATCACCACCGTGTGGCCGGCGTTGTTGCCGCCGTTGAACTTCACGACGTAGTCGACGCTGGAGCCGAGCAGGTCGGTGGCCTTGCCCTTCCCCTCGTCTCCCCACTGGGCACCGATGATGGCGATGGCGGGCATCTGCTCGCTCCTTGGGTTGCCGGACACTGCGCACGGGCCCCCGGCGCGGGCGGGGCGGGTCCCGGGAAAGCCGAGAGCCCCGCGCAATCGCCGGGGCTCTTGCAGCCGAACGCTACCAAAGGGCGAGCGGGGTAGGGCTAGTGTCCGGACTCGTGGAGCCCCTCCTCGTGATCAGGAACAGCGACGCCGGCACCGACGACGAGGAGACCCTCGAGCGCGGCCTGGCGGTGCTGCGCGCCGCGACCTCGGTGGAGGTGGCGGCCACCGCCGACCCCGGGGAGCTCAACGGCGTCCTGCACCGTGCGGGCTCCCGCACGATCGTGGTCGCGGGCGGCGACGGCAGCATGCACGCGGTCGTCTCGGCGCTGCACCGCCGCCACGAGCTGGCCGACCGCACCCTGGCACTGCTGCCGCTCGGCACCGGCAACGACTTCGCCCGCGGCAACGACATCCCCCTCGACATCGAGGAGGCCGCCCGCGTCGTGCTCGAGGGCACCGCGCGGCCCGTGGATCTGATCCTCGACGAGGTCGGCGAGGTCGTGGTCAACCACGTGCACGCCGGTGCCGGGGCCCAGGCCAGCCGCCGCGGTGCGCGCTGGAAGGAGCGCCTGCACTCCGTGGGCGTCGGCAAGGTCAACCTGGGCAAGCTCGGCTACCCCATCGGGGCGCTGCTGTCCTCGGTCAGGCCGCCCTACGTCCGGCTGTGCGTCGAGGTCGACGGCCAGCGCGTCGTCGACGTGGACGAGCCGATCCTCATGGTCGCCGTCGGCAACGGCTCCGACGTCGGCGGTGGCACCTCGCTCACCCCCGACGCCGACACCCGCGACGGGATGGTCGACGTGATGGTGGCGCGCGCGGTGGGACCGGTCGCGCGCTTCGGGTACGCCGCCCAGCTGGTGCGCGGCAAGCACCCCGAGCGCGACGACGTGCTCTACCTCCGCGGGAGCACCGTCTCCATCTCCGGCGACGCCTTCTACTGCTCCGCGGACGGGGAGATCTACGGCCCCGAGCGCAACCGCACCTGGCGGGTCGAGCCCGGGGCGTACCGCATGGTGCTGCCCTGATCGAGTCCCGCCGGAGGACCGGGTAGTCAGATCCAGCCGCGCTTGGCGGCCTCGACCCCGGCCTGGAAGCGGGAGTCGGCGCCGAGGTCGGTCATGAGGTCGGCCACCCGACGCCGGACCGTGCGGAGGCTGACGCCGAGACGGCGGGCGATCTGCTCGTCCTGGGCACCCGAGGCGAGCTGCTGCAGCAGGAAGGTGCGCAGGTCACCGGCACCGCGGCCGCTCGCGGTGGTGCTCAGCGGGGAGGCCTTGTCCCACATCGACTCGAACCACAGCGTCATCGCCTGCACCCAGCCGCGCTGGCGCACCAAGGAGCGCGGCTCGTCGTAGAAGCCCAGGGGCTCGGGCAGCACGACGTGGGTGGTGCCGATGACGATCATCCGCGTGGGCAGCTGCGGCATCAGCCGGATCTCCTCCCCGACGCTGGCGCGCAGCGCGAGGGTCTCCGGGGCCTCGGTGAGGGCGCGGACGGGGTAGATCGCGCGGGAGCGGCGGCCCTGGGCGATCTGCTCGCCCACGATCTGGGCCATGGCGTCCTCGCGGGGCTTGCGGAACTGGTCGGGGCGCAGCCACAGCAGGTCGCCCTTGCTGTTGGCGATGAGCGAGGCCAGCAGCTGCACGGGGTTGCCGCCCGAGCTGATCTCCCCGTCGACCGGCTGGACGTCCTCCACCTCGCCGTCGGCGGGACGGACGGTCGTGGCGGTGAGGTACGGGAGCGCGCGGGCGACCGCGTCGAGGCGCTCGTGCGCTGCGGCTGCCGACTCCGCGCTCAGCGTGACCAGCCGCGCGACCGCCTCGCCGGGGTTGAGCACGAAGATCCGCGACTCCTCGCAGCGGACGATCCCCTTCTCCACCAGGGGAGCCAGGTCGCGCAGCAGCTCCTCCGGCGTGCGCAGCACCGACTGGGCCACCGAGACCAGCTCGCGCCCGCTCTGCGGCAGCACCTGGTGGTAGGCCCGGTCCGCGGCCTTGCCGAAACCGAGCGCCGAGATCACCGACTCCGGAGGGGGCGCCATGGACGGAGTGTAAAGGGAATGACAGGTTCGTGCCAGAGGCAGCCAGCCTCCCCGTGGCACCGTCAGGACAGGTGAGGATGGTCGAGGTGGACCGCTGGCTCCCTGGTCGGCGGCTGGAGCACTTTTCGTCGGGGGATGAACGTGCTCCGCTCCACGTCAGGGCGTCGGGGTCGCCTCAGGGGACGGCCCCGACGCCCTCGCCCGTCTCCCGGACTCGTACGCCGGCGCCTCGCCGCTGCCCGCCCGGCCGGCGGCACCCGGTAGCGTGGCGACGCCCGTCCCCGGGCCACCAGCCCACGCGTCCGCAGGACCACCGGACGCCACCGCCGAGCACCAGGAGCAGTTCCCCATGCCACGAGGCGGCACCGCCGACCAGCCCTCCGAGCCGATCGACTGGGTGACCCGCGCGGCCGACGACGCCATCCGGCACGCAGGCGGCCAGGAGGCGCTCGTCCACGGGCTGCCCGAGGGCCGGGTCGTCACCTGCGCATCGGGGGCCAGCCCGTCGGGCCCGATCCACCTGGGCAACCTGCGGGAGTTCCTGACGCCGCATTTCGTCGCCGAGGAGCTGCGCCGCCGCGGGGTCGCGGTCCGGCACCTGCACTCGTGGGACGACTTCGACCGCTTCCGCAAGGTGCCCGCCGGGGTCGACGCGAGCTGGGCCGAGCACATCGGACGCCCGCTCTCCGCCGTACCCGACCCGTGGGAGTGCCACGGGTCGTGGGCCGAGCACTTCAAGGCGCCCCTGCGCGAGGCGCTGGTGGAGCTCGGCGTCGAGATGGTCGAGGTCTCCCAGACCGAGCAGTACCTCGCCGGCGCCTACACCGAGCAGGTCCTGCACGCGATCACGCACCGCGACGTCATCGAGGAGGTGCTCGGGAAGTTCCGCACCAAGAAGGCCGAGCCCGCCCCGGGGTCCGAGCAGGAGGCGGCCGCGCTTGAGGACTCCGTCGTCGAGGACGACGAGCCCACGGCAGGCGCCGGCTCGCTGGCCCGCTTCCCCTACCGCCCCTACTGCCGCACCTGCGGCCGCGACACTGTCGACATCACGGCCTACGACGACGAGAGCACCGACCTCTCCTACACCTGCACCTCCTGCGGTGACAGCCACACCACCAACGTCGCCACCCAGCACGAGGGCAAGCTCGTGTGGAAGGTCGACTGGCCGATGCGCTGGGCCTTCGAGGGCGTCGACTTCGAGCCCGGCGGCCTGGACCACTCCACGCCCGGCTCGTCCTACACGGTCGGCAAGGAGCTGGTCCCGCGGCTCTTCGACTTCCGCGCCCCGTCGTACGTCGCCTACGCCTTCGTCGGCTTCGCCGGCATGCAGAAGATGTCCTCCTCGGCCGGTGGCGTGCCCACCGCCGCGGACGCCCTGCGCATCCTGGAGCCGCCGATCCTGCGCTGGCTCTACGCCCGCCGCCAGCCCAAGCAGGCCTTCGACATCGACTTCGGCCCCGAGGTCGTCCGGCTGTACGACGAGTGGGACAGCCTCGCCCGCAAGGCCGCCGACCCCGGCAAGCGCGACGCGCAGGTGCTGGCGCGTGAGCGGGCGGTCGCGACCTCCTCGGCCGGGACGCTGCCCTCCCCGAAGGTCGTCGTCCCCTTCCGCCTCCTGAGCTCGGTCGCCGACGTGACCGCGGGCTCAGCCGAGCTGATCAGCCGGATCGTCGGCGACGTCGGCCACGCCCACGACTCCGTCGAGGACCTCGAGCCGCGGCTGGGTCGCGCGATGACCTGGATGTCGGAGTACGTCCCCGCCTCCGAGCGCACGACCGTGCGGGAGACCAAGGACGCAGAGCGCCTGGCCTCGCTCACCGAGGACGAGGAGCTGTGGCTGCGCCAGCTGCTGGGCCGGCTCCCTGACCGGCTCGAGCTCGAGGAGACGACCGCGCTGATCTACGGCGTGCCCAAGCTCGCCCGCGGCATGGGGCTCGACGACCCGCCGACCGACCAGGTCAAGGCCGACCAGAAGGCGTTCTTCGGCCTGCTCTACCACCTGCTCGTCGACGCCGAGCGCGGCCCGCGGCTGCCCACGCTGTTCATGGCGCTGGGCGCGGAGAAGGTCCGCTCGCTCCTCACCCCGTAGCCGTAGCCAGGAACCCCGCCGGTCGGCACGATGGCGGGATGGAGAAGCCCACGCCGCTGGAGCCGCTGCGCGAGGACTGGGAGCGGATGCTCTGCGTCGTCGCCCACCCCGACGACCTGGAGTTCGGCGCGGCGGCGGCCGTCGCCCGCTGGACCGGCCAGGGCAAGCAGGTCGTCTACTGCATGGTGACCTCGGGCGAGGCCGGCATCGACGCGCTGGCCCCCGAGGAGTCGCGCCGGGTCCGCGAGGCCGAGCAGGTGGAGTCCGGCCGGGTCGTCGGCGTGGACGTCGTCGACTTCCTGGGCCTGACCGACGGGGTGCTGGAGTACGGCGTGGCGCTGCGCCGCGCGATCGCCGGGGCCGTGCGACAGCACCGGCCGGAGGTCGTGCTCACCGGCAACTTCCGCGACACCTGGGGCGGGGCCAACCTCAACCAGGCCGATCACATCGCCGTCGGCCGCGCGGTCCTGGACGCGGTCCGCGACGCCGGCAACCGCTGGGTCTTCACCGAGCAGCTGGCCGAGGGCGGCGGCACGCTGGAGAAGTGGGGCGGCGTCGGGGAGGTGTGGGCCTTCGGGTCCCCGCTCGCCACGCACGCGGTCGACACGACCGCCACCTTCGACGCCGGCGTGGCCAGCCTCGAGGCGCACGCGGCGTACATCGAGGGCCTGGGGTGGGACGACTTCGACCCGCGCGAGTTCCTGGAGGGGATGGCGCGGGCCACCGGACAGCGGCTGGGCTGCACGTTCGCCGCGCCGTTCGAGGTGTTCCCGATGGGCTGGGGCGAGTAGGAGCTCCCGCCACACGACCGGGGAGGCCATCCGCAGCCGCTGCGGAGGGCCTCCCCGGTCGGGCGCGTGATCCGCGTCAGCCCAGGTCGGAGAGGAGCTGGTCGTACGCCGTGGGGCTGGAGTCGCGCAGGAAGGCCGAGCAGCGCTCCCACTCCTCGGTCTCGCCGATGCTGCGCGCGGCCATCGCCAGCAGCGCCAGGCAGGTGAGGAAGCCGCGGTTGGGCTCGTGCTCCCACGGCACCGGGCCGTGGCCCTTCCAGCCGTTGCGGCGCAGCATGTCCAGGGAGCGGTGGTAGCCGACCCGCGCGTAGGCGTAGATCGTCACCGGGTCGGCCTGCTCGGAGACGGCCTGGCCGGCCAGCGCCGCCCACGCGAAGGGGCTCGCGGGGAACTTCCGGGCGACGGCGTACGTGTCCTCGCCGGCGGCCAGCGAGGGCGCCGCGGGGTCCTCGGGGAGGTGGGTGGGCGGCGGGCCCGCCATCAGGTCCTGTCCGATCTGCGTCATCCCGCCATCGTGCCAGGGCACCGCTCACGCAGGCGTGCCCCCCACCGCCGCAGCGGTGGGGGGCACGACGAGGGCGTGGGCTCAGCCCAGCGAGCGACCGGCGGAGCGGAGGTTCTCGCAGGCCTCGACCACGCGGGCGGCCATGCCCGCCTCGGCGGCCTTGCCCCAGGCGCGCGGGTCGTAGGCCTTCTTGTTGCCGACCTCGCCGTCGACCTTGAGCACGCCGTCGTAGTTCTGGAACATGTGCGCGGCCGCGGGCCGGGTGAAGGCGTACTGGGTGTCGGTGTCGACGTTCATCTTCACCACGCCGTAGTCGACGGCGTCGGCGATCTCCTGCGGGGTCGAGCCCGAGCCGCCGTGGAAGACCAGGTGGAAGGGCTTGGCGCCGGCCTCGAGGCCGAACTCGCCGACGACGGCCTCCTGCGCGGCCTTGAGCACCTCGGGACGCAGCTTGACGTTGCCCGGCTTGTAGACGCCGTGCACGTTGCCGAAGGTCAGCGCGGTCATGTAGTAGCCGCGGTCGCCGTAGCCCAGCGCCTTCGCGGTGGCGATGGCGTCCTCGGGGGTGGAGTAGAGCTTCTCGTTGATCTCGTTCTCGACGCCGTCCTCCTCGCCGCCGACCACGCCCACCTCGATCTCGAGGATGATCTTGGCGGCGATGCACTTCTCCAGCAGCTCGCTGGCGATGGAGAGGTTCTCCTCCAGCGGCACGGCCGAGCCGTCCCACATGTGCGACTGGAAGAGCGGCGCCTCGCCGCGCTGGACCCGTTCGGCGGAGAGCGCCAGCAGCGGACGGACGAAGCCGTCGAGCTTGTCCTTGGGGCAGTGGTCGGTGTGCAGCGCGATGTTGACGGGGTAGTTCGTGGCCACCTCGGCGGCGTACGCCGCGAAGGCCACCGAGCCGGTGACCATGTCCTTGCGGGTCGGGCCGGAGAGGTACTCCGCGCCGCCCGTGGAGACCTGGATGATCCCGTCGGAGCCGGCGTCGGCGAAGCCCTGCAGCGCGGCGTTGAGCGTCTGGCTGGAGGAGACGTTGATCGCGGGGAAGGCGTAGGCGCCGCCCTTCGCGGCGTCCAGCATCTCGGCGTACTTCTCAGGGGTGGCGATGGGCACGGTGCGCTCTCCTCGGGTGGGGTGGGACCGCCCGCCACCCTAGTAGGACTGGGTCATGGTCACGACCGGCATCTCGCTGCACTCCTCCCGACGGGTGTCGACCGTCCCGCTGGGTCCCGACGAGGTGTGGGCGGTGGTGGCCGGCGCCGGCCCCGGCCGTCACTGGTACGTCGACGCCGCACCGTTCGTGGTGCGCGGCGCGATCGACCGCGCGGTGCTCGGCGGTGGTCGCCGCTGGCCGGTGCC
Organism: Nocardioides sp.; assembly: GCF_030149505.1. Lineage (GTDB taxonomy): Bacteria > Actinomycetota > Actinomycetes > Propionibacteriales > Nocardioidaceae > Nocardioides. Next base: position 76,039 of record NZ_JASBRN010000040.1, read on the forward strand.
GGACGGTCCGCTGCTGAGGGCTGGGGACCGGGCGGGGTTCTGGGTGGTGCGGGCCGCCGGGGACCGGCCGGGGGGTCATCGGCTGGTGCTGGAGGCCGCGGTCCGGGCGCCGGGGACGGTCACGCTGACCGTGCTGCTCACCGCACGGGACGGCGGGACCGAGGTGGACCTCCAGGTGCGGTTCGACCCCGCGGGGCTGCTCGGCACGGCGTACCTGCTCGCGGACCTGCCGGCCCGCGAGGTCCTGCTGGAGCTCGTCGATCGCAGGATCCGCGCCGACCTCGTCTAGCCTTCCGCCGATCGCGCCCGGCTCGGTGGGCGCTCGTCTCTCGGGGGAACCTCTCATGCGCCTGCGCGCCCTGCACCGCTCCGTCCTGCCCGCCCTCCTCGCGGTCGCCCTCCTGGCGCCCGACGCCGCCGGCGCGCAGAGGACCGTCGGCGATCCCCCCGCCACCACGACGGCCGAGCCCACCGCCGCGCCGGAGCCCGAGCCCACCGCCGAGCCCGACCCGATGGCCGGCGCGCCGACCGTCGGCACCTGCGCCGACATGACGTGGGCCGAGGCCATGGGCGAGACCGCGACCGAGGCCGTCGACTGCGCCCGTAGGCACACCACCGAGGTCGTGGGCGTGGGTCAGCTCCCGGCCGAGCTGTCGTGGGAGCAGTGGCGCAGGGCCGGCGAGGCGGTCGTCGCCGCCTGCGCCCCGGCCTGGGAGACGGTCACGACCGCCGACCACCTGCTCTACCGACGCTCGGCCTACGAGAAGTTCTGGTTCATGCCCTCGGAGGAGCAGAGAGCGGCGGGCGCCCGATGGTTCCGCTGCGACCTGGCCCGGGTCAAGGGCCAGAAGCTGATGGTCGTCACCGGTGCCGGGCTGCCGGTCGTGACCCCGAAGCTCTCCAAGCCGGTGCGACGCTGCATGACCAAGGACTTCTACGGGACCGTCTGCAAGAACAAGCGACGTCTCGTGGGCTGGCGCAACAAGGAGGCCTTCTGGCTCCCGGTCCCGGCCAACGACTCCCGCGCCGAGAGGAAGGTGCGCCGTGCGGCCCTCGAGCGCTGCCCCGACCGCGTGCGGACGCGGCAGTTCGCCTGGTCGTGGTTCACGGACGAGGACCGCCGCTGGGTCGTGCTCTGCTACGAGCGGGTCTGATCCCGCGAAGGTGCGCGAGCGCCTGGTCGTCCTCGGCAAGGGGCCGGCCGGATGTGGGGCGCAGCCCAGGAGCACGACGATGATCCGCCGCACCCGCCTGGCCCGCGCCGCCACCGCGCCCTCGCCACCCTCGCCCTCGCGTTCCCGCTCGCCGGGACCGCCTCCACCAGCAGCGCCGCCGGCGCCGCCGCCAACCCGCTGCAGGAGCTCTTCGCGCCGCAGCTGGTCACGGTGGACACCCCCGACCGCGACGCCAAGGAGAAGCTCCAGGCCCTCGGGCTGGACCTCACCGAGCACGCCGGCCGCGACTACATCGAGGTCGTGCTGCACACGGCGGCCGACCTGGCCGCGCTCGTCCTCAACGGCTTCACCTTCGACGTCCGCATCCCCGACCTGGTCGAGCGCGGCATCGAGGTCGCCGAGATCAACGAGGCGTTCGCGAAGGCGACCGTCCGCTCCGCACTCCCCTCCGGCCGCGACACCTACCGCACCCTCGACGACTACAACGCCGACATGGCGGCGCTGGCCGAGGACCACCCCGAGCTGGTCACGTCGATCACCCTGCCGCTGCCCAGCCTCGAGGGCCGGAGCATCCAGGGCGTCGAGATCGGCAGCGACGTGACCGAGCCGCCCAGCGGCCGGCCCACCTTCCTGCTCATGGGCGTCCACCACGCCCGCGAGTGGCCCTCCGGCGAGCTGGCGATGGAGTTCGCCGTCGACCTCGCCAAGAGCTACGGCAAGGACGCCCGGATCACCCGCCTGCTCGACAAGGCCCGGGTCGTGGTCGTCCCCGTCGTGAACGTCGACGGCTTCAACCTCTCCCGCACCAGCGGCGAGTTCGTCGACCTGCGCGCGCTCAACGACACCGGCGCCGACCCGCTCGGCGGCCAGACCTCGATCCTGGCCACGCCTGGCTTCGCCTACATGCGCAAGAACTGCCGCCTGGTCGACGGGCAGCAGACCCCGGCCGGCGCCTGCGCCGCCCAGCTGAGCACCCCCGGCGGTTTCGGCCTCGGCGTGGACCTCAACCGCAACTACGGCGGCTTCTGGGGCGGCCCGGGCGCCGCGGCGACCGCGCCCAACCCGGCCGCGGTCGAGGTCGGCCTGCTCGACCCGACCTACCGCGGTGCTGCTCCCTTCTCGGAGCCGGAGACCCAGAACATCCAGCAGCTGGTGCGCGAGCGCCAGGTCACGATGCTCATCTCCAACCACACCTTCTCCAACCTGGTGCTGCGGCCCAACGGCGTCGCGCCGACCACGATCGGCCCCGACGGCATCCCCGTCGGTGACGCCCCCGACGAGAAGGCGCTCAAGCGCCTCGGCGCCGAGATGGCTGCCGCCAACGGCTACGAGAACATCCACGGCTGGGAGCTGTACGACACCACCGGCACCACCGAGGACTACAGCTACAACGCCACCGGCGGGTACGGCTACACCTTCGAGATCGGTCCGGACGAGTTCCACCCGCCCTACGAGCAGGTCGTGGCCGAGTACGTCGGCGACACGGAGGCCGCCGGGGCCGTCACCCCGGAGAACGCGGCCGACCTGACCACCGAAGCGGCCGACGAGTGCGGCGGCACGCACCAGGGCCACGACGAGGTCGGCGGGGGCAACCGCGAGGCGTTCCTGCTCGCGTTCGAGAACGCGCTCGACGCCGGCACGCACTCGATCATCACCGGTCAGGCGCCGGCCGGGGCCGTCCTCAAGCTGCAGCGCACGGGCGTGTTCCCGCTGTGGGACGGCTCGCAGGTCGCGGACACGGTCGCGACCACGATGACCACCACGTCGACCGGCGCCTTCACCTACCACGCC
>NZ_JASBRN010000061.1 GCF_030149505.1 Nocardioides sp.
TTCGGCGGGAGCAGGAACTCCTGATCCCGCACGACTGGGCGATACGAACGAGCCATGCCCAAGTATTTCGCCCCAGCCGCAAAAACGGGCCGATCTCGCCCGGCGATTTGCAACAGCCACCAGGTTGAACCAGAACGCCACGCAAGCCTCATGCGAGCTCGACGAGCAGCGCCCGGCGGGCGCGGTCGTAGCCGCGCTGGTTGTCCGCCGCCTCGTCGAGGCCGGTGAGGTCGCCGGACGCGAGCCGGCGGGCGAAGTAGTCGGCCTGCACGACCCACCGCATCCGGAGCATGAGGTCGACCTGGTGGAGGTCCGCCGTCGCGGGGCCGCCGGCCGCGGCGTACGCCTGCAGCAGGGGAGCGGCGTACGCCGGCCCGCCGAGGTACATCACGGCCGAGGCGACGTCGTAGAGCAGCGGCCCGTCCACGACCGAGCCCCAGTCGATGAGGCCCACCCCGTGCTCGGAGCGCAGGAACGCCTCCGGGGCGGGATCGCCGTGGCACAGGCCGTACGCCAGTCCGCCCAGGCTCTCGACGGACCGCACCACGTCGGCCGCGACCGCCATCAGGTCGGGGTCGGCGTCGAACCGGTGGGCCTCCACCCAGTGTCACACCAGCGCGCCGCGCGCGGCCTGCCCGCGCGTCTCGCGGTGCACCCGGGCGAGCACCTCGCCCATGAGCGCGGCGTCCTCGTCGGTCTCGCCCGCGAGCTCCGCGCCGGGGACGTGCTCGAGCAGGGCGACGACCCCCTCGCCCAGCGGAGAGAGGTCGCTGCCTTCACGGCGCGGGACCGGGGCACCCGTCAGCACCCCGGCCCGGGCCGCTAGCCGCGCGGCGGTCGCACCGGCTGCGAAGAGGTCGGTCTCCTCGCGGGGGACCCACGTGGCGACGTACGACGCACCAGGGGCCCGGATGGTCCACGTCAGCGAGTTCATCCCACCGTCGAGGGGCGTCGCGACGGCGTCGCGCAGGCCCCATTCCTCGACCAGCAGCGTCCCGAGAGCGTCGTCCACGCTGGTAGGGTCCCACCCGATCCACCAGATCGACATCCTTTAAGTAGGCGTCCCGTGAGGCGCAGAAGGAGGTCCGGGAGCGCGTGTCCGCACAACCGCCGCCCAGCCCTGAAGCAGGTGTCCCCGAGGGACGCACCGTCCTCGACGAGCGCGACATCGCCCGGGCCCTGACCCGCATCTCGCACGAGATCCTCGAGCGCAACAAGGGCGCCGCCGACCTCGTCCTGCTCGGGATCCCGAGCCGGGGCGTGCCGCTGGCCCGCCGGGTGGCCGCGCGGATCGCCGCCGTCGAGGGTGTCGAGGTGCCCGTGGGCAGCCTCGACATCACGATGTACCGCGACGACCTGCGCAAGCACCCCGCTCGCGGCCCCCAGCACACCGAGATCCCGCCCGGCGGGATCGACGGCCGCACCGTGGTGCTGGTCGACGACGTGCTCTACTCCGGGCGCACCGTCCGCGCCGCGCTGGACGCCATGAACGACATCGGCCGCCCCGAGGTCGTGCGGCTCGCCGTGCTGGTCGACCGCGGCCACCGTGACCTGCCGATCCGCGCCGACCACGTGGGCAAGAACCTCCCCAGCGCCCGCACGGAGCGCGTCGCCGTCCGGCTCGAGGAGCTCGACGGCGTCGAGGGGGTCTGGATCTCGTGAACCGGCACCTGCTCTCCATCGACGACGTCACCGCCGAGGACATCGCGGAGATCTTCGCGACCGCGGCCGAGATGCACGACGTCCAGCGCCGCGAGGTCAAGAAGCTCCCCGCGCTGCGCGGCCGCACCGTCATCAACCTCTTCTTCGAGGACTCCACCCGCACCCGGTCCTCGTTCGAGATCGCGGGCAAGTGGCTCTCGGCCGACACCATCAACATCACCGGCAAGGGCTCCTCGACCTCGAAGGGCGAGTCGCTGCGCGACACCGTGCTCACGATCGCCGCGATGGGCGTCGACGCCCTGGTCATGCGCCACCACGCCAGCGGTGCCGCGCACCAGGTCAGCCAGTGGGTCGACGCCAGCGTCATCAACGCCGGCGACGGCACGCACGAGCACCCGAGCCAGGCGCTGCTGGACGCCTACACCCTCACACGCCGCCTCGGCGGCCTCGAGGGCCGGCACGTCGTGCTGGTCGGGGACCTCACCCACAGTCGGGTCTTCCGCAGCAACGTCCTGTGCCTGACCAAGCTCGGCGCCCGCGTCACCGTGGTCGCCCCGCCCACGCTGATGCCGAGCGGCGTCGGGGCGTGGAGCCGCGCGGCCGGGTTCGAGACGTCGTACGACGTCGACGCGGTGCTGCCCACCGCTGACGCGGTGATGATGCTCCGGGTACAGAAGGAGCGGATGAGCGGCGGGTTCTTCCCCAGCCCCCGGGAGTACACCGTCGGGTACGGCCTGACCCGTGACCGGCTCGCGCTGCTGGGCCCGGACGTCCCGATCCTGCACCCCGGCCCGATGAACCGGGGGCTGGAGATCGCCGCCGACGCCGCCGACGCCGCGCAGTCGGTGATCCTCGACCAGGTCTCGGCCGGCGTCGCCGTCCGGATGGCCATCCTCTACCACCTGCTCGCAGGGGAAGGGAGCGCCGCGTGAGCGCCGCACCGCAGCGCCTGCTGATCCAGGGTGCCTCCGTCCTGGGGGAGACCACCGCGGACCTGCTGGTCGTCGACGGCACGATCGCCGAGGTCGGCAACGGCCTGGAGGCAGCGGGAGCCGAGGTCGTCGACGCCAACGGCCTCGTCGCCCTGCCCGGGCTGGTCGACCTGCACACCCACCTGCGCGAGCCCGGCCGCGAGGACGCCGAGACCGTGCTGACCGGCTCCCGCGCCGCCGCCGTCGGCGGGTTCACCGCGGTGCTGGCGATGGCCAACACCAACCCGGTCACCGACACCGCCGAGGCGGCCGAACGCGTGCACGACCTGGGGGTCGCCGCCGGGCTCGTCGACGTCGTCCCGGTCGGTGCGGTCACCAAGGGCCTGGCCGGCGAGGAGCTGGCCGAGCTCGGGCTCATGCACCGCTCCCGTGCCCGCGTCACGGTCTTCTCCGACGACGGGAAGTGCGTCGCTGACCCCCGCGTGATGCGCCGGGCGCTGGAGTACGTCAAGGCCTTCGGCGGCGTCGTCAGCCAGCACTCCCAGGACCCCTCACTCGCAGGGCCCAGCGCCTGCTGCCACGAGGGCGAGCTGTCCGGCCGCCTCGGGCTCCCGGGCTGGCCCGGCATCGCCGAGGAGGTCGTCGTCGCCCGCGACGTGATGCTCGCCCGGCACACCGGCTCGCGCGTCCACGTCGCCCACGCCAGCACGGCCGGCACGGTCGAGGTGCTGCGCTGGGCCAAGGCGCAGGCCGCGCAGGACGGGACCTGGGCGGTCACCGCCGAGGTCACCCCGCACCACCTGCTGCTGACCACCGACCTGCTGAGCGGGTACGACCCGACGTACAAGGTCAACCCGCCGCTGCGGCCCGACGAGGACGTCGAGGCGCTGCGCGAGGCGCTGGCCGACGGCACGATCGACGCCGTCGCGACCGACCACGCCCCGCACGCGCGGCACGACAAGGAGCACGCCTTCGTCGACGCCGCCTTCGGGATGCTCGGTCTCGAGACGGCGCTGCCCGTGGTCGCGCAGGTCATGGTCGAGAGCGGCCGGATGACCTGGGCCGACCTGGCCCGGGTCATGTCCACCACGCCCGCGCGCATCGCCGGGCTGGCCGGCCAGGGGCAGGGCCTCGAGGTCGGCGCGCCGGCCAACATCACCCTCGTCGACCCGTCCGCCGACGTGACTGTCGACCGGGCCGCGTCGGTGTCGCTGAGCCGCAACAACCCCTGGCACGGCCGCACCTTCGGCGCCGCCGTGCGCACCACGTTCCTGCGCGGACGGGCGACCTTCCGCGACGGGGCTCTCACCTAGAGAGATCCATGCACCACGAAGCAGGACGGGGGTCGCGGCGCTGGTAGCCTCGCCCCTGCTCGAACATCCTTTAACCACCGTCCCGTGAGGCGGAGAAGGAGGTCGGCGTGCCGTCGCATGCCCCCGCGATCATGGTCCTCGAGGACGGTCGCACCTTCCACGGCGAGTCCTTCGGAGCCGAGGGCGAGACCTTCGGCGAGGCGGTCTTCAACACCGGCATGACCGGGTACCAGGAGACGCTGACCGACCCGTCGTACCACCGGCAGGTCGTCGTGATGACCGCGCCGCACATCGGCAACACCGGCGTCAACGACGAGGACCCGGAGTCCCGCCGCATCTGGGTCGCCGGGTACGTCGTCCGCGACCCCGCCCGGGTGCCGAGCAGCTGGCGCTCGGTGCGCACCCTCGACGAGGAGCTGGCCGCCCAGGGCGTCGTCGGGATCTCCGGCGTCGACACCCGCGCCCTGACCCGCCACCTGCGCGAGCGCGGCGCGATGCGCGTGGGCATCTCCACCACCGAGACCGACCCCGAGGCGCTGCTGGCCCGGGTCCGCGCGTCCGGCGAGATGGCCGGCACCGAGCTGGCCGGGGAGGTCTCCACCACCGAGGCCTACCTCGTGCCCGCCCAGGGGGAGAAGCGCTTCACCGTCGCCGCGCTCGACCTCGGCATCAAGGCGATGACGCCCTACCGGATGGCCGAGCGCGGCATCGACGTCCACGTCCTGCCCGCGACCGCCACCCTCGAGGACGTCCTCGCGGTCCAGCCCGACGGGCTCTTCTTCTCCAACGGCCCCGGCGACCCGGCCGCGACGACCTCGCAGGTCGAGCTGCTCCAGGGGGCGCTGGAGCGCGGCCTGCCCTACTTCGGCATCTGCTTCGGCAACCAGCTCTTCGGGCGTGCGCTCGGCTTCGGCACCTACAAGCTGAAGTACGGCCACCGCGGCATCAACCAGCCGGTGATGGACCGCACCACCGGCAAGGTCGAGGTCACCGCCCACAACCACGGCTTCGCGGTCGACGCGCCGCTGGAGGGCAGCACCGCCACGCCGTACGGCGAGGCGACGGTCAGCCACGTCTGCCTCAACGACGACGTGGTCGAGGGCCTCGAGCTCCGCGACCCGGCATCCGAGGGGGGCCGCCTCAAGGCGTTCTCCGTCCAGTACCACCCGGAGGCCGCGGCCGGCCCGCACGACGCCGCCTACCTCTTCGACCGGTTCGTGCAGCTGATGGCGGGGGAGCTCTGACATGCCGAAGCGTGAAGACATCAAGTCCGTGATGGTCATCGGCTCCGGCCCGATCGTCATCGGCCAGGCCTGCGAGTTCGACTACTCCGGCACCCAGGCCTGCCGCGTGCTCAAGGCCGAGGGCCTGCGCGTGATCCTGGTCAACTCCAACCCGGCCACGATCATGACCGACCCGGAGTTCGCCGACGCGACGTACGTCGAGCCGATCACCCCCGAGTTCGTCGAGAAGGTCATCGCCAAGGAGCGCCCCGACGCCCTGCTGCCGACCCTGGGCGGGCAGACCGCGCTCAACGCCGCGATGAACCTGCACGCCGCCGGCGTCCTCGAGAAGTACGACGTCGAGCTGATCGGCGCCAACGTCGAGGCGATCGAGAAGGGCGAGAACCGCGAGCAGTTCAAGCAGATCGTCGAGGGCCTGCCGGCCGAGTGGGGTGCCGAGGTCGCGCGCAGCGTGATCTGCAACGGCGAGGAGCTCGGCGCAGACGCGCCCAAGGAGGCCAAGGTCGCCCACGCGCTGGCCACGGCACTGGCCGGTGCCGAGGAGCTCGGCTACCCCGTCGTCGTGCGGCCCTCGTTCACCATGGGCGGCGCCGGCTCGGGCCTGGCCTACGACGAGGCCGAGCTGCGCCGCATCGCCGGTCAGGGCCTCTCGGCCAGCCCCACCACCGAGGTGCTCCTGGAGGAGTCGATCCTCGGCTGGAAGGAGTACGAGCTGGAGGTGATGCGCGACAAGGCCGACAACGTCGTCATCGTCTGCTCGATCGAGAACGTCGATCCCGTCGGCGTCCACACCGGCGACTCCATCACCGTCGCCCCGGCCATGACGCTGACCGACCGGGAGTACCAGCGGCTGCGCAACATCTCCATCGGCGTCATCCGCGAGGTCGGCGTCGACACCGGTGGCTGCAACATCCAGTTCGCGGTCAACCCGGTCAACGGCCGGATCGTCGTCATCGAGATGAACCCCCGGGTCAGCCGCTCGAGCGCGCTGGCCTCGAAGGCCACCGGCTTCCCGATCGCCAAGATCGCCGCCAAGGTCGCCATCGGCTACACCCTCGACGAGATCCCCAACGACATCACCAGCCAGGCCGGCGGCCTGAGCACCCCGGCGTCCTTCGAGCCGACGCTCGACTACGTCGTGGTCAAGGTGCCGCGGTTCGCCTTCGAGAAGTTCCCCGGCGCGGACCCGACGCTGACCACCCACATGAAGTCCGTGGGCGAGGCGATGGCCATCGGGCGCAACTTCACCGAGGCGCTGCAGAAGGCGCTGCGCTCGCTGGAGGCCAAGGACGCCGTCTTCGACTGGGCCCAGGAATGGGTCGACCTCGACAAGGAGTCGCTGCTCCGCGAGATCGCCGTCCCGCACGACGGCCGGCTGAAGAAGGTCATGGACGCGATCCGGGCCGGCGCGACGCCGCAGGAGATCTTCGACGCGACCGCCATCGACCCGTGGTTCGTCGACCAGCTCGCGCTCATCAACGAGGTCGCCGTCGAGGTCACCGCCGCCGACGAGCTGACCCCCGGCCTGCTGCGCAAGGCCAAGCGGCACGGGTTCTCCGACGCGCAGATCGGCAAGATCCGCGGCATGAGCGCCGACGTCGTGCGCGGGGTCCGGCACGCGCTGGGCATCCGACCGGTCTACAAGACGGTCGACACCTGCGCCGCCGAGTTCGCGGCCCGGACGCCGTACCACTACTCCTCCTACGACGAGGAGACCGAGGTCGCGCCCCGCGAGCGCGAGGCCGTGATCATCCTGGGCTCGGGTCCCAACCGGATCGGGCAGGGCATCGAGTTCGACTACTCCTGCGTGCACGCCTCGCTGGCGCTCTCCGAGGCCGGCTACGAGACCGTGATGGTCAACTGCAACCCCGAGACCGTCTCGACCGACTACGACACCTCCGACCGGCTCTACTTCGAGCCGCTCACCCTCGAGGACGTCCTCGAGGTGGTCGCGGCCGAGCAGGCGGCCGGTCCGCTGGCCGGGGTGATCTGCCAGCTCGGCGGCCAGACCCCGCTCGGCCTGGCCCAGGGCCTCGCGGCCGCCGGGGTGCCGATCGTCGGCACCAGCCCGGACGCGATCGACCTGGCCGAGGAGCGCGGCGCCTTCGGGCGCGTGCTGGCCGAGGCCGGACTGACCGCCCCCAAGCACGGCACGGCCACGTCGTACCCCGAGGCCCAGCGGATCGCCGCCGAGATCGGCTACCCGGTCCTGGTGCGGCCCTCCTACGTCCTGGGCGGGCGCGGCATGGAGATCGTCTACGGCGACGACGCGCTCCAGACCTACCTGGAGAAGTACGTCGCCGCCGGGCTGATCAGCCACAGCGCGCCGGTCCTGGTCGACCGGTTCCTCGACGACGCCGTGGAGATCGACGTCGACGCGCTCTTCGACGGCGAGGAGCTCTTCCTCGGCGGGGTCATGGAGCACATCGAGGAGGCCGGCATCCACTCCGGCGACTCCTCCTGCGCGCTGCCGCCGATCACCCTGGGTCATCGGGAGATCGAGCGGATCCGCGAGGCCACCGAGGCCATCGCCCGTGGTGTCGGTGTGCGGGGACTGCTCAACATCCAGTTCGCGCTGGGCTCGGACATCCTCTACGTGTTGGAGGCCAACCCCCGCGCCTCGCGGACCGTGCCCTTCGTGTCGAAAGCGACCGCCACCCCGCTGGCCAAGGCCGCGGCCCGGGTGATGCTCGGGGAGTCGATCGCCGACCTGCGCCGCGCGGGCGTGCTGCCCGCCGAGGGCGACGGGGGCGACCTTCCGGCCGACCAGCCGATCGCGGTCAAGGAGGCGGTGATGCCGTTCAACCGGTTCCGTACCGCCGACGGCTCCCAGGTCGACACGGTGCTGGGCCCGGAGATGAAGTCCACCGGTGAGGTCATGGGCTTCGACCGCGACTTCGGCACCGCCTTCTCCAAGAGCCAGGCCGCCGCCTTCGGGCCGCTGCCGACCTCGGGCAGCATCTTCGTCTCGGTCTCCAACCGCGACAAGCGCTCGATGATCTTCCCGGTCAAGGTCCTGGCCGACCTCGGGTTCGAGATCCTCGCGACCCAGGGCACCGCCGAGGTGCTGCGTCGCAACGGCGTGGACTGCACGGTCGTGCGCAAGCACTTCGAGGGCCCCGGCCCGGACGGCGAGCCGACCACGGTCCAGCTCATCCACGACGGTCGCATCCAGCTCATCGTGAACACGCCGTACGGCGCGGGCACCGGCGGGCAGGCGCGTCTGGACGGCTACGAGATCCGCACCGCGGCGGTCATGGCCAACGTCCCGTGCATCACCACCGTGCAGGGCCTCGGTGCCGCCGTGCAGGGCATCGAGGCGATGCGCCGTGGCGACATCGGGGTCCGGAGCCTGCAGGAGTGGGCTGCTCGGTGACGCTCTACGACCACCTCTTCACCCACGTCGCGACCCGGATCGACCCGGAGCGGGCCCACCACCTGGGCTTCCGGGCGGTCCGGGCGGGGGCGCCGCTGCTGCGGGCCTCGCACGCCGCGATCGGGGTGGAGGGGCGGCCGGTGGAGGTCATGGGGCTGCGCTTCCCGCACCCGCTGGGGCTCGCGGCCGGCTTCGACAAGAACGCCGTCGGGATCGACGCGCTCGGTGCGCTGGGCTTCGGCCACGTGGAGATCGGCACGGTCACGGGACTGGCCCAGCCCGGCAACCCGAAGCCACGGCTCTTCCGGTTGCCACAGGACCGCGCCGTGCTCAACCGGATGGGCTTCAACAACGACGGCGCGTCCGCCGTCGCCGAGCGGCTGCGCCGCCGCGCGCTGCGCGGTGACCGCACCTCCGGACCGGTGCTCGGGGTCAACATCGGCAAGTCCAAGGTGGTCCCCGAGGATGACCAGGCCGCGGTCGAGGGCGACTACGAGACCAGCGCGCGGCTGCTCTCGCCGTACGCCGACTACCTCGTGGTCAACGTCTCCTCGCCCAACACCCCGGGCCTGCGCAACCTGCAGGCCGTCGAGAAGCTGCAGCCCCTGCTAGAGCACGTGCGGCGCGTCGCCGACGCCGCCACCGGCGAGCGCCGGGTGCCGCTGCTGGTCAAGATCGCCCCGGACCTCGCCGACGAGGACGTCGACGCCGTGGCCGACATGGCCGTCGCCGGGCGTCGCGACGGGGTGCTCGACGGGATCATCGCGACCAACACCACGATCTCGCGCGCGGGCCTGGTCACGCCGACCGCCGAGGTGGAGGCGATGGGCGCCGGCGGCCTGTCCGGCCGTCCGCTGACCGCCCGCTCGACCGACGTGCTGCGCCGGCTCCGGGCACGGGTCGGGCCCGACCTGGTGCTCGTCGGCGTCGGCGGCATCACGACCGTCGAGGACGCCCGCGAGCGGCTCGGGGCCGGCGCCGACCTGCTGCAGGGCTACACCGCCTTCGTCTACGAGGGTCCGGGCTGGCCGCGACGGCTCGTGCGGGGCCTGAGCGCCGAGTGACTCCCGTCCACGTCACCGCCGAGGTCCTGGCCAGCAAGCGGATCGGCGCCCACCAGCACCTCACGCTGGTGGCTCCGGGCGTGGGCGAGCGGTTCCGACCCGGCTCCTTCGTCGCCGTCTCGGTCGGCTCGGCGGCCGAACGCTGGCACCTGGCCCGCCGGGCGTTCTGGATCCACCAGGTCCGACCCCTCGGCGGGTACGCCGCCACCGTGACCCTGGTCGTGGAGCCGCGTGGCCCGGGCAGCCGCTGGCTGGCCGCGCGCCAGCGCGGTGACACCGTCGAGGTCACCGGACCGCTCGGGGGGCGCGCCTTCGCCCTGCCCAAGGAGCCGGTCCCGGTCCTGCTCGTGGGGGAGGGGTACGCCGCCGCGCCGCTGTTCACCCTCGCCGAGCGGCTGCGCGAGCGCGACTGCCCGGTCAGCCTGGTCCTCGGCGCGGCCGACGAGGCGCACCTGCTCTCCGCGCTGGAGGCCCGCCGGATCGCCCGCTCGGTCACGGTCGTGACCGGCGACGGGTCGGTCGGCGCCCGCGGCACCGTCCCCGACGTGCTGCCCGAGGCGCTGCGCCGCTCGGGCGCCGCGGTCGTCTACGCCGCGGGGAGCACCCCCACCCTGCACGCCGCCGCCCTGGCGGCGGAGGAGCACGGTGCGTGGAGCCAGGTCGCGCTGGAGCAGCAGACCACGTGCGGCACCGGGCTCTGCCTGGGCTGCCCGGTGCCGGTCGTCGGCGAGGAGGGCGTGGCCCGCACCGCCCGCGCCTGCGTCGACGGCCCGGTGCTGCGTGGCGACCGGGTCCGCTGGGGGGACCTCAGGTGACAGTGACCGTCGCGGGCCTGGTGCTCGCCTCCCCGGTGATGGTCGCCTCGGGCTGTGCCGGCACCGGCCGCGAGCTCGCCGGCTACGCCCCGCTGTCGACGTACGGCGCGGTCGTGACCCGCTCGATCACCCGCGACCCACGCCCCGGCGCGCAAGTGCCGGGCATCGCCGAGACGCCCGCGGGACTGGTGCACGCCACGGGCCTGCCCAACCCCGGGCTCGACGGCTTCCTGGCCACCGAGCTGCCGTGGCTGCTCACGGAGGGCGCGCGGGTCGTGGTGTCGGTGGTGGCCCGCGAGCTGGGGGAGTACGCCGAGGTGGCCCGTCGCCTGGCCACCGCCCCCGGGGTCAGCGCCGTCGAGGTCAACCTCGCCCAGCCCGACGCCGTCGCGGCCGGGGTCCTGGACGTGCGCGAGCCCTTCCACGTGGGTGCGGCGGTCTCCGCGGTGCTGCGTGAGCTGCCCCGTGGCGTGCCGGTCCTGGCCAAGCTGCGACCCGACACCGTCCGGGTCGCGGAGGCCGTGAAGGTCGCCGCCGACGCCGGGGCAGCCGCGGTCGTCCTCGGTGGCGCGCTGCCGGCGGCCCTGCCCGACGGGCGCGACGCCGGCCTGAGCGGTCCGGCCGTGCGCCCGCTGGCCCTGCGCTGCGTCGCCGACGCGCGGCGGGCGCTGGACGCCGCGGGCGCCACGTGCGACGTGGTCGCCTCGGGTGGCATCGTCACGCCCCAGGACGCCCGGGCGTTCCTCGACCTCGGCGCGGTGGCCGTTCAGGTCGGCAGCGCCCTCCTCCACGACCCCACCACGGCCGCGCGGCTCGCGACGGCCCTGAGCACCCCCGAGGTGACCCCATGACCCAGACCTCCCACGCAGCAGCCGCGGAGCCGTTCGGCACCCGGCTGCACCGGGCGATGTCGGAGCGCGGTGCCTTCTGCGTCGGCATCGACCCGCACGCCGCGCTGCTGGCCGAGTGGGGCCTGACCGACGACGTCGCCGGCCTGGAGCGCTTCGCCCTCACGGTCGTGGAGGCCGTGGCGCCGCTCTGCTCGGTCGTCAAGCCGCAGTCGGCGTTCTACGAACGGTTCGGCAGCCGCGGCGTCGCGGTGCTGGAGCGGGTCGTGGAGGAGTCGCGGGCAGCCGGTGCGCTGGTGCTGCTCGACGTGAAGCGCGGCGACATCGGCTCGACCTCGCAGGCCTACGCCGACGCCTACCTCGACCCGTCCTCACCGCTGGCCTGCGACGCCATCACCGCCAGCCCCTACCTCGGCTTCGGCTCCCTGGACCCCATGGTGGAGACCGCCCAGCGCCACGGCGCGGGCGTCTTCGTCCTCGCGCTGACGTCGAACAAGGAGGGCCCCGAGGTCCAGCACGCCCGGGTCGACGACGGTGCCGGCCCGGCGGGGGAGCGGGTGGCCGACCGCGTGCTCGCACACCTGCGACGGCTCAACGCCGGGGCCGAGCCGCTGGGCTCCTTCGGCGCGGTCGTGGGTGCCACCATCGGCGACGCCGGTGCCGACCTCGACTTCGGCGGACCCGTCCTGGCCCCCGGCTTCGGCGCCCAGGGCGGCACGGTCGCCGACCTCGCGCGGATCTTCGGCTCGCGGGTGCGCCACGTCCTGGCCAGCTCCTCGCGCGAGGTGCTGCGGCTGGGCCCGGACCCGGTGGCGATGGCCGACGCCGTGCGGCGCACCCACGACGAGCTGGCGAGCCTCGTCAGGCCGCTCCGGTGACCGGCGGCCCCGGCCGGGCCGCCCGGGTGCGGCGCGGACTGGCAGCCGGAGCGGTCGCGGCGGCCCTCGGCGGATCCCTGCTCGCCGGCTGCTCCTCGGACCCCTTCGAGGCCTACTGCGAGCGGGTCGAGGAGCACCAGGAGGCGCTGACCGAGGCGGTCGCCGGTGGCGGGCCCGACGCGCTGCTCTCGGTCCTGCCGCAGCTGCGCGACCTGCGCGACGCCGCCCCGGGCGACGTCGTCGACGAGTGGCAGCAGGTCGTGGGGCGGCTCGAGGCGCTCGAGGACGCGCTGGAGGACGCGGGCGTCGACGCGGCGTCGTACGACCGGGAGGACCCGCCGGCGGACCTCGCCGAGGACGAGCGCACCGCGATCGACGCGGCGGCCCGTGAGCTGGTGCGTCCGCAGACCGCGCAGGCCCTCGCGGTGCTGGAGACCCAGGTGCGCGACGTGTGCCAGACCCCGCTCTACCTCTAGGGAACCGCGGCACCGGGACCGTCCAGGGCGAGCCTGGACTGTTTGCCGGGGTCAAGGAACTCTGACTAGATTGACGCGCGCCCCGCTCCTCCGGCCCCCAGATCTCGAAGGACCCTCCGTGGCTCTCCCCCCTCTCACCCCCGAACAGCGACAGGCGGCCCTCGAGAAGGCCGCCGCCTCCCGTCGGGAGCGGGCCGAGGTGAAGAACCGCCTCAAGAACTCCGGGGCCTCGATCGTCGACGTGCTGCGCGAGGGCCAGACCAACGAGGTCATCGGCAAGATGAAGGTCGTCGACCTGCTGCAGGCGATGCCCGGGCTGGGCAAGGTGCGGGCGCGCCAGGTGATGGAGCGGCTCGGCATCGCCGAGAGCCGCCGGGTCCGTGGGCTCGGCGTCAAGCAGGTCGCCGCCCTGGAGAAGGAGTTCGGCGGCGCGTGAGCCCCGCACCCAGCCGCCTGGTCGTCCTGGCCGGGCCCACCGCCGTCGGCAAGGGCACCGTCGCCGCGGCGGTCCGCGAGACGCACCCCGAGGTCTGGATCTCCGTCTCCGCCACCACGCGCGCCCCGCGGCCGGGTGAGGTCGACGGGGTCCACTACCACTTCGTCAGCGACGCCGAGTTCGACCGGATGGTCGCCGAGGACGACCTGCTGGAGTGGGCGGTGGTCCACAAGGCGGCCCGCTACGGCACGCCCCGTCGACCCGTCGAGGAGGCGCTGGCCGCCGGTCGACCCGCGATGCTGGAGATCGACCTGCAGGGCGCTCGCCAGGTGCGGCGCACCATGCCCGGGGCGCTCTTCGTCTTCCTCGCGCCCCCGTCGTGGGAGGAGCTCGTGCGCCGGCTCGTCGGCCGGGGCACCGAGACCGAGGAGGAGCGCGAGCGCCGCCTCGTCACCGCGCGCGAGGAGCTGGCCGCCGAGCCCGAGTTCGACGTGACCATCACCAACCACGAAGTTCGTCGCGCCGCCGACGAGTTGGTATTGTTAATGGTTGGCTCCGGGCGCCCCGCCCAGGGGCCTGCACTTCTGTCCGACGACACGTGAGGAAGACCAGACCTGTGTCTGCTCCCAACATCGCCGCCGAGGGCGTCACCAACCCCTCGATCGACGACCTGCTGACCAAGACGGACAGCAAGTACCAGCTGGTCCTCTACGGCGCGAAGCGCGCCCGCCAGATCAACGCCTACTACTCCCAGCTCGGCGAGGGCCTGCTGGAGTACGTCGGCCCGCTCGTGGAGACCCACGTGCAGGAGAAGCCGCTCTCGATCGCGCTGCGCGAGATCAACGAGGACCTGCTGACCTGCGAGCACGTGGACCCCGCCGAGCTCGCGGCCGAGGAGGCAGCGGCCCAGGCCGCGGCCGCCGACGCCGCCACCGGTCTGGAGTGACCCCGTCCCCGTGACGGACCCCGGCAGCACCACCTCGGAGGCCGCTTCCCCGTCGGGGGAGCGGCCCTCCGCCATTTCGCCGCAGCGACGTCGGGTGGTCCTCGGTGTCGGCGGCGGCATCGCGGCGTACAAGGCCTGCGAGCTCCTGCGCCGCTTCACCGAGTCCGGCCACGACGTGACTGTCGTCCCGACCGCCTCCGCGCTGCAGTTCGTCGGCGCGGCGACCTGGGCCGCGCTGTCGGGCAAGCCGGTCAGCGACGAGGTCTGGGACCGGGTCCACGAGGTGCCGCACGTGCGGATCGGGCAGGGCGCCGACCTGGTCGTCGTCGCCCCGACCACCGCGGACCTGCTGGCCAAGGCCGCCCACGGGCTGGCCGACGACCTGCTGACCAACACCCTGCTCACCGCGCGCTGCCCGGTCGTGCTCGTGCCCGCGATGCACACCGAGATGTGGGAGCACCCGGCCACCCGCGCCAACGTCGCCACCCTGCGTGAGCGCGGCGTGCTCGTCGTCGAGCCCGCCGAGGGCCGGCTGACCGGTGCCGACACCGGCAAGGGCCGGCTGCCCGAGCCCGCCGAGGTCTTCGCGCTCTGCGTCGACGTGCTGGACCGCGACGGCGAGACGGGGCGCGACCTCGTCGGTCGCCATGTCGTGGTCAGCGCCGGCGGCACGCGGGAGTACCTCGACCCCGTCCGCTTCCTCGGCAACCGGTCCTCGGGCCTCCAGGGCTACGCCCTGGCCCGTGCCGCCGCCTCCCGGGGCGCGAAGGTCACCCTCGTCGCGGCCAACACCGCGCTGGCCGACCCCGCTGGCGTCGACGTCGTGCGGGTGGAGACCACCGAACAGCTGCGCGAGGCCGTCCTGACCGCCGCCGCCAGCGCCGACGCGGTCGTCATGGCCGCCGCCCCGGCCGACTTCCGGCCGACCTCGCGCAGCGAGGCCAAGATCAAGAAGGCCGAGGACGGCTCCGCCCCGGCCATCGAGCTCGAGCAGAACCCCGACGTCCTGCGCGAGCTCGCGGGCCAGCGCGCCCACGAGGGCCAGGTCGTGGTCGGCTTCGCAGCCGAGACCGGGGACGCGACCGGCTCGGTGCTCGAGCTCGCGCGCGCCAAGCTGGCCCGCAAGGGCTGCGACCTGCTGGTGGTCAACGACGTCAGCGGGGGAGCGGTCTTCGGCAGCCCCGACAACGAGGCGGTCATCCTCGAGGCCGACGGCGCCTTCGTGGAGGTGCCGCGGGGCTCCAAGGGCGCCCTGGCCCACGCGATCTGGGACCGCGTGGGTGCCCGCTGGGCGTCGGTCTAGGCTTGCGCGCATGACTGGACGCCTGTTCACCTCCGAGTCCGTGACCGAGGGACACCCGGACAAGATCGCTGACCAGATCAGCGACGCCGTGCTCGACGAGATGCTGCGGCAGGACCCCGCCTCGCGGGTCGCGGTGGAGACGCTGCTGACCACCGGCCTGGTGGTGGTCGCGGGTGAGGTGACCACCAGCGGGTACGTCGACATCAAGTCGATCGTGCGGCAGAAGATCCTCGACATCGGTTACGACCACTCCGAGAAGGGCTTCGACGGCGCCTCGTGCGGCGTGATGGTCGCGATCGGCGGCCAGTCCGGCGACATCGCGCAGGGCGTGGACACCGCGCACGAGTCGCGCACCGAGGAGTCCTCCGACGAGCTGGACCGCCAGGGCGCCGGTGACCAGGGGCTGATGTTCGGCTACGCCTGCGACGACACCCCCGAGCTGATGCCGCTGCCGATCAAGATCGCCCAGACGCTGTCGGAGCGGCTCTCGGAGGTGCGCAAGGACGGCACGTTGCCGTACCTGCGCCCCGACGGGAAGACCCAGGTCACCATCGAGTACGACGAGGACGACCGCGCCGTGCGCGTGGACACCGTCGTGCTCTCCACCCAGCACGAGGCCGGGATCGACCTGGAGACCCGGCTGCAGCCCGACATCGCCAAGCACGTCATCGCACCCGTGCTCGAGCAGTTCGACATCGACTCCGACGGCTACCGCCTGCTGGTCAACCCCACCGGCACCTTCGTCGTGGGCGGCCCGATGGGCGACGCCGGCCTGACCGGTCGCAAGATCATCGTCGACACCTACGGCGGCATGGCCCGCCACGGCGGCGGTGCCTTCTCCGGCAAGGACCCGTCGAAGGTGGACCGCTCCGCCACGTACGCGGCGCGGTGGGTCGCGAAGAACATCGTGGCGGCGGGCCTCGCCCGCCGCTGCGAGGTCCAGGTGGCGTACGCCATCGGCGTCGCCCACCCCGTGTCGTTGCTGGTCGAGACCTTCGGCACCGCCAAGGTCGACGAGGCCATCCAGAAGGCCGTCCTCGAGGTCTTCGACCTGCGCCCGGCCGCCATCGTGCGCGACCTGGACCTGAAGCGCCCGATCTACGCCAAGACCGCGGCATACGGCCACTTC
>NZ_JASBRN010000070.1 GCF_030149505.1 Nocardioides sp.
CGCACGCCGTAGGCTCGAGCATCGTCGAGGCCTTCCGGTTGGTTGCTTGGTCGCACCAAACTTTGGAAGGCCTCGACCCCGTTCCGGGTCAGGCGCTCAGGTCGTGTCGCTCACCTACCCCCACCGCAGGTATGAAGAGCCCGCAAACGGCTGCTCCTCATCGGACTTGGCCTGTTCGGGATCTCCTCGGCTGTGGCCGCCTGGGTCGGCTCCGCCGCCCTGGTGATCGCCGCCCGCGGCGTGATGGGGCTGGGCGCCGCGATCATGATGCCGGTCGCCTTCGCGGTCCTCGCCGCCCTCTTCGGCCCAGCGGAGCGCGGCAAGGCAGTCTCATTTCTGGTCATGGGACTGGGCATCGGCATCCCGCTAGGGCCGATCATCGGCGGCTACCTGCTCCAGCACTTCTGGTGGGGCTCCATCTTCCTCATCAACGTCCCGATCGCGATCATCGGCGCCATCGCCATCGCGGCCCTGCTCCCGGAGTCGCGCGACCCGTCGCCACGACGCCCCGACGTACTGGGAGCGGTGCTGTCCACGGCCGGGCTCACCTCGCTCGTCTACGGGGTGATCGAGGCCCCCGGCCGGGGTTGGTCGGATCAGGTCACCATTGGCGCGATCAGTGCCGGACTGGTGGTGCTGACGGCGTTCGTGGCCTGGGAGCTACGGGTACGCGACCCGATGATCGACCTGCACCTGTTCGCCCGGCCTCAGTTCTTGTGGGCCAGCATCGCCGGCGTCCTGGTCACCTTCGGCATGCTCGGACTGTTGTTCGTCGTCCCGCAGTACCTGCAGTTCGTCGCCGGCCACGACGCCCTCGGTACCGGGATCCGGCTGCTTCCGCTGATCGGCGGCCTGATCGTCGGCGCCCCAGCCGGGGAGCGGCTCGCCGCGCGCGCCGGCTATCGGGTGCCCGTCTCGGCCGGCCTAGCCGTGCTCGCCGCAGGCGTGGCCATCGGCGCGCTCACCGACCTGCAGTCCAGCTACGGATTCGTCGCAGCCTGGCTCGCCACAGCGGGCCTCGGGATCGGGATGGCGCTCGCACCCGCCATGGACGCCGTCCTCGACGCCCTCCCGACCGAGCAAGCCGGGTCCGGCACCGCGATCACGATGACCCTGCGCCAGACCGGTGGTGCCCTCGGCGTCGCCCTGCTCGGCAGCCTGCTCGCTGAAGGCTACGCCAGCCGGGTGAACACCGCCGGTTTGCCGCCCGAAGCAGCGGTCGCCGCCCGCGAATCCATCGCCGGAGCCCTCGCCGCAGCCGCACGCCTCGGCGAGCCAGCCATCGCGGCCAGCGCGAATGTCGCCTACCTGCACGGCATGACCCTCGTGCTGATCGCCACAGCGACAACCGCTGGGCTCAGCGCCGTCCTAACCGCGCTGCTCCTACCCGGCAAACCCACCGCCGACAGCGATCATGACCCTCGCTCACCAGAAGCCACCACCATCCCCGACCACCGGGAGCGCTGACTGATGCTGATGAACCAGATGGAGACCTTCCTGGTCACCAGTCCCGCCAACCGCATCTTCCAGCGCTGCGTCGAAGCGCCGATGCTGCGGCGGCTTGGTGGCCGCACCCCGGGAGCTCGCGCGCTGGAGATCGGCTGTGGGTCGGGCTATGGCACCAAGCTCATCATCGACCAGTTCGGCGCCGCGACCGTCGATGCCGTCGACCTCGACCCCGCCATGGTGACCCGAGCCCGTCACCGGCTGCGCCGCTACAACGACCAGGTCCGCGTCGAGCAGGGCAGCGCCGATGATCTGCAGGCAGCGCTGGGCGCCGCTGACGCCAGCTATGACGCCGTTTTCGACTTCGGGATCATTCACCACGTCATCAACTGGCGCGACGCCGTGGCCGAGGTCTCCCGGGTCCTGCGGCCCCGTGGCCGGTTCTACTATCTCGAGGTCAGCGCCGCCGCGCTCGCGCGACCCAGCTACCGCCGACTCCTGGACCACCCGACCAAGGACCGGTTCACCGCCGGCCAGTTCCTCGCCGAGCTCACCGCTCACGGACTCGAGCCTGCCGACAGCTGGCGCACCTACATCGGCAGTGACTATCTTGCCGGCGTCGCACAGAGGTCCTGACCAACGCACACCGCGCGCCCCGCGCGGCACCGGATCTGTGAGTGCCGTCGAGCGACGCCCCAGGAAGGGGAGTACCCCGTGACCGCCTGACGTTTAACGGCGTGGCGGAGGGGGCGACGAAAGAATGCGCGACTGCGTACACGGACGCGTGCAGGCTGGGCCGGGGCTCCTCCACTGCGTCTCCATGCCGCCATTGTTATCTCCACTATCTGGCCATAACATCGCCGTATGGCGATGACAAGAACGCGGGTGCCCCTACATGACGCCCTCGACGAGCGGGCCGCGTTGATACCAGCAGCGTGCTTGTTCCGGGCGATGGCTGATCCTTCGCGGTTGGTGATTCTTCAGCATTTGACGATGGGGGAGCACCGGGTGGTCGATCTGGTGTCCCACCTCGGGCTGGCGCAGTCAACGGTGTCGAAGCACCTGACCTGCCTGCGCGAGTGCGGCCTTGTCGACTCGCGACCGGTCGGGCGATCGTCGGTTTTCGCCCTGACCGAACGCGACCTGGTGCTACGAGTACTCGGTGTGGTTGATGAGCTTCTAACGGCTACCGGCGAGGCGGCTTCGCTGTGCTCAAACGCCGGTGACGGGCGACCCGCCAGCCGTCGACGGGCAGAGTCCTGATGGGGACTGGGCATGGTCACGGGCACGCGAGTGCCTCCGGCCGGCATCGGTGGCGATTGACACTCGCCTTTGGGTTGGTGTCGGGCTTCTTTGGCGTGGAGCTCGGCTTCGGGCTGTGGTCCGGGTCTCTCGCGCTGCTCTCCGATGCTGGGCACATGGCTGCCGACGTGGTGGCGTTGGGCGCGGCGCTGGCCGCGACCAGGATCGCGACTCGGAAGGACACGACCGGCATGCGCACCTTCGGCTCCTACCGCGCCGAGGTGTTTGCCTCCGGCCTGGCTGTGCTGCTGATGCTCGGCGTAGCCGCGTACGTCTCGATCGCGGCGTTCCGACGGATCGGAGACTCGGTCGAGGTCGAGAGTGGCGCGATGTTGATCGTCGGCGCGATCGGCCTCGCGGTGAACGTAGTCGCCCTACTGCTGCTGCGCGGCGGCGCGACTGAAAGCCTGAACGTGAAGGGCGCCTACCTGGAGGTGGTGGCCGACACTCTGGGCTCGGTCGGCGTGATCGTGGCCGGAGTACTCGTCGCCCGGACGGGCAGCGCGTGGTGGGACACCGGAATCGCCTTCGCGATTGGCGTCTTTGTCGCTGTCCGCGCTGTGATGCTCGGCCGTGAAGTACTGGCGGTCCTCGGGCAGCATGCTCCGGCTGGCGTGGAGCCAGCTCACGTCGAGAGTGAACTGGCTGGGGTGTCGGGCGTGATCGACGTCCACGACCTGCACTTGTGGACGCTCACGTCGGGCATGAATGTCGCGACGGCGCACCTGGTCGCACGCGGCGACGCCGACACCGACGCGGTGCTCGGGTCGGCGCGAGAGGTGCTGAGTAAGCGGTTCGGGGTCGAGCACGCAACCTTGCAGGTCGAAACCGATCCGGCCTCCTGCAGCGAGATGTCATGGTGATCCCCAGTCAGGACACGACCAAGTCAGGTCCTTGCGGTCCTGGTCAGGTTCTCGCGCCCAGGGTCACCCGTGAGGTGGCCGCGGGCCTGCCGGTGACGAGGTCGTCCTACGTCGTGCGAAGGGCATCGGAGCGTGTCAAGAATTCTGGCTCTTCTGACTGATCCGTGGGTCATCGGCCGGGCAGCAGCGGTCGGTGTCCGCCTAGGTTGAGCATCGCGAGGCCGATGAGGGCGTCGGGTGAGCGGAATCCGAAGGCCACCCTGGTGATG
>NZ_JASBRN010000078.1 GCF_030149505.1 Nocardioides sp.
GCCGCCCCGCGGGGGGCGCGCGGCGGCCGGCCAGCGGGGGGGCCGCCCCCGCCGCCGCCCCCCCCCCCACCCCCGGGTCCTCCGGGCCTCCGGTCAGCGGAGGAGGCGCCGCAGTAGCACCAGCACGAGCAGCACCCCCAGGCCCGCGCCGATCTTGGGGCCGTAGGTGCGCAGCAGCACCGGCAGCACCGTGGCCCCCAGGTCGAGCGCGTCGTCACCGGCAGGAGCCGATCGCGA
This sequence comes from Nocardioides sp., assembly GCF_030149505.1. GTDB lineage: Bacteria > Actinomycetota > Actinomycetes > Propionibacteriales > Nocardioidaceae > Nocardioides. Next base: position 238 of record NZ_JASBRN010000078.1, read on the forward strand.
CGGCGCACTCCCGATCGGGCGTACGCCGCCGGCCGGCCCGGAGCCCGCACCCGACCCGGCGGCCGCGGCCGCAGCGGCGCTGGAGCCGATGGGCGTCTCGTCGGCAGCCGGAGCCGACCCGGAGCCGGCCACGCCCGACGGCGCCCCCGCAGCCGATGTGGCCGGCTCCGCGGCCGTGTCCCCGTCCGTGGCAGCGGCCGGCTCGGGTGCGGCCAGCCGCTGCTCCAAGCAGGAGACGAACTGCCCGAGCAGCTTGTCCGAGACGTCCTGCATCACCCCGCGGCCGAACTGCGCCGGCTTGCCGGTGACGTTGAGGTCGGTGTCGACCTGCACGTCGGTCGAGGCCGCGTCCCCGCTCATCACGAGGGTCACCGTCGCTCCGGCCGTGCCGTTGCCACGCTTGTCCTTGCCCTTGGCCTCCACCACGAACCGGTGGGCGGCGTCGTCCTTCTCCACGAACGTCCCGGACCCGGCGTACTGCAGGGCGATCGGGCCGAGCTTGACCTTGACCGTGCCGGAGAAGGTGTCCCCCTCGACACCGGTGACGACCGCCCCGGGGAAGCACTCGGCCAGGGCCGCGATGTCCTCGAAGTGGGTCCAGGTGTCCTCGACGCCGAGGGGGACCGTGAAGCTGTGCTTGAGCTCCACGCCGGCCTCAGACCCCCGCCGCCGTGAGCACGGCGCGGCGGGTGAGGACCGTGGCGAGGTGGGCGCGGTACTCCGCGTCACCGTTGAGGTCCGAGGGCGGGTTGGCGCCCTCGGCGGCCCGGGACGCCGCCTCGCGGACGGCGTCCTCGGTGGCCGGCTGGCCCCGCAGCGCGTCCTCGACCGCGCGGGCCCGCAGCGGTGTGGAGCCCATGTTGGTCAGGCCCACGCGTGCCTCGGTGATGGTGCCCCCGTCGACCTTGACCGCCGCGGCGACCGCGACGATCGGCCACTGGTGCGCCACCCGCACGAACTTCTCATAGTGCGCGCCCCACCCGGTGTGCTTGGGCACCCGCACGGCGGTGAGGATCTCGTCCTCGCCGATCGCGGTCTCGAAGAGGTCGACGAAGAAGTCGTCGGCCGCGACGTTGCGGACACCGTCGCGCCCGGCGATCACGAACTCGCAGCCCAGCGCCAGGGCGGGAGCCCCCATGTCACCGGCGGGGTCGGCGTGGGCCAGCGCCCCGCCGAAGGTGCCGCGGTGGCGGATCTGCTCGTCGGCCAGGTGGTGCACCGCCTTCTGCAGCAGCGCCGCGTGCTCGCCGACCTGCGGGTCCTTGGCGATGTCGCTGTGCCGGGTCATGGCACCGATCACCAGGTGGTCGCCGTCGTCGCGGACCCCGCGCAGCTCGGGGATCTTGTTGAGGTCGATGACCATCTCGGGGGCGTTGAGCCGCATCCGCAGCACCGGGAGCAGCGACTGCCCGCCCGCCAGGATCTTGGCGTCGTCGCCGTGCTCGGCCAGCGCGGCCAGCGCCTCGTCGATCGTCGTCGGGGCGAGGTAGTCGAACTGTGCGGGGATCACGCGCCCGCTCCTTCCGTGCTGTCCTGACCGGGCTGGTCCTCGGAGAAGTGCGGCATCGCCGCACCCGGGGTCGCGCCACCGGAGCCGGCGCCCTGGATGGCCTTCCAGACCCGCTGCGGGGTGCAGGGCATCTGGATGTCGTTGATGCCGAGGTGGCGCACGGCGTCGACCACCGCGTTCACCACGGCCGGGGTGGAGGCGATCGTGCCGGCCTCGCCGACGCCCTTGGTGCCGAGGGTGTTGGTGAGCGAGGGCGAGGTGGTGTGGTCGACCTCGAAGGAGAGGGTGTCGGCCGTCGTGGGCAGCAGGTAGTCGGTGAACGACCCGGACACCAGCGTGCCGGAGTCGTCGTACACCGCCTCCTCCCACAGCGCCTGCGCGATGCCCTGGACCAGGCCGCCGTGGACCTGCCCCGCGACGATCAGCGGGTTGATGATGTTGCCGATGTCGTCGCAGCAGGCGTACTTGCGGATGCTGACCTGGCCGGTCTCGGTGTCGACCTCCACCGCGCACAGGTGGGTGCCGTGCGGGTAGTTGAAGTTCACCGGGTCGTAGGTCGCCTCGGCGTCGAGGCTCGGCTCCATGTCCTCGGGGTAGTTGTGCGCCGCGAACGCCGCCCCCGCGAGCTCCTGGATCGTGACGCCTTGGTCGGTGCCGCGCACGCCGAAGCGCCCGCCGACGTACTCCAGGTCCTCGGCGTTGGCCTCGAGCAGGTGAGCCGCGAGCGGCTTGGCCTTCTCGATCACCTTGTCCACGGCCTTGACCAGCGCCTCACCGCCCACGACCAGCGAGCGCGAGCCGTAGGTGTCGAGTCCCTTGTGGGAGATCTGGGTGTCGCCGTGCAGCACCTCGACGTCCTCGAACGGGACGCCCAGGCGGTCGGCGACGATCTGGCTGAACGCCGTCTCGTGGCCCTGCCCGTGCGCCGAGGCGCCGGTGATGACCTCGACCTTGCCGGTCGCGAGCATCCGGACGCTCGCGTGCTCCCAGCCGCCGGCGCCGTAGTTGAGCTGGCCCAGGACCCGGCTCGGTGCCAGGCCGCACATCTCGGTGAACGTCGAGACGCCGATGCCCAGCTGCACCCGGTCGCCCGCGTCACGGCGCCGCTTCTGCTCGGCCCGCAGCTCGTCGTACCCGAGCATCTCCATGGCCCGCTGGGTCGCCTTCTCGTAGTCGCCGGAGTCGTACTCCAGGCCGGCGACGGTGGTGAAGGGGAACTCCGAGGCGTCGATCCAGTTGCGGCGGCGGACCTCGATCGGGTCCTCGCCGAGCTCGGCGGCCAGCTCGTCCATCATCCGCTCGATGCCGTACGTCGCCTCGGGCCGTCCGGCGCCGCGGTAGGCGTCGGTCCAGGTCTTGTTGGTGAGGACGGTCTGGCAGTTGAACTGGTAGGCCGGGAACTTGTAGATCGAGTTGAACATGAACGCGCCGAGGACCGGCACGCCGCCGCCGATGATCGCGACGTAGGCGCCGAGGTCGGCCAGCAGCTCGACCTTGAGGCCGGTGACCTTGCCGTCCTTGTCCGCGGCCAGCGTCATCTTCTGCCACTGGTCGCGCCCGTGGTGGGCGGTCATGAGCGACTCGCTGCGGGTCTCGGTGAACTTCACCGGCTTGCCGATCCGACGGGCGACCGCGAAGGCGATCATCTCCTCCGGGGTCTGCTGCAGCTTGCCGCCGAAGCCGCCGCCCACGTCGGGGGCGATCACGCGGATCTTCGACTCCGGCACCCCGGTGGTCGCGGCGATCGCGAAGCGCAGGATGTGCGGGATCTGGGTGGCCGACCAGACGGTGATCTGCTCGCCGGTCGGGTCCACCACCACCGAGCGGGGCTCCATGAAGGCGGGGATGAGCCGCTGCTGGCGGTACTCCCGCTCGATCACGATGCCGCCGTCGCGGGCCGTGGCGATCGCCGCGTCGACGTCGCCGCCGGTGCCGGCCTCGGCGGAGTCGAACTTCCAGAACGCCGACTTGTTGGTGCCGAGGTCCGGGTGGGCCAGCACCGCGTCGGTCGCGGCCTCCTTGAGGTCCAGCGCAGCCGGGAGCTGCTCGTACTCGACGTCGACCATCTCCGCGGCGTCGCGGGCCTCGGCCGCCGTGCGAGCCACGACCACCGCGACGACCTCGCCGGCGAAGGCGACCCGGTCGCTCGGCATCGGCAGGTGCGGCGGGGTGACCTGGTCCTCGGTGATCGCCCAGGCGTTGATGCAGGCGCCCTGGGCCTCGCCCAGGTCGGCGCCGGTCAGCACGTCCACGACGTTGGTGGCGTTCTTGGCCGCGGTGGTGTCGATCGAGACGATCTTGGCGTGCGCGAAGGGGCTGCGGACCATCGCCAGGTGCAGCATCCCCGGCAGGTTGAGGTTGTCGGTCCAGCGCGTGCGGCCGGTGATGAGGCGCTGGTCCTCCTTGCGGCGGCGCTCGCGGCCGATCTCCCGCTCGGCGGTGGGCTCCTGGACGGCGGTCATGCGGTCACCTCCTGCTGCGCACCGGCGCCCTGGCCGCAGGCGTGCTGCACGGCCTTGACGATGTTGTGGTAGCCCGTGCAGCGGCACAGGTTGCCCTCGAGGCCGAGCCGGATCTCCTCCTCGGAGGGGCTCGGGTTGTCCTTCAGCAGGGCGACGCTCTGCATGATCATGCCCGGCGTGCAAAAGCCGCACTGCAGGCCGTGGCACTCGCGGAAGGCCTCCTGCACCGGGTGCAGCTCGCCGTCCTGGGCCAGGCCCTCGATGGTGGTGACCTCGCAGCCGTCGGCCTGCACGGCCAGGACGTTGCAGGACTTCACGCTGGTGCCGTCGAGGTGGACGGTGCACGCGCCGCAGTTGCTGGTGTCGCAGCCGACGACGGTGCCGGTCTTGCCGAGACGTTCGCGCAGGTACTGCACCAGCAGCATGCGCGGCTCCACGTCGTCGGCCACCTTGGCGCCGTCGACGGTGAGGCTGATCCGGGTCATGGACTCTCCAAGGGGAACGTGGATGGGTGTGACCGGGCTCACGCTAGGAGCGGACGGTTGGTGGTGGGTTGGTGTGTGGGTGGGGCTTGGTTGGTGGGTCCTCGACCGGCTGCCCGCTCGTGGGTCGCGGGGGCTGCGCTACCGCCCGTCCCCACCCCCGGCGGCGGAGATCCACCCCTTCCGCTCCTTCGTCGCTCCAGGGGGGCCAGGCCCATCCATCCACCGCCGGGGGTGGGCGCGGTCGTCCGCGCAGCCCCCTCGACAGATGGCGTGCAGCCGCTCTCGTCCGGACGGCTGGGCGGTGGGAGCGGTCGGCGTGCCGGGTGCGACGGGTCGTCAGGTGCGGGCGGCGGCGAGGCGGCCCTTGAGGAGGGGGACGAGGGGGTGGGCGCGACCGCCGAGGCGGGCGAGGGCGGCCTCGACGACCTCGGTGTCGTACGGCGCGAGGTCGCTGTAGCGGGCGACGGCCTCGGGCTCGGGGTCGGCCAGGAGGGCCTCGCGGACCGCGACGGCGACGTACTCCCCGAGCTCCTGCAGGGCCGGTGAGTCCGTGCCGGGCAGCAGGTCGCCGCCGTACGCCTCGACGGCCTGGCTGACCCGGCCGCGACGCAGCATCGACAGCACGTGGTCGACGTCGGTGGCCACCGGCATGGTGAGGCGGTAGGGGCGGGAGGAGAGCTGGCCGCCGAGGGCGGCGCGGAGGTGGGAGACCTCGGCCTTGAGCGTGGAGAAGGTGACGGCGTGGTCACCGTAGACCGCGGCGTGGAGGCGGTCCAGGGACAGGCCCTCGGGGTGCAGGGCGAGCAGCGCGAGGATCTCGGACTGGCGGCGGTTGAGCAGGAGCCGCTGCCCGTCGAGCCGGGCCTCGGCGGTGCCGAGCACCGAGAGGACCAGGCCGGGCTGGCCGCCGTCGAGGCCGGGCGTCCTGCCGAGCGGAACGGCGCTGGCGGGCAGGGCCTGCTCGATGAGGCGGGCCATGATCTGGGCGGTGGCCAGGCCGATCGGGTGGGTGCGGTCCCAGGTGGTGGAGAGGTCGAGGACGCCGAGCTGCACGCCGGTGGCGGGGTCGTGGACCGGTGCGGCCCAGCAGACCCAGTTGTGCACCATCGAGGCGTAGTGCTCGGCGCTGAAGACCATCTGCGGCCGGTCGAGCCGGTTGGCGAGGTCGAGGGCGTTGGTGCCGGCCGAGCGGTCGTCCCACCGGCCGCCGGCCACGAAGTTGACCGACTCGGCCTTGCGGCGCATCGTGCGACCGCCGTACGTCCACAGGATGCGGGTCTGGGGGTCGGTCACCGCGACGACGAGGTCGCCGTCCTCGCAGGTGCGGCGCAGGTCCTCCTCGACGCGCTCCACGGCGGTCTGCAGGGGCGACTCGCGCCAGTAGGCCTCGGTCTCGGACTCGTCGTCGAGCGGTGCGTACGCGACCTCGGGGCTGATCGTCTGCTCCGAGCGGGTCCAGCTCGACCAGATCTCCGGGCGCACCAGGTGCTCCGCGCCGTCACCGCGCTCGACGAAGGAGGTCCACGCCCGCACGGCGTCGACCCGGCGAGCCCGCAGGTCCGCTTCCATGGCGTGAACGTAGCACCGGCCTGGTGACGGGGGTCACAGGCCGTGGGGCTGTCCCCGGTTTCGGGTACCCGCACGAGCCGGGTGGGCGTCGCAGCCGCGGGACCGCCTCGGGCGGCTCGGGCGAGGTCCAGCGGCGCCCCGGCGGACCTCACGGCCGCCCGTCCGCCGGCAGCCGGGCGACGGAGGTCAGGCGTCGAGGTGGCGGCGCAGGAAGGCGACGGTACGGCGCATCGAGTCGCCGAAACGCGGCCCGAAGGCGTGGCCCTCCCCCGGCCACTCCACCAGCGTGGAGTCGGCGCCGGCGCGGGTGAGCAGCCGGTCGGTCTCGCGCGACCACTGCGGTGGGCAGGTGTCGTCGGCGGTGCCGTGGTGCAGCAGGACCGGGACCTCGACGCGGTCGAAGTAGGTGCGGCTGGAGAGCCCGTCGTAGAAGCGCGGGTCGTCCTGCGGGGTGCCGTGGCGGGCGTAGAAGGCCCGCGCCCCGTCAGGTCGGTTGGGCTCGGTGAACTGGCGCAGGTTGTCGACGAAGCTGCTGCTGACCGAGGCGAAGACGACCGCGGCGTCCACGAGGTCCGGCTCGGCGACGATCGCGTTGAGGGTGACGCCGCCGCCCATGGAGCGACCGACGTAGGCCGTGCGGTCGGCGTCGACGTACGGCATCCGCTGCAGCGCCTTCACCGCGCCGATCGCGTCGCGGGTGTAGACCAGCCGGCTCTCGCGGTCCCGGTCGCTGACCGGGTCGGACCCGGCGTGGCCGCGGTAGTCGGTGTGCAGGACGACGAACCCCGCCGCGGCGAACCACTCCTGCTCGCGGCTCATGCCCTGGCCGAGGACGTAGACGTCGGGGTCGATGTAGCCGTGGTTGAGCACCAGGGCGGGGAAGGGGCCTTCCCCCTTGGGCACGAGCAGCTCGCCGGAGACGGTGGCGCCGTCGACGCGGTACGTCGCGGCGTAGCCGGTCCAGTTGTCGGTCTCGGCCAGCTGCCGGGTCGTGGTGAGGCCGCTGCCGCGGACCTCCTCGCGCATGAGGGCGGGCAGGCTCACCCGGTCGCGGACGGGCGGGAGGTCGGCGGCCTCGGGGTCGAGGCCGGCCTCGTCCTCGCCCGCGTCCGTCGAGCCGGTGGCCGGGGCGTCGGTGGGGTCGTCAGTGCGGTCGCCGTTGGGCGAAGGGGCCGGACCGGCTGTCGCGCTGGTCCGCGCGGGTCCCGGCGGCTCCGCCGCGGGCTCGCCATCGCCGGTGCCGCACGCGGTGAGCGGCGCGAGGAGCAGGAGCGAGGCAGCGTACGCGCCCAGCCGGCCGGTGGTGCGCTGGTGTGACCCGCGGGTGGGCGTCATGGGACCACTGTGGCGGGTGGGGTCAACCCGGCTGGGCAGGTCCATCGGCCGGCCGATGAACCTTGCGGTGGGCCGACGAAGGTCCATCGGCCCAGGGCAAGGTCTGTCGGCCGGCCGATGGACCTTGCCACGCGCGGCTCACTCCTCGCCGTGGATCCGCCCGGTCGTGGCGGCGAGCGGCTCGCCGCTGCCACCCCAGCGCCCGGCGATGATCTCGGCGGCGATGGAGATGGCGGTCTCCTCAGGGGTGCGGGCGCCGAGGTCGAGGCCGATCGGGCTGTGCAGCCGGGCGAGCTCGTCGGCGCCGAGGCCGACCTCGCGCAGCCGCTCGAGCCGGTCGTCGTGGGTGCGGCGCGAGCCCATGGCGCCGACGTAGGCGACCTCGGGGAGGCGGAGCGCGACCTCGAGGAGGGGTACGTCGAACTTCGGGTCGTGGGTGAGCACGGTCAGCACCGTGCGGGCGTCGATCCGGCCGGCCTCGACCTCGGCGCGCAGGTAGCGGTGCGGCCAGTCGACGACCACCTCGTCGGCGTCGGGGAAGCGGGAGGCGGTGGCGAAGACGGGGCGGGCGTCGCAGACGGTGACGTGGTAGCCGAGGAAGGAGCCGACCCGGGCGACCGCGGCGGCGAAGTCGATGGCGCCGAAGACCAGCATCCGCGGCTTCGGGGCGAAGCCCCACACGAAGACGCGCATGCCCTCGCCGCGGCGCTCGCCGTCGGTGCCGTAGGTCAGCGTCGCCGCCGAGCCGGTGGCGAGCAGGCCAAGGGCGTCGTCGTGGATCGCGTCGTCCATCCGCGAGGAGCCGAGCGAGGCCGACAGCGGCTCGCCCGGGCGCACGACGAGCCGGCGCCCGAGGACCGCCGGGTCGGGGTGCTCGATGACGGTGGCCAGCGCCACCGGACGACCGGCCTCGATGTCTGCGGCGATCTCGCCGAGCTCGGGGAAGGTCTCGCGGGAGACCTTCTCGACGTAGACGTCGAGGATGCCGCCACAGGTCAGCCCGACGGCGAAGGCGTCGTCGTCGGAGACCCCGTAGCGCTCGAGCACCGGTGCGCCCGAGGTGACGACCTCGCCGGCCAGCTCGTAGACCGCGCCCTCGACGCAGCCGCCGGAGACCGACCCCACCGCGGAGGCGTCCGGGCCCAGGAGCATCGAGGCGCCCGCCGGGCGCGGGGCGGAGCGGAAGGTCGCGACGACCGTGGCGACCCCGACGGTCTCACCGGCCTCCCACCACCGCATCAACTCGGGCAGGACCTCACGCACGCTCGATCACCTCACACAGCTCGGCAAAGGTCGCCAGGCTGTGCCCGGCGAGGAAGTCGTCGACGTGGGGCAGCACCGCCACGATCCCCGACTGGAGGGGTTCGTAGCCGGTCTTGCCCCGGTGGGGGTTCACCCAGACCAGCCGGTGGGCCACCCGGTGCAGCCGCGCGACCTGCTCGGCCAGCATCGTCGGGTCGCCGCGCTCCCAGCCGTCGCTGAAGACCACGACCACGGCGCCGCGGGCGGTGCCGCGACGGCCCCACCGGTCGAGGAACACCTGCAGGGTCTCCCCCAGCCGCGTGCCGCCCGACCAGTCCGGCACGGCCTCGCCCGCCGCCACCAGCGCGCGCTCGGGGTCGCGGGTCGCCAGGGCGCGGGTCAGGTGGGTCAGCCGCGTGCCGACCGTGAAGGTCTCCACCCTGGCGCCGGGCGCCTGGGACAGCCGGTGCGCCAGGCGCAGCAAGGCGTCGGCGTACCCGCTCATCGAGCCGGAGACGTCGACCAGCAGCACCACGCGACGGGGGCGGGTGGCACGGCGGCGGTGGACGATCTCGCCGGGCTCGCCGAGGCGGCGCAGGCTGGAGCGGACGGTGGCGCGGGCGTCCACCTGGCCGCGGTGCCACCGCCGGTGGCGGGAGGTACGCCGCTGGGGGGCCCGCACGCGCAGGCCGGCGAACATCGTGGCCAGCCGCGCCTTCTCGGCCGGGGTGAGGCCGGCGACGTCGCGGTGCCGCAGCACCTCCTCCGCGCTGGCCCGGGCCCGCACGACCGCGCCGGCGTCCCCGCCCTCGCCGCCCTCGTCCTCGGCGTCGGGGAGGGTGGCCGTGCTGGTCCGCCCCGGCGTGGCGGGGCGGGTGCGCGGGAGACCGGACCGGGCGTCGAAGAACGCCTCGAAGACCTGGTCGAAGCGGTGCAGGTCGTCGGGCCCGGCGCAGAGCGTGGCGTGCCCGGCGGTGCGGACCGCCGCGACGTCGCCAAGCCCGACCAGCGCGGTGGCCTCGAGGAAGGACGCGGACCGGTCGTGGGTGACCGGCACCCCTGCTGCCCGGACCGCGCGCGCGAACGCCAGCAGCACCTCGTCGGCGTCGTGTCGCATGTTCGTGGCCGTGGTCATGGGGTCCGCCTCAGGCCACGAGCATGCGGTCGAGGGCGTGCTTCACACGGTCGGCGTCCTCGCGGTACTTCACCAGCGCGCCCAGGGTCCGGGAGGCGGTCGCGAGGTCGAGCTCGCTGCAGCCGAGCTCGTGCAGCGCGCGGGCCCAGTCGAGGGTCTCCGCGACGCCCGGCGGCTTCTGCAGGCCGATGTCGCCGCGCAGCTGCTGGACCACCCCGACCACCTGGCGGGCCAGCGCCTCGGAGACGTCCGGCTGCCGGGTGCGGACGATCTCGACCTCGCGCTCCAAGCCGGGGTGGTCGACCCAGTGGTAGAGGCAGCGGCGCTTCAGCGCGTCGTGCAGCTCGCGGGTGCGGTTGGAGGTCAGCACCACCAGCGGCGGCTCGGCCGCACGGATCGTGCCGAGCTCGGGGATGGAGACCTGGTAGGTCGAGAGCACCTCGAGCAGGAAGGCCTCGAACTCGTCGTCGGCCCGGTCGACCTCGTCGACCAGCAGCACCGACGGCGCCTGCTGCAGCGCGGCGAGCACCGGGCGCGCGAGCAGGAACCGCTCGTCGTACAGGCTCTTCTCCGCCTGCTCCGCGTCGGCGCCGCCGGCGGCCTCGAGGGCACGCAGGTGCAGCACCTGGCGCGGGAAGTCCCAGTCGTAGAGCGCCTGGCTGGCGTCGATCCCCTCGTAGCACTGCAGCCGCAGCAGCGGGACGCCCTGCACCTGGGCCAGCGCCTCGGCGAGGGCGGTCTTGCCCGTGCCCGGCTCGCCCTCGAGCAGGAGCGGCCGCCCCATCCGCCGGGCTAGGAACACCACGGTCGCGAGCGACTCGTCGCACAGGTAGCCGGTCGCGGCCAGCCGCTCGGCGACCTCCGCGCTGCTCGCGGGGCCGCCCACTGGACGGCCCGCCGGCCTGTCGTCCGGGCTGCTGTCGACCTGCATGGGGCTCAGGCTAGACATCGGGGTGTTGGTCGCGGGTTGGGTGCGCGGCATCCTCGAGGCGTGGGCAGGCAGCGGGGCGGTGGGCGTGACGGGGCCGGTACGTCGGCGGGCGTGCCCGAGCCGAAGGTCTGCGTCTCGTGCGGACGCACCATCGAGTGGCGCAAGAAGTGGGAGCGCGACTGGGACCAGGTCCGCTACTGCTCCGACGCCTGCCGCCGGCACAAGGTCTCCGACACCGACCGCGCGCTCGAGACCTCCATCCGCGACCTGCTCTCGCGCCGGGCCGCCGATGCGACGATCTGCCCCTCCGAGGCGGCTCGTGCCGTCGGCGGCGAGGACTGGCGCGACCTGATGGAGCCCGCGCGCCGCGCGGCCCGGCGGCTGGTCGCGGCCGGCGAGGTCGAGATCACCCAGGGCGGGAAGGTGGTCGACCCGTCGACCGCCAAGGGTCCGATCCGGGTGCGCCGGGCGCGCTGATCCGCCGACCCGGCGCTCACTCGGCGCCAGTTCGACGCTCACTCGGCGCTGGTTCGACACTCACTCGGCGCTGGTCGAGCAGGATGCTGGCGGGTCGGTCGCGGGGCCGGCACGGCGCGGCGCCGCGCCGGGACCACTGTGTGGTGTTCCGGTTCAACCTGGTGGCTGTTGCAAATCGCCGGGCGAGATCGGCCCGTTTTTGCGGCTGGGGCGAAATACTTGGGCATGGCTCGTTCGTATCGCCCAGTCGTGCGGGATCAGGAGTTCCTGCTCCCGCCGAACATGGCCGA
>NZ_JASBRN010000051.1 GCF_030149505.1 Nocardioides sp.
GAGATCGGCCCGTTTTTGCGGCTGGGGCGAAATACTTGGGCATGGCTCGTTCGTATCGCCCAGTCGTGCGGGATCAGGAGTTCCTGCTCCCGCCGAACATGGCCGACTGGCTACCTGAGGATCACCTGGTCTGGTTCGTCCTCGATGTGGTGGAGCAGCTCGACACGGCCTCTTTTCACCGCACTCGCCGCACCGGCGGGGTCGGCCGCCGCGGCTATGACCCCGACATGCTGCTGGCGTTGTTGATCTACGCCTACGCAGTCGGGGAACGGTCCTCGCGGCGCATCGAGCGACTCTGCGCCGACCACGTCGCGTTCCGGGTCATCTGTGCTGCCGATGCCCCCGACCACACCACGATTGCCCGGTTCCGTGCCGAACACCAAGACGCGTTCGTGGAGGTCTTCACCCAGGTGCTGCGGCTGTGTGCAGCGGCCGGGATGGTCAAGGTCGGGATCGTGGCGATCGATGGCACCAAGATCGCAGCCAACGCCGCTCGGGGGGCCAACCGTTCCGCAGACTCCATTCGCGAGCAGGCCCGCACTATCGCCCAGCAGATCCTCGACGAGGCCGCAGTCACCGACACCACCGAGGACCACGCCGCCGCGGCCGCTGGAAGGGACGGCTCTGATGACGGGCTGCCGCCGGGGTTCGCTTCACGCTCGGGGCGGGCAGCGAACGTGAAGAGAGCCTTGGAGGAACTCGAACGCCAAGACGTCACCCACGAGCAGGCCGACGCCGCCGATGCCGAGCGTGCAGAGGACTTCCTGCGCCGCGTCGAGGCCGGAGAGGTCATCAGAGGTGGGATCCCGGCGGGCGTGGACCCGGTCGCGTACCACCGCGCCAGGATTCAGCGGCTCGAGCGGCTGCTTGTCGGCCTGGTCGGTGTCCCAGGGCCCACAGCCAGCAGCACACGACGCGAGGCGCGGCGCAAGCTCAAAGCCGCACACGCCTCGCTTGATACCGCGTTGGCACGCTCCGCTGCCGGGAACACTGACCTGCGAGGCGTCCATGCCCGCAAACGTCACCGGCAAGAGCAGCAAGCCCGTGCCCGCGGCGGCACCGGCCCCAGCGTGAACCGCACCGACCCCGATTCCCGGCTGATGACCTGCGGATCAGGCGGTGGCTCGGTGCAGGGCTACAACGCTCAGTTCACCGTCACCGATGACCACCTCATCTTGGGTGTCCACGCCTCCCAAGACGCCAACGACAAGCACTGCTACCTGCCCGCCCTGGCAGCCGCCACCACCCAGGCCGACACGCTGGGACTGACTATCGGCACCGTGCTGGCGGATGCCGGCTACTTCACCGAAACCAACATCACCGCCCCCGGCCCCGACCGGCTCATCGCCCCCGGTAAGAACCACCACCTGCACACCACCACCGACGCGCCCATCCAGCCGCCACCCCCAAAGGCGGGGCCACTCGAACTCATGCGGCACCGGCTCACCGACCCCGCCAACATCGCGACCTACAAACGAAGATCCGCCACCGTCGAACCGGTCATCGCCCACATCAAAGACCAAGTCGGCCTACGAAGATTCGCCCGACGAGGACTCCACGCCATCACCGCCGAACTCCACCTCGCAGCAGCAGCCGTCAACCTCCAGCGACTTCACAACAACGCACTGACCACCTGAGCACCGCTCCGGGCACCCCCGTGCCCGCCACGTCCCAACACCCATCAGGCAAAGCCCAACAGCCACCAGGTCGAACCGGAACGCCACACACGAGCTGGACGCCGAGGGGCCGGGTCCGCCGCGGGCGCAGGCGACGGTCGCTCGCGTGACTGTCGTTGAGGACACCGTCTGGCCCGGCATGTCGGCCCGTGCAGCCCGTGCGGCCAGTGCTGCCTGCGCCACGGGTCGCGGCGGCCGTCGGCTGCAGGCACCCGGCCCGGCGCAGCGACTGTCCGGGTCGAGCCCCCGGCCGTCCACAGCACTCGTCCGGACCCGGCGGCCCACAGCCACCCGTCACCGGCCCCCGCGCGGGACCCGGCTCGACCAACCTCGGGGTCGAGGCCGCACCGTGCGGCCAGCCGAGGAGGCACCATGCACCGATCCATCACGACCCCCCTGTCCCGGTTGCGGAGCCGTCGACCCCTGGACACCGGGACCAGCGCCCCGGGCCAGGGGCAGCCGGTCTGCGACTGCGCCGAGGCTGCCGCTCGTGACCGAGCCGGCCGGCCGGGACGCCACCTGAGCGCCGTTCCCGAGCGGGAGGCGGGGATCACGACCGCGGAGTACGCCGTCGGGACGGCCGCCGGCGCCGGCCTCGCCGGGCTGCTCTACACGATGCTCAGCGGCGGCTTCGGCGACCAGCTGCTCACGACGCTCTTCGACCACGTCCTCGGCCTGCTGGGCGTCGGGTGAACCACCCGTGAGGCGGACCGGTCGTGGCGAGCGGGGTGCGGTCACCGCCGAGCTCGCGATGGTGCTGCCGATGCTCCTCGCCGTCACGGCCGGCCTGCTCTGGCTGCTGGTGGTGGGCCTGGGCCAGATGCGGACCACCGATGCCGCCCGCGAGGCGGCTCGCGCGCTGGCCCGGGGCGAGGACCCCGGCACGGCCACCGACCTGGCCACGCGGATCGGCCCGCCCGGGAGCCGGGTCTCGGTCCAGGAGTCCTCGGGGCTGGTCATCGTTACGGTCCGCGCCGAGGTCGACGGTCCGGGCGGGCTGCTCGCGGCCCTGCCGGGCGCGGACCTGGAGGCGTCCGCGACCGCGGCGCTCGAGCCGGCCGCCGGCGGCGTGCCGTGAGCCGGCGCCGCACCCTGTCATGCGCGGTGAGCTCGTGTCCGCGGGAGGCGCGGAGCCATCGGGCGCCTCGGACGGCGTGGGCCGACCTCCCTGGCCGCGACCGAGTCGCGCGGAGAGCGCGGGAGGAGCGGCGGAGGTGGAGAGCTCGGGCGGGGACCGACCTCCCTGACAGCGACCGAGTCCCGCGTGTGGCGCGGGTGGAGCGGAGGGGGCGGGGAGTCCGGGCGCGGACCGACCACGGCGGCGCGACGGTCGCCGCCGTCGCCTGCCTCGGGCTGCTCCTGCTGGTCGGGCTGGCGCTGGGCGAGGTGGGGGCGTGGTTCGCCGCGCATCGTCAGGTCCGGGCCGCCGCCGACCTCGCGGCCCTGGCCGGTGCGGGTGCGGTGACTGCCGACCCCTGCGGGCGGGCCGAGGACGTGGCGGGCAGCAACGGCGCGCGGCTGCTCTCGTGCGCTGTCGAGGGCCGGGCCGTCCGCGTGGTCGTGGGCCTCGATGCCCCGACGCGGCTCGGGCCCGCGCACGAGCTCACCGGCACCGCCCTGGCTGGCCCCGGCTGAGACCGCACCACATGGCGAGCGGCGTCCAGTCAGTCGAGTCCGGCGCACGTTCCCGGAGGGACGCGCCGGTCCGGGGGGCTGGGGGTCCTGCCGGCAAGACGCCGGAAGGATGCGCCGGATCGGGGGGTCAGGGGGTCGCGCCCGCGCACGTCGACGAGAAGGTGCGCCGACTCGGCGGGGGAGCGGGTCGGCGCGGACCTCAGTGCGGCTTGTCGTCCTGGTTCTCGAGCCGCTCGCGGGCCTCGACCCGGTCGAGCTTCTCGGACAGCTCGGAGAGCTGCTTGTGCTCGCGGCGGGCCTTGAGGGCGCGGCGGGCGCCGAAGCGGGTGATCGAGATGCCCAGCAGCACCGCCGCGGCAGCGACGAGGCCCAGGACGAAGAGGGTGACCGGCGAGACCTCGATCCGGAGCACCTCCAGCCCGCTCGTCGTGGACTCCGCGGTGAACAGGCCGGCGAGCAGGAGGACGACGCCGGCGGCGAGGACGAGCAGACCCAGGACGACCATGGCCGCAGCGTAGGGCCGCCGCAGCCGCGGCGACACCCTCCCGCGTGGGACGTCATGCGGACGGGACGTCCGGTGGTGCGGTCCGTATGACGTCCGAGGGTCGGCAGCCCGAGCCACCGGGCCCCGGCACCACCGACCCGCGCACGTGGCGGGGTGGCGGGGCGCTCAGCCGAGCGGCGCGTGGGCGAGCAGCACGTCGAGCAGCCGCAGGGCGCCGGCCTTGTCCAGCGGGTTGTTCTGGTTGCCGCACTTGGGCGACTGGATGCAGGAGGGACAGCCCTCGACGCACTCGCAGGAGGCGATGGTCTCGCGGGTGGCCCGCAGCCAGGCGGGCGCGGCGTCGTACCCCCGCTCGGCGAAGCCGGCCCCGCCCGGGTGCCCGTCGTGGACGAAGACGGTGAGCGTGCCCGTGTCGGGGTGCAGGGCCGTGGAGACGCCGCCGATGTCCCAGCGGTCGCAGGTGGCGAAGAGAGGCAGCAGGCCGATCGAGCAGTGCTCCGCGGCGTGGGCGGCGCCGGGCAGGTCGGCCGGGTCGAGACCGCTGGCCTCGAGCTCGGCCGGCGGCACGGTCCACCACACCGCGCTGGTGCGCAGGGTGCGCTCGGGCAGGTCGAGCGGCTCCTCGCCGAGCACCTCGCCGCTGGGCTGGCGGCGCCGCAGGAACGAGACCACCTGCTGGGAGACGTCGACCTGGCCCAGCGCCAGCCGGCACGGGCCCCACCGCTGCGAGGCGACCTCGGAGACGATGCTGATGTCGGTGAGCTCGCGGGCGGAGGTGGAGTAGTCGGGGTCGGCGCGCTCGAGCACCGCGACGTGCTCGTCGAGGTCGAGGTCCTGCACGAGGTAGGTCTCGCCGCGGTGGAGGTAGACCGCGCCGGGGTGCGCCGAGGAGTGGGCGCGCCCGCCGTCGACGGTGCCCACGACCCGACCGGTGCCGGCCTCGACCAGCTGCACCTGCCCGCCTCCGGCCGAGCGGATGTCGGCGAGGTCGGCAGCCCGCGAGGCGTCGGTCCAGAACCAGCCGTGCGGGCGCCGCCGCAGCAGCCCGCGCGCGACGAGGTCGGCCAGGACCGGCTCTGCCCCCGGCCAGTACGCCGCCAGGTCGGCGCGCGTGAGTGGCCGCTCCTGCGCGGCCGCGGCGAGGTGGGGGCCGAGCACGTAGGGGTTGGTCGGGTCGAACACCGTCGCCTCGACCGGCCGCCCGAACAGCGACCCGGGGTGGTGCACGAGGTAGGTGTCGAGCGGGTCGTCGCGGGCCACGAGCAGCGCGGCGGCGTCCTGCGCGCCGCGCCCGGCCCGGCCGACCTGCTGCCAGAACGCGGCGCGGGTGCCGGGGAAGCCGGCGACCAGCACCGCGTCGAGGCCGCTGACGTCGATGCCGAGCTCGAGGGCGTTGGTGGCGGCCAGCCCGACGAGCTCTCCGGAGCGGAGCCGCTGCTCGATCTCGCGACGCTCCTCGGGGAGGTAGCCGCCGCGGTAGGCCGCGACCCGGCCGGCCAGGGACGGGTCGACCTCCTCCAGCAGCGAGGCCGCGGTCATCGCGACCTGCTCGGCCCCGCGCCGCGAGCGGACGAAGGCCAGCGTGCGCACTCCTGCGACGACCAGGTCGGTGAGCAGGTCGGCGGTCTCGGAGGAGGCGGCACGGCGCACGGGCGCACCGTTCTCCCCGAGGTGCTCGGTCAGCGGGGGCTCCCACATGCCGACGGTGACGCGCCCGCGCGGGGAGGCGTCCTGGTCGACGGCCAGCACGTCCAGGCCGGTGAGCAGCCCGGCCGCGCCGGACGGCTCGGCCACGGTCGCGGAGGCGAGGACGAAGGTCGGCTCCGCGCCGTACGTCGCCGCGACCCGCCGCAGCCGTCGCAGCACGTGCGCGACGTGCGCCCCGAAGACCCCGCGGTAGTGGTGGCACTCGTCGACGACCACGAGGTCCAGCGAGCGCCAGAAGCCCGTCCACCGCTCGTGGCCGGGCAGCAGGCTGCGGTGGAGCATGTCGGGGTTGGTCAGGACGTACTCGCCGTGGTCGCGGGTCCACTCCCGCTGCTCCCGGCTGCTGTCGCCGTCGTGGGTCGCCACGCGCACGTCGAGCCCGAGGCCGACCAGCCCGGCCATCTGGTCCTGGGCCAGCGCCTTGGTCGGGGCGAGGTAGAGCACCGAGGCGCCCCGCTGCCCGCGCGACCCGCGCCGCTCCAGCAGCCGCGCGAGCGCGGGCAGCTGGAAGGCCAGCGACTTGCCCGACGCGGTGCCGGTCGAGACCACCACGTGCCGGCCCGACCACGCCGCATCGGCGGCCGCCACCTGGTGGGCCCACGGCTGCTCGATCCCGCGGGCGGCGTACGCCGAGCGCACCTGCTCGGGGACCCAGGCGGGCCACGGGGCGTGCACGCCCTCGCGCGGCGCCAGCTCCTCGACGTGCCGCAGCCGCTCGGCGCGGACGCCCGCGGTGGCGAGGCGCTCGAGGATGCTCGAGCCGTTCGACCCCGGCGCCCGGGGGGCGGCCGGGGACTGCACGCTGGACATGGCCCGATGGTCTCAGTCAGCGCCGACACCCGTCGGGGCGCACCTGCGGGCACCCGTAGACGGCCCGTCGAGTGCCCGTCCGGGTGTACCGGTGGGCGGTCACTGCTTTTACCTTCGTTCGCGCGCCTCGGGGCGTCGTGGTTTCATATCCTTTGGTCGATCGACGGGACAGGGGGCCTCCCCGGCGCCCAGGCCACCAGAACCGTTCGACACACCCGCAGGCTGACAGGGAGTTACACGTGGACCTCACCCTCGCCACGCGCGACGTCGATGGGACGACCGTGGTCGCCGTCGGCGGTGAGATCGATGTCTACACAGCGCCGAAGCTGCGCGACAAGATCACCGAGCTGGTCGCCGCGGGTGTCTACGACCTCGTGATCGACATGGAGGCCGTGGAGTTCCTCGACTCCACCGGTCTCGGCGTGCTGGTCGGCGGCCTCAAGAAGGTCCGCGCCCACGACGGCTCGCTCCAGCTGGTCTGCACCCAGGACCGCCTGCTCAAGATCTTCCGGATCACCGGCCTGGCCAAGGTCTTCGTGATCCACGAGAGCGCCGAGGCCGCGCTCGCCGCCTCCTGACGGCGCGCGACCTCCCGCAGCCCCGCTCCGCGACGCCCTGCCCTCGGCGCGGCGCACTGACGTCGTACGCCGTCACGCGAGCGTCGGGCCGCGCCCCGTCCGGGTGACACGCGTGTGGCCCCGGTCACACTGTGCTGCTACGCGCCGGTCCGCCGTGCGTAGACTCCGGCTCGATCCAGTGAGACGTGCCTCACATCCGTGTGCGTGCGTCCATCCGAGCTGAAGCTCCCACACCAGGAGGAAGCGCATGACGGGGACCGTTCCCGCCGTCGTTGAAGTCTCCGGTGGCAACCTCGTGCTCGTCGTCGTCGTCGCCCTCATCGCACTCGGTGCGCTGGCGATGGCCGCGATGTTCCGACGCGAGGTCATGTCCGCCGCCGAGGGCACCGACAACATGAAGTCCATCGCCCAGGCCGTGCAGGAGGGGGCCAACGCCTACCTCCAGCGGCAGTTCCGCACCCTGGCCATCTTCGCCGGCATCGCGTTCTTCGCGCTGCTGGTGCTGCCGGCCGACGACACGACCGTGCGGATCTTCCGCTCCGTGGCGTTCCTCTTCGGCGCCGGCTTCTCCGCGGCGGTGGGCTACCTCGGCATGTCGCTGGCGGTGCAGGCCAACCTGCGCGTCGCCTCGGCGGCTCAGACCCAGGGCCGGGACCCGGCGATGCACATCGGCTTCCGCACCGGCGCGCACGTCGGCATGCTCACCGTCGGCTTGGGCCTGCTCGGCGCCTCCCTCGTGGTGATCCTCTTCCAGGAGGACGCGCCCGAGGTGCTCGAGGGCTTCGGCTTCGGTGCCGCGCTGCTCGCGATGTTCATGCGCGTGGGCGGCGGCATCTTCACCAAGGCCGCCGACGTGGGTGCCGACCTGGTCGGCAAGGTCGAGAACAACATCCCCGAGGACGACCCGCGCAACGCAGCGACCATCGCCGACAACGTCGGTGACAACGTCGGCGACTGCGCCGGCATGGCCGCGGACCTCTTCGAGTCCTACGCCGTGACCCTGGTGGCCGCGCTGATCCTCGGCTCGGCGGCGTACGGCGACGCCGGACTGGTCTTCCCGCTGCTGATCCCCGCCATCGGTGCGCTCACCGCGGTGGCCGGTGTCTACCTCTGCCAGCCCCGCGCCGGGGAGAACGGCCTCACCACCATCAACCGGGCCTTCTACATCTCCGCCGCCATCGGTGCCGTGGCCAGCGTCGTGCTGGCGTTCGTCTACCTGCCCAGCAGCTTCGAGGACCTCTCCGGGCTGGAGCGGGGCGGGAGCCCGCTCGACCTGGCCTTCGGCTTCGACCCGGCCAGCGGCAACCCCGCGGTCATCGCGGCCGTCGCGGTGCTCATCGGCATCGTGCTCGCCGCGGCGATCCTCTCGCTCACCGGCTACTACACCGGCACCGAGTACCGGCCGGTCAAGGACGTCGGCGCGACCTCGCAGACCGGTGCGGCGACCGTCATCCTCTCCGGCCTCTCGGTCGGCTTCGAGTCGGCGGTCTACACCACGCTGGTCATCGGGGCGGCCGTCTTCGGGGCCTTCCTGCTGGGCGCCGGGTCGCTGTCGATCGCGCTCTTCGCGGTGGCCCTGGCCGGCTGCGGCCTGCTCACCACCGTCGGCGTCATCGTCGCGATGGACACCTTCGGCCCGGTCTCCGACAACGCCCAGGGCATCGCGGAGATGTCCGGCGACGTCAGCCCGGAGGGCGCGCAGATCCTCACCGAGCTCGACGCGGTGGGCAACACGACCAAGGCGATCACCAAGGGCATCGCGATCGCCACGGCCGTGCTCGCCGCCTCGGCGCTCTTCGGGTCCTACATCGGCACCGCGATCGAGCGGATCGCCGAGCTGGAGGGTGTCACCGAGGGCGAGGCCCGCGACTTCTTCGGCGGGTTCTTCGTCTTCAGCCCCGACGTCCTGGTCGGTCTGCTGATCGGTGTCGCGGTCGTCTTCCTCTTCTCGGGCCTGGCGATCAACGCCGTCGGCCGTGCCGCCGGTGCGGTCGTGATGGAGGTGCGCCGCCAGTTCCGCGACATCCCCGGGATCATGGAGGGCACCGGACGTCCGGAGTACGGCAAGGTCGTCGACATCGTCACCCGCGACTCCCTGCGGGAGCTGGCCACGCCGGGCATCCTGGCGATCCTGGCCCCGATCGCGGTGGGCTTCGGCCTCGGCGTCGGTGCCCTGGCCGGCTTCCTGGCCGGTGCGATCGGTGCCGGCACGTTGATGGCGGTCTTCCTCGCCAACGCCGGTGGCGCGTGGGACAACGCCAAGAAGCTGGTCGAGGACGGCCACCACGGCGGCAAGGGCTCCCCCGCCCACGAGGCCACCGTCATCGGTGACACCGTCGGTGACCCGTTCAAGGACACCGCCGGCCCGGCCATCAACCCGCTGCTCAAGGTGATGAACCTGGTCTCGCTCCTCATCGTGGGCGCAGTGATCAGCCTGACCGCCGGGGACGACGCCAACCGGCCGCTGTCGATCGTGATCGCCGTGGTCGCCGCGGTGGGCATCGCGGCGGCGGTCTACGTCTCCAAGCGCCGCTCGACGGTCATCTCCGACGAGGCACCCGCCTCCGTCGTCTGACGCAGCGGCTCCCGCACCACCCGCACCACGCAGCGGCGCCCCCTCCCGAGCGGGAGGGGGCGCCGTCGCGTTGCAGGCGGGTGCTGCGGGCGCCGGTCAGCGGCGCTTGAGCACCCTCAGCTTCAGCACCTTCGACTGGGACTCCTCGGTGGCGTCGGAGCCGGAGTAGATCGCGGAGAGCTTGTGCTTGCCCGGCTTGAGGCCCTTGACCTTGAGCGTCCGGCTGCCCGAGGCGATCGGGACCGTCTTGAGGGTGCGGGTGCCGTCGAGCACGGTGACCGTGCCGTCGGGGGCGAGGCCGTCGACGAGCACGCCGAGCACGACGCGGACCGGCTTGCCCGCGCGCACCTTCTTCTTGCCCGTGATCGTGGTGGCCGAGGGCAGCTTGGCGACCGGGAGGGCCGAGGTGGTGAAGGTCGCCGGGGCGTACGCCGCGCGGGTCGCAGTCACCGTCACCGACAGGGTCGAGCCCAGGTCGGCGGCCGTGACGGCGTACGTCGAGGACGTGGCTCCGGTGATCGGCTGGCCGCCGCGACGCCACTGGTAGGTGAAGGTCGGCGTGGCGCCGGGACCCCAGGCGCCGGGGTTGGCCGTCAGGGCCTGGCCCAGGCTGTAGGTGCCGGAGACCGACGGCTGCGTGGTGAACGTCGGGGCGTCACCGACCTGGGGCACCACGGCGTTGCTGTCGACAGTGCTGTCGGTCCAACCCTCCTTGGTGCCGGTGACCTTGACGACCACCTGGCGGCCGAGGTCCTCCGGGGCGAGGGTGTAGGTCTTCGCGGTCGCGCCGGCGATCGGCGCGCCGTCGCGCAGCCACTGGTAGGTGTGGGTGACGCCCTCCTCGTTCCAGGTCGGGTCCTGGACGGTGAGGACCTTGCCGACCTTCGCGGTCCCGGCGAGCGTCGCGGCCGAGGACGCGGCCAGGGGCTGCTCGGGGGCCTGCGGCACGAGCAGGCGGCTGGTCAGCAGGTTGACGATCGGGACACCTGCGAGGGTGCCGGTGACCCGGGCGTAGACCTCCTTGCCGGCGTCCCCGAGGCCCGGCACGAAGGTCGGGCCGGTGGCGCCGGGGACCGGCACGTTGTCGACGAACCACTGGTACGTCGTCGAGACGCCCGGCAGGCTCCAGATGGGGTTGAGCACCTGCAGCAGCGAGCCGACGCCCGGGATGCCGGTGAGCGCAGGGTCGCTCAGGGCCTCGAGCAGCGGGTTCTCGCCGGTGCCCCCGCCACCGCCGGTGCCGCCACCGCCCGTGCCGCCGCCTCCACCGCCGCTGGGCAGCGGGATCGGGATGACGTTGGTGAACGTCTCCAGCGGCAGCAGGCCGAGCAGCGAGCCGGTGACCTTGGCCTGGAGATTCTTGCCGGCCTGCTCCAGCGTCGGGACGAAGCTCAGGCCGGTGGCGCCCGGGATGGGCACGCCGTTCGCCAACCACTGCACCGAGTTGGTGACGCCCGGCAGGCTCCACTGCGGCGGGGTGAGGGTGAGCGCCTCGCCGACCCCGCCCAACCCGGACAGCAGCGGGCCGACGAGGGCCTCGAGCAGGCCGCCGAGCAGCGGCAGCTGGCGGGTGCCCGACACCGCGGCGTCGGAGAGCCGGACCTCCGCGGTGACCGGCGTGGTGGGGGCGGCGGTCGCCGGCGCGGCGGCCAGCGTCACCCCGCCGGCGGTGAGGACGAGCGAGAGCGCGGGCGCGAGCGCGCGACGGGACAGCATCAGGTGGTTCCCTCCGGTGGATTCCCATGACCCGACCGGCGCGGACCCTCCCAGGCGCGACCGGTCGTCGATCGACCGTAGGACCGTGCACGGGTCCTACGACAGGGGTCCCATCGGTTCCTGCCCGATGGACCTGAGACGCCTCTCACGAGTGACCCGACCGGACTGGCCCGGTCGGGCCATGTGGCGTGGCCGATCGGTCGGGTCTGCCACGGGCGCGGCCGCGCGCCCCGCCGGGGTGAGGTGCGGGGGAGACCCCAGCAGCGGCCGGGTCCCTCGGGGGACCCGGCCGCTGCCGTCGTACGTCGGGGCGGTCGCTCGGACCGCGGGGGGCTCAGCCCAGGGCCGTGATCGCCTCGTGGATGGTGAGGGTGCGGCGGGCGGACTCGACGTGGAGGTTCTCGATCATCTTGTTCTTGTACGTCGCGACGCCCGAGCCGGCGCTCTCGAAGGCCTCGATCAGCCCGCGGGCGTCCTCGACCGCCTCGGCGCTGGGCGCGAACTGCTCGTTGGCGGCCTCGACCTGGCCGGGGTGGATGAGGGTCTTGCCGTCGAAGCCCATCTGGCGGCCCTGCACGCACTCGGCGAGGAAGCCCTCGGTGTCCTTCACGTCGTTGTAGACCCCGTCGAGGATCTGCACGCCGGCCGCGCGCGCCGCGAGCAGCGCCAGCGACAGCGAGGTGAGGAGCGGAGCCCGGCCGGGGACGTGCTCGGCGTACAGCTCCTTCACCAGGTCGTTGGTGCCCATGACGATGACGGCGAGCCGGTCGGAGGCCGCCGCGATCTCCCGGGCGTTGAAGATCGCCTCGGGCGTCTCGACCATCGCCCACAGGCGGGTGTGCTCGGGGGCACCTGCCTTCTCCATCGCCGCGACCAGGCCGCGGACCTCCTCGGCGCTGTTGACCTTGGGTACGACGATGCCGGCCGGGCCCGCCTGGGCGGCCGCGGCCAGGTCGGCGTCGTGCCACTCCGTGCCCAGGCTGTTGACCCGGATGGTGACGGTGCGGCGGCCGTACTCACCGCTCGACGCGGCCGCGCACACGGCGTCGCGGGCGGCGGGCTTGGCCTCGGGGGCGACGGAGTCCTCGAGGTCGAGGATCAGCCCGTCGCAGGGGAGGGACTTGGCCTTCTCCAGGGCCCGGTCGTTGGCGCCGGGCATGTAGAGGACGGAACGCAGGACGGTGGTCATCTCAGGCCTCGATCTCGATCGCGTCGTACTGCTTCTTCAGCTCGGGGTCGATCGCGGCCAGCTGCTCGGCCAGCTCGACCATGACCAGGCACTGCTTGAGGGAGGCGTCGTCCTCCATCTTGCCGTCGAGCATCACCGCGCCGGTGCCGTCGCCCATGGCCGCGACGACCCGGCGGGCGTGGGCGATGTCCTCGACGCTGGGGGAGAAGACCTTGTTGGCGATCGCGATCTGCTTGGGGTGCAGGCTCCAGGTGCCGACGCAGCCGAGCAGGAAGGCGTTGCGGAACTGGTCCTCGCACGCGACCACGTCGGCGATGTCGCCGAAGGGACCGTAGTAGGGGTAGATGCCGTGCATCGCGCAGGCGTCGACCATGCGCGCGATCGTGTAGTGCCACAGGTCCTGCTGGAAGGTCGCGCGCGGGGCGTCGATCTCGCCGTTCTCGGGGTCCTGGCGCACGAGGTAGCCGGGGTGGCCGCCGCCGACGCGGGTGGTCTTCATCCGGCGGTCCGCGGCCAGGTCGGCCGGGCCGAGCGAGAGGCCCTGCATGCGCGGTGAGGCGCCGCAGATCTCCTCCACGTTCGCGACGCCGCGGGCGGTCTCGAGGATCGCGTGCACCAGGATCGGGCGGTCCAGGCCGGCCTTGGCCTCGAGCTGGGCCAGGATGCGGTCGACGTAGTGGATGTCCTCGGCGCCCTGCACCTTCGGCACCATCACGACGTCGAGCTTGTGGCCGATCGCGGGGATGAGCGTGGTCAGGTCGTCGAGCACCCAGGGGCTGTCGAGGGAGTTGATCCGGGTCCAGAGCTGGGTCTGGGCGTCCGGGCCGCCGAGGCCCTCAGTGTCCTGGGCGATCCGCACCAGGCCCTCACGCGCGGCGAGCTTGTTGTCGGCCTTGACGGCGTCCTCGAGGTTGCCCAGCAGCACGTCGACGGTGCCGACCATCTGCGGGATCTTGGCCGCCATCTTCTCGTTGCTGGGGTCGAAGAAGTGGATCGCCCGGCTGGGGCGGGCCGGGATCTCCGTCGGCGGGGTCGGTGCCCCCACGGCGAGGGGGCGGAAGAAGTCCTTGGCGCTCTTGCTCGGCATGGGCGCGAACGTAGCAGCGGGCGGTTACCCGTCGGTATGACCGATCTGACAGCGGACGGGCCGGAAGGTTCAGCCGGTGCCAGCTGAACCTTTCGGCGCACGGCTGAAGGTTCGGCCGTGCGGCGAAAGGTTCGGCCGGTGCCAGCCGAACCTCACGCTCCGCCGGACCGGTCCCGCCGCCACCACCGTCGGCGGCCCCGGGGCGGCTCGGCGGCGAGCCTCGCTGCGTTCTCGGCGCGGGCGGCGGCGATCCGGGCCGCGCGGCGCTCGGCCCAGGCGGCGACGGTCTCCTCGACGTCGCGGGGCATGGTGATCAGGGGCGGACCGTCGACGGGGGTGTAGCGGGCGCGGATGACCCGGGCGTTGAAGTCCTCGACCTCACGGCGTACGTCGGTCTCGACCGTGAAGGAGTCCAGCCTCTCGTCGAGCTGGGCGTCGTCCTTGCGCAGCTGCAGCGCCGGGGGTAGGACACCGGTGACCTGCTCGCGCTCGATCAGCTTCTTCACCCACCAGTCGGGGTCGTGCTGGTCGCCGAGACCCTCGATCGGCTTGCCCGCGCCGGGCAGGTCGTCGAAGTCGCCCCGCGCGTGTGCGATCCGGATCTGCTGGTCGACCCACTGGTGCTGGAAGGCGATCCGGGCAGCCGCCGCGGACTCCTTCGAGCGCTTGCGCCGCTCCTGCTCGTCGCGGGCGCGCTGCACCTCGCTCGGCTGGCCCTGCGGCTGGTCGACCACGGCACACCCCCTCGTCCCGGATGGGTCCAGGGTAGTCAGCGGCCCCAGCCGCCGGCTCGTACGACGGGTGCGTCGACGGCCCGCCGGGCGGCTGACAACGTGGCTGGCCCGGGGTGGGATCCGTGGGCGGCCGGTCCGAGCCGGCCCGGGCCCCCGAGGCAGCTCAGCGTGGCCCGGGCGCGACGAGCGAGAGCACCGACAGGGCCAGGAGCAGGACGCCCGCGCCGGCGATGGTCAGCAGGGCCGTGGCCGTCCCGGGGCGGGTGCGGTGCAGCGCGAGCGCGAGGCCGCAGAGCACGACGAGCACCGCGGACAGCACGGCCAGGACGAAGCCGAACAGGACACCGACGCCGCTCTGCTCCCCGTCGCTGAGGAAGGCGACGGTGGCCCAGGTGATCCCGGCGGCGAGCCCGACCAGGGAGAGGGTGAAGGAACCGAGGGCGAGGGAGCGCACGGAGGTCATCTCCCCAGGGTCGTGCGGCCGGGGGCGGGCGCGCGTGAGCCGGGGTACTCAGCCCGTGGCCCCGGCGGCCCGCGGCCGGCGGCTTGCGGCGGGCGGGCTAGGAGCCGAGTGCCAGCTGGAACCCGAGCAGCCCGAGGACGGCCACGGTGATCAGCGTGGCCAACGCCGTGAGGACGGTGCTTCCGCTCTCCTCCAGCCGACCCGCGACGAGCGCGAGCACGGCGGCCAGCAGGAACGGCACCGCGAGGAAGACCGCGACCACGACCCCGATCGAGGAGGTGGAGGAGCTGGTGTCGGTCATCGACCACCCGGCGAGCACGACGCACCCGACGAGGGCGAGGACGTCGAGGCCGAGGACGGAGCGGCGCAGGGTGGTCACGCCCCCAGCGTCCCAGGTCGCGCGGCCTCCGGGGCCGGTTCGGGCTCGTCGGGCACCCGCGGGGCCAGCAGCAGGCACACCGCTGCGACCAGCGCGGCCGCCGCGCAGACCGCCCACACGGTGAGGTAGCCCGACATCGGGGCCACACCCTCGTCGGGCCCCTCGAGCGACCCGGTGGCGGCGAGCGCGATCGCGAAGACCGACGAGGCGATCGCACCACCGACGGTCTTGGTCGCGTTGGTCATGCCGGTGGCGAAGCCGGTGCGGTGCGGAGGCGCCGCGGCGGCGGCCGCCGCGGGCAGCGCGGCGACCAGGGCGCCGGAGCCGAGGCCGGCGACCGCCATGTTGACCAGGGTCTGCTGGGTGGTGTCGTGGAAGGGCAGGAACAGGCCGTAGCCCAACGCCACCAGCAGCGCCGAGGCGACCAGGGCGCCGCGCGCGCCCAGCAGCCGCGCGCTGAGAGGCAGCGTGAACGCGCCGATCGCCAGGAACACGACGTACACCCCGACGAGGGTGGAGACGAAGGCCGCGTCGGCGCCCAGGCCGTAGCCCGCGACCTCGGGGTCGGTGCGCGCGAAGGTCGACAGCGGGATCTGCGCACCGAGCACCGACATGCCGAACAGGAAGGCGGTCAGCTGCACCGGCCACTGCGCCCGGTGCGCCAGCACGCGCACGTCGACCATCGGCTCCTCGAGCGAGCGCTCGAGTCGCACGAACGGCACCAGCACCGCCAGACCGGCCGCGACCAGCAGCCACGGCAGCGCGCTCGCCGGCCCCATGAGCCGCACGGCGATCAGCCCGCCCATCACCAGGCCGAGAGCGAGGGTGACCAGCCCGAGGCCGCGCAGGTCGAAGGCCCCGAGCAGCGAGCCGCGCCGGGACGCGGTCGGCGTGGCCAGCTGCCCGGGAACGTCCTCCAGGCCCACCCACACCACGACGAGCACGACGGTGACCACGACCGCCGGCAGGGCGAGCAGGAAGGTCATCGAGGTCGCCTCGACCAGCGCGCCGGAGGTGAGCGCGCCGATGATCACCGAGAGCTCCAGCGCCCCGACCAGCACCGCGGCCGAGCGACGGGTGAGCAGCCGTTGGCGGGCGGGCCCGGCGGCGGCTGTGCGCCGGTGGATGATGGCCACCTCGAGCGGCAGCCACACGACGTACGCCCCCTGCAGGGCCCACGCGACCAGGAAGGTCGTGAACGAGGGCGCCAGCGCGACGCCCCACGACGCCACGGCCGTGACCGCGGTCGACAGCAGCAGCACCTTCTTGTGGCCGACGAGGTCTCCCAGCCGCGCGAGCGGCGGCACGCACAGTGCGGAGACGATGAGCTGTGCCGCTTCGAACCAGTTGACGTCGGCGTCCTGGATGCCGAGGTGGTCGGCGATGTCGCTGAAGATCGGCGTGTAGTAGCCCTGCAGCACCCCGCTGGCCACCTCGACCGCGACGAGCAGCCCGACGATCGCGACCAGGCCCTGGGCGGGTCCGAGGTACGGCGAGGTGCGGGTCGCCCCGCCGGTCGTGCCGCTCATGCCGGGCTCCTCTCCGGGCTTCCCTCGGGAAGCTCCTCCAGGAGCCGGCGGTACCACGCGACCCCGTCCAGCAGGTCCTGCACGCCGAGGTGCTCGTCGTGGGAGTGGATCGACTCGCGCTGGGCCTTCGACATCCGGAACGGCGCGAACCGGTAGACCCGCTCGCAGATCGCGGTGAAGTGCCGCGAGTCGGTGGCGGCCATCATCACGTACGGCGCGGGGACGGCCTCGGGGAAGACCTGCTCGATCGTGCGCTCCAGGAGGTCGAAGGCCTCGTCGCGGTGCTCGGCGCCGGCCCCGGAGGTGGAGTACGGCGACAGCGGGCTCGCCGCGCCCTCCTCGACGACCTCGATCGCGACGTCCTTCCCGACCGCGCGGCGCACGTGCGCGAGCACGTCCTCGACGGTGTCGCCGAGCATGACCCGGATGTTGACGCCGGCCGTGGCGGCGCCGGCGATGACGTTGAGCGCCGGCGATCCCTGGAGCGTCGTGACGGCGAACGTCGTGCGGGTCATCGCCGCGGTCTCGGGGCCGGCCGCCAGCAGGGCTCGGACCAGCAGCGCGGGGACCCGGGCGGCGCCCGCGAGCACCGGGCCCAGCGGGAGCCCGGCGTGCGGGGCGATCCGGCGGAAGAGCTCGAGCGTCGGGGGCGGCACGCTCGCCGGCATCGGGCTGCGCTCCAGCGCGGTGATCGCCCGCGCGATCCGGGCGGTCGGCCCGTTGCGAGCGGGCGTGGAGGCGTGGCCGCCGCGCCCCTCGGCGCGCAGCAGCAGCGAGGTGACCCCCTTCTCGGTCACGCCCACGACCGCCACGGGACGGCGTACGCCGGGGAAGGCCCCGCCCGCCACGGCGCCACCCTCGTCGAGGACGAACCACGGTTCGACCCCGCGCTCCCGCAGGATGCCGACCGCCTCGGGGGCGGCCTGCCCGAAGACCTCCTCGTCGCAGCCGAAGGAGAGCCACACGTCCTGCGCCGGCACGTGGCCGGCCTCGAGGAGCTCCTCGACCGCGGTGCAGATCGCCACCACGCAGCCCTTGTCGTCCAGGGTGCCGCGGCCCCAGATGCTGCCGTCGACGACCGCGCCGGAGAAGGGCGGGTGGGTCCAACGGGCCGGGTCCTCGACGGGCACGACGTCCAGGTGCGCCATCAGCACCACCGGCCGTGCGTTCGACCGACCGGCCCAGTGCAGCAGGAGCCCGTGCGTGTGGACCCGGGTGACCTCGAGCCGCTCGTGCACCAGCGGGAAGCGCTGCTCCAGCTCGGCCAGCAGCGCGTCGAAGGCGGCGTCGTCCCACTGGTCGGGGTGGCTGACGGTCGGGATCCGCACCAGCGCCTGCAACGCGTGGACGGCGCGCTCGCGCCGGCCCTCCCCAGAGCTCATGGCGGGACAGTACGCCTCACGAGCCCGTCTGGGATCCGAGACGCTCTGGCGGCGGGTCTCGTTGACCCCGCGCCGCTAGGTCAGTGGACTGGTGAGGTGCCCGCCTCCGCCACTGCCGCCGTGCGAGCCCCAGCGGCCACGGTGCACGACCTCCTCGGTCGGCCGGCGGCGCCGCGTGCGCGCCGAGCCCCGGGTCCCGGTGTCCTCGGCCCGGTGGCCGACGGTGATCGCACCGACCGGGTCGACGTCGTCGGGCAGCCACAGCTCCTCGCGCAGGTCGAGCTCGCGGTGCGGCGGCAGGCCGAAGAAGCAGGCGCCGAGGCCCTCGTCGACGGCCGTCTGCAGGATGAGCAGCGAGGCCATGGCGGCGTCCATGTGCCAGTACGGCACATTCCACGGGTCGCCCGCGGGGGCGCCGTTGCGGCGTCGGGTGGCGGCCTTGTCGGGGGCGGAGTAGCGCTCGAGGTAGGCCGTGCGGCTGCTGCACGGGACGATCACGACCGGCGCGCGCATCATCCCCGCGAGCCACGGGTCCGGCTCCTCGACGCTGTCGGCGGTGGCGGTCCAGAAGCGGCGTACGTCGTCCGGCGTGTCGAGCACGACGAAGGCCCAGCCCTGGCTGAAGCCCGCGCTCGGCGCCCGCGTCGCGTGGTCCAGCATCCGCTCCACCACGGTGGGGTCGACCGGGGTGTCGGCGTAGTTGCGGACCATCCGGCGGCGGCGCACGACCTCGCGGAACTCCATGCGCGTGACGATAGGACGGCCCGGGATGACTGACTTCGAGGCGATGTGGCGTGAGATCGCGCCGGTCGGCCGCTCCGCCGCGACCGGGGGCTACCTGCGCCAGCCGTGGACGAGCGCGGAGGCCGAGCTGCGCGCCTGGTTCGTCGAGGCATGCGAGGCGCGTGGTCTGCGGGTGGAGTCCGACGGGCTCGGCAACGTGGTCGGCTGGTGGGAGCCGGCCGGGAGCTCGCCGGAGGACCGCCTCCTGACCGGCTCGCACCTCGACAGCGTGCTGGAGGGAGGCGCGTACGACGGTCCGCTCGGTGTGGTCTCGGGGCTGGCGGCGATCGACCGGATGCGCGCGCTCGGGGTCGTGCCGCGGCGACCGGTGGGGGTCGGGGTGTTCGTGGAGGAGGAGGGCTCGCGCTTCGGGCTGGCCTGCCTGGGGTCGCGGCTGCTCACCGGCGCGACGACGTGGGAGGCGGCCCGGGCGCTGCGCGACCGCGACGGGGTGTTCCTGGCCGACGCCCTGGAGTCCGCGGGGCTGCCCGGCCCCTCGGCCCACGACCCGGCTCTGCTCGCCGGTGTCACCAGCTTCGTCGAGCTGCACGTCGAGCAGGGCCGTGCGCTGGTCGACCTCGGCCACGCCGTCGGGGTCGCCAGCGGCATCTGGCCGCACGGGCGCTACCGCTTCGACATCGAGGGCATCGCCGACCACGCCGGGACCACGCGGATGGAGGACCGCCGCGACCCGATGCTGACCTACGCGATGACCGTCCTGGCGGCCAACAAGGCGGCCCGGCTGTCGGGGGAGCGCGCGACCTTCGGCCGGGTCGAGGTGCGTCCCAACGGCACCAACGCCGTACCGTCGCGGGTGACCGCCTGGTTGGACGCCCGCGCGTCGTCCGCCGACTCGCTCGACGCGCTCGTCGAGCGGATCACCACGCAGGCGCGTGAGCGGGCCGAGCGCGACGGCACCACCCTGACCGTCACCGCGGAGTCGGTGTCGGGGCCGGTCTCCTTCGACCCCGACCTCGCGGAGTCGCTGGCCACCGGGCACGCCAGCGGCGACTGGCCGGTGCTGCCGACCCAGGCCGGCCACGACGCGGGCGTGCTCTCCGCGGCCGGCATCGCGACAGCGATGCTCTTCGTGCGCAACCCGACCGGGGTCTCGCACAGCCCGGCCGAGCACGCCGAGGTCCCCGACTGCCTGGCCGGCGTCGACGCCCTGGCCGAGTCGCTCACGAGGCTGGGCACGTGACGACGTACCTCCTGGAGCGGGCGTGGCTGCCCTCGCCCGACGGCGGGCGGGTGCACGACGACGTGCTCGTCGAGGTCGAGGGCGGGCGGTTCACGCGGGTCGAGGTGGGTGGTGGCGACCCTGCTGCCACCCGTCTGCCCGGCCTGACCCTCCCCGGCCTCGCCAACGCCCACAGCCACGCGTTCCACCGCGCCCTGCGGGGGCACGTGCAGCGCGACCGCGGGACGTTCTGGACCTGGCGCGAGCAGATGTACGCCGTCGCCGGCCGCCTCACGCCCGAGCTCTACCGGGAGCTGGCGACCGCGGCCTTCCGCGAGATGGTGGCCGCGGGCTACACGTCGGTCGGGGAGTTCCACTACCTGCACCACCGGGCGGACGGCTCGCCGCACGACCCGCCGCTGGCCATGCGCGAGGCCCTCGTCGACGCGGCCGCGACCGCCGGGATCCGGCTGGTGCTGCTCGACGCCGCCTACCTCTCGAGTGGCTTCGGCGCCCCGGTCGAGGGCGTCCAGCGGCGCTTCTCCGACGGTACGGCGGCAGCCTGGTCGGCCCGCGCCGGAGCCGGCCCCGCCGCGATCCACTCGGTCCGGGCCGTGCCCCGCGCCGCGCTCGGCGCCTTCCGCGGCCGCGACCCCCTGCACGTGCACCTCTCGGAGCAGCCCGCGGAGAACGAGGTCTGCCTGGCGGCGTACGGGCTGACCCCGACGGGGCTGCTGCACGCCGAGGGCCTGCTGGGCCCTGGCACCACCGTCGTGCACGCCACCCACCTCACCGACGAGGACGTCGAGCTGCTGGGCAGTACCCGCACCAACGTGTGCCTGACCCCCACCACCGAGCGCGATCTGGCCGACGGCATCGGCCCCGCCCGGCGGCTCGCCGACGCCGGGTGCCGGCTGTCGGTGGGCAGCGACAGCCACGCGGTGGTCGACCCGTTCGAGGAGCTGCGGGGGCTGGAGATGCACGAGCGGCTGTCGTCGGGGGAGCGGGGCCGGTTCACGGCCGCGGAGCTCCTGGACGTCGGCACCGCGCACGGCGTCCTCGGGATCGACCGGTGCGGCCGGATCGAGGTGGGGTGGCTGGCCGACCTGGTCACGCTCGATGCGGGCTCGCCCCGCACCGCGGGCACCGGTGCCGACGAGCACACGGCCGTCTTCGCCGTCACCGCGACCGACGTCACGCACGTGGTCGTCTCCGGCCGGGTCGTGCACCGCCGCGGCGACGAGCCCGAGGTCGGTCGCCTCCTCGCCGACGTGATCGCCCGGGTCCGCCCATGACCGCGACGGTGATCACCGGGATCGGCGAGCTGGTGACCAACGACCCCGCGCGCGACGGGCTGCTCGGGATCGTCGAGGACGCCGCCGTCGTCGTCGAGGGCGACCGGGTCGCGTGGGTCGGTCGGGCCGTCGACGCACCGGCCGCCGACGCCGCGGTCGACGCGGGCGGGCGCGCGGTGCTGCCGGGCTTCGTGGACAGCCACAGCCACCTGGTCTTCGCCGGCGACCGGGCACAGGAGTTCGCCGCACGCATGAGCGGGACGCCGTACGCCGCCGGGGGGATCCGCACGAGCGTGGCCGCGACCCGTGCCGCAACCGACGAGCAGCTGCTCGCCGGTGCCGCGCGACTGGTGCAGGAGATGCTGCGGCAGGGCACGACGACCGTCGAGGTCAAGAGCGGTTACGGGCTCACCGTCCACGACGAGGCGCGCTCGCTCGCGGTCGCGCGGCAGCTGACCGAGCACACGACGTTCCTGGGTGCTCACGTGGTCCCCCCGGAGCACGCCTACGACCCGGCGGGGTACGTCGGCCTCGTCACCGGTCCGATGCTCGAGGCCTGCGCGCCGCACGCCCGCTGGATCGACGTCTTTTGCGAGCGGGGTGCGTTCGACGACGACCAGGCGCGGTCGGTGCTGTCCGCCGGCGCGGCGGCCGGCCTCCGCGGGCGCCTGCACGCCAACCAGCTCGGGCCCGGGCCCGGCGTACGGCTGGCCTGCGAGCTCGGTCTCCTCGCGGTCGACCACTGCACCTACCTCGATGATGCGGACGTCGCGGCCCTGACCGAGAGCGGGACGATCGCCACCCTGCTGCCGGGGGTGGAGTTCTCCACCCGCCAGCCCTACCCCGACGCGCGCCGGCTGCTCGACGCCGGGGTGCGGGTCGCCCTGGCCAGCGACTGCAACCCCGGCTCCTGCTTCACCTCCTCCATCCCGCTCTGCGTCGCGCTCGCCGTGCGGGAGATGGGGATGACGCCGGCCGAGGCGGTGCACGCGGTCACCGCGACCGCGGCCGCGGCCCTCGACGAGGACGGACCCTCGGGGGTCGGGCGCATCGTCCCCGGTCGCCGCGCCGACCTCGTCCTGCTCGACGCCCCCAGCCACGTCCACCTGGCCTACCGGCCCGGCGTCCCGCTCGTGGCCGGCGTCTGGCAGCGCGGGCGGCCGGTCGTCTGAGGCGTGTCGGTCCGCACGGATGGCACTCCACTCGTTGTCAGCCGTCGCAGGAGGCGCGCTCGGCGCGTGTCGAGGTGTTCGGTCATGCCGAATTGAGGTCGGTCAGCCTGGCAGGGTGAAGGCGTGATCGTTTGGGTGAACGGGACGTTTGGTGCAGGCAAGACGACGACTGCCCGACTTGTCGCCGACCTCAGTCCCGACTTGCGGTTGTTCGACCCGGAGTCAGTCGGGTTCATGCTTCGCCCGAACCTCGCCGACCACCCGGTGCGTGACTTCCGCGACTGGCCCTCCTGGCGCATCCTTACGCCGATCGTCGCTGACGAGATGGTCCGGTTCAGTCGACAGAGCCTCGTTGCCCCGCAAACGGTCCTGGAAGAGCCCTACTGGAACGAACTCGTGACCGGGTTGTCGGACCGGGGCCACCAGGTGCTCCACGTCCTCCTGGACGCCGACGAGCCCGCCTTGCGCGCCCGCATCGAAGGTGACGAGCAACTTGCCGTGGCTAGGCAAGGGAGGTTGGACCATCTGCCTCGTTATGCCGAAGCGCGACGTTGGATGTCTCAGCGAGCCGATTTGGTTATCGACACGACCGACATGACTCCCGAACGAGCAGCTGCTCTGGTCTGGGACGCCGCTCAGACTCGACTCTCGTAGTGACCCCAGGAACCCTGCCAACCCTCGCTGGGGTGTGCGGCCTGCCGCGCTCATCTGGCTCCCCTCTGTGTCAAGACACGGCTGGCAGGGGCGTTCTAGGCTGGCTGTTGACGGGCCCCGGAGTGGCTTGTTCGAAGAGCCGGTGTTGGGGTTGTGAGCCGGTCGCGCTGGAGTCAGAGTCGCTACCTCG
>NZ_JASBRN010000019.1 GCF_030149505.1 Nocardioides sp.
GCTGACGGCATGTCCACGCCCGAGGCACTGCGCTGCCTGAAACGACGTTTGGCCCGCATCGTCTTCAACCACCTCAACACCGATCAAGCAGCGGCCGCGACTGGACTCGCGGCCGCCGCTTGACATAGGAGAAACGCATGGCCTCCGACCGCACCGACCTGCCCGACCTCACCGGCGCCTCGTACGTCGTCACGGGGGCCAACTCCGGGATCGGGCTCGAGGCCGCGCGGAAGCTGGTCGACGCCGGCGGCCACGTCGTGCTGGCGGTCCGCGACCCCGCGCGGGGCGAAGCTGCGGCGGCGACCCTGACCGGGCGCGGCAGCACCGAGGTCGCCGAGCTCGACCTCGCCGACCTGTCCTCGGTGCGCCGCTTCGCCGCCTCGTGGGCCGACCGCGAGATCACCACGCTGGTCAACAACGCCGGGATCATGATGGTCTCCGAGGGCCGCACGGTCGACGGCTTCGAGCGCCAGATCGGCACCAACCACCTGGGCCACTTCGCGCTGACCAACCTGCTGCTGCCGCACGTCACCGACCGTGTCGTCACCGTCTCCTCGGGGCTGCACCACGGCCCGCAGGTCGACCTGGAGGACCTCGACCTGACCCGTGGCTACCGTCCGACCCGCGCCTACCAGCAGTCCAAGCTCGCCAACCTGCTCTTCACCTCCGAGCTGCAGCGCCGCCTCACCGCGGCCGGCCGCGACGTCGTCGCGCACGCCTGCCACCCCGGCTACAGCGCGACCAACCTGCAGAGCCACCACGCCAACCCGCTGATGAACAAGCTGATGTGGATCGGCAACAAGGTCGTCGCCACCAGCGCGGAGTTCGGCGCCCGGCCCACCGTCCACGCCGTCACCGCCGACCTGCCGCCGGACTCCTACATCGGTCCCACTGGCTTCCAGGGCCTGCGCGGGGCCCCGGGGCCCAACCCGCGCTCGGCCCAGGCGCGCGACGCCGATGCCGCGCGCCGGCTGTGGGAGGTCTCCGAGGAACGGACCGGCACCTCGTTCCCGTGGTGAGGTGACCCCGTTCGGTGACCCCGCCCGGGTGCGCCCGCTCCTGGACCCCACTCGCGGATGTCGGTGCCCGCCCGCACAATGGTGCGCGCACGGCACGACGGGCCGTGCTCGTGCAGCCTTGCGAGGGGGACGTCGATGAGCGCCAAGCGTGTCGGGCAGGCACTGCTGGCCACCGTGCTGGCCGTGCTGCTGGTGGTGCTCACCACCGGTGCCAGCGGCGAGCGGCCGGCCGAGCAGGTGCGCGGCGTCCTCGACGGGCAACGGGTGCGGGTCAACCTCCCGGCGACCAGCGACCCCAAGGGCGTCGCGATCTTCTTCCACGGCCAGGGCAGCAACTACAACCACAAGATGGACGGCACCTGGCTGGACGCGCTGCGGCGCGACGGATGGGTCGTGGCCTCCTCGATGTTCCACCGGGAGAACTGGGGCAACCCGCTCTCGACGCAGGACACCATGGCGCTGTGGGACTGGGCCGAGGAGCAGGGCGGCGGTGAGGTCAAGCTCTACATCGGCGCCTCCATGGGCGGCACCACCTCCCTCAACGCCCTCGTCCACGCCGACCGGCGCCCCCCGTGCTGGTACGGCGTGAAGCCTGCCGTCGACATGTCCACCATGGGCAACGTCCCCGGCGCCCGCCGCTTCATCTCCCAGGCCTACGGCGGCCAGCCCTACCCCCGCGACCGCAACCCGGTCGACGCCGCCTTCAAGCTGGCGCAGACCGGCACGACCTTCCGCTTCGTCGCCTCGCCGCGCGACCCCTTCGTGCCCTACGACACCAACAGCGAGGCGATCGTCGACCGGCTCACCGAGTTCGGCGCCGACGTCACCCTGCGCACCGTCGACGGCCCCCACGACGACCCCTCGCACTACAGCGCCCACGACCTGGTGACCTTCGCCAACGAGTGCGCCGGCACCACCGACTGACGCACACCTGCGGCGGCTGCACGGCGGGGATCCCGTACCCAGACGGTCACACCGACCTGCTCGCATGCGCAGACCCTCGTGGCTGAGCGTGGTCGTGAGCGGAATCGTCCCGGTACGTCCGTCCGGGTACGAGGGGTGGGCGCCCGGGTGCCGCCGCGTGATCGCGTCGTAGCCAGACGGTCACACCGGCCCGCTCTGGCGCCCGGCCCCGCCTGGCTGAGCGTGGCCGGCGGCTCCACCGGCTCGATATGACCGTCTGGGTACGCAACGCTTGCGGACAGGGACTCCCCGCGGCCTGCGGGCGGCGCTGTGCGCCGGTCAGCCCCGCAGCAGCCCCGGGCCGAACAGGAAGCGCGAGACGGTGATGCGCAGGGCCACCCGCTCGGGGTTCTCGCGGGGCTGGCGGTAGCGACCGGCGTACCGCCCGACCGCACGGGCGACGTCGGCGGGGTCGGTGGTGGCGACCGCGGTGCCCTCGAGGGTCGACCAGCGGGGGCCGTCGACCTGGCAGGCGGCGACCCGGCCAGGGGTGCGGAGGTGGCGCGCCTTCACCGACCCGCCGCCGGTGATGACCCAGGCGCACTCCTGCTCGAGGTCCAGGGCGACGCCGACCGGCACGACGTGAGGGGAGCCATCGGTGCGCAGGGTCGTGAGCGTGCACAGGTGCCGCTCGGTCCAGAAGTCGAGGAGCGGGGCGGGGAGGTCGCCCCAGCCGGGCTCGAACGAGGCCATGTGTCGTCTCCTGCGGGTCGGGTGGAGGGGTGCGTCAGATCCACCGGGCGAACCAGATGCGGTCCAGCCAGGCGGAGTGGGTCATCAGCTCGTGGGTGAACACCGGCCAGAACCAGGCGAAGTTCAGCAGCACCAGCACGAGGAACGACCCGGCCACGACCACGCCGACGGTGCGGCGGGTGCTGGGCTCGCGCGAGGACCCGATCAGCCGGCCGATCGCCAGGGTCAGCGCGAGCACGACGAACGGCAGCGTGAGCACGGCGTAGAAGAGGAAGATCGGCCGGTCGTCGTAGAGCAGCCACGGCAGCCAGGTCGAGGCCACGCCGACCACGGCCACGCCGTAGCGCCAGTCACGGGCGCCGATCCACATCGCTGCGGCGAAGAGCACCGCGACGATGCCGGCCCACCAGATCATCGGGGTGCCGATGAGCAGCACCTGGCGCAGGCAGTCGCTGCCGGCGGGGGCGGTGCAGCCGCGGGTGCCGGGCTCGATGCCGGTGTCGGCGGCGACGCCGACGGGCCGGTTGAGCAGCAGCCACCCGGACGGCTGGGACTGGTAGGTGTGCGTGGAGCAGTTCAGGAAGTGTGTGTGGAAGGTGTAGACGTCCTGGTGGTAGTACCAGAGCGAGCGCAGCGACTGGGTCACCTCGCCCAGGCCGCTGGCGTCCGGCTCGGTCGCCGTGGGCCAGCGGGCATCGCGGTCCGGGGCGTCGTCGACGAAGGTCTCGCCGTCGCAGCGGCCCTCCCCGCTGAACTGGGTGTACTGCGTGGAGGAGAGCCCCTCCTCGTACTCCCCGGCG
Organism: Nocardioides sp.; assembly: GCF_030149505.1. Lineage (GTDB taxonomy): Bacteria > Actinomycetota > Actinomycetes > Propionibacteriales > Nocardioidaceae > Nocardioides. Next base: position 3,476 of record NZ_JASBRN010000019.1, read on the forward strand.
TTGGCCAGCCAGCCGGTCCACGACAGCAGGTAGACCACGAAGGCCACCAGCACGAGGTGGGCGAAGGCGGTGGGGGCGTCGGCGACCAGCGAGCGCAGCACCGGGCGGCGTACGCCGAAGGAGCGGCGCGCCCCCGCGCTCCACGCCCACGCCAGCAGCCCGAAGGCGGCCAGCGGGTAGAGCGCGGTCCACTTGGTGCCGATCGCCAGGCCCCAGCAGACCCCGCCCGCCAGCAGCCAGGGCCGGAACAGCAGCGCGCGCACCGGTCCCCACGACGAGGCGTCGGGAGGGGCGGGGAGCCGGGCGGCGAGGCGCGAGCGGAACCAGTCGCGGTCGTTGACCACGCACGCCACCGCGCACAGGGTGAAGAAGGCGACGAAGATGTCGAGCAGCGCCAGCCGCGAGAGCACGAAGTGCAGCCCGTCCAGCATCAGCAGCAGGCCCGCGACCAGGCCGAGCAGCGTGGAGCCGGTCATCCGGCGCGCGAGCCGCACCATCACCACGACCATGAGCGAGCCGACCACGGCAGAGGCGACCCGCCAGCCGAACGGGTCGAGCCCGAAGGCCTTCTCACCCAGGCCGATCAGCAGCTTGCCGACCTCGGGGTGGACGATCATCGACGGCCCGTCGGTCCACAGCCCGTCGCTCGTCCCGGAGAGGATCTGGTCGTTGGCATCCTCGACGTAGCCGCGGACGTAGCCGTTGTTGAGCAGCGACCAGGCGTCCTTGGCGTAGTAGGTCTCGTCGAACTGGAACTCCCTCGGCGTGCCGAGGCGCCACAGCCGCAGGAAGAGCGCCAGCAGGCCGAGCGCCAGCGCGGCGGACCACCCGATGAAGGGGTCCTCGGCGGGCAGCCGCCCGCGGGCGCGGGCCCAGGCGCTCGGCACCGGCCGTCCCTCGGCGGTGGCGGACAGACCGACCTCCGGAGCGCGGGGGACCTCGCGCTCGGGCGCCTGGCTCGTCACGGGCGCCACCCTACGTCCCGGTGCCCGCGCGGGTGGGCGACTCGGTGGACGGTGCGGGCCGGAGGGGCAGCTGCCGGGATGGGAGGATGCCTGCCGTGAGCGGCACGGGAGGACGTACGTCGGGAGCCGCGGGCACGCTGGTGCTGGCCGCCACCCCGATCGGTCGTCCCGAGGACGCGCCGCCGCGGCTGGCCACGGAGCTGGCCACCGCCGACGTGGTGGCCGCGGAGGACACCCGCCGGCTCAAGCGGCTCACCACCGACCTGGGCGTCACGATCACGGGCCGGGTCGTCTCCTACTTCGAGGGCAACGAGTCCGGCCGCACCCCGCAGCTGCTCGAGATGCTCCTTGCCGGTGACCGGGTGCTGCTCGTGACCGACGCCGGCATGCCGAGCGTCAGCGACCCCGGCTACCGCCTCGTGGCCGCCGCGGTCGAGGCCGACGTCCACGTGACCGCGGTGCCGGGGCCGAGCGCGGTGCTGACGGCGCTCGCGGTCAGCGGGCTGCCGGTCGACCGGTTCTGCTTCGAGGGCTTCCTCCCGCGCAAGGCCGGCGAGCGGGCCCGACGGCTCGCCGGGCTCGCGGACGAGCAGCGCACGATGGTCTTCTTCGAGGCCCCGCACCGCACCCAGGCAGCCCTGGCCGCGCTGGCGGAGGCCTTCGGCGCCGACCGACCCGCCGCGGTCTGCCGCGAGCTGACCAAGACCCACGAGGAGGTGCGCCGCGGGCCGTTGGCCGAGCTGGCGGAGTGGGCCGGCGAGGGCGTGCGTGGCGAGGTGACGCTGGTCGTCGCCGGCGCGGCCCCCACGGCCGCGATCGGCTCCGCGCCGGCCGAGCTGCGCGCCGCGGTCGCCGAGCGCGAGGCCGCCGGCACGCCGCGCAAGGCCGCCATCCTCGAGGTGGCGCAGGCTGCCGGCGTACCCAAGCGCGAGGTGTACGACGCCGTCCACAAGCCCCAGGAGGACTCATGAGCGACACCGCCCCTCAGCGCGTCACCGAGGTCGGGCGCGACGGCCTGACCCTCGACGTCCTCGACGAGGGGCCGCTCGACGGACCGGTCGTGGTGCTGTTGCACGGCTTCCCCGAGCGCGCGACGTCGTGGCGGCTGGTCGCACCGCTGCTGCACCGTGCCGGCCTGCGCACCCTGGCCGTCGACCAACGGGGCCACTCCCCGCGAGCGCGCCCCCGCGGCCGCCGGGCGTACGCCGTCCAGGAGTTCGCCCACGACGCGCTCGCGGTCGCCACGGCTGCGACGAGGGCGAGCGGTGGCGGCAAGGTCCACCTGGTCGGCCACGACTGGGGCGCCGCGACCGCCTGGGTCGCCGCCACCCTCGCCCCCGAGAAGGTCGCGAGCCTCACCGCGCTGTCGGTGCCGCACCCCGAGGCGTTCATGCGCTCGTGGTTCACCTCCCGCCAGGGACTGAAGTCCTGGTACATGGCGGCCTTCAACATCCCGCGCCTGCCCGAGCGGCTCGCCCGTCGCGAGGGAGGCCAGTTCGACCGGCTCCTGGGCGGCGGCTTCGGGATGACCCCCGAGGAGGTCGCGACCTTCCGTCGCGAGGTCGTCGAGGACGGCGCGCTGCCCGGCGGCCTGGGCTGGTACCGCTCGTTGCCCTTCATGGACCGCAGCCTGCTCGGTCGCAGGGTCACCGTCCCGACGACGCTGGTGTGGAGCGACGGCGACGCGGCCATCACCCGTGCCCCGGTCGACGCCACCGAGCGCTACGTCCACGCGCCCTACGAGCTGGTCGTCCTGCGTGGCGTCACCCACTGGATCCCCACCCAGGCCCCCGAGGCCGCGGCGGAGGCGATCATCGAGCGGGTGCTCACCGCGTGAGCGGTACCGGAGAGCGAGGGGGAGGACAGGGCCCCACCCGGTCCCGCGCGGCGACCGAGGAGAAGTCCGGGTCCCGGCGCAACCGCGAGCGACCCCCCGCCCCCGAGCCGCTGCCGCACCCGGTCGTCGACAACCACTGCCACCTCGACATCGCCGACTCTGAAGGGGAGTGGTTCGCCACCCGCGACGCCCTGGCCGCCTCGGCCGCGGTGGGGGTGCCCCGGATCGTGCAGATCGGCTGCGACCTGCCGGGGGCGCGCTGGGCCGTCGAGGCCGCGGCCGAGCACCCCGAGATCGTCGCGGGCGTCGCGCTGCACCCCAACGAGGCGCCGCGGCTGGCGGCCGCGGGGCAGCTCCCGGCGGCGTACGACGAGATCGAGGCCCTGGCCCGGCGCGACCGGGTCCGTGCCGTGGGCGAGACCGGGCTCGACCGCTTCCGCACCGGCGAGGAGGGCCGGTCCGCGCAGGAGGAGTCCTTCCGCTGGCACCTCGACCTGGCCAAGCGGCTGGGCAAGACCCTGGTGATCCACGACCGCGACGCCCACGAGGACGTCCTGCGGGTGATCGACGCCGAGGGCGCGCCCGAGCGCTGGGTGATGCACTGCTTCTCCGGCGACGCGCTCTTCGCGCGGGCCTGCCTGGACCGGGGCGCGCACCTGTCTTTCGCGGGCACCGTCACCTTCAAGAACGCCGACCCGCTGCGCGAGGCCCTGGCGCTCGCGCCGCAGGACCGGGTGCTGGTCGAGACCGACGCGCCGTACCTCACGCCGGTGCCCTACCGCGGCCGACCCAACGCCTCCTACCTCGTGCCGCTCACCGTGCGCACGATGGCGGAGGTGCGGGGTGAGGACCTGGGTGACCTGTGCCACGCCATCGACGTGAACACCGACACGGCCTTCGGCGGGCACTGGTAGACCTCGGTGCTGCCACACCCGTCACAAACCCCTGGTCACAAGGGTGAGAGGGGTGCTCAGCGGGTGCTCGGTCACGGCGCGCGCTCCTGGAGGGCCGTGCGAAAAAGTTTCCGGGAAGAGTTGGCGCGAGCCGCGCAAGCCTGTTGTCCTAGGTGACCGTCAGCCGGGATCGAGAGGTCCTGTCGGCGCCCCGGACGGCCCACCAGCCGCCCGGATCCCCCGCACCGACCACCCGCGCACCATCGTGCCCGGGCGAGCGAGGCGGGTGCGCGCCGGCACTCCAGACCCGGGGAGCACCACGTTCGGAGAAGTGTGCAGAGCACCATCACCACCCTCGCCCGCAGCCGCGCAGTCATGGTCGGACTCATCGCCACGGTGGTCCTGGCCGTCGCCGGCACCACCCTGGGGTACGCCGCCCTCGCCGGCACCGTCACCCTCACCGTCGACGGCGAGACCCGTGAGGTCCGCGCCTCCGGCGACACGGTCGCCGACGTGCTGGCCGAGGAGGGCATCGAGCTCGGCTCCCGCGACCTGGTGGCCCCGGAGCCCGGCGACGAGGTCGAGGACGGCAGCGCGATCACCGTGCAGTACGCCAAGCCGCTGACCCTCGAGGTCGACGGCGAGGAGCAGACCCACTGGGTCTTCGCCACAGACATCGACTCCGCGCTGGCCGAGGTCGGGCAGCGCTTCCGCGACGCCGACCTCTCCCTGTCCCGTGGTGGCGAGCTGGACCGCTCCGGCGCCACCCTCGAGGTGACGACGCCGAAGAAGCTGACCCTGGTCATCGCCGGGGCCAAGGCCAAGAAGCGCACCCTCACCGCCGCCACCGTCCGCGAGGCGTTGAAGGAGATGGGTGTCACGATCACCAAGCTCGACGAGGCGAACCTGCGCTTCGACAAGCGCCTGCGCGGCGGCGAGCGGATCGTCTTCACCGACGTGCGGGTCGAGCGGCGCGCCGTCGACGGTGAGACCATCGCCTTCGACACCGTCGAGCGCGAGGACTCCTCGATGCCCGAGGGCGAGACCGAGGTCGTCCAGGAGGGCCGCACCGGGCTGCGCGACGTCGTCTACAAGGTCTTCATCCGCAACGGCGAGGTCGCGGTCCGCGAGGTCGTCAAGGCCCAGGTGCTGCGCCAGCCCGTCGACCGGGTCGTGCGCGTCGGCACCCAGGAGGCCGCGCCCAACTTCGCCGGTGGCAGCACCGTGTGGGACGCCCTCGCCCAGTGCGAGTCCGGCGGCAACTGGGCCATCAACACCGGCAACGGCTACTACGGCGGCCTGCAGTTCTCGCTGAGCACCTGGCGTGCCTACGGCGGCCCTGGCTACCCCCACCAGCAGAGCCGCGAGACCCAGATCGCGATCGCGACCAAGCTGCGCGACGCCTCGGGCGGGTACGGCGCGTGGCCCGGCTGCGCGGCCAAGCTGGGTCTGCCGCGATGACGAGGACGCGCCAGCGGACTCGTCGATGGTGGTCGAGCGAGCGGCACGGCTGAGCCTGCGAAGCCGTGACCCGCGTGTCGAGACCCGGTGAGGCGGCCGCCGAGCCCCACCACACCACCGGATAGCGTGACACTCATGTCTGACACCTCCGCCGGTCCGAGGCTCCTCGGGCCGGCGGAGGTGCGTCAGCTCGCGGCCGAGCTCGACCTCCGCCCCACCAAGCAGCGCGGCCAGAACTTCGTCATCGACCCCAACACGGTGCGCCGCATCGTCCGGGAGTCCGGGGTCGGCCCCGAGGACGTCGTCGTGGAGGTCGGTCCGGGTCTCGGCTCGCTGACCCTCGCGCTGCTCGAGGTCGTGGACCGGGTGGTGGCCGTCGAGCTCGACGAGCTGCTCGCCGCGCGGCTGCCCCGCACGCTGGCCGAGCACGCGGGCGACAGTGCCGAGCGCTGCGAGGTCGTGCTGGCCGACGCCCTGCGCGTCACCGAGCTCCCCGGCCCGCCGCCGACCGCGCTCGTGGCCAACCTGCCCTACAACGTCTCGGTGCCCGTGCTGCTGCACCTGCTGGCGCTCCTGCCCTCCCTCGAGCGCGGCCTGGTGATGGTGCAGGCCGAGGTCGCCGACCGCCTCGCGGCCCGCCCCGGCTCGAAGGTCTACGGCGTCCCCTCGGTCAAGGCCGCGTGGTACGCCGACGTGCGCCGCGCCGGCGCCATCGGCCGCAACGTCTTCTGGCCGGCCCCCAACGTCGACTCCGGCCTGGTGGCCTGGACTCGCCGCGAGCCGCCCACGACCAGCGTCCCGCGCGAGCACGTCTTCGCGATCGTCGACGCCGCCTTCGCCCAGCGTCGCAAGGCCCTGCGCGGGGTGTTGCGGGCGGTCGCCCCGGCCGAGGCGGTCGACGCGGCCCTGGCCGAGGCCGGCGTGGACCCGCTGGCCCGGGGGGAGTCGCTGACCGTCGAGGACTTCGTGCGCATCGCCGAGGCGCTGCCGGTCGTCACCGACGTACGGGACAGCGAGGCGGGCCGATGAGCGAGGCGAGCACCCACGACTCGCGCCGGGTGACGGTGCGGGCGCCGGCCAAGATCAACCTCCACCTGGGCGTCGGCGCCCCGCGGCCCGACGGCTTCCACCCGCTGGCGACGGTCTACCAGGCCGTCGGGCTCTACGACGACGTCACCGTCTCGACCTGGGACGAGTGGTCGGTGCAGGTGCGCTACGAGGGCCTGCTCGCCGACCCCTCGGCCACCGGGCGCCCCGCCGACCGGGGCGTCGAGCACACCGTGCCGCTGGGCGAGGACAACATCGCCGTCCGTGCCGGGCGGGCGCTGCTGGCCCACCACGGCATCGTCGACCTCGCGGCCGCCATCACCATCCACAAGTCGATCCCGGTCGCGGGCGGCATGGCCGGTGGCTCCGCGGACGCCGCCGCCACGCTCGTCGCGCTCGACCGGCTGTGGGACCTCGACACCTCCGACGACGACCTGCTCGCGCTGGCCGCGACCCTGGGCAGCGACGTGCCGTTCTCGCTGCTGGGCGGCACCGCCGGGGGCACCGGCCGCGGCGAGCTCGTCGAGCCGCTCGCCGACGCCGGGTCGTGGTGGTGGGTCGTGGTCGGCAACGACACCGGGCTCTCGACGCCGGAGGTCTACCGCACCTTCGACGAGATGAGCGACCTGGCCTCGCTGCCCGAGCCGGAGCTCCCCGTCGAGCTGCTCGACGCCCTGGCCCGTGGCGACGTCCACGCCCTGGCCGAGCAGCTGGCCAACGACCTGCAGGACCCCGCCCTCGCACTGCGCCCCGACCTCCAGCAGACCTTCGACGACGGGTACGACGCCGGGGCACTGGAGTGCCTGCTCTCCGGATCCGGGCCCAGCGTCCTGCTGCTGTGCGCCGACGCCGACCACGCGCGCACCGTGACCGCGGCGATGCACGAGGCCGGCCACGGCCGTGCCGTCGCCGTACCCGCCCCGGTGTCCGGCGTGCACGTCGTCTCCTACGACGGGCCGGTGGGCTGAGCCCGTGTCGAACCTGCTGAACCTCGAGCTCGTCTCGAAGTCCTACGGCGTGCGCCCGCTGCTCTCCGAGGTCTCCCTCGGCGTGGGGGAGGGCGACCGGATCGGCATCGTCGGGCGCAACGGCGACGGCAAGACCACGCTGCTGGAGGTCATGACCGGCCTGGAGGAGCCCGACACCGGTCGCGTCTCGCGCCGCCGCGGGCTCGAGATCGGCTACCTGCACCAGGGCGACGAGCTCGTCGACACCCACAGCGTGCGCGAGGCGGTCCTCGGCGGCCTCGCCGACCACGAGTGGGCCGCCCGCACCGTCACCCGCGAGGTCGTCGAGGAGCTGCTCGCCGGCATCCCCCTCGACCGGGCGGTCGTCGGCCTCTCCGGCGGCGAGCGGCGCCGCTGCTCCCTGGCTGCGCTGCTGCTGGGCGAGCACGACCTGCTCGTCCTCGACGAGCCCACCAACCACCTCGACGTCGAGGCCGTCGCCTGGCTCGCCGCGCACCTGCGCGCCCGCGACAGCGCGCTGGTCGTCGTCACCCACGACCGGTGGTTCCTCGACGAGGTCTGCCAGTGGACCTGGGAGGTCCACGACGGCGTGGTCGACGTCTACGAGGGCGGGTACGCCGCGTTCACCCTCGCCAAGGCCGAGCGGATGCGCCAGGCCTCGGCCGCAGAGGTACGCCGGCAGAACCTCGTGCGCAAGGAGCTGGCCTGGCTGCGCCGCGGCCCGCCGGCGCGGACGTCGAAGCCGAAGTTCCGCATCGACGCAGCCAACGCCCTCATCGACGACGTCCCGCCCCCGCGGGACCGGCTCGAGCTCGAGCGCTTCGCCACCCAGCGCCTCGGCAAGGACGTCGTGGACCTCGAGGACGTCGACCTGGTCCGTGGCGAGCGCACCCTGCTCTCGCACGCCACCTGGCGGCTGGGCCCCGGCGACCGCGTGGGGATCGTGGGCGTCAACGGCGCCGGCAAGACCTCGGTGCTCAACCTGCTCTCGGGCGCGGTGCAGCCGCAGGTCGGCCGGGTCAGGCAGGGCCGCACGGTGAAGCTCGCGCACCTGACGCAGGCGATCGACGAGGTCGACCCCGACGCCCGGGTGCTCGCCACGGTCGAGGACATCCGCCGGGTGTCGAAGACCCTCGACGGCCGCGAGCTCTCCGCGACCTCGCTGCTGGAGCGCTTCGGCTTCACCGGCGACCGGCTGACGGCCCGCCTCGGCGACCTGTCCGGTGGCGAGCGGCGCCGCTTCCAGCTGCTCAAGCTGCTGCTGGAGGAGCCCAACGTCCTGCTGCTCGACGAGCCCACCAACGACCTGGACATCGAGACCCTCAACGTCCTCGAGGACTTCCTCGACGGCTGGCCCGGCACGCTCGTCGTCGTCTCCCACGACCGCTACTTCCTGGAGCGGGTCACCGACTCCACCTGGGCGCTGCTCGGCGACGGGCAGATCTCGATGCTCCCGCGCGGGGTCGACGAGTACCTCGAGCGGCGGAGCGCGCAGCTGGGGGCGACGAAGGAGCCCCCGGCGTGGGCGCGCGAAGGTCGAGCAAGCGACGCGAGCGAGGAACGAGCTCGCACGAGCGTGTCGAGACCGGGTGACGCGGTCACCGAGGGCGACGACAACGGCGCGCCCCCGAAGGCCAAGGCCGGCTCCGCCGAGGAGCGGGCCGCCCGCAAGACCCTGTCCCGCCTCGACAAGCGGCTGGAGAGGATCGCCGAGCGCGAGGCCGAGCTCAACGCCCTGGTGCTCGAGCACGCGACCGACCACCAGCGGCTCGCGGAGATCTCGGCCGAGCTCGCGACGCTGTCGGCGGAGAAGGACGAGGTCGAGATGGAGTGGCTCGAGGCCGCCGAGCTGCTGGAGTAGCCCGCGGGACCGGCGCGGGGGAGCAGCAGGCAAGGTAGTCAGAACGGGTCATCCCCGGCGTACCTCCCGGGCAGAACGGCCTCGCCGACCCCGCCGATGCCTCCACGATCCTTCAGGTCGGTGCGCATGAAGCCGATCTGAAGATCCCGGTGGACACGGAGGTCCGCCCCGGCCGAGGAGGCGAGATGCACCAGCTTCCCCACACCCGCGACGTGCTCGTCCTCAGCGGAGGCGCCTCGCGCGGCGCCGTCCAGGTCGGGATGATGCGGGCCCTCGTCGAGCGGGGCATCCGCCCGGCGGCGTACGTCGGTACCTCCGTCGGCGCCCTCAACTCCGTCTTCCTCGCCGGGGCCGGCGCCGACTCGCCGGGCGACCTCGCAGAGCGCGTGCAGCAGCTGGGCCAGCACTGGTCGCGGATCCAGAGCCGCGACGTCTTCCCCGGCAGCCACTGGACCCGGATCGGCCACGTCGTGCGGCACCCGGCCTCGCTGTACTCCTCCGACGGCCTGCTGCGCCTGGTCCGCACCTGGGCCCCGACGCACCGGCTCGAGGACCTCCCCGTCCCGGTGCGGGTGGTGACGACGCGGCTGGAATCCAGCGACGCGGTCTACCACGACCGGGGCGACCTGCAGACCCTGCTGCTGGCCAGCACCGCGCTGCCCAGCATCTTCGACCCGGTCCGCCTCATGGGCGAGGACGGACCCGAGACCCACGTGGACGGCGGCATCGCCGATCTCGTGCCGGTGGCCGGCGCTCCCTCGCTGGCCCCTTCGCGGGTGTTCGTGCTCGACGCGAGCGTGCCCGCGCGGCTGCGGCGCGTCCGCACCCCCATCGACGTGCTGCTGGCGAGCCTGGCGGTCTCGATGCGGGTGCGGCCGACCGTGGCCATGCCGGGGGTCGAGGTCGTGCACCTCGCCGCCCCCGACCTCGGCGTGCGGATGCACGACTTCTCCCGCACCGCCGAGCACATCGCCCTGGGCTACCGCGCCGCCTGCGAGGCCCTCGGTCCGCTCGGGCAGGACCGCACCGTCGCCGCCTGATCACGCACGCGTCAGCGGGTGTGATCGCCGGTGGTCGAGCAGCGACCGCGGCTGAGGGACGAAGCCGCGACGGAGCGTGTCGAGACCGCGCGAGCTGACCATGGGCGGTGACCAAAGCGAGTGTGCTTGCGCCGCTCCGGTGGAGCGGCTCAGTCAGCGAAGGGCGCGAGCAGGGTGCGGAGCAGCTCGGCGAGCCGGGCACGGTCGCGCTCGGGGAGTCCGGAGAGGAAGGCCTGCTCGGCCTCGAGGAGCGCCTCGAAGGCGCTGTCGACGGCCGCCTTGCCCTCGGGCGTGAGTCGGACCAGGACACCGCGCCGGTCGGCGGGGTCGGGGTTGCGCTCGACGTACCCCCGTGCGACGAGCCGGTCGACCCGGTTGGTCATGGTGCCGCTGGTCACGAGGGTCTCGCGCAGGAGGCGGCCGGGGGAGAGCTCGTACGGCGTGCCGGCGCGGCGCAGCGCGGCCAGCACGTCGAACTCCCACGATTCGATGCCCTGGGCGGTGAAGGCCGCCCGGCGCGCGAGGTCGAGGTGGCGCGAGAGTCGGCTGATCCGGCTGAACACGGCGACGGGGCCCAGGTCGAGGTCGCTGCGCTCGCGCGCCCACGCCTCCACCAGCTCGTCGACCTCGTCCCGCATGCGTTCAGGGTACGGGACGTCGAGATTCTCGACGTCGAGAGAGTCTGAGGGGGTTCGTTTCATCGGCCGGCCGATGAACCTTGCGGCGGGCCGATGAAGCAACGTCGGCCCTCCGCAAGGTCTGTCGGCCGGCCGATGAAACTTTCGGCCGCCCGACCCGCCTACGCTGCCCCCGTGCCCCGCGCCCAGCCCGAGACCCTGACCGTCGACCTGCCCTCCGGCCTGCACGTCTCGGCCCTGACGTGGGGCCCCGAGGACGGCCCGCTCGCGGTGCTGCTGCACGGCTTCCCGGACACCGCGCACACCTGGCGCCACCTCGGCCCGGTGCTGGCGGAGGACGGCTGGCGGGTGGTGGCGCCGTTCCTGCGCGGCTACGCGCCGACCGGGCTGGCCCCCGACGGCAGCTACCACGTGCCGGCGCTGGTCCACGACACGATCGCCCTGCACGCGGCGCTGGGCGGCGACGAGCGCGCGGTCGTCGTCGGCCACGACTGGGGCGCGCTGGTCGCGCACGGCACGGGTGCGGCCGAGCACACGCCGTACGCCGCCGCCGTGGCGATGGCCGTCCCACCGGCCCCGGCGCTCTTCCCGCGCGGGTTGGGCGACCTGCCGCTGCTGGCCCGCCAGTCGCTCCTGAGCTGGTACACCGTGTTCCACCAGCTGCCCCTGCTCCCCGAGCGGGTCTTCTCCGCGCACGTGGCGCGGCTGTGGCGCGCCTGGTCCCCGGGCTACGACCCCGGCGAGGACCTCGAGCACCTGGCCGCGGCGCTGCCCGACCGCGCCCACCGCAAGGCCGCGATCGACTACTACCGGGCGGCGCCGCGCCGGGGCGCCCTGCCGACGGCGTACGCCGACCTGGCCGACACCTGGCTGCAGCTGCCGCGGGTGCCGCTGCTCTACCTCCACGGCGCGCGCGACGGCTGCCTGGACTCGCGCTTCGCCGCCCGGCTGGTCGAGCTGCTGCCCGAGCTGCCGGCGCGCAGCCGGGTCGAGGTGGTCCCGAGCGCGGGGCACTTCCTGCAGCTCGAGCGACCCGACCGGGTCGCCGCGCTGGTGCGCACCTTCCTCGCAGAAGTCTCTTGACATCAAGATAAATGCGGGCGATGCTCGAGATGTCTTGACGTCAAGATATCTGGAGGAAGCCGTGCCGCTGGATGCACCGACCTGGGACCCCACCCGCTACCTCGCGTACGCCGACGAGCGGTCGCGGCCGTTCGGCGAGCTGCTCGCACGGGTGCCCGCCCCCGCCGACCGGGTCCGCACCGTGGTCGACCTCGGCTGCGGGCCCGGCCACCTGACGCCGCTGATCACCTCGCGCTGGCCCGGTGCCGCGGTCCACGGGCTCGACTCGAGCCCGGAGATGGTGGCGGCCGCCCGCGACCGCGGCGACGGCACTGACGGGGCGACCTACGACGTGGCTGACCTGCGCGACTGGCTCGCCGGCGACGAGCGCGCCGACGTGCTCGTCACGAACGCGACGCTGCAGTGGGTGCCCGACCACCTCGCGCTGCTCCCCGGCCTGGTCGAGCACGTGACCCCGGGCGGCTGGCTCGCGATCGGGGTGCCCGCGAACTTCGACGAGCCGAGCCACGTGCTGCGCGAGCAGCTCGCCGCCGAGGAGCCGTACGCCGAGCACACGCGCGGCGTCTCGTCGCCGACCGCCCCGGGGGCCCGCGCCTACCTCGAGGCGCTCGCCGCGCTCGGCTGCACGGTCGACGCCTGGGAGACGACCTACCTGCACGTCCTGGTCGGCGAGGACCCGGTCTTCACGTGGATCTCCGGCACGGGCGCGCGACCGACGCTCCAGGCGCTCCCCGAGGACCTCCGCCCCGGGTTCGAGTCCGAGCTCAAGGCGCGGTTGCGGGCGGCGTACCCGCCCGGACCGGCGGGGGTGGTGATGCCCTTCAGGCGGGCGTTCGTGGTGGCCCGGGTCCCGGGCGATGGCGCAGCGACCGGGGGAGCGGAGTGATGCGGCTGCACCACGTCCAGCTCGCCTGCCCGCCGGGTGGCGAGGACGTCGCGCGCCGGTTCTGGGTCCAGGGCCTGGGGCTGGTCGAGGTGCCCAAGCCGGCCACGCTGGCGGGGCGGGGCGGCGCCTGGTTCCGCTCGTACGACGGTGGGCTGGAGGTCCACGTGGGCGTCGAGGACCCGTTCGCGCCCGCGCGCAAGGCCCACCCCGCCGTGCTGCTGGACGACGTGGCGGAGCTGGACCGGGTGGCGGACCGGCTCGAGGCGCTCGGTCACGAGGTGGACGCCTCCGAGCGCGACACCTTTCCCGGGCATGCGCGCTGGCACGTGCGCGACGGGCACGGCAACCGAGTCGAGCTGCTGGCCGCTCGCGGGTGATCCGTGCGGCCCGCACGGGGCCGGTGCGGGAGGGCGCGACGTAACCCCCGGGGGTTTCCCGCGTTTGACTCGTGTCGACCCGTTCGGCGCGCCCACCGGCGCGACGGCGGCATGGTCTTGGGGGGCCGAGGGACGACGCCTCTTGCCACGACGGCCCACAGGTCGTCTCCAGAAAGGGCCGACCCACCGATGGACGACTGCACCCGATCGAGTGACCCGTCACCCGTGGTGAACCGGGTCAAGCGCGCGCAGGGACAGCTGGCCGGCGTGCTGCGGATGATCGAGGAGGACCGTCAGCTCGACGACGTCCTCAACCAGCTCAAGGCCGTGACCCGGGCGCTGGAGCGCGCCGGGTTCGCGATGGTCACCCAGGACCTGCGCCGCCAGCTCGCCAACGGCGAGGAGATCTCCGAGGCCGACCTGGACGCCTACGAGCGGCACTTCCTGTCGCTCTCATGAGTCCGGCAGGGTCCTGGCGCCCAGAGGTTACCGACCGGTAGCATCCGACCGCATGAGCCAGGTCCTCTCGCTGTGGCGCACCGCCAGCAGCCTCCCCGTCATCGGCAGCAGCATCGGCACGCGTGCCTTCAGCCTGGCCTTCGGCCAGAAGGCGCCGTACTTCTCCTCGATCCGCCCGCGGTTCACCGTGCTCGAGCCCGACCACGCCGAGCTCGTGATCCCCAAGCGCCGGGCCGTGCACAACCACATCGGCACCGTCCACGCGATCGCGCTGTGCAACGGCCTCGAGGCCGCGATGGGCGCGCTCGCCGAGGTCACCATCCCCTCGGACCGCCGGTGGATCCCCCAGGGAATGGACGTGCGCTACACCGCCAAGGCGACCAGCGACATCACGTGCATCGCCGAGACCGACCCCGAGCAGTGGACCGCGGAGCTCGGTGACGGCTACGACCTGCCCGTCCGCGTCCGCGGCACCCGCGACGACGGCACGGTCGTCATCGAGGGCACGATCAACCTCTGGGTCAGCCCGAAGCGCTGACCGGCAGTCCTCTCAGCCGCGGTCGCAACGGGGCCCGATGCGGACCCGGGCGGAGTGCGTGGTGCCGTCGGCCTGCTCGACGGTCGCGGAGACCTCGCGGCACCCGCCGTACACCCCCACGAAGAACGGGAAGTTCAGCAGCTCCTGGCTGCCGCCCGGTTCGTCCGTGGCGTAGGTCTCGCCGTAGTTCGCACGGTTCTCGGGTGCGGTGAACGTGACCCGCGCCGGCACCGGGCGGATCGGGTCGAAGTCCGAGACCTGCAGGCAGTAGAGCGCCGCGAGGTCGGGGGCCCGGTCCACGAGCACCGCCCGCAGGAACACCTCTCCCTCCAGGGACCGGAAGTCCACGTCGACCGGTTCGTCCGTTCCGTCGGGGCACACCACGGCCCGCCCGTCGATCAGCGCGAGCCGATCGTCGATGCTCGGAGTCGGGGAGCGGGGGTCGTCCACCAGCTGCCACACCAGTGCGCCCGTCACGAAGCCGAGCACAGCGGCCACGACCGCGGTTCGTCGCGTGCTCACAGTCCGCCGGGGCCTCCGCCGCGGCTCTGCGACTCGAGAGTGATCCCGGCCGTGGCCGGGTCGGGTGAGGAGTACGACGAGCTGCTCAGCCGACGTTCGAGGTAGACCGCCAGTCGCGACAGCGCGTAGTTGATGAGGATGAACAGCGATCCGACGATGGACAGTGACTGGATCGGGTTGTCGAGCACCTGGGAGATCTGGTTCCCGCGCCGGAGCAGCTCGAGGTAACCGAGACCGATGACGGCGGCCAGCGAGGTGTCCTTGAGGACCACCACCAGCTGGCTGATCAGCGCCGGCAGCATGGTCCGGAACGCTTGCGGCAGGAGGATCGCCCGCATGACCTGGCCCTCGGTCATGCCGACGGCACGGCCGGCCTCGCCCTGTCCGCTCGGCAGCGAGGCGACGCCGGCGCGCAGGATCTCGGCCACGATCACCGAGTTGTAGAGCGTCAGCCCGATGACGAGGTACCACAGGGCGTCCTCGCCCGGGAGCACGTCGACAGGGACGCCGAGCTCGACCATGGCACGCCACACGAAGACGATCGTGATGACGACCGGCAAGCCTCTGAACAGCTCGATGAAGGCGACGACGGGGATCCGGCCGATCCGGCCGGTCATCATGCGGGTCACCCCGAGGAGAACGCCCACGACGAGCGAGAAGGTGATGGCGAGAACCGCAGCGATGCCCGTCGCGAGTGCGCCCTTGCCCACGAGCTCCCAGACCTGGGCGAAGTCGTCGGAGCCGGGGTTGATCCAGGGCTCCCACAGCTCGGCGTCGAACTGGCCGCGGCTGGCGAGTCGCTGTACCGCGACACCGAGCAGGCCCGCGATGAAGAGCAGGGCGAGGGCGGTCCCGATCCGCTGACGGCGTACGGCGCGCGGACCGGGGACGTCGTAGAGGACGCTCTGGTCGCTCATCGCGCGATCGCCACCTTCCGCTCGATGACCGCCAGGGCGGCGCCGGCGCTGAGGGTGATCACGAGGTAGCCGATCGCCACGCCGGTCAGGACGGGGATGTACTCGAACCCGCGGGCGCTCGTCAGTGTGCGCCCCACGCTGTAGAGGTCGCCGCCGATGCCGAAGGCCCCCGCGACGGCGGAGTTCTTGAACATGGCGATCTGGACGCTGCCCAGCGGTGGGACGGCCGAGCGGAAGGCCTGGGGCAAGACGACCTCCCGCATGGTCTGGCTGAAGGTGAGGCCGATCGCACGAGCGGCCTCCGCCTGCCCTGCAGGGACGGCGTTGATGCCCGAGCGGAGTGCCTCGCACACGAACGCCGAGGTGTAGATGACCAACCCGACGATCCCGAAGGTGAAGAAGCTGTAGTTGATGCCCAGCTCCGGCAGCCCGAAGGCCATGAAGAACAGCACGATCGTCAGGGGGCAGTTGCGGACCACCGTGACGTAGGCCGACCCGAAGGAACGCAGGGCGGCGATGGGGGAGACCCGGAAGGCAGCGATGAGGGTGCCGAGCAGCATCGAGCCGACGAGGCTGTAGACGATGAACTCCAGCGACGTCAGGAACCCGGACCAGTAGAGGTCCAGGTTGTCGATCACCGGTTCCACGGCGTGCTCCTCGTCGGGTCAGGGGCGGTGTGCGGGTGGGGGCGCCATCGGCGGCGCCCCCACCCGGTGCTCAGTCCTGCGCTGTGCGCCTGGTTGTCAGACGCACTCGTCGGGCTCGGGGAGCTCGGGCTCCTCGGTGCCCTCGACCTCACCGGCGGTGCGCTCCCAGGCGGCGAGGTAGGCGTCCTCGTTCTCCTGGAGCGTCTCGTTGATGAACTCGCAGAACTCGACGTCGCCCTTCTCGATCCCGATGCCGTAGGGCTCCTCGGTGAACTGCTCCCCGACGAGCTTGAACTCGCCGTCGGACTCCGAGACGAAGCCGAGCAGGATCACGTTGTCGGTCGTCACGATGTCGACCTGGCCGTTGCTCAGCGCGTCGGCACACTTGTCGTAGATGTCGAAGAGGACCAGCTGGTCGTCGTTCGCGAGGTACTCGCGGATGTTCTCCGAGGGCGTCGAGCCGGTGACGGAGCAGACCTTGAGGTCCGGGTTGTCCGCGATGTCCTCGGGGCCCTCGATGGCGTCCTGGTCGGCATTGACCATGAGCATCTGCCCGGCCTCGTAGTACGGCCCGGCAAAGGTCACGCGCTCCTTGCGCTCGTCGTTGATCGTGTACGTCGCCACGACCATGTCGACGTCGCCGTCCTCGATCACCTGCTCGCGGATGTCGGAGGTCGCCTCGACCCACTCGATGTCCTCCTCGGCGATGCCGAGGGCGCCGGCGATGATCTTGCCGACCTCGACGTCGAAGCCCTCGGGGACGTCGTCGAGACCCAGCAGGCCGAAGCCGGGCTGGTCGAACTTCGTGCCGATCCGGATCGTGCCCGCCTCTGCGAGCTCGGCCATCGTGGTGCCGGCCTCGAAGTCGGTCTCGGAGGCGACCTCGACCTCGTCGTCGCCACCTCCGCAGGCGGCCAGGCTGCCGGCCAGGACGAGGGCCGCTGCTGCGGACCCGAGCTTGCTGAATCGCATCCTTCTCTTCTCCTTCTTCCGAGTTCGACAGGCGTCGAGGTGGGGGATTGCGTCGGGGGTGCGGGGGGAGGGCCTGGCCTCGGGGTGGGTGCTGCGCCTCAGTGCTTGAGGATCTTGCCGAGGAAGTCCTGGGCCCGCTCCGAGCGCGGGTTGGTGAAGAACTCCTCCGGGGTGCCCTCCTCGACGATCGCGCCGTCGGCCATGAAGACGACCCGGTCGGCGGCCGTGCGGGCGAAGCCCATCTCGTGGGTGACCACGACCATCGTCATGCCCTGGCGCGCCAGGTCGACCATGACGTCGAGGACCTCCTTGATCATCTCCGGGTCCAGCGCGGAGGTCGGCTCGTCGAAGAGCATCACCTTCGGGTCCATCGCCAGCGCGCGGGCGATGGCGACGCGCTGCTGCTGGCCGCCGGAGAGCTGGGCGGGGTACTTCGCGGACTGGTGGGCGATGCCGACGCGGTCGAGCAGCTCGAGGCCGCGCTTCTCGGCCTCGGCCTTCTTCTGGCCCCGGACCTTGATCGGGCCGAGGGTGACGTTCTCGAGGATCGTCTTGTGGGCGAAGAGGTTGAAGCTCTGGAACACCATGCCGACCTCGGCGCGCAGCCTGGCCAGCTCCTTGCCCTCCTGCGGCAGCGGCTGCCCGTCGAGCGTGATGGTGCCCTTGTCGATGGTCTCGAGCCGGTTGATCGTGCGGCACAGCGTCGACTTGCCCGAGCCGGAGGGACCGATGACGACGACGACCTCGCCGCGGGCGACGCTGAGGTTGATGTCCTGCAGGACGTGCAGGTCGCCGAACCACTTGTCGACGTGCTCCAGCACCACGAGCGGGGCACCGTTCGCTGCGCTGACCCCCGAGTCGGACTGCGTCATGGACCAGCACCCTAGTCACACCGGAGTGACCCGCGCCACGGCCGCGGCAGCGGGGGAGGGTCCCGATCAGGTCACGATCGGGTCGCGGCGACCGGTCAGCCCCGGGGGTGCTCGCCCAGGAACACCGGGTTGGTCAGGGCGACCATCGCCAGGCCCGGCACGCCCGCGAGCGGGTCGAGCACCGGGGCGCCGTCGAGGCGGCGTACCTCGGCGCGGACGAAGGACGCGAGCACGGCCGGCACCCGCACCGCAACCTCGGCGCCACCTTCGTCGTCGGTCACGGCACCACCGACGACACCCACCGGCCCGCGCAGCTGGGCCAAGCAGCCGGGGGCGCCGGCGACGGTGAGGCGTACGTCGACGAGGTCCGTCGCCGAAGCCCCGAGCGCCTCCCCGCAGGTGGCCGTGCGGTCCCCGAGCGAGGCGGTGAGGGAGAGGTCGACGGCGCTGGACTCCGCGATCCACGAGTGCCCGCCGCGCAGGCCCTGCACCACCGCAGGCGTCGAGAGGGTGCCGGCGCGCACGACGGTCTGGGGGAGACCCACGACCTGGCCCTCGGTGTGGGAGTCGCTGCTGCCCATCACCGGCACGTAGGTCCCAGCCACGAGCATCGCGTGCCACGCCTCGACCGCGACCTGGTCGTCGAGGGTCCAGGGGCCGTTCCAGATCTCGACGAGGTCCATGGCGGCGTACGTCGGGTCGAAGCCCCACGTCGATCCCGGCCCGGGCGCGAACGGGTGCGCGGTGACCGCGAGGCCGCCGACCCCGCGGACCCGCTCGGTGAAGGTGGCGAGCGCGTCGTCCTCGGGGCGGTAGCGCCAGTCGATCCACGTGCCCGCCGGCAGCCCGAGCGCGAGCCAGTGGCCGGCGCGGGTCGTGACCTCCTCGCCGTTGACGACGAGGAGGTCGTCGGGGGCGTGCCGGCCCCAGGTCAGCTGGGCGGAGGAGGTGTTGTGCTCGGTCGAGCCGATGAAGTCCAGGCCCGCCTCACGGGCGAGCGCGGCCAGTGAGGCCTGGGTGTGCCGCCCGTCGGAGTGGACGGTGTGGAGGTGGCAGTCGCCGCGGTACCACCCCGGGCCCGTGCCGGGGACCCGTCGCGGGGCGGGCTGGGGTCGGAACCGGCGGCGCTCGCGGCCGAAGTGGAGCGTCACGCGCACCTCGTAGTCCACGCCCGGCGGCACGACCGCGAAGGGTCCGAGCGCGACGTGCCAGGTGCCTGCGGTGATCGGGCCGGCGAGGTAGCCCGGCGTCGCGCGACGGGCGCTGATCCGGAAGGAGTCGCGGGCCCCGCCCGACCAGCCGCGGAGCCCGGTGGCGCCGTTCCCGTCGTCCAGGTCGGTGCCGCGCGGGTCGAAGATGCCGATGTCGATCACGTTGGCGCTGAAGCCGAGCCCGGTGTCGGTCTTCTCGTAGGAGTAGGACACCTCGATCTCCCGGACCCCGGGCGGCACCTCGACCGGCAGGTAGTGCCAGTCGGGGGTCGCGACCCCGCTGAAGGAGCCGATGTAGGTCTCGGTGCGGCTCTCACCGGCCGCGGCCGGGTCGAAGCGGAGCACGGCCGCGGTCGTCACCAGGCCCGTGGAGCCGGCCAGCAGCGCACGTCGGCTCGCGGTCACGGGCCGGCGGGAGTGGTGCTCGCAGGTGCACATGACCGGTCCAACGAGGGACGGCGGGATTCGGGACGCGCCCGTGCGCCGCCGTACCCTGAGCGGCGTCATGCGCACCTACGAGGTACGCACCTACGGGTGCCAGATGAACGTCCACGACTCCGAGCGGCTCAGCGGACTGCTCGAGGACGCGGGCTACGCGCGTGCCGCCACCGGCGAGCGGCCCGACGTGGTCGTCTTCAACACCTGCGCGGTGCGCGAGAACGCCGACAACAAGCTCTACGGCAACCTCGGCCACCTCGCGCCGGTGAAGGCCGAGCACCCCGGGATGCAGATCGCCGTCGGCGGCTGCCTGGCGCAGAAGGACCGCGACACGATCACCCGCACGGCGCCGTACGTCGACGTCGTCTTCGGCACCCACAACATCGGCTCTCTGCCGGTGCTGCTGGAGCGCGCGCGGGTGCAGCAGGAGGCCCAGGTCGAGATCCTGGAGAGCCTCGACGTCTTCCCCTCGACGCTGCCCACCAAGAGGGAGAGCGCGTACGCCGCCTGGGTGTCGGTGTCGGTGGGTTGCAACAACACCTGCACCTTCTGCATCGTCCCGGCGCTGCGCGGCAAGGAGAAGGACCGGCGACCCGGCGACATCCTGGCCGAGGTCGAGGCGCTCGTGGCCGAGGGCGTCTCGGAGGTCACCCTGCTCGGGCAGAACGTCAACGCCTACGGCGTGGAGTTCGGCGACCGGCAGGCCTTCTCCAAGCTGCTGCGCGCGTGCGGCGAGATCGAGGGCCTCGAGCGGGTGCGCTTCACCAGCCCGCACCCGGCGGAGTTCACCGACGACGTCATCGACGCGATGGCCGAGACCCCCAACGTCATGCCCAGCCTGCACATGCCGCTGCAGTCCGGCTCGGACCGGCTGCTGAGGGAGATGCGCCGCTCCTACCGCTCGGCGAAGTACCTCGGCATCCTCGAGCGGGTGCGCGAGCGGATCCCGCACGCCGCCATCACCACCGACATCATCGTCGGCTTCCCCGGCGAGACCGAGGAGGACTTCCTCGAGACGATGCGGGTCGTGCGGGAGTCGCGCTTCGCCAGCGCCTTCACCTTCCAGTACTCCAAGCGCCCCGGCACCCCCGCCGCCGACCTGCCCGACCAGGTACCCGCCGACGTGGTCAAGGACCGCTACGGCCGGCTCGTCGACCTCGTCAACGAGATCGCCTGGGAGGAGAACAAGGCGGTCGTCGGGCGCACCGTCGAGCTCATGGTCGCCGAGGGCGAGGGCCGCAAGGACTCCGAGACCCAGCGGCTCTCCGGGAGGGCCCCGGACAACCGGCTCGTGCACTTCGCGGCGCCCGAGGAGGCGGTGCGGCCGGGCGACATGGTCACGGTCGAGGTCACGTACGCCGCGCCCCACCACCTCGTCGCCGACCGGGTGCTGTCGGTGCGTCGTACCCGCTCGGGTGACGCGTGGGAGGCCCGGGCCACGGGACAGGCCCCCGCAGGTGCGTCCGCGGGCGTGGGCCTCGGCATGCCGACCGTCGGCGTGCCCGCGCCGCTCCCGGACGCCCCCGCCTGCCGCTGAGCCCTCTCTTCACCTACAGTCCGGCGGGTGCCCGCCGACCAGCCCACGATCCTGGCCACCTCCGGTGGCGCCGTCGCCGCCGAGCGCATCCGCTGGGGCGTCGGCCCGCTCACCGACCTGGCCGTCGACCTCTCCGGGGTCTCCGGCCGCGCCCCGAAGGTGTGCTTCCTGGGCACCGCCTGCGGTGACTCGCCCGCCCTCGTGCGCGACTTCTACGACGCCGCGCAGGCGCGCGGCTTCCACGGGTCGCACCTGCAGCTGTTCACGATGCCCAACGTCGAGGACACCACCGCCCACCTGCTCGAGCAGGACGTCGTGTGGGTGTGGGGCGGCTCGGTCGCGGGACTGCTGGCGATGTGGCGGCTGCACGGCGTGGACGAGGCGATGCGCACGGCGTGGGAGGCCGGCGTCGTGCTGACCGGGGTCTCGGCCGGGTCGATCTGCTGGCACGTCGGCGGCACCACCGACTCCTTCGGTCCCGAGCTGCGGCCGATCACCAACGGACTCGGCCTGCTGCCGTGGAGCAACGGCGTGCACTACGACTCCGAGGAGCAGCGGCGCCCGCTCTTCCAGTCCCTCGTCGCCGACGGCACCCTGCCCACCGGCTACGCCACCGACGACGGCGCGGGGCTGCTCTACCGCGGCACCGAGATGGTGCAGGCCTACGCCGAGCGCGACGGCGCCGGCGCCTACCTCGTCGAGCGCGGCCCGGACGGGCAGGCGGTCGAGACCGAGTTGGACGTCACCCGCCTCTGACGCTCGGCCGCAGCCCCGCCGGTCCGACGGCTCGCCCTTGCCCGTCGCAGCGGCCCACGGTCGACGCGGCCCACCTGCCACGCTGCAGTCGAGGTGCGAGTCGAGGTGCGGGTCGAGGCCCACGGACGCGGAGGAACGCGTCTTCAGGCCTCGGGTCACACCTCGACCCGGGCCATGGGTCACACCTCGCCCCAGGCCTCGAGTCACACCTCGACCCGGCCTCGGCAGCAACGCCCGGGGTCAGCGGCCGGTGTCGTAGGGCTGGTCCTCCGAGCGCGGGTCGAGCCGGGGGTAGCCCGCCTTCGGCGGCAGCCCGTCCGGGTTCTCCTCGACCCCGCCGGCGGACTGCTCGGGAGGTACGTCGCCGCCCGGCTCGGTGGGACCGGTGTAGCGGACCCCGTCGGTGCCGTGCTGGCCGGGCCCGGTCGGCCCCTCGCGCTCGCTGCTGACACCCATGCCACCGGCGAGCTCGTCGTTGCTGTTGCGGACGTCGTCGGGCTCGCGGCCGGTCGCGGGATCCACCGAGGCGCGCCGGTCGTCGCCCGCGGGGTCCGGGGTCGGGTGGGTGCGGCTCATGCCGGCGCCTCGTCGGGGTGGTTGCCGTCGCTGCTGCCGTCCTCACTGCGGGTCGCCTCGGTGCTGGTGTCCTCGCCCTCGCGGGTCCCAGCGGGTGCCCCCTCGGTGGCGGGGTTGGCGTCGGCGGAGACGTCCGGCACGAGCGGCTCGGTGATCCGGTCCAGGACGGCGTCGACGCCGCCGGCGTGCAGCTGGGGGGCCTCGGCCTCCGGCTCCGGCATGGGGCCGAGGTCGTCCTCGGCCCCGGCCGCCTCAGGCTGGGTCGTGCTCTCTGGTGTGCTCACGGGTGGCTCCCTTCCCGCCGGCCCCTCCGCCGGCGAACCCGAAGGTCGAGTAGGCACCGATGGTTCCCGCTCGCAGCCCGTCCAGAACCACCCGCTCGTGCGGCACGACCGGACCCGGGAGGGAGTCGAGCTCGTCGAGCGCCACCCACCGCAGCCCGCCCGACTTGGTCGGCTCGGTCACCCGGGGCTCCCCGGTCCAGGTGCGGCTGGTGAAGAAGAAGTCGACCCGCTCGTCGATCGGCAGGTCGTTGGCCGTGCGCTGCATCGTGGTGAGGTGCTCCAGCTCGAGCCCGTCCACGCCGAGCTCCTCGCGGGCCTCGCGGTGCGCGGCGTCGTACGCCGTCTCGCCGCGCTCCACGTGGCCGGCCGCGCCGGAGGCCCAGTGCCCGTCCATGAACGCGACGCCCTGGCGCAGCTGCAGCAGCACCTCGGGGCCGGTGGCGCCGTCGCGCAGCAGCAGGACGTAGGAGGCGGGCACGACGACGAAGCGACCCTCGTGCGGGTCGCCGGTGTGCGGGTGGGTCACTGGCTGGGCTCGTCCTCGGTGGTGCCCGCGTTGTGCTCCTGTTCGGCCTTCTCTGCGGCACCGGGCCCGGAGCCGTCGGGCAGCTCGCCCTCGTGCTCGCCCGGCGGTGTGCCCTCGGTGGGGAGCGTCGGCTCGTCGCGCTCCTCCGGGATGGGGGCGGTCACGGGGTGTCGTCCGTCCGCGGGTAGGTCTTCGGCGGGTTGTCGGGCGGCAGGTCGTCCTTCTTGCCGTCCAGCTTCTCCAGCCCGCTCTTCGCGGCCTTGACGCCCTTGGCGATCTTGTCGCTGTGCTTGCGACCGGTGCGCTTGTCGGCCTCGACGGCCGCCTTGTCCAGGCCCTTGGCGATCTTGTCGCCGTGCTTGTCCACGGCGCTGGTCAGCTGCTTCTTCGCCTTGTCCAGAAAGCTCATCGGACCTCCTCGCAGGTGTGGAACGGAACCGTTGCCACACTAGCCTCATGAGCCACCTCCCTCCGGTCGTCGCGGTCGTGGGCGCCACCGCCGCCGGCAAGAGCGGGCTCTCCCTCGACCTGGCCGAGGCACTGGACGGGGAGGTCGTCAACACCGACGCGATGCAGCTCTACCGCGGCATGGACCTCGGTACGGCGAAGCTGACCGTCGTCGAGCGGCGCGGTGTCCCGCACCACCTCCTCGACGTGCTGGAGGTGACCGAGCCCGCGTCGGTGGCGGAGTTCCAGGCCCAGGCCCGGCAGGTCATCGCGGAGGTCCGCGGCCGCGGCCGCACGCCTGTGCTCGTGGGCGGGTCGGCGCTCTACACACGTGCGGTCCTGGACGAGTTCGCCTTCCCCGGCACCGACCCGGAGGTCCGCGCCCGGCTCGAGGCGGAGCTGGCCGAGGTGGGCAGCGCGGTGCTGCACCGCCGTCTGGCCGACGCCGACCCCGAGGCGGCGGCGAACATCCTGGTCGAGAACGGGCGTCGGGTCGTCCGGGCCCTGGAGGTCGTCGAGATCACCGGGCGACCCTTCAGTGCGACCCTGCCGACGCTGACCTACGCCGATCCGCGCACCGTGCAGGTGGGGGTCGACATCGACCGCCCGACCCTGGATGCGCGGATCGAGCAGCGCGTGGCGGAGATGTTCGCGGCCGGGCTGGTCGCCGAGGTCGAGGCGCTGCTCGAGCGCGGTCTCGCCGAGGGGCGCACCGCCTCCCGGGCCATCGGCTACCCCGAGGTGGTGGCGCACCTGGCCGGGGAGCTGTCGCTGGACGAGGCCCGCGAGCGGACCGTCATCGCCACCCGCCGCTTCGCGCGCCGCCAGGACGCGTGGTTCCGCAAGGACCCGCGGATCACCTGGGTCCGGTTCGACGACCCCGACCGGCTCGCGCGGGCGCTGTCGGCGGTCGCTGCTGTCATGGACGCGTGACCCGGACGCTCTTCTACACCGCCACCACGCTCGACGGCTTCCTCGCCGACGACCACGACTCGCTGGACTGGCTGTTCACCCAGCAGCAGGAGGAGGGCGGCGCGCTCGACTACGCGGACTTCATCGCCGGCGTCGGGGCGGTCTGCATGGGCGCGACGACCTACGAGTGGCTGGCGCGCCACCTCGCCGACGGCGGCTCCGGCGAGCCGGGTGGTGAGCCCGGCGACGGAGGTGGCGGCTGGCCCTACTCCGTGCCCTGCTGGGTCTTCACCCACCGCGACCTGCCCCGGGTTGAGGGCGCCGACCTGCGGTTCGTCCAGGGCGACGTCGAGCCGGTCTGGCAGGAGATGGCGGCGGCGGCCGGCGATCGCGACGTGTGGGTCGTGGGTGGTGGCGGCCTCGCGGCCGCGTTCGCCGATGTGGGGCGGCTCGATCGGCTGCTGCTCTCGATCGCCCCGGTGACGCTGGGTTCGGGCCGGCCGCTCTTCCCGCGTCCCTTCGACCTGCGGCTGGTGGAGACCGGTCGCAACGGCGCGTTCCTCTGCGCGACGTACGACGTCGTCGGGCCGCGGCCCGCGCCCGACCGTGTCGGGTGACCAGCGGGCGTGATGCCCGCGACAGCGGGCTCGGACGGTGCACCCGGCGTCGTACCGTGTGCGGGTGAGTGCGCGCCCTGCCACCGAGTGGCCGACCATCGACTCCGTCGCGGAGCTGGTCGGCCTGCTCGGCGAGCCGAACCAGCGGGCGCGCGACAAGGGTCGCGACCGGCTGCTCGAGGTCGACCGGGCGTGGCTGGCCGCCTCGCCGTACTGCGTCATGGCCACCGCGGACGAGCACGGCCGCTGCGACGCCTCGCCCAAGGGCGACCCGGCCGGGCAGCTGGTCCACGTGGTCGACGACGTGACGATCGCGCTGGCCGAGCGGCCGGGCAACCGACGAGCCGACGGGTACCGCAACATCCTGGCCAACCCCCACGTCGGCCTGCACTTCCTCATCCCCGGCCGCGGCGACACGCTGCGGGTCAACGGACGTGCCCGGTTGGTGCGTGATGCGCCGTTCTTCGACGCGATGGTGGTGCGGGGTGGGCGGCCGGTGCTGGCGGTGGTCGTGGACGTCGAGGAGGTGTTCTTCCACTGCTCGAAGGCATTCCTGCGCTCGGGGCTGTGGGACCCCCAGACCTGGGACCCGACCGGCCTCGTGCCGCGACGGGCCGTGATCGCCTCGACCGTCGAGGGCGCGGGGACCGTCGAGGAGCTCGACCGCTACTACGGACCGTCGTACGCCGACGGTCTTTACTGAGGGGCGCTGCTGATGACCCTGTCGACGTACCCCTTCCTCAAGGGGCACGGCACCGAGAACGACTTCGTGCTGCTGCCCGACCACGACGGCTCGGTCCACGGCTCGCTGTCCGCAGAGGACTGGTCGGCGCGCGTGCGCGCGCTGTGCGACCGCCGCGCCGGGATCGGCGGCGACGGGGTGCTGCGGGTGGTGCGCGACGGCGCGCTGTGGTTCATGGACTACTGGAACGCCGACGGCTCGGTCTCGGAGATGTGCGGCAACGGCATCCGGGTCTTCGCGCGGCACCTGCTCGAGGAGGGCCTGGTCGCCGCCGACCAGCCGCTGCCGGTCCAGACCCGTGACGGCGTCAAGACCATCACCTTCGACGGCTCGGGTGGCGCGATCACCGTCGACATGGGCGAGCCGCGGCTGATGGGGCAGACCTCGGTGTCGATCGGGTCCACGTCGTGGGAGGCCACGCACGTGGACATGGGCAACCCGCACGCGGTGGCGTTCGTGGAGTCGCTGTCGCCGGAGGGGCCCGTGGGCTCGCTGGACAGCTCGCCGGTCTTCGACGAGACGGTCTACCCGCACGGGGTCAACGTGGAGCTGGTCGTGCCGGTGGGCCCGGGCCACGTCGCGATGCGCGTCCACGAGCGCGGGTCGGGGGAGACCCGCTCCTGCGGCACCGGCGCCTGCGCCGTGGCGGTCGCCGCCGCCGTACGCGACGGGGCGGGACCGGCCGGCGAGGGCCGCGGCTCGACGTACACCGTCGACCTGCCCGGCGGCACCTTGGTCATCGAGTGGACCGAGGCCGGGCGGGTGCTCATGACCGGGCCGGCCGTCGTCGTCGCGCGGGGTGAGACGGCTCTTTAGTGATGCGGTTCGAGAAGGTTCAGCTGGTACCAGCTGAACCTTTCGCCGTGCGGTCGAACCTTCGACCGTTCACCGAAAGGTTTGACTGGTACCAGCTGAAC
The DNA here is from genome assembly GCF_030149505.1 of Nocardioides sp. Lineage (GTDB taxonomy): Bacteria > Actinomycetota > Actinomycetes > Propionibacteriales > Nocardioidaceae > Nocardioides. The sequence goes on from NZ_JASBRN010000019.1 coordinate 30,422, forward strand.
CTCCCACCTCGCCCACCGAAAGATCTGACGGGCCCCAGCTGAACCTTCGCGACCCGAGCCCGGCACCCCCGTCCCGACGCCCGACCACCCGGTGACGCGTGCCACCCCGGGCGCTAGGTTCCGGACCATGGACATCACCGGATCCACCGCCATCGTCACCGGCGGCGCCTCGGGCATCGGCGCGGCCGCGGCCCGCCAGCTGGCCGCCAAGGGTGCCACCGTCGTCATCGCCGACCTCCAGGCCGACAAGGGCGAGGCCCTGGCCGAGGAGGTGAAGGGCGTCTTCGCGCAGGTCGACGTCACGAACACCGACCAGGTCAAGGCCGCCGTCGACGCCGCCGTGGCCATCGCGCCGCTGCGGGCGGTCGTCAACTCCGCCGGCATCGGCTGGGCCCAGCGCACCATCGGCCGCGACGGGGAGTACGACTCCGCCCACGACCTCGAGGCCTACAAGAAGGTCATCGCGATCAACCTGATCGGCACCTTCGACATGGTCCGCCTCGCCGCGACCGCGATGAGCCGCAACGAGCCCGACGAGGACGGCTGCCGCGGCGCGATCGCCAACCTGACCTCCGTGGCGGCCTTCGACGGCCAGATCGGCCAGGCGGCGTACTCCTCCTCCAAGGGCGGCGTCGTCGGCATGACCCTGCCGGTCGCCCGCGACCTCTCGGCCGCCGGCATCCGCCTCAACACCATCGCCCCCGGCCTGATCGACACCCCGATCTACGGCGAGGGCGAGGCGTCGGAGGCGTTCAAGGCCAACCTCGGCCAGAACGTGCTCTTCCCCAAGCGGCTCGGCAAGCCCGAGGAGCTGGCGAGCATGGTCGTGGAGACCATCACCAACTCCTACATGAACGCCGAGGTCATCCGGGTCGACGGCGGCATCCGGATGCCTCCCAAGTGAGCTGACCGCTCCAGGCACCCGGGTCGTGCCCCTCAGCGTGCGCCACGGCGCCCGGTGGGGGGCACGACCCCTGTCTAGGCTGCGAGGCGTGAGCCACGACGAGGACTTCTTCGAGCCGAGCAGCTGGGACGAGCGCTACTCCTCCGAGCAGAAGATGTGGAGCGGCAACGCCAACCCGCAGCTGGTCGCGGAGGTGGGTCGCCTGGAGCCGGGTACGGCGCTGGACCTCGGCTGCGGGGAGGGTGGCGACGTCATCTGGCTGGCCCGCCAGGGCTGGACCCCCACCGGAGCCGACTTCTCGGCCAAGGGCCTGGAGCGGGCGGCCGCCCACGCCGCCGAGGCCGGGGTCGCCGAGCGTTGCGACTGGTGGCAGGTCGACGCCCGCACCTTCGAGGCGGGTGGGCGCACCTTCGACCTGGTCACGACCCACTTCCTGCACCCGCCCGAGGGCAGCATCACCGACGTCGTGAGCCGTCTCGCTCCGGCCGTCGCGCCCGGCGGCCACCTGCTCGTGGTCGGTCACGCGCCGTCGGCGACCTTCCACCACCACGACGAGAAGCGGCTGCGCGCCATGTGGCACAGCGCCGACCTCGTCCCGGTGCTGGAGGAGCTCGGGGGCTTCGAGGTGCTCGTCGCCGAGGAGCGCCCCCGCACCGTCACGCGCGACGGGCGCGAGATGGAGATCGAGGACGCCACGCTGCTGGCCCGCCGCACCGCGTAGCCCTCGGCACCCGGGAGGGCGGGGGTCGTCTCCCGCGACCCGGGCACCATGGTCGCGTGGACCTCGCACCCCGACTGATCGACACCGCGACCCCGCGCGCCCCTGAGGCGGTGGCGCTGGTGCTGCACGGCGGCGCCGACCGCCCGGACATGCCCGGGGTCAGCCCCACCCAGCTCTCGGTGCTGCGGATGGTCCCGACCGCCAAGGCCCTCGCCCGCGCCGGGGGCCGCCGCCTCGCGGTGCTGCGGCTGCTCAACACCCGCCGCGGCTGGGACACCCACACCACCCCCGTCGACGACGTGCGGTGGGCGCTGGGCCAGGTGCAGGAGCGGTACGGCGACCTTCCGGTCGGCCTGGTCGGCCACTCCCTCGGCGGCCGGGCCGCGCTGCTGGCGGGTGCGCTCGACCCGGTCCGGTCGGTCGTCGCGCTGAACCCCTGGGTCTACCCCGACGATGGCGTGCCGCTGCCGGGCCGCCGGGTCCTGGTCGTGCACGGCACGGCTGACCGGATCGCCCCGATCGGGCGAGCCGAGCGGGTCGTGGAGCGGCTGCGCCGCGGTGGCACCGACATCGCGCTCGAGCGGGTCGCGGGCGGCAAGCACGCCATGCTGCGCCACGCCCGCGCCTTCGACGGTCGGGCTGCCGCCTTCACGGCCGAGACGCTGCTCGAGGGTGCCGGCCGGCGCTGAGCCGGCGTCACCCGCGGGCGGGGACGTCATACGTGGCGCGCGGCGGGACCTCCCGTCCGCATGACGTCCCCGCGGGGTGGGTGGGGACGTCATACGAGTGGTGCCGGGGGACCTCCCGTCCGTATGACGTCCCCGCGGGTCAGGGCAGCCCGGCGCCCCAGCTGATGGCCGTGTTGCCAGGGGCCTCGCTGGTGTCCTCCTCCGCGACCAGCCCGGTGAGCTCGTCGGCGGCCCAGTCCCAGCGCAGCACCAGCACCCCGTAGACGGTCTGCATGCCGACCACGACGGTGGTGTCGCCGTCGACGGCCAGCGGCGCGACGGACGGCGGTGAGTAATCGATCGTGCGGATCGACCCTTCCGACGTCTCGTCGAAGAAGTCCAGGGCGTCCATCGGCAGGAACGCCCGCGGCCGCCCTGTCGCGGTGTCGAGCACCGCGACCCCCCGGGGGAGGTCGGACTCCTCGATCGGCTCGCCGGCCACGGCTACCCACCCCTCGCCGGCGACTGGGACGGGACCCGAGAGCGAAGTTGCGGGTCGCAGGCTCGGCACCGGCACTTCCTCGCCGTCCACGACGAGCCCGGGCACCTCCGGCTGCCAGGCGATGGTCCCGGAACCGGTGACGGGGAGATTGCCGCCCACCGGGTCGGAGACGGTCGCCCGCATCGCTGTCACGGCGTCACCGTCCGACAGGTCCGCAGGCACGTCCACGGTGCGCACGAGCCGTCCGGCGTAGACCGCCACCGTGTCCTCGTCCACCCACGCCACGTCGGTCGTGGAGATTCCACCGGCGTCCACCGGGGCGGTGCTGGCGTCGAGCAGGTCGATGACCAGCAACCGCCCGGGCTGCGGGAGCGCCAGCATCGTCGCGTCGGGACTCAGCGACCCGCTGCGCAGCGGGTGCCCACCGTTGACGATCACGTCGAGGCCGATGATCGAGCGGTACCGGCCGTCGCTGCCCAGCACGAGGACCTCGCGCTTCCCGACGCCCACGGCGTAGGCCGCCGGACCGTCCAGCGGCTCCTTGGCCAGCGGCACGACCTCGCGGTCCTCCAGGCGCTCGGGCAGCGCCTGGCCCAACAGCGGGTCGAGCCGCTCGCCCGCCACGGGCTCGGAGGCCACGTCGAGCAGGCTGTCGCGGGTGGGCGGCACGGGGGCCGGTTGGATCTCGTCCGGCCCCGACGTCATCGCCTGCAGCCCCACGGCCGCGACGACGGCCGCGGCGGCGACGCCCGCAGCGGCCGCGGCCCGCCGACGGCGTACCCGACCCCGGGCCATGGCCCAGGCACCCTCGGCCGCCGTGGTCGGCGGCAGGTCGACCCGGTCGGCCAGCGACCGCAGCTCGTCTCGCAGCTCGTTCATCGTGCCTCCTCAGCCAGGATCAGGTCGTGCAGGTGTGGTGCGTGCTCCCGCAGTCGCTGCAGCGCGACCGAGCTCTGCTTCTTGACGGTGCCGGTGCTCACGCCCAGCACGGCGGCGGTCTCCTCGACCGACAGGTCCTCCAGGAACCGCAGCAGCAGCACCGCACGCTGCTTGGTCGTCAGCCCGGCCAGGGCGTCCTCGATCACCATCCGCGACTCGCCCGGCGGCGGGCTGCCGGCGGCGCGCTCGGGCACCTGCTCGACCGCGACCTCCCGGCGGTGCTTGCGCCACCACGACACGTTGGCCCGGTAGACGACCGTGCGCACCCACGCGTCGGGGTTGCCGTCGCGCAGCGTGTCCCAGCGCATCGCGACGCCCACGAGCGCCTCCTGAACGAGGTCCTCGGCGCGGTGGTGGTCACCGGTCACGAGGTACGCCGTGCGCACCAGCTGCTGCTGGCGCGCCCGCGCCCACTCCTCGAACGACCCACGGTCCTGCTCGCGCATCCCTCACCGTCCTCTCACCCCTGTGACGCCACGCCCCACCTGCCAGGTTGAAGCCGGGAGTAAACGTGTTCGCGGCAGCGTTGGAACAGACCTACGCTGGAGGCATATGACGAACGCACGTGAGACCACCCCCGACTTCTCGTTCACCGACGAGCTCGAGGAGACCGACACCTGGGAAGAGACCGAGGACGGCTTCGAGTCGGGGTACGCCGACGAGGACCTCGCCTGGGACGAGGACCCCGAGGACGAGCCGACCGTCGGGGCGATGGAGCTCGCCGAGCGCCACCAGCTGCGCCGCGTGGCCAGCCTGCGCACCGAGCTCGAGGACATCACCGAGGTCGAGTACCGCCAGCTCCGCCTGGAGCGGGTTGTCCTCGTCGGGGTCTGGACCGAGGGCACCACCCAGGACGCCGAGAACTCCATGGCCGAGCTCGCGCTGCTCGCCGAGACCGCCGGCTCGGAGGTGCTCGAGGCGATCTACCAGCGCCGCCAGAGCCCCGACCCGGCGACGTACGTCGGTCGCGGCAAGGTCGAGGCGATCGGCGAGATCGTCCGCGCCACCGGCGCCGACACGGTCATCTGCGACGGCGACCTCGCACCCAGCCAGCTGCGCAACCTCGAGGACAAGCTCAAGGTCAAAGTCGTCGACCGCACCGCGCTGATCCTCGACATCTTCGCTCAGCACGCGAAGTCCAAGGAGGGCCAGGCGCAGGTCGAGCTGGCCCAGCTGCAGTACATGAAGCAGCGCCTGCGCGGCTGGGGTGGCAACCTCTCGCGCCAGGCCGGTGGTCGTGCTGCCGGCGGTGAGGGCATCGGTGGCCGTGGTCCCGGTGAGACCAAGATCGAGACCGACCGTCGTCGCATCAACGACCGGATCGCCAAGCTGCGCCGCGAGCTGAAGCAGATGAAGGTCACCCGCGACGCCAAGCGCAGCCAGCGGCAGGCCAACCAGATCCCCAGCGTCGCGATCGCCGGCTACACCAACGCCGGCAAGTCCTCGCTGCTCAACCGCCTCACCAGCGCCGGCGTGCTCGTCGAGGACGCGCTGTTCGCGACCCTCGACCCGACCACGCGGCGCACCACGACCGCCGACGGCCGGGTCTACACGATGAGCGACACCGTCGGCTTCGTCCGGCACCTGCCGCACCAGCTGGTGGAGGCGTTCCGCTCGACGCTGGAGGAGGTCGCCGACGCCGACCTGCTGCTGCACGTGGTCGACGGCTCGCACCCCGACCCCGAGGGCCAGATCGCCGCGGTGCGCGAGGTGCTCGCCGACATCGACGCCCTCGACGTGCCCGAGCTGATCGTCATCAACAAGGCCGACCAGGCCGACCCGCTGGTGATCGCCCGGCTGCAGTCGCGCGAGCCGCACTCGGTGGTGGTCTCGGCCAAGACCGGCAAGGGGATCGCCGAAGCGCTCGCCCGGGTCGAGGCCGAGCTGCCACGTCCGGCGGTGGAGTTCGAGGTGCTGCTGCCCTACAGCCGCGGCGACCTCGTCGACCGGATCCACCGGATCGGGGAGATCGAGAGCCTCGAGCACACCGGCGACGGGACCCTGGTGAAGGGCCGCGCTCCCGAGTCGCTCGCGGGCGACCTGGCGGCGTACGCCGTCGCGCCGAGCTCCTGAGGGCCTGCTCCCGAGGCGTCTCGTCACGGCTCGGTGACGATGTCGTCACCGTCCGCCCCGTTCGTCTGCGCGGGTGCCCGCGAGGCCCCAGGATGGGCGCATGGTCCACCGGGGGACTGTCCCGGGTGACCGGACAGCACGCAGCGCGCGTCCGCGCCTGCCGCTGGTGCTCGCCCTCGCTGGGCTCCTGCTCACCCTCGGCGTGCTCGGGGTCGAGCGGGCCACCGGCACGCTGCCCACCCGCTGCGAGCAGTTCACCGCGGACTCGCTCGCCCGCGCCGAGGCCGTGACCGGCTCCGGTCCCGACGCCCTGGTCGTCGGGGACTCCTGGACCGCCGGCCTGGGGCTCGACGACCCGGTCGGCTCGTGGCCCAGCCGGCTGCCGGGGCGCGTGCACGTGGCGGGGTTCTCCGGGTCCGGCTTCGGGGCGGGGGCCTCGGGCTGCGGCCAGCGGGTCTCCTTCGGGGCCCGGGCCGCCGACGCGATCCGCACCGTCCCGGCCGGCACCCCGGTCGTCGTGGCCGGCGGGCTCAACGACTGGGACAGTGCCGACGCGGAGGTCGAGGCCGGCCTCGACCGCGTGCTGGCCGCCGTCGCGGGGCACCCCGTGACCGTCGTCGGGCCGGCGGCCGCACCCGCGCGGGCGGCGTACGTCGCCAGGGTGGAGGGTCTGCTGGAGCGGCTGTGCGCGGAGCGGCAGGTGCGGTTCCTCGCGGTCAGCGACCTGCGGCTGGACTACCTACCGGACCTGCTGCACCTGACCCCGGCCGCGCACGCGACGTTCGGGGACGCGGTGGCCCTGCGGTGGGCCGCCCTCAGTCCTCGATGAGCCGCAGGGCCAGCCGAGGGCACTGCCGGGCCGCGGCCCGGGCCTCGCGCAGCCGGCTCTCGTCGACCTCGCCGTGGACCACTGGGTAGCCCCACTCGTCGAGCGAGACCAGGTCGGGCACCAGCTCGTGGCACAGGCCCTCGGCGCGGCAGGCCGGCCAGTCGACCCGCAGCCGGGCGCTCACGAGGCCACCGCCGTCGCGGTCGTGCACCAGCCGTGGGCGTGCGCCCCGACCTCGGTGTGCAGCGTGGTGAGGGCCGAGCGCACCAGGCGCACGGTGCCGTCGGGATGGGCGCAAGCGCCGCGGCCAGCCACCAGACCGGTCAGCTCGGCCACCCGGTCCACGGCGCCGGGACGGCCGTGGGTGACGGCGGTGACCGCCTGGGCCAGGGCCGGCAGTCCGTTGGCGCAGGGCCCGCAGCGTCCGGCGCTCTGACCGGCGAGGTAGGAGACGATCCGCGCGGTCAGCTCGAGCGGACAGGTGCCGGGGGCCGGGACGTGCACGACGCCCGCCCCGAGGGGCACGCCGAGGGCGGCCAGCGACCGGGGCGAGACCGTCGCGGTCGCCAGGGTGTCCCAGGAGGTCCAGGTGCCGTGGAACCCACCGACGAGGACGGGGCGCCCCCAGGCCTGCGGCGGCAGCACGTCGACCATCCGGCTGCCCAGCGGCACCTCGTGCACGTGGGGCCCGCCGGCGCCCACCCCGACGCTGAGCAGTGTGGTCCCCGGCTCCTCGCGGGAGCCCTGGCGGGAGTACGACGCGACCCCGGCCAGCGCGAGTGCCGCCACGTGGGCGTAGGTCTCGGCGTTGCTCAGGAGCGTGGGTCGACCGTGCAGCCCCGCCATCGCATCGGGGGCCCAGGCCGTCACCGGCAGGTTGGGTCGACCGGCCAGGAGCTCGAGGACGGCACGGGACTGGCCGGCCACGAACCGCGGCGTCGCGGTCGCGGTGTGCCACCGCAGCCGCGGGTCGTCGCGCTCGGCTAGGGCGGCCCGGACGGCGGCCGCGACCTGCGGCCGGTCGCCCGGCAGCACGACGTGGGCCTCGCGGACCCCGAGCGCCCGGGCCGCGAGCGCCACGCCGTCGAGGACCAGGTGCGGCGCGGTGAGCAGCAGGCCGGCGTCCTTGGCCGAGGCGGGCTCGCCCTCGGAGGCGTTGACGACCACCGCACTGCGGCGTCCGCCGGCGGCGACGGTGCGCAGCTTGGTCGCGAACGGGAAGCCGGCACCTCCGCGGCCGCCGAGGCCCACGGCCTCGGCCCGCTCGGCGAGGTCCGCTGCACTGGCCCGCGGCAGGGTGCCCCAGCGGGCGCGGTGGGCGGCGAGCCCGGGACCCTCCGCCGCCCCCGACAGCAGCAGCGGTCCCACGTGGACGCGCGGGGCGTCGCTGTGGGGCACGGGTGAGGGCGTGGTCATCGGAGGACCTCCAGGGAGCGGGTGTCGGTGTCGGTCGTGCGTGCGAGGAGGGGGACGGCGGCCTCGTGGTGCGGTCGGCGGCCCTGGAGCCGGGCGAGCAGTGCCCCGAGGACCACGATCGCGGCCGCGGCGGTCGGGGCGAGCGCCCACCAGGTCCAGCTGCCGGGCTGCAGGTCGGTGCCCATCCCGATGGCGTGGGCCAGCCCCGTCGCCCACCCGACCCACGCGGTCACGTGGACCGCGCGCCAGCCGCGCCGGCCGATCCGGTGCCGCAGCAGGCTTGTCAGGACCACGACCACGACCACGTCGAGGGCCAGCGCCCCTAGACCGGTCCACATCGGGGCGTAAGCCGAGCCCCACGGCACGACCGCCTGCCACCAGCGGATGTCGACGTAGGTGTCGAGCACCGCGGTGACCACGTGGACCACGAGCGCCAGGACCGAGACCACCGCGATGTTGCGGTGCAGCGACTGGGAGACGAAGCGCGGGACCCGGGCCCCGCCGTCACCGGCGGGCCGCCCGCCCATGGCGAGGACGCCGAGGGCCGTCGTGAGGCTGAGCAGCACCAGGAGGGTCAGACCGGTCCCGCGGTTGAGGTACCACAGCAGCGGGCCCTCCAGCAGCGCCCCCATCACGCCACCGCCCCGGTCGGGAGCGGCGCCGTGTCGGCAGGCTGGGTCGTGGACGGCTCGCGCCAGGACTGTGCAGGACCCGCGTCGACCGGCCAGGCGCCGAGCGCCAGCACGGCGCCGTCGGCGGCGACCAGCCGGGTGGCGCTCGTGGTCCGAGCCAGGCGGTCCGGTGCCTGCTCGCCGAGCACGATCGCGGCGGTCGCCTCGGTGTTGGCGGCCACGCAGGTCGGGGCGGCGACGGTGACGGTGCGCCACACCTCTGCAGCGGGCAGGCCGGTGCGCGGGTCCAGCAGGTGGTGGCGTCGTACGCCGCCGCTGGTCCACCGGCGCACGCGGGTACTCGAGGTGGCCAGGGCGCCCTCCAGCAGCTCGAACACCTGGTCGGCGGGGCCGTCGGGGTGCTCGGCGACCGCGACGGGCCACGGTGCCGCTCCGGTCGCGCGGAGGTCCCCTCCGACGCTCACCAGCGCCGCCCCGACGCCGGCGTCGGCGAGGGCGGCGACCGCGAGGTCGGTGCACCAGGCCTTGCCGGTGGAGCCGAGGTCCAGGGCGGTGCCCGGCGGGATCCGCAGCCGGTCCTCGGCGAGCTCGATCCCGCGCCAGGAGTCCAGGGGCGGCGGCGGGCTCTCCACCACGCGGCCGGTGTCGCGGAGCACCACCTCGGCCAGGTCGCGGTCGTAGCCCAGCTCCACCAGGGGGCGCCCGAGCAGCGGGTGGACCAGGCCGTCGGTCTCCTTGGCGGCGACGAGCGCCACCCGGACCGCGTGCACCAGCAGCGGGTCGACCTCCACCCAGGTGCCCGGGGCACGGTTGACGCGGGTCAGGTCGGAGTCGTCGCGGAAGCGGCTGGCGACCTCGTCGACGTCGCGGAGCACGGTCGCGACGAGCTCGCGGGCGACCGGTAGGGCCGCGGGGTCGCGCACCTCGACGTGGACCCGACAGCCCAGGGCCGGCCACGTCGCGCCGTGCCGGTGGGCGCCCATCACGAGCCGCTCGTCGTGGCGACGGGCTGGGGGACCGAGGGGGCCTGCGGCGGCTGGGGCACCTGGGGCTGGGCGGGTGCCGGCGGTCGGACGCCCGACCCGCCTCCCGAGCCGCCCGCGGTGGTGACCACGGGGGCGGTGCCACCACCCGTGGCAGTGACGTAGCGGGTCGTGACGCGGGTGCGGGTCGGTCGCTGGCGCAGCACCGTGGCGAGCTGGGCCTCTGCAGCGCGGGCGACGCGAGCGACCTGGCGCTCGTAGCGGGCCAGCTGCCGCTCGTACCTCGCCCACTCCTGCGAGGCCTGCTGCTGCGCCTGCTCGGCCTGCTGCTGGCGGTGCTCGGCGGCGGCTGCGCCGGCGAGAGCGCCGGTGCCGACCGCCGCGCCGGCGACGGCCACGCCGGTGACGGCGACGACGGCGAACCGGTAACGGTCGCGGTGACGGGTGGAGTAGCTCATGGCGCCACGGTGCCGGGCCGCGCGGCAAGCGCGCCTCATCGATGCCTCAAGCCTTCGTCAAGGACGGGCTTGAGGAAGGCTTGACGTGCGCACGACACGCGCATGAGCCGCGTTGCCCCACGCTGCGGGCATGGACACCCTGCGACGTGCTCCCGGGGGAGCACTCATCCTCGCCCTCGTCACCACCACCGTCGTCGGCCTGGCCGGGGCGGTCGTCGCCTACCGGCTGGCGCTCGGCGACCCGGTCGAGCGTCGCGACGCCGCCGCCGTCGTCCCCACGGCCGCCGCCGGCACTGCCACGACCCCCGCGGCCGCCCCGCAGCCGCGGACCCGCTGGGCGCCCTGCGAGCCGCCGGCCGTCCTCGAGGACGGTGTCTGCGTGACCGACGTCGTGCGCACCGTCACCGTCCCGGCGCCGGCGGCCGCTGCCGCCGCGGCCCGCCAGGTCACGCCCCCCGCTCCCGCGACGGGCGGAGACGACCGTGACGACGACGACGGCGACGGCTACGACGACTCCGACGACCGGGACGACGACGCTGACCGGGACGACGACAGCCGTGACGACGACAGCGACGACCGGGACGACGACGACAGCCACGACGACAGCCGCGACGACAGCCACGACGAGAGCGACGACCGTGACGACGACGACAGCCACGACGACGACAGCGATGACCTGGACGACAACTGACCCGCCGTCCGGCGCCGGGCGGGCGGGTCGGTGGAGCTGCTCAGTCCGCCACCAGCGGCAGCAGCACCTCCACGACGGCACCGCCTCCCGGTCGCGCCGAGACCTCCAGGGAGCCCCCGGCGCCGGCGACCGTGCGCGCGGCGATCTCCAGCCCGAGACCCGTGCTGCCGGGGCGCCGGGTGCGCGTGGGGGCGAAACCCGGGCCGTGGTCGCGGACCGCCAGCCGCACCCGGGCGCCCTCCCGGTGGAGGTCGACCGCGACCGCCGTGCCCTCGGGCGTGTGCGCGAAGACGTTGTCGACCAGGACGTCGACGAGGTCGGCCAGGTCGTCGGCGGCCAGGCCCACGGGGAGCGGGCCGGGGTCGAGGTCCACGCTCCAGGGTCGCTGCTGGTCGCTGGCCAGCGGCTCCCAGAAACCGACGCGCTCTGCGAGGACCGCGGCGGCGTCGCTGCGCGCGGCCAGGTCGGTGCGCACCGGGCGGCGGGCCTCGCGGACGATCGCGTCGATGGTGCGCTGCAGGACCGCGATGTGGCTCTGGAGCCGCGCCTGGAGCGCCTCGTCGGGCACCGTCTCGGCGTCCAGGCGCAGGGCGGTCACCGGGGTGCGGAGCCGGTGCGAGAGGTCCCCGACCACGGCACGCTCGGCGGCCAGCAGTTCGGTGGTCCGCTCGGCCAGGCCGTTGAGCGCCCGGGCCAGCTCCTGGGTCTCCTCCGTCCCGTCGACGGCGGCTCGCGCGCTGAGGTCGCCGTCGCGCAGCCGGTGGGCGACGGTGGCGACGTCGCGCACCGGACCGCTGACGCGCCGGCCGAGCCGTCGGGCGACGACGACCGCGGCCAGCATCAGCACCGCGCCGAGGCCGAGGATGCCCGCCCAGGCCTCGGCCACCCCGCGACGCAGCTGCTCCTCCTCGACCGTGGTCCGGATGACCGCCGTCCCGTCCTCGACGACCACGGGCAGCAGCACGACTCCGCCCTCCTCACGCACCTCGCGGAAGGCCTCGCCGGCCAGCGCCCGCTCGACGTCGGGGTCGCGACGCATCTCCTCGCCCTCGCCGAGCTGGCGGCCGGAGGCGGTGAGCACGGTCGTGGTCGTCTCCTCGGTGCGCTCGAGACCGGCGACGAGGGAGCCGAGCTGGTCGTCGTCGGTGACGGTGGCGACCAGGATGGCGACGTTGCGGGTCTGCTGGTCGGCCGCGGCCATGGCCCGGTCCTCGGCCAGGGTGCGCACCAGCAGGCACAGCGGGATCACGAAGGACACGACGACCGCCGAGGTCGTCGCGACCACCAACCATGAGATCCGACGCGTCACGGCCGGCTCGTCGGGTCGACCAGGCGTACGCCGACACCGCGGACGCTCAGCAGGTAGCGCGGCTCGGCGGCAGACTCGCCCAGCTTGCGCCGCAGCCAGGACAGGTGCACGTCGACGGTGCGCTCGGACCCGCCGTACGCCTGCTGCCAGACCTCGGCCAGGAGCTCGCGCTTGGTGACGACTTGGCCGGCGCGCGAGGCGAGCAGGTGGAGCATGTCGAACTCCTTGCGGGAGAGCTCCAGGAGCGCACCGTCCAGGGTGGCCACCCGGGTGCGCTCGTCGATCACGAGGCCGCCCACGCTCAGGCTCGCCGGTGCCTCCGCGTCGCGGCCGGCCCGGCGCAGGACGGCTCGGATCCGGGCGGCCACCTGGTCGGTGCCGAAGGGCTTCACGACGTAGTCGTCGGCGCCGGAGTCCAGGGCGCGCACCATCGTCGGGTCGTCGTCCTGGGCGGTGATGACGATGACCGGCACGTCGCTGGCGGTGCGGATCATCGACAGCACGGTGAGCCCGTCGACGTCGGGCAGGCCGAGGTCCAGCAGCACCACGTCCGGCGGATCGGCGAGGACCACCTCCAGGCCGGCCAGGCCCCGGGGTGCCGTCACGACGGCGTACCCTCGCTCCTGCAGCCCGTGCTGGACGGCGCGGCGGATCTCGGCGTCGTCCTCGACGACGAGGATGCTGGTCACGCGGGGAACGCTAACGCCCCCCGGGGATGGGCGGTGCCACAATGGTGCGCATGAACCCGCGGGCCCGCTCGGCCGCCGTCGCCGTGCTCGTGTGGGTCGCGGTCATCGCGGTGGGCTCCAGCCTGGTGTGGCTCGTGGTCTCCCGGGCCGGCGCAGGGCTGGCAGAGCAGGGCCCGACCGCCGCGACGGCGCTCGCTCCCAGCGAGGTCACCGCGACGCCGGACGGTCGACCGACCCGGACCGCCACCGCGCGACCGGGGTCCGCGGGCTCCACGAGCGGCACGGCTCCCGCCGCGCCGTCCGACAGCGCCCCGGCCGCCGTCGCGCAGCAGCGGACCTGGACCGGCCCCGCGGGCGTCGTGACCGTCGAGTGCCGGGGCGGCGCGATCGCCCTCGTGGGGGCCTACCCCAGCGCCGACGGCTACGTGGTGGAGGTCAAGGACCGCGGACCGGACCGGGTCGAGGTGGAGTTCGAGGGGCGCTCGGAGCAGGAGGGCGCGGAGACCCGCGTGCGCGCGGAGTGCGGCGCCGGCGGTCCGGCGCTCGAGGTCGACCAAGAGCGCGACTGAGGCCACTCTCGGGTCCGCCCCCACGGTGCGGTCGCCGCCCCGGTCACGTCCCGGGCGCTCCTTGTGGAGGGGGCGCCCGGGACGTCGGGGCGCGCGGCTAGGGTCCTGCCCGTGGGTGGGACGACGTCGGTGGGTGAACTGCTGGCCACCGCGGTCGAGGCGCTGGGTGGTGCGACCCGCGAGGGCCAGGTCCAGATGGCCGAGGAGGTCGGGCGCGCCCTCGCCGAGGAGCAGCACCTGCTCGTGCAGGCCGGCACCGGCACCGGCAAGTCGCTGGCCTACCTCGTGCCGGCGCTGCTGCACGACAAGCGGGTCGTCGTGGCCACGGCGACGCTGGCGCTGCAGCACCAGCTCGTGGAGCGCGACGTGCCGCGACTCATGGAGGCCGTCAAGGGCAGCCCGGGGGTCGACACGTCGTACGCCGTGCTCAAGGGTCGCTCCAACTACGCCTGCCTGCACCGCATCCGCGAGGGCGTCCCCGACGACCAGGGCGCGCTGGTGCAGATGCCCGAGGGGTCGATGGGCCAGAAGGTCCTCGAGCTGCGGGCCTGGGCCGAGGAGGAGGCCGAGCAGGGCGGGTCAGGGGAGCGCGACAACGCCCCGCGCCACACCGACCGCGAGTGGCGCCAGGTCTCGGTGGGGCACCGCGACTGCCTCACCGCCGCACGTTGCCCCTTCGGGCAGGAGTGCTTCGCCGAGGTGGCGCGTGAGAAGGCGCACCGCTCGCACCTGGTCATCACCAACCACTCCCTGCTGGCCATCGACGCCATCGAGGGCGTCCCGATGATCCCGGAGTACGACGCGGTCGTGATCGACGAGGCGCACGAGCTCGTCGCGCGGGTGACCCAGGCCGCGACCGACGAGCTGACCGCGCCCGACGTCGAGCGCGCCGCCCGCCGGGCCCGCAAGCACGTGCAGGCCGAGGGCGCTTCGAACCCCGCCGACGACCTCGCCGACGCGGGGGAGACCCTGCGCGACGCGCTCTCCGGCGCGCCCGCCGGTCGGATCGACGTGCTCACCGAGGAGCTCGGTGACGCGCTGCAGCTGGTGCGCGACGCGGCCCGCGCCTGCATCTCCGGCTTCCCGCGGGAGAAGCCCGGCGAGGGTGACGCCGAGCCGGGTCGCCAGCAGGCGAAGGGCTCGGTGCAGGACGTCTTCGCCGTCGCCGAGCGGATGGCCGCCGACCTCGACTCCGACGTGCTGTGGCTTGCCGAGGGCAGCGAGCGGATGCCGCCCCGGCTGTGCGTGGCGCCCCTGCAGGTGTGGGGGCAGATGCGCGACAAGCTGCTCTCCGACAAGACCGTCGTGATGACCTCGGCGACGCTGATGCTGGGCGGCGACTTCGGCTCCGTGGCGGCCTCGGTCGGGCTCAAGCCCTCGGAGCGGGTGACCACCGAGGACGCGCCGGTCGAGCCGCGCACCGACGACGGCTTGCTGCCCTGGCGTGGGGTCGACGTCGGGTCGCCGTTCGACTACGGCCGCCAGGGCATCCTGTACGTCGCCAAGCACCTGCCTCCGCCCGGGCGCGACGGCCTGGGCCAGGCGCAGCTCGACGAGATCGCTGAGCTGGTCGACGCTGCCGACGGCCGCACGCTGGGCCTGTTCTCCTCCCGCCGGGCGGCCGAGGCCGCGGCCGAGGCGGTCCGCGAGCGGCTGCCGCACCTGACCACGCTCGCCCAGGGCGACGCGCAGCTGCCGGAGCTGGCCAAGCAGTTCGTCGAGGACCACCACACGGTCCTGTTCGGCACCCTCTCGCTGTGGCAGGGCCTGGACGTCCCCGGCGACACCTGCCAGCTGGTGCTCATCGACCGCATCCCGTTCCCGCGGCCCGACGACCCGCTGATGTCGGCGCGGCAACGGGCAGCCGACAAGGCCGGCGGGAACGGGTTCATGCAGGTCGCGGCCACGCACGCGGCGCTGCTGCTCGCGCAGGGCGCGGGCCGGCTGATCCGGACGACCGCGGACCGCGGCGTCGTGGCGGTGCTGGACCCGCGGCTCGTGACCGCGCGCTACGGCGGGTTCCTGCGGGCCTCCCTGCCACCCATGTGGGCGACGACGGACCGCGAGGTCGTCCTCGCCGCGCTGCGCCGCCTC
>NZ_JASBRN010000022.1 GCF_030149505.1 Nocardioides sp.
GTCGAGGCGAGCGGGTCGACGGCGGGGTAGATGCCGAGCGCCGCGATCTGGCGCGACAGCTCGGTGGTCGCGTCGAGGTGTGTGAACGTCGTGAACGGCGCCGGGTCGGTGTAGTCGTCGGCGGGCACGTAGATCGCCTGCATCGAGGTGATCGACCGGCCACGGGTCGAGGTGATCCGCTCCTGCAGCTCGCCCATCTCGTCGGCCAGCGTCGGCTGGTAGCCCACGGCCGAGGGCATGCGACCCAGCAGGGTCGAGACCTCGGAGCCGGCCTGAGTGAAGCGGAAGATGTTGTCGATGAACAGCAGCACGTCCTGGCCCTGGACGTCGCGGAAGTACTCCGCCATCGTCAGGGCCGACAGGGCGACGCGCAGGCGGGTGCCCGGCGGCTCGTCCATCTGGCCGAAGACCAGGGCGGTCTGGCCGAGGACGCCGGCCTCCTCCATCTCGACCATGAGGTCGTTGCCCTCACGGGTGCGCTCGCCGACACCGGCGAACACCGACACACCGCCGTGGTTGCGGGCCACACGCGCGATCATCTCCTGGATGAGCACGGTCTTGCCCACGCCGGCGCCGCCGAACAGGCCGATCTTGCCGCCCTGCACGTAGGGGGTCAGCAGGTCGATGACCTTGATGCCGGTCTCGAACATCTGGGTCTTGGACTCCAGCTGGTCGAAGGCCGGCGCCTTGCGGTGGATGCCCCACCGCTCCTGCGGCACGAAGGTCTCCCCCGCCGGCATGTTGAGCACCTCGCCGGTGGTGTTGAAGACCTTGCCGAGCGTCTGGTCGCCCACGGGCACCGTGATCGGCTCGCCGGTGTCGACCACCTGACCGCCGCGGACCAGGCCGTCGGTCGGCTTCAGGGAGATCGCCCGGACCATGCCGTCACCGATGTGCTGGGCGACCTCGAGGGCGATCGTGGTGGTCTCGCCGTCGAGGGTGATCTCGGCGGTCAGCTTGTTGTACATCTCCGGCATCGCGTCGACGGGGAACTCCACGTCGACGACCGGGCCGATGACGCGCGCGATGCGACCGACGCTGGCACCGCCGGCCTGGGTGGTCTCTTCAAGGGTGGCAGTCATGTCACTACTTTCGTTACTCGGCGCCTGCGTTGGCATCGGCCAGCGCGTTGACGCCACCGACGATCTCGCTGATTTCCTGGGTGATGCCGGCCTGACGGGCCTGGTTGGCGATGCGGGTGTACTTCTTGATCAGCTCTTCGGCGTTGTCCGTGGCGGACTTCATCGCCTTCTGGCGGGCGGCGAGCTCGGAGGCCGCCGCCTGCAGCAGGGAGAAGAAGATCCGGGACTGGACGTACTGCGGGAGCAGGCCGTCCAGCACCTCCTCGGCCGAGGGCTCGAACTCGTAGAGCGGGAGCAGCTCGGACTCCTCGGGAGCCTCCGTGCCCTCGACGACCTCCAGGGGCAGCAGCCGCACCGCGGTGGGCTCCTGGGTGAGCATCGAGACGAAGCGGGTGTAGACGACGTGGACCTCGTCCACGTCACCCTCCTCGCCCTGCTCCTTGAGGAAGGACTCGATCAGCGTCGACCCGATCTCGGCAGCCACCTCGTAGTGCGGCTGGTCGGAGAACCCGGTCCACGCCTGCACGATCGGCCGCTGGCGGAACTTGAAGTACGCCTCGCCCTTGCGCCCGCAGATGTAGACGTCGATCTCCTTGCCCTCCTCGCGGAGGCGCTCGAAGAGCCGCTCGGCCTCCTTGAGGACCGAGCTGGAGTAGGCGCCGGCCAGACCACGGTCGCTGGTGACGATGAGGACGGCGGCCCGCTTCGGGTCCTCCTCCTCCTTGGTCAGCGGGTGGTCGACGTTGGAGAACGTCGCCACCGCCGACACCGCACGGGTCAGCTCCCGGGCGTACGGCGCCGCGGCCTGGGCCCGCTGCTGCGCCTTGATGATGCGGGACGCAGCGATGAGCTCCATGGCGCGCGTGATCTTCTTCATCGACTCCGTCGACTTGATCCGCGCGCGGTACTCACGCACTGACAGGGCCATCTGGATCAGCCCCGCTTCTGCTTGACGATCTGCTCCTGGCCGAGCTCGTCGTCCTCCATCGCCTCGGCCTCTTCGTGACCGGCCTTGATCGAGCCGCCGTCGGAGGTCTCGAACTGGGTGATGAAGGAGTCGTAGGCAGCCGCCAGGCCGTCCTCGTCCTCGAACTTCGTCGTCTCGCGGATGCCGGCGAGGATGCCCTCGTGGCTGCGCTTGACGTAGTCGATGAACTCCTGCTCGAAGCGCAGCACGTCACCGACGGGCACGCGGTCCAGGCGACCGGTGGTGCCCAGCCACAGGGAGACGGTCATCTCCTCCAGGGCGTAGGGCGAGTAGGCCGGCTGCTTGAGCAGCGCCATGAGGCGCTGACCGCGGTCCAGCTGCTGGCGCGAGGCCGCGTCCAGGTCGGAGGCGAACATCGCGAAGGCCTCCATGGCGCGGAACTGCGCCAGGTCGACCTTGAGCGAGCCGGTGACGGCCTTCATCGCCTTGGTCATGGCCGCACCACCCACGCGCGAGACCGAGACACCCACGTCGATGGCGGGGCGCTGGTTGGAGGCGAAGAGGTCCGACTGCAGGAAGATCTGGCCGTCGGTGATCGAGATGACGTTGGTCGGGATGAACGCCGAGACGTCGTTGGCCTTGGTCTCGATGATCGGCAGACCGGTCATCGAGCCCGCGCCGAGCTCGTCCGAGAGCTTCGCGCAGCGCTCGAGGAGACGGCTGTGCAGGTAGAAGACGTCACCGGGGTACGCCTCGCGGCCCGGCGGGCGGCGCAGCAGCAGCGACACGGCGCGGTAGGCCTCGGCCTGCTTGGTCAGGTCGTCGAAGACGATCAGGACGTGCTTGCCCTGGTACATCCAGTGCTGGCCGATGGCCGAGCCGGTGTAGGGAGCGAGGTACTTGAAGCCCGCGGAGTCCGAGGCCGGGCTGGCCACGATGGTGGTGTACTCCAGCGCGCCGGCCTCCTCGAGGGCGCCACGCACCGAGGCGATGGTCGAGCCCTTCTGGCCGATGGCGACGTAGATGCAGCGCACCTGCTTGTCCGGGTCCCCGGACTCCCAGTTCTTGCGCTGGTTGATGATCGTGTCGATCGCGATCGTGGTCTTGCCGGTCGCGCGGTCACCGATGATGAGCTGGCGCTGGCCGCGACCGATCGGGGTCATCGAGTCGATGGCCTTGATACCGGTGGCCAGGGGCTCGTGCACCGACTTGCGCTGGACCACGTTGGGGGCCTGGAGCTCGAGAGCACGGCGACCCTCCGACGCGATCTCGCCGAGACCGTCGATCGGCTTGCCGAGCGGGTCCACGACCCGACCCATGAAGCCGTCGCCCACGGGCACCGAGAGGATCTCGCCGGTACGGCGGACCGTCTGGCCCTCCTCGATCTTGTCGAAGTCACCGAGGACGACGACACCGATCTCGCGGGTGTCGAGGTTCAGGGCGATGCCCAGCGTGCCGTCCTCGAACTCCAGCAGCTCGTTGGCCATCGCCGAGGGCAGCCCGCTGACGCGCGCGATGCCGTCGGCCGCCTGGGCGACGGTGCCGACCTCCTCGCGGCTCGCCGCGTCGGGCTGGTAGTCGGCGACGTACTTCTGCAGCGCGTCGCGGATCTCGTCCGGACGGATGGAGAGCTCCGTCATTCTGGTGCCTTCTCTCTTGTGCTCGGTGCCTGTGGGCGGAGTAGGGGGTGGGGCCGGGGTCAGCCGGCGAGCAGACGACGCGCGTCGTCGAGCCGGCTCGAGACCGTCCCGTCGATCACGTCGTCACCGATCTCGACGCGGACACCACCGAGGACCTCGGGGTCGACCACGGTGTTGAGGTGGACCGGCCGGCCGTACTGACGGGTCAGCAGGTCGGCCAGGCGCCGCTCCTCGGTCTCGCTGAGCGGCCGGGCGACGCGCACGGTGGCGACGTTCTCGCCGGCCACCGCAGCAGCGACCTTCTGGTACTCGACCAGGGCCGCGCCCACGGTGCGGTAGGTGCCGTGCAGGGCCTGCGTGGCCAGCACGACGGTCGCCGGGAGGGCCTTGCCGCCGAGGAGGTCCTCGACGAAGCGGGCCTTGTCGGCGATGGAGCGCGCCGGGTCGGAGAGCGCGTCACGCAGCGACGGCTCGGCCTTGACGGTCTGGCCGAAGGCGAAGAGCTCGTCGGCCAGCCGGTCGGCGTCTGCCTGGACCGAGCGCACGGTCGCGACCACGCTGAGGTGCTCGAGCGCGTGGGCCAGGTCGCTCGCGACCGTCCAGCGTCGCGAGACCGCCGAGCGCAGCAGCCCGAGGCTGGTCTCGGAGACCTTGGCGCCGAGGACCTCTCCGACGAGGCCGGTCTTGGCCTCGGTCGGGATCGACCCGTCGGTGGCGAAGCGGCGCAGCGCACCCTCGGTGCGCAGCGTCGAGGCCACCGAGAACAGGTCGGAGGC
Organism: Nocardioides sp.; assembly: GCF_030149505.1. GTDB lineage: Bacteria > Actinomycetota > Actinomycetes > Propionibacteriales > Nocardioidaceae > Nocardioides. The sequence continues at coordinate 4,427 of NZ_JASBRN010000022.1, forward strand.
CACCCGGGTGGCGGTCTCCGGCGAGCCGGAGACCGAGGCCTCCAGCTCGCCGGTGAGCGAGGCGACGGCGTCGGCCGAGGCTCCGCGGAAGTCCGAGGTCATCTCAGTTGACCCCCGGGGTCCCGGCCTCGAGGTCGGCGAGGAAGCGCTCGACGACGCGGCTCTGGCGGGCCTCGTCCTCCAGGCTCTCGCCCACGATCCGACCGGCCAGGCCGGTCGCGAGGGCGCCGACCTCGGCACGCAGCGAGGCGACGGCCTGCTGGCGCTCCGCCTCGATCTGGGTCTTGCCGTGGTCGACGATGCGAGCCGCCTCGGTCTGCGCCTGCTCGCGCATCTCGGCGACGATCGCAGCACCCTGCTCGCGGGCCTCCTCGCGGATGCGCGCGGCCTCGTGACGGGCCTCGGAGAGCCGCTGCTCGAGCTCGGCGAGCTTGGCGTCTGCCTCGGCCTGCTTGGTCTCCGCCTGGGCGATCCCGCCCTCGATGGCCGCAGTCCGCTCGGTGAACGCCTGCTCGAAGCGGGGCGCGACGAACTTGTAGATCAGGACGACCAGGAGCAGGAAGAAAGCCCCGCCGAGGACGATCTCGATCACCGGCGGGATCAGCGGGTTGGTGGGTTCCGCCGCCCGCAGCATGGAATCACCCATGAGTCACCTCAGTACGTGGGAAGGAGCGTCGGACGGATCAGGTGATGACGAACGCGAGCGCGATGCCGATGATCGCGAGCGCCTCGGCGAGCGCGAAGCCGAGGATCGCGATCGACTGCAGGCGACCCTGCGCCTCGGGCTGACGGGCGACGCCGTTGATGTAGGCGGCGAAGATGAGACCCACCGCGATCGCCGGGCCGATCGTCGCGATGCCGTACCCGAGCATGTTGAGGGAGCCAGTCACGGCTTTTCCTTTCGTCTGACGCCGGCGGCGTCGTTTTGGCGGAACTGCTGTCGTGCGGTGCTGCGTTGTCCAGCACCGCGGGTTATTCAGTTGTGGGAACCGGGGTCGCCCCGGAGCGCCGAGCGGGTGCTCAGTGCTCGTCGGCGAGGGCGCCACCGACGTACATGGCCGTCAGCAGCGTGAAGACGTAGGCCTGCAGGAACATCACCAGGAGCTCGAGCACCGAGACGGCGAAGAACATGACCCAGGCCAGGACACCACCGAAGACGTTGACCAGCGAGGGCGACTCGATGATGAGGTACTCACCGCCGACGGCGAAGAGGACCAGCAGCAGGTGGCCGGCGAACATGTTGGCGAACAGACGCAGCGCCAGGGTGACCGGCCGGACCAGGATGTTGGAGAGGAACTCCAGCGGCACGATGAGCAGGAGCACCGGGCCCTTCACGCCCGCGGGGATGCAGGTGTGCTTGAGGTAGCCGATGAGGCCGTGCTTCCAGATGCCGGCGCCGTTGTAGAGCAGCCAGGTCAGGATCGCCAGGCCGTAGGCGTAGCCGGAGCGCGAGAACGTCGGCAGCTGGATCAGCGGGACGATGCCGAAGTAGTTGTTCACCGCCACGAACATGAACAGCGCGAAGAGGTAGGGCACGAACTTCAGGTAGTGCTCGGTGCCGATGATCTCGCGGGCGATGCTGTTGCGGACCCCGCCGTAGGCGATCTCGCCGGCGTACTGCAGGCGACCGGGGACGATCGCGGCGCGGCGCGCCATCAGGTAGGTCACGCCCGCGATCAGGACCACGGACAGCGCCAGCTGCAGCATCGACTTCGTGACCCCGCCGAACAGCGGCGGGTACTCGAAGACGGACGGGCCCGGCGGCTCGAAGCCGCCGCCTTCGGCCAACGGCAGTAGGACGGTGGCGAGGTCGATCAACGCCGGGTCTCCTTCGTCGTCTGCGTCACTGCTCTCCCCCGGAGTCTGCCGGAGGGGCGCCGAACGTCTTGAACACCATGTACATCCCGAGGCCCGCACCCAGCAGGATGCCGACCGCCACCAGGAACGAGGTCCCGAGCCACCGGTCGGCCAGCCAGCCGAGGACGCCGTAGAGCAGGACGCCCGCCACGAGGTAGCTGAAGGCCCGCCAGGGATCCTGGGACGGCTGGCTCGTGTCGTACCGAGAGTCGTCGGGAGCCATCGCGAAGCGGACGATAGCAGTCGGTGGCACTCATCGCCGCACCGCCTCGGGCGAGTGGTCGGCGGGGGTCGTGGCGGCCGCTGCGGGGCCCTGCTGGGGCAGGTCGTAGACGGGGATCCGGACGCGGACCGCGGCGACGACCTGGCCGACCATCCAGCCCAGCATCACCGCGAGCAGGCCGCCGAAGAGCCAGCGGCGCTCGGCCAGGTCCGCGAAGAGCTCGGCCTCGGAGGCGGCGAGCAGGACGGCCACCAGGAGCACGAGCTGCAGGGCGTAGGTCATGAGAGCCACGCCCAGTGACGCGCCCGGCATGAGACCGGCCACCAGGTCCACGGCCGTGGAGCCGAAGAGCAGGATGCCCAGGACCGCCAGCGCGCCGAAGGCGGCGGCGAGGGCCGCGTCGCTGCCCGACGCCCACCAGCCTGCGCCGGCGACCATGAGCCCGGGGACCAGCGCGGCGGCACCGACGGCGCCGTGCAGGAGCACGGCGTGCGGGCGGCGCGGGGACGCGGTCGTCGCGGGGGTCATCGGCGGCCGTTCTCTGCTGGGAGGGGCAGGGCTGTAACGCTCGTGAAAACTATCACAAGCGCTCGGGCGCCTCGGCAACTGGATCGTTCAAGACCGCGGGCCGGTGCAGCCGCGGGAGCAGGAAGGTGAGCGCGACCGTGGCCACGGTCGCCACGGCGACACCGGCCACCACGACCGGACCGGAGTAGAGGCTCACCAGCACGGTGCCGAAGGCGACCAGTGCCGCCCACAACCACATGATGAAGACGGCGCGGCGCTGGGAGTGCCCGATCTCCAGCAGCCGGTGGTGCAGGTGCTGCTTGTCGGGGGCGAAGGGCGAGCGGCCCGCCCTGGTCCGGCGCACCACGGCCAGGACCAGATCGAGCAGGGGGACCACGAGGATCGCCACCGGCAGCAGGATGGGCAGCAGCAGGACCAGGCTGGCGTCCCCACCCGAGCCGCTGCCCTGCGAGAGGTCGACCTCGTTGAACTGCCCCGTGAGGGTGATGGCCCCCGCGGAGAGGACCAGCCCGATGAGCATCGACCCGGAGTCGCCCATGAACAGCCGGGCCGGGTTGATGTTGTGCGGCAGGAACCCCGCGCAGGCCCCCGCCAGCGCCACGGTGAGCAGCGCCGCTGTGGTCGCGCGCGAGGTGTTGTTGATGGCCGTCAGCTGGTAGCAGAACAGGAAGAAGGCCCCTGCGCCGATCCCGACGACGCCCGCGGCGAGGCCGTCGAGGCCGTCGACGAAGTTCACCGCGTTGATGGTGGCGATCACCAGGAACCCGGTGAGCAGGGCGGCCTGCCTCGGGTCGAGGGAGAAGATCTCGCCGCCCGGGACGGTGAAGAAGTAGAACTGCACGCCGAAGGCCACCAGGAATCCCGCGGCCAGCAGCTGACCGCCGAGCTTGGTCAGGGCATCGAGCTCGAAGAGGTCGTCGAGCACCCCGACCGCACAGATCAGCGCCCCGGCGCCGATGACCACCCCGGCGTCGCGGAAGACCACGTCGCCCGCGGTGGAGAGGAAGGGCAGCTCACGGGCCACGAGGTACGCCGACACCAGGCCGCCGAGCATCGCCAGACCCCCGAGGTAGGGGATCGGCTCGTCGTGCACGTCGCGGTCGCGCACGCGTGCGACCGCACCGGTCCGCAGCGCGATCTCGCGGGCGATGACGGTGAGCAGGTAGGTGACCGCCATGGCCACCAGGAAGACGACGACGTACTCGCGCACGCCCTCAGGCCTCGCTGTCGGCGCGCGGCCCCGGGTCCTGGTCGTCGGGGCTCGTGCCGTCGGGCCCAGTGTTTGCGGGGTCGTCGCCCGCGCTCGGCGGCTCGCCCTCGAGCACCAGCGTCGCGCCCAGGGGCTCGAGCACCTCGTTGAGCCGCTCCAGCGACAACGCGCCCAGGCGCAGCACCCGGCCCTGGGTGCCGGTCACGTCCACGATCGTGGAGGCCTCTCCCCCGGGCGACTCGCCGTCGTCGACGATGACGTCGACGTCCTCGCCGAGCATCTCCTCGGCCTGGTCGGCGTCGGTCGCCGCGGGCATCCCGGTCTTGTTCGCCGAGGAGACCGCCAGCGGTCCGGTGCGCTCGAGGATCTCGCGCGTGAGGTCGTGGTCGGGCATCCGGACGGCGACGGTGCCGCGGGTCTCCCCCAGGTCCCACTGCAGGGAGGTCTGCTGGTGGCAGACGAGGGTCAGCGGACCGGGCCAGAACTCGTCGACGAGCGCACGGGCGTAGCCGGGCACCCGCACGGCCAGGGCGTCGAGCGTCGTGGCGGCCGAGACCAGCACCGGCGGCGGCATCTCACGTCCACGCCCCTTGGCGGCCAGCAGGGCTCGGACGGCGGCCGGGTCGAAGGCGTCCGCGGCGATCCCGTAGACGGTGTCCGTCGGCACCACCGCGAGACCACCACGCTGCAGGGCCAGGGCAGCTGCCTCGACCGCGCTCTCCCGGTCGTCCTCGCCCTGGGTCGTGTAGCGCTCCATGGGGGTCATCGTGCCAGTCGGGCCGTGGTGAACCGTGCGCGACCGGCCAGGTCCGCGTGGTCGCGCACCTCGTGCCAGCGGCCGGTGGCGGCCAGCACGGCGGGCACGCTCTCGCCCTGGACGTCGGCGTGCTCGACGCCGAGGACGCCTCCGGGTCGCAGCAGCGCGGCGCCGCGGACCGCCAGGAGGCGGATCGCGTCGAGGCCGTCCTGACCCGAGAAGAGCGCCAGGTGCGGGTCGTGGTCGCGCGCCTCGACCGCCACCGACTCCCACGACTCCAGCGGCACGTAGGGCGGGTTGCAGACGAGCACGTCGACGACGCCGAGCAGGTCGTCGAACGCCTCGAACGCGTTGCCCAGTCGTAGGTCGACCCCTGTGCCGGCGAGGTTGCGCTCGGCGTAGGCGTGCGCCTCGGGGCTCAGCTCGACGGCGTGGACGCGGGCGTGCGGCACCTCGTCGGCCACCGCCGCGGCGATCGCGCCCGAGCCGGTGCACAGGTCGACCACGACCGGTGCGGCCAGGGACGAGGCCTGCTCCACCGCCCACCCTGCGAGCAGCTCGGTCTCGGGGCGTGGGACGAACACACCCGGACCGACGGCGAGCTCGACGTGCCGGAAGCCCGCGGAGCCCGTGAGGTGCTGCAGGGGCTCGCGGGAGGCCCGGCGCGTCACCAGGACGTCGTACGCCGCCGCCTGCTCGTCGGTGACCTCCGCGACCAGCGCGAGACCGCCGCGGGACGTGCCGAGGACGTGGGCCAGCAGGGTCGCGGCGTCGGAGTCCGGGCTGGCCACTCCCCCGGAAGCCAGGCGTGCCGTGGCGTCGACGAGCAGCGCGCGACGCCCGACGGGCGGGGCCACCTCAGTCCTCGAGCGCGGCCAGGCGCGCGGCCATGTCGGCGTCCACGCACGAGGCGAGCACCGGCTCCAGGGCGCCGTCGAGGACCTGGTCGAGGTTGTAGGACTTGTAGCCGGTGCGGTGGTCGGAGATGCGGTTCTCCGGGAAGTTGTAGGTGCGGATCCGCTCGGAGCGGTCGACCGTGCGGACCTGGCTGCGCCGGGCCTCCCCGGCGGCGGCCTCGGCCTCCTCCTGGGCGACGGCCAGCAGACGCGCGCGCAGGATGCGCATCGCCTGCTCCTTGTTCTGCAGCTGGGACTTCTCGTTCTGGCAGGAGACGACGATCCCCGAGGGCACGTGGGTGATCCTGACCGCCGAGTCGGTGGTGTTGACGCTCTGCCCACCGGGGCCGCTGGAGCGGAAGACGTCGATGCGCAGGTCGTTCTCGTCGACGCTGACGTCGACCTGCTCGGCCTCCGGGAGCACCAGGACGCCGGCGGCGCTCGTGTGGACCCGCCCCTGGGACTCCGTCACCGGGACCCGCTGGACCCGGTGCACGCCGCCCTCGAACTTCAGCAGCGCGTACGGCGCCTCACCGGGAGCGGGAGTGCCCTTGGCCTTCACGGCCACCGTCACCGACTTGTAGCCGCCCAGGTCGGACTCGGTGGCGTCGAGCACCTCGACGGACCAGCCGCGCTGCTCGGCGTACCGGGTGTACATGCGCAGCAGGTCCCCCGCGAAGAGCGCGGACTCCTCGCCGCCCTCCCCGGACTTCACCTCCAGCAGCGCGTCCTTCTCGTCGGCCGGGTCACGGGGCACCAGCAGGCGGCGCAGCCGCTCCTCGGTCGTCGCGCGACGCTCGGCCAGGGCCTCGACCTCCTCGGCGAAGGCCGGGTCCTCGGCGGCCAGCTCGCGCGCGGCCTCGACGTCCTCCACCAGCGCCCGGTGCTCGCGCCAGGTGTCGATGATGGCCGAGAGGGCGGCGTAGCGCTGGTTGAGCCGCTTGGCCAGCCGTGCGTCGGCGTGGGTCTCGGGCTGGGCGAGCTGCTGCTCGAGCTCACCGTGCTCGACGAGCATCCCCTCGACGGCCTCGAACACGCGGTGCTCCTCGGGTGGTGGTGCGGTGAGTGGGGATCGGGTGGGGACAGCACGAGCGCCGGCCCTCCCAGCCTGTGGCGGGGTGGACCGGCGCTCGGACGGAGCTACTTCTTGGCAGCCTTGGCGTAGCGGGCCTCGAAGCGGGCGACGCGGCCGCCGGTGTCGAGGATCTTCTGCTTGCCGGTGTAGAACGGGTGGCACTGCGAGCAGACGTCGGACTTGATGACGCCCGAGGTCGCGGTGCTGCGGGTGGTGAACGTGGCGCCGCAGGCGCAGGAGACCTGGGTCTCGACGTACTCCGGGTGGATGTCCTTCTTCATGGGTCTTCCTCTCGTCGATGACCCCGGGTCGCCCTACCTGGGTGGTGGCGTGAACCGGGATCGAGCCAGGACATCATGCCCAACGTCCCGGCCCCTGCCCTAATTCCGGCTGGCCGGCTCCTGCTCGGGCTGCTCGGTCGGCTCCTCGGTCGGCTCCTCGACGGGCTGCCCGGTCGGCTCCTCGACCGGGACCCCGCCGGGGGCGGGTGCCGGGGTGTCCCCGAGCAGGGGGAACCGCATCGCCACGGTGGTCCCCCGCCCCTCCTCGGACTCGATGCGGAGCTCACCGGCGTGCCGGTCGACGATGGTCTGCACGATCCGGATCCCCAGGCCGGTGCCCGCGATCTCGTTGGTCACGGCGTTGGAGGCACGGAAGAACCGGGTGCCGAGCCGTTCCAGCTCCGCGGCGGGGATGCCGATGCCGTGGTCGCGCACGCGGACGACGGCGTGCGCGGCACCGGCGGTGACCTCGACCTCGACCGTGGTGTCGTCGAGGCTGAACTTCACGGCGTTGGAGAGCACGTTGAGCAGCGCCCGCCCGAGCATCGCCCGGTCCGCCAGCACCAGCACCGGCGTGGTCGGCGCGTCCAGTCGCACCGTGATGCCCCGGCCGGCAGCGGTGATGCGCACGTCGGTGACCGCGTCGCGCACCAGCGGCACCAGGTCTGCGGACTCCAGGTCGGTGTGCCGGGTCTCGGCCTTGGACAGGGTCAGCAGGTCGTCGATCAGCGCCTTGAGCCGGGCCACGTTGCGGCGGCTGGCCTCGAGGATCCGCTCGTGCCGCGGCGACATCACGTCCTCGAACTCCTCGGCGACGACCTCGAGGTAGCCGCTGATGGTCGTCAGCGGCGTGCGCAGCTCGTGGGAGACGTTGGAGACGAAGTCGTCCTTGGCGGTGTCGAGGGTCCGCAGCGACGACTGGATCCTCGACTCGACGGCCAGCGCCCGCCCCTGCGCGTCGGCCAGCGCGTTGAGCGCCTCCACGACCGAGCGCAGCTCGCGCGGGCCGACCGGGCGGGCCCGCAGGGAAGGGTCCTTGGCCATCTGGGTCACGACGCGCTCGAGCTCGACCAGCGGGTCCGACACGTCGCGCAGCATCTGGGCGCGCGAGCGGGTCACGACCAGCCAGGCCAGGAGGGCCAGCAGCGCGATCGCGCCGACCGTGGCCCGCAGCCGCCAGGAGGCGTCCGTGCTGGCCTGGCGAACCCGGTCGCCGAACGCGGCGGCCGTGGCGCGGTGCGACTCCAGCACCTCGTTGAACAGCACCTGGCCGGTCCGGTAGCGGCGCGGCTGGAAGGTCTCGGGCCCGCCCGGCTGGGCCACCCGCAGCTGGGCGTAGCGGGTCAACCACTCCTCGACCGCCGCTTCCTGCTGGGCGACCAGGACGCGCAGGCCCGGGTCGCCCTCGGCGTACGCGCGGACCTCGCGCTGGTCAGCGGGGAGCCGGGCCAGGACCTGCTCGTACTCGTCGAGGGCCGTGGGGTCACCGCTGCGGGCGTAGTTGGCCACGGCTCCTTCCATCGCCGTGAGGTCCAGCAGGACGTCCTGGTTGGCCGCCGCCGCCGGCTGCAGCTCCTCGGTGAGGGTGTTGACCGCGCGGGTGGAGAGCAGCACCCCGAGGATCGCGACCGTGACCATGAGCCCCACCAGGACGGCCAGGCGGAACAGGGCAGGGGTCAGCGTCCGTGCGACGGTGCGCCCGGGCGCTGCGGCCTCCACGCCTGGCCCCGGCTCAGCCCGAGCGCGACAGCAGCGCCTCGACGCGCGCTGCCAGCTCGCGCGGGCTGAAAGGCTTGGTGATGTAGTCGTCGGCACCGGAGTCGAAGCCGGTCTCCACGTCGGACTCCTGGGCGCGGGCCGTGAGCAGGATGACCGGCAGGTCGGCCAGGGCCGGGTCGGCGCGGATCGCTCGGATCGCGTCGAGGCCGGAGACCCCCGGCATCATGACGTCCAGCACCGCGAGGTCGGGGCGGCTGGCCTGGCAGGCCTCGACCGCGGCCGCGCCGTCGCCGACCGCCGTGATCTCGTGACCCATGGTCGAGAGCTTGAACTCGACGAGCTCACGGATGTCGACGTCGTCGTCGGCCACCAGGATCCGTGCCACGGCTCACCTCTCGTCGCGGGTCACCCGGCCCAGGTCTCCAGCAGAGCGTAGGGCACCGGAGGTGCCTGTCAGGCCGCTACCTGGCAACCTTCCCGCCGGCTTCCGCCAGCTGGCCCTGGGCCTGGACCGACCGGAGCAGCTCGTAGTTGGTCTGGGTGGCGCCGAGGCGGTCCAGCAACAGCTCCATCGCCTGCACCGGCTCGAGCTCGGCGAGCCCGCTGCGCAGGGCGTCGACCACCGCGACCTCCTCCGCGGCGAGGAGCAGGTCGGCGCGACGCGTCCCGCTCGCGGCCACGTCCACGGCCGGGAAGAGCCGCCGCGCAGCCAGGTCGGAGCGCAGCCGCAGCTCGTGGTTGCCGGTCCCGCGGAACTCCTCCAGGATCCGCTGGTCGGTCGCGGAGCCGGAGTCGGCGACGGCCGTGGCGAGGATCGTCAGCGACCCCCCGTTCTCGATGTTGCGGGCGGCACCGAAGAGCCGCTTGGCCGGGTGCAGGGACTGCGGGTCCAGCCCGCCCTCCAGCGTCCGGCCGCTCGAGGGGGCCGCCAGGTTGTAGGCACGGGTGAGGCGGGTCAGGCCGTCCAGCAGCACGACGACGTCGTGGCCCAGCTCGACCAGCCGCTTGGCCCGCTCGACGGCGAGCTCGGCGACGGCGGTGTGGTCGGCCGGCTGGCGGTCGAAGGTCGAGGCGATGACCTCGCCCTTGGTCCGCCGCTCGACGTCGGTGACCTCCTCGGGCCGCTCGTCGACCAGCACGACCATGAGGTGGCACTCGGGGTTGTTCGCGGTCAGCGAGTCGGCGATCGACTGCAGCAGCATCGTGCGGCCCGAGCCCGGGGGCGCCACGACCAGGCCGCGCTGGCCCTTGCCGACGGGTGCCAGCAGGTCGACCACGCGACCCACGAGGTCGGTGGGACCGGTCTCCATGCGCAGCCGCTCGGAGGGGTAGAGCGGGGTCAGCCGGGCGAAGTCCGGGCGGTGGCGCGAGGCGTCGGGCTCCTGGCCGTTGACGCTCTCGATCTTCACCATCGGATTGAACTTCTCCTTGCGCTCGCCCTCGCGGGGCTGGCGCACCTGACCGGTCACGGCGTCGCCGCGGCGCAGGCCGTACTTCCGCACCATGGTCAGCGAGACGTAGACGTCGTCGGTGCCGGCGAGGTAGCCGCTGGTGCGGACGAAGGCGTAGTTGTCCAGCACGTCGAGGATGCCCGCGGCCGGGACGAGCACGTCGTCCTCGAGGATCGTGGTGTCCACCTCGCCGCGACGGGTGCGGTCGCGCTCGCGGCCACGACGGCGTCGGCTGCGTCGCCCGCCCTCGTCATCGTCGTCGTCGAGGTCCCCGCCCAGGTTCTGGTTGCCGGGGTTCTGGTTGCCCCCCTGGTTGCCCTGCTGCTGGTTCTGCTGGTCCTGGCGGTTGCCGCCCTGGTTGCCCTGGTTGCCGCCCTGCTTGCCGCCCTGGCCCTGCTGGTTGCCCTGCTTGCCGCCCTGACCCTGGTCGCCGGCCTTGCCCTGGTCGCCGGCCTGACCCTGCTGGGACTTCTGGTTCTGGTTCTTCTTGCCCTGCTGACCCTGCTGCCGGTCCTGCTGCCGGTCCTGCTGCTGGCGCTCGGAGCGGTCCTGGCGCTCGGGACGCTGGCGTTCCTGCTGGTCGCCCTTGCCCTGCTGGTCGCCCTTGCCCTGCTGCTGGCGCTCCGGCCGGTCCTGCCGCTGCGGCTGCACCTCACCCTGGTCGGCCGCGGGCCGCTCGGCCGGCTGGTCCGTGGCCCGGGGCGTCGACCTCTGGTCCGGCGTCTCACCCGACTGGCCACTCGACTGGCCACCCGACTGGCCACTCGACTGGGCACTCGACTGGGCGGCCTTGATCGCCTCGACGAGCTGGGCCTTCTTCATCGACCCGGACCCCTTGATGCCCAGGCCCCCGGCGAACTGCTTGAGGTCGGCCAGCAGCATGCCGTTGAGGCCGCCGGGGCGCGCGCGCTTCGTGGCGGCCGGTGCCGCCTGGTCCTGCTCGGCGGCGGGGTCGTGGGTCTGCTCGGTCACGTGAGTCCTTCCCACACCGGTGTGCGCGAGAGGACAACCGGCGTGCGCGATCCGCCCGAGGGGCGAGGAACGGGAGCCCGCTGGATGCGGGACGCGGCCCGCGTCGGAGACGACGTGCGGCCGGCGCCACAGTAGCAGTCGCGCTCAGCCCCCGCGGCGCACCACCGCACCAGCGCCGTCGACGGCGAGGTGCGCGGACCACCAGCCCGCCGGCGTACGGTCCAGGACCGCGCGGGTCGAGTCGGCGTCGGGGCCCCCGACGAAGGCCAGCACCGTCGGTCCGGCGCCGGAGACCACGGCGGGGATACCGTCGGTGCGCAGTGCCTCGACCAGGTCGAGGGACTCCGGCATCGCCGGGCGCCGGTAGGACTGGTGGAGGTAGTCACGGGTGGCGAGCAGCAGGTGCTCGGGGCGCCCGCCGAGGGCCGCGACCAGCAGCGCGGCACGTCCGGCGTCCGCAGCCGCGTCGGCGTGCGGCACGGTGTCGGGGAGCAGCCCGCGGGCGGCCTCGGTCGAGACCGGCGTCGGCGGCACGAGCACGACCGCGCCGACCCGCGGGTCGACGGGGGCGGAGACGGCGTAGTACTCCCCCGCCTCCTGGCCGGAGACCACGAAGCCGCCCAGCAGTGCCGGCGCGACGTTGTCGGGGTGCCCCTCGAGCCGGGCGGCCAGCCGCAGCGCGGCCTCGTCGTCGAGCAGCAGCTCACCGCCGGCCACGAGGGCTCGCGCCAGGACCACCCCACCGACGATCGCGGCCGAGGACGACCCCAGGCCCCGGGCGTGGGGCACGACGTTGCGGCAGGTCAGGCGCAGGCCCGCGGGCTGGCCACCGAGCAGCTCGAAAGTGGCGCGCATAGAGCGGACGACCAGGTGCGACTCGTCGCGGGGTACGGCGTCAGCGCCTGCACCCTCGACCTCGACGACCAGTCCCGACCCGAGCACCTCGCCCTCGAGCTCGTCGCGCAGCGAGAGCGCGAGGCCCAGGGAGTCGAAGCCGGGGCCGAGGTTGGCCGACGTGGCCGGGACGGAGACACCGACCGGGCCGTCGACGAAGGTGACCATGCGCGGGCCCCGGCTCTCAAGCCAGGCCGGCGGCGGCCGCGGCGGCGTCCACGTCGGCGTCCACCACGGTGTCGACGATCCCGCCCCCGCTGGCCGAGAAGGCCTCCAGCGCGGTCGCGGTGTCCTTGAGCCCGTGGCCGGTCACGGTGATGACCACCGTCGAGCCGCGGTAGGACTCGCCCTGCGCCAGCTCCTGCAGGAGGCCGGCGACGCCGGCCGCCGAGGCGGGCTCGACGAAGACGCCGTCGTGGCTGGCCAGCTGCGCCTGGGCGGCGAGGATCTGGTCGTCGGAGACCGCGGCGAACCGGCCCTCGGACTCCTTGGCTGCCTTCTCTGCCAGGTGCCAGGAGGCCGGGTTGCCGATTCGGATGGCGGTGGCCTTGGTCTCGGGGTCCGGGAAGGGCTCCCCGGTCACCAGCGGCGAGGCACCCTCGGCCTGGAAGCCGCGCATGACGGGCCGCTTCGTGGCCTCGCCGAGCTCGGCGTACTGGGTGTAGCCCAGCCAGTAGGCGGAGACGTTGCCGGCGTTGCCGACGGGCAGCAGGTGGTAGTCCGGGGCGTCGCCGAGGAAGTCGACGACCTCGAAGGCGGCGGTCTTCTGCCCCTCGAGGCGGACCGGGTTGACGCTGTTGACCAGGGCGACGGGGTAGGCCTGCGAGAGCCCGCGCGCCATGGCCAGGCAGTCGTCGAAGTTCCCGCGGACCATGATCACCTGGGCGCCGTGCAGGATCGCCTGGGCCATCTTCCCGGCCGCGATCTTGCCCTCGGGCACGAGCACGAGCGGCTTGATGCCGGCCTTGGCGGCGTAGGCGGCCATCGAGGCGGAGGTGTTGCCGGTCGAGGCACAGACCACCGCCTTGGCGCCCTCGTGGACGGCCACCGACAGCGCGGCCGTCATGCCGCGGTCCTTGAAGGAGCCGGTGGGGTTGTCACCCTCGACCTTGAGGTGCACCTCAGCGCCGGTCAGCCCGGAGAGCCACTCCGAGTGCACGAGCGGGGTGCCGCCCTCGCGCAGCGTGACCGCGCGGGTGCCCTCGGGGATCTCGAGCAGGTCGCGGTACTCCTCCACGACCCCCCGCCACTGCTGGGTCCGGCTCACTCCGCTCCTCCTTCGACGCGCATGACCGAGGTGACCTCGCGCACGATGTCCATCCGCTGCAGGTGCTCCACGGTCGCGGAGAGCTGCGCGTCGGTCGCCTCGTGGGAGACCACCACCAGCTGCGCGTCGTCGTCGCGGCCCTCCTGGCGCACGGTCTGGATCGAGACGCCGTGCTCGGCGAAGGCCTGCGCCACCGCGGCCAGTACGCCGGCACGGTCGTCGACGTCGATGGCCACGTGGTAGCGGGTCACGGTGTCGCCCATCGGCAGCACCGCCAGGTCGGCGTACGCCGACTCGCCGGCGCCGCGCGTGGCGGCGAGCCGGTTGCGGGCGACCGTGACGAGGTCGCCCAGGACGGCCGAGGCCGTGGGCGAGCCGCCAGCGCCGGGGCCGTAGAACATCAGCTGGCCGGCAGCCTCGGACTCCACGAAGACCGCGTTGTAGGCCTCGCGCACCGAGGCCAGCGGGTGCGACCGCGGGATCATCGCGGGGTGGACCCGCACGGCCACGGCGTCCTCGCCACCGGGCTGGCGGCGCAGCTCGCAGATGGCCAGCAGCTTCACGACGCAGCCCATCTCGGCGGCGGAGGCGACGTCGGCGGCGGTCACCTCGGAGATGCCCTCGCGGTGCACGTCGGCGGCGGTCACGCGGGTGTGGAAGGCCAGCGAGGCCAGGATGGCGGCCTTCGCCGCGGCGTCGAAGCCCTCGACGTCGGCGGTCGGGTCGGCCTCGGCGTACCCGAGCTCCTGGGCCTCCTCGAGCGCCTCGGCGAAGCCGCTGCCCGCGGTGTCCATCTTGTCGAGGATGAAGTTGGTGGTGCCGTTGACGATGCCCAGCACGCGGGTGACGCGGTCGCCGGCCAGGGACTCGCGCAGCGGGCGCAGGATCGGGATCGCGCCGGCGACGGCGGCCTCGTAGTAGAGGTCGCGGTCGGCCTTCGCGGCCGCCTCGAACAGGGTGGGACCGTCCTCGGCCAGCAGCGCCTTGTTGGCCGTGACGACCGAGGCCCCGTGCTCCAGCGCCGAGAGGATCAGGCCCCGGGCGGGCTCGATGCCGCCGATGACCTCGACGACCACGTCGGCCCGGGTGACCAGGGCCGCGGAGTCGGTCGTGAGCAGGCCCTCGGGGACCTCCACCTCGCGCGGTGCGTCGAGCCGGCGCACGCCGACGCCGACCAGCTCCACCGGCGCACCGATGCGCGCCGCCAGGTCCTCGGACTGCTCGGAGAGCAGCCGCACCACCTGCGAGCCCACGGAACCGCACCCCAGGACCGCCACCTTCAGCGGTTCAGCGCTGACCATCTACAGATCACCCACGTCGGTTGCCAACAGGTCGTCCTCAGTCTCGCGCCGCACGACGACGCGTGCGACCCCGTCCCGCACCGCGACCACCGGGGGCCGCAGTGCGTGGTTGTAGTTGGAGGCCATGGAGCGGCAGTAGGCACCGGTGCCGGGCACGGCCAGCAGGTCGCCGGCCGCGACGTCGCCGGGCAGGAACTCGTCCTTGACGACGATGTCGCCGGCCTCGCAGTGCTTGCCGACCACGCGGGCGAGCACCGGCGGCGCGTCGGAGGCGCGACCGGCCAGCGTGCAGGAGTAGTCGGCGTCGTACAACGCGGTGCGGATGTTGTCGCTCATGCCGCCGTCGACCGAGACGTAGGTGCGCACGGCTCCCCCGTCGAGCCGGACCGGCTTGACGGTGCCGACGGAGTAGACCGTGCACACCGCGGGGCCGACGATCGCGCGACCCGGCTCGATGGACAGGTGCGGGAGCTCGATGCCCAGCGCCCGGCACTCGTGCTCGACGATCTCGCGCATCCCCGCGGCGAGGTCGCGCGGGTCGGCCGGGTCGTCCTGGGTGGTGTAGGCGATGCCGAAGCCGCCGCCGAGGTCCATCTCGGGCATGACCGTGCCGAGCTCGGTGGCCACCCGGGCGTGCAGCGCCAGCACGCGACGGGCCGCGACCTCGAAGCCGGCGGTGTCGAAGATCTGGCTGCCGATGTGGGAGTGCAGGCCGCGCAGCTCGAGCGCGTCGGAGGCCAGCACCCGGCGCACCGCCTCCAGGGCGTCGCCGGAGGTGATGGAGAAGCCGAACTTCTGGTCCTCGTGAGCCGTCGCGATGTACTCGTGGGTGTGGGCCTCGACGCCCGCGGTGACGCGGACCATCACCGCGGTCCTCGTGCCGTGCGCCCGGCTGACCTCGGCCAGCCGCTCGACCTCCTCGAAGGAGTCGATGATGACCCGGCCCACGCCCAGCCGCACCGCGCGCTCGAGCTCGGCGACGCTCTTGTTGTTGCCGTGGAAGCCGACCCGCTCCATCGGGAAGCCGGCGCGCTCCGCGACCGCCATCTCCCCGCCCGTGCAGACGTCGAGGTGCAGGCCCTCCTCGGCGACCCAGCGGGCCACGGCCGTGCAGAGGAACGCCTTGCCGGCGTAGTAGACGTCGAAGCCGGCGAAGGCGTCGCGGAAGGCCCCGGCGCGGGCGCGGAAGTCCACCTCGTCCAGGACGTACGCCGGCGAGCCGTGCTCGGCCACGAGGTCGGTCAGCGCCACCCCGCCCACCGACAGCACGCCGTCGGACTTCGTGGCGGTGCGCGACCACAGCTGCTCGACCAGCTCGTTGGGGTCGCTGGGCTCGCGCAGCCACGAGGGACCGCGCAGCGCGCCGGAGGCATGGGCCCAGCCGGCCTCGTGGGTGTGGCTCACATCCGCTCCGGGGCGGAGACGCCGAGCAGGTCCAGGCCGTTGGCCAGGACGGTGCGGGCGGCATGCACCAGCACGAGGCGCGCCTCGTTGGCAGGGGTGACCGGCTCGTCGCCCTGCGGCAGCATCCGGCACTCCTTGGTGTCGTACCACTTGTTGAACGTCGACGCCGTGGCCTCGAGGTAGCGGGCGATCCGGTGGGGCTCGCGCAGCTCCGCGGCGGAGGCGACGACCCGCGGGAACTCGGCGAGTGCGCGGAGCAGCTCACCGTCACGCTCGTGGTCGAGAAGCGCCGGGTCGTAGTCGGCCGGCAGGGACATCCCGAGGTCGGTGGCGTTGGCGATCATCCGGCAGGTGCGCGCGTGGGCGTACTGCACGTAGTGGACCGGGTTGTCGTTGGACGCCTTGGTGATCTCGACGACGTCGAGCACCAGCGGGGAGTCGGCCGGGTAGCGGGCGAGGGAGTAGCGCAGCGCGTCGACACCGATCTCCTCGGTGAGCTCCTGCAGCGTCACGATCGTGCCGGCCCGCTTGGACAGGACCAGCTCCTCCCCGCCCTGGAGGATCTTGACCATCTGGCCGATCAGGACGTCGAGGGTCTCGGCCGGGTCGTCACCGACGCAGGCCGCCATGGCCTTGAGCCGCCCGACGTACCCGTGGTGGTCGGCGCCGAGCAGGTAGATGCAGTGACCGAAGCCGCGCGCCCGCTTGTTGAGGTAGTAGGCGGTGTCGGAGGCGAAGTAGGTCAGCTCGCCGTCGGACTTGATCAGGACCCGGTCCTTGTCGTCGCCGAAGTCGGTGGTGCGCATCCACAGCGCCCCGTCCTCCTCGTAGACGTGGCCGAGGTCCTTGAGCCGGGCGAGCGTGTCGGGCACCGAGCCGGACTCGTGCAGGGAGAGCTCGGAGAACCACACGTCGAAGTGAGTCTGGAAGTGCTCGAGCTGGTCCTGCTGCTCCTTGAGCTGGAGCCGGTAGCCGACTGCGCGGACGGCAGCCCGGCGTTCGTCCTCGGGCAGCGCGAAGATGCCGGGCTGGTCGGCCTCGACAGCCTTGGCCAGGTCGGCGATGTAGGCACCGGCGTAGCCGTCGGCCGGAGCGGGCTGTCCCAGCGCGGCCGCGACGATGGAGTCCGCGAAGTGGTTCATCTGGACGCCGCGGTCGTTGATGTAGAACTCGCGCACCACCTCGGCACCAGCCGCGGCCAGCACCCGTGCGATGGCGTCGCCCAGCACCGCCCACCGGGTGTGACCCAGGTGCAGAGGCCCGGTCGGGTTGGCGGAGATGAACTCCACGTTGATCCGCTGACCCGCGAGCGTGGAGGTCCGTCCGTACGCCGCCCCGGCCGCCACGATGTCGGCGGCGACCTTGCCCTGGGCGCCGGCGTCGACGGTGATGTTGAGGAAGCCCGGACCGGCGATCTCGACGGCGGTCACGCCGTCGCCGGCGAGCAGCCGCTCGCGCACCATCTCGGCCAGGGCGCGGGGGTTGAGCCCGGCCTTCTTGGCCAGCTGCAGCGCGACGTTGGTGGCGTAGTCGCCGTGCTCCTTGGAGCGGGGTCGCTCCACCGTCACGTTCGTCGGGACGCCGTCCGGCAGGGTGAGGGCACCCTCGTCGGAGAGCGTCGTCAGCACGTCGACGATCGCGGTGGAGAGCTGCTCGGGAGTCACCCGACAACCCTATCGGCGCCCGCGTACGGGCCCCGCATCGATATCGGCGCTGGGACGCGGCGCGCTGGGTGCGACCCGATTCGGCACCCCCCTGGCCGGGCTGTAGGGTGAGCCCGCTCGCAGGCCCGGCCCCGCGCCGGACCTCGACAGCACGCCTCCGTAGCTCAGGGGATAGAGCACTGGTTTCCGGTACCAGGTGTCGCAGGTTCGAATCCTGCCGGAGGCGCCAGCCAGCACGGCGACTGACGACGAAGGACAGCCCGACCCGGACCCGCACCAGCAGGTCCGGGTCGTCGCGTCTGCGCAGCCGCTTATACCGCCGCCCCTCAAGTCCCTGGGCCGCGGAGCCGACACCTCCCCCGGTCCGGACGCCTGGAGGTAGTCCGTCCGGCCTGGTCCAGACCACCCGAAGTGACTACCTAACCCGGCAGCGTGTGGGCCGTTTCACCCTTTGAGGTCCGTCACCACGACGGAAACCTCCCGGGAGGGGAGGGGTGCTTCACACACTCTTCCTGGCTACCACCGCTGACACCAGCAGCGACGACGAAAGTAGGAAGTGTGAAGAAGTCCTTCAAGAGGGCCGTGGCCGTCTCCGCCGTCTGCGCGGCCGGCCTGGCTGGCACCCTCACCACCACCCCCGCCGCGACCGCCCAGGACGACGCGCCGGCACCCAAGGTCCTCACCGACTTCGGCATGACCGCGCTCGCCTACGGGACGAAGATCAGCCTGGGTGGCATCGACGTCAAGAGCCTCAAGGACGCCAAGACCCTGCAGGCCTGCACGCGCACCACCGGTCTGGAGCGCCTCGCGCCCTCGCTGCTGTCCACGGACACGATCGCCGAGCTCCTGGGCGACGCCCTGCCGGTCAACCTGGCCGGCCTGATCCACCTCTCCCCCAGCACCAGCTCCACCGAGACCTACCGCGACGGCAACATCACCGGCGTGCGGGCGACCAACCTGCTCGGTGACATCGTCGTCGGCGCCGAGGAGCTCGTGCCCGGCGTGCAGCTCCCGACGCTGGAGATCAAGGGCCTCGAGGCCGTGGCGGACTCCTTCCACGACCCGGCCGACCGTGACGGCGACGGCAACGAGTACGGCACCGCGGAGTCGTTCGGCTTCAAGAGCCTCAAGCTCATCCTCCCCGAGGACGGCGTCATCGGCGACACCCTCAACCTGCTGCTCGAGAACCTCGGCCTGGGCACCGACGTGCTCAACGAGATCATCAACGTCCCGCTCGGCATCCTGGTCGACACCCTCAACCAGCTGATCGAGATGGCCGACCCGGTCCTGGGCGACGTCATCGAGATCCCGGGCCTGGGCTCGATCGGCCTCGGTTCGTCCTTCACCAAGGTCGGCGAGGGCTTCGCCTCCTCCGGCGCCAACGCCCTGCAGATCGAGGTCGACCCCACCGAGTCCAACAACGACTCCGCCGCCCTGCTCAAGCTCGGCTACGCCCAGTCGCGGATCGACGAGGGCGCTGTCAACGGCGTCTTCCGCTCGACCCTGAGCGGCCTCAACCTCAAGGCCCTGCCGCTCACCGAGGACACCGAGCTGCTGCACCTCGGCGGCATCGGCACCCAGGCGATCCCCTGCGCAGGCACCGACGGCACCACCGAATCCAAGACCGTCGAGAGCGTCAGCTTCCCGCTGAGCCTCCCGGGTCTCCCGGTCAGCCTGGCCACGCTGAACGGCATCGAGTACTCCTACAGCGCCAAGCAGCTCTCCCGCGGCCGCGCCCGCTCGGTGGCGACCTCCTCGCTCGGCTCGCTCGAGATCCCGGTCCTCGACCTGGTCATCTCCGGCGTGGAGTCCACGCTCAAGCTGCGCAGCACCGGCAAGCAGGGCAAGGCCGTCCGCGGCAACAACAAGCCGCAGTTCAAGCTCGCCAGCGTCCTCTACAAGGGCGAGGAGCTGCTGCCCCCGGGTGGCCTCGGCATCGGCGAGACTGTCTCCTTCGTGGTCGAGCAGCTCAACAACACCAACGGGTTCATCACCTTCGGCCCGCGTGCGACGAGCAACTTCTACGGCGGCAAGCTCTCTGCCACCCAGCTGAAGATCGGCGACCTGCTGACCCTCGACCTGGGCTGGCTGGAGTCGCAGATCTTCCCCCGCTGATCCACGCTCGCTGAGCCTCGGCCCAGCGACCCGACCGGCACTGCCGGTCCACCCTTCTGACACGACCGGGGCGGCCCATCGAGGGCCGCCCCGGTTCGTGCGTTCCAGGGGTCTCATGGCTCGCTGCGCTCGCACCTCGACCAGCGGCCGGACCGGGTCGCACCTCGACCAGCGAGGTGCGCCGTCAGCAGCCGGGGGGCAGCGTGGCGTCGGCGCGGGCCGCGTTGCCGAGCCGACGGGCGGTCGCGACGTCCGGCCGCACGATGCTCGCTCCACCGACGGTGCCGATCGTGCCGGGCACCACGCACGTGGTGATCCGGGACGGGTCGACCCGGGCGACGAGCTGCGCCAGCCGGAACAGCGTCGCCGGGCCCTCGCCCGTGCGCAGGTGCTGCAGCACCGACATCACCCCGCGCTCCATGAACCCCGGCGTGCCGGCCTGCGAGGCCACTCGCGCCTGGATGCCGCGCAGCACCCGCTGCTGGTTGGCCGAGCGCGCGAAGTCGCCCCCGGCCAGGGTCTTGCGGATGCGGGCGAAGGCCATCGCGCCGTAGCCGTCGAGGCGGACCCGCCCCTGGGCGAAGCCGCGCGGCTTGAGGTCGGGGTCGGAGAAGCGGCGCGGGTTGCTGACCGTGATGCCGCCGATGTCGTCGACCATGTCCTCGAAGAAGGGGAAGCGCGTGACGAACACGTAGTCGGGCTGGACGCCGACGAGGTTGCCGACCGTCCGGCCCTGGAGCTCGGGTCCACCGAAGACCATCGCGGCGTTCACCCGGCTCGAGCCGTACCCGGGGATCGGGACGTAGGAGTCGCGCGGGATGCCGATCGCGGCCGCCGCGCCGGTGCGCGGGTCGATCCCGATGAGCTGGAGCGCGTCGCCGCGGGTCCGGGTCATCACCTGGCCGGGCCGGGCGTCGGAGCCCACCGCCAGGATCCACACGACCCGGTCCCCCACGTCGAGGCCGCGTGCGTGACGCATCGCCACCAGCGCGGAGTCTTCGGAGGCCACCTCGGCGTCCGGCACCACGACCACGGTCGTGGCCAGCACGGCCGCCAACGCGGTCGCCCTCGCCGTACGCCGGAGCCGGCCCGCCCTGCGCGTGCTCACCGTTCCCCTCCCGAACGTTTGCCCGACTGGTTGCCTGACCGATCCGCCGACTGCTGGCCCGGGGTCGGCCGCAGCGGCGACTGCGTCACGTCGAAGCCGAAGACCCGCCACCCGCCGCGCAGGTAGGTCAGCACCAGCCGACCCTCGAGCCGGATCCGGCGCTCGACCTCGCCCGTGGTGCGGAAGTCCATCCGCACCCGCGCGGTCGCACCGCGCGGCACCTCCCGCGTGGACAGCACGTCGACCGCGACGCGGCGCCGCAGCGGCACGAGCGCGTCGATCCGCGAGCCCAGCCGGGCGCTGGTCATGAGGTCGCGCTGCTGCCAGCCCTGCTGGGCCGCTGTGCGCGTGAACCCGGGGAAGGAGCCCTGGTAGCGGGTGCGCGGGTAGTCGGCCTCGACGAACGCCGCGTCCCACCAGCCGTCGACGACCGCCGCGACCCGCTGCGCCACCTGGCGGTGCCGCTGCGGCGCGAGCCGGCCGACCCGCTGGCCGGGCACGACCACGGTGGGCACGCTCGCGGCCCGCCGGCCGGCGTCCTCGCCGCGCGCCCCGGGCCCGCCGTCCGGCGAGCCCGACCCGTCCTCGCCGGTGCACCCTGCCACGAGGACCAGGGCCAGGAGCGGGCCCAGCGACGGGGCGAGGAGTCGCCGGTCCGAGCGGGTGCTCCGGGCCCCCCGCAGGGGTGGGGTACGCCGGGTCCTGGGCGCCCCGAGAGGCTCCTGGTGCGGCACGAACGCTCCTCCTGGTGTGGCTTCGGTGACACCCTGCCCGAATCGCGCCCCGACCTGGGACATCGACGCGTCGGGGGTCTAGCCTGGGTGACTGCAATTGACACCTTCGCGCGCTCATCCGAAAGAGGCGAATCAAGCCGTGCCGCAGTCCCCTGGCAGCTCCACCTCCACCGGCTCCTCCGAGGTCTCCCACGACTTCGGTGCCAACGAGTGGCTCGTGGAGGAGATGTTCGAGCAGTACCAGAAGGACCCGGGCAGCGTCGATCCGAGCTGGAAGGCCTACTTCGACTCGCGCAAGGGCGGCAACGGCAGCAACGGCAGCGCCCCCGCGAAGGCCCAGCCGCAGCAGGCCGCAGCGAAGGCCCCGGCCCCGGCTGCGCAGGCCGAGCCCGCGAAGGCCGCCAGCAACGGCGCCGGCACGCCCGAGGGCAAGGACAAGCCCGCCGCCCAGGCGCCGGCCCCCGTGGCCAAGCCGCGCCCCGAGTCCAAGGCAGCCGAGCCGAGCAAGGGGACGTCCTCGCCCATGCCCAAGGAGACCCGCCCGACCGCGCCGGCCGAGGCCAGCGACGAGCCGACGTACACCGTGCTGCGCGGCGCCCCGGCGCGGACCGCGCAGAACATGGACGTCTCGCTGACGGTCCCGACCGCGACCTCGATCCGCTCGGTCCCGGTCAAGCTGCTGTGGGACAACCGCACCGTCATCAACAACCACCTCGCCCGCGCCCGGGGCGGCAAGGTCTCCTTCACCCACCTCATCGGCTACGCGCTCGTCCGGGCGCTGAAGTCGATGCCGGAGATGAACAACTCCTACGCCGAGGTCGACGGCAAGCCGAACCTCGTCACGCCGGCCCACATCAACCTCGGCCTGGCCATCGACATCAAGAAGGGCGAGACCCGCCAGCTGCTCGTCCCGAGCATCAAGGCCTGCGAGTCGATGGACTTCGCGGCCTTCTGGACCGCCTACGAGGACGTCGTGACCAAGGCCCGCGAGGGCAAGCTCACCGTCGCGGACTTCCAGGGCACCACGATCAGCCTGACCAACGTCGGCGGGCTCGGCACCAACCACTCGGTGCCGCGGCTGATGACCGGCCAGGCCGCGATCATCGGCGTGGGCGCGATGGAGTACCCGCCGGAGTGGCAGGGCGCCTCGGCCGACGCGATCGCGCGCAACGCGATCTCCAAGGTCATGACGCTGACCTCGACGTACGACCACCGCGTCATCCAGGGCGCCCAGTCCGGTGAGTTCCTGCGCCGCGTCCACCAGCTGCTGCTGGGCGAGGACGGCTTCTACGACGAGATCTTCCGCTCGCTGCGCATCCCCTACCAGCCGATCCGCTGGGGCGCGGACATCGCGACGTCGCACGACGACGAGATCTCCAAGCAGGCACGCATCCTGGAGCTGATCCACGCCTACCGCGTGCGCGGCCACCTCATGGCCGACACCGACCCCCTGGAGTACCGCCAGCGCACCCACCCCGACCTCGAGGTGGAGAACCACGGCCTCACGCTGTGGGACCTCGACCGCGAGTTCGCCACCGGCTCGTTCGGTGGCGAGGGTCGGCGGTTCATGAAGCTGCGCACGATCCTGGGGATCCTGCGCGACTCCTACTGCCGCACCACCGGCATCGAGTACATGCACATCATGGACCCCGAGCAGCGCCGCTGGCTCCAGCAGCGCGTCGAGCAGCCGCACGTGAAGCCGCCCCGCGAGGAGCAGCTGCGGATCCTGCTCAAGCTCAACCAGGCCGAGGCCTTCGAGACCTTCCTGCAGACCAAGTTCGTCGGCCAGAAGCGCTTCTCCCTCGAGGGCGGCGAGACCACGATCCCGGTCATCGACGAGATCTGCGAGGCCGCCGCCGAGGCCGGCCTCGACGAGGTCACCATCGGCATGGCCCACCGCGGCCGGCTCAACGTGCTGGCCAACATCGTCGGCAAGAACTACTCCCAGATCTTCCGCGAGTTCGAGGGCAACATCGACCCGCGCACGGTCCAGGGCTCCGGCGACGTGAAGTACCACCTCGGCGCCGAGGGCGAGTTCACCGCGGAGAGCGGCTCGACGGTCAAGGTCTCCGTCGCGGCGAACCCCTCCCACCTCGAGGCCGTCGACCCGGTGCTCGAGGGCATCGCCCGCGCCAAGCAGGACGTGCTCGACCGGGGTTCGGACTACCCCGTGCTCCCGCTGCTGGTCCACGGCGACGCCGCGTTCGCCGGCCAGGGCGTGGTCGCGGAGACGCTCAACCTCTCCCAGCTGCGCGGCTACCGCACCGGCGGCACCGTCCACCTGATCGTCAACAACCAGGTCGGCTTCACCACCTCCCCCGGCTCGTCGCGCTCCTCGCTCTACTGCACCGACGTGGCGCGGATGGTCCAGGCGCCGATCTTCCACGTCAACGGCGACGACCCCGAGGCCTGCATCCGCGTGGCCCGGCTGGCCTTCGAGTACCGCCAGGCCTTCCACAAGGACGTCGTCATCGACCTGGTCTGCTACCGCCGCCGCGGCCACAACGAGGGCGACGACCCGTCGTACACCCAGCCGCTGATGTACGACCTGATCGAGCAGAAGCGCTCGGTGCGCAAGCTCTACACCGAGTCCCTCATCGGTCGTGGCGACATCACGATCGAGGAGGCCGAGCAGGTCCTGCGCGACTACCAGCAGCAGCTGGAGCGGGTCTTCACCGAGGTCCGCGAGGCCACGAGCCAGCCCTCGGGCTGGACCACGGTCCCCGACTACCCGGACAAGCCCGCAGGAGAGACCCGCACCTCGATCGAGCCGGACGTGCTCAAGCGGATCGCGGACGCCTACACCACGCCTCCGGAGGGCTTCACCGTCCACCCGAAGGTCATGCCGCAGCTGCAGCGCCGGGCCACCTCGATCACCGAGGGCCCGATCGACTGGGGCACCGGCGAGATCCTCGCCTTCGGCTCGCTGCTCATGGAGGGCCGTCCGGTCCGCCTGGCCGGCCAGGACTCGCGCCGCGGCACCTTCGTGTCCCGCTTCGCCACGATCATCGACCGGCGCAACGCCGACGAGTGGACGCCGCTGGCCAACCTGACCGAGGACCAGGCGAAGTTCTACGTCTACGACTCGCTGCTCTCGGAGTACGCCGCGCTCGGGTTCGAGTACGGCTACTCGGTGGCACGTCCCGAGGCGCTGGTGCTGTGGGAGGCCCAGTTCGGTGACTTCGTCAACGGCGCCCAGACCGTCATCGACGAGTTCATCTCCTCTGGCCGCACCAAGTGGCGCCAGGACTCCGGTGTCGTGCTGCTGCTGCCGCACGGCTACGAGGGCCAGGGCCCCGACCACTCCTCCGCGCGGATCGAGCGGTTCCTCCAGATGGCCGCCGACGACGCCTTCGTCGTGGCACAGCCGTCCACGCCCGCGTCGTACTTCCACCTGTTGCGCCAGCACTCGCTCGGCGAGGAGCACCGCCCGCTGATCGTCTTCACGCCGAAGTCGATGCTCAAGCGCAAGGAGGCCGCCTCCCAGCCCGACGAGTTCACCTCCGGCCACTTCCGTCCCTTCATCGGCGACGGCGCGGCGGACCCGGACAAGGTCGACACCCTGCTGCTGTGCAGCGGTCGCGTGACCTGGGACCTCATGGTCGACCGGGCCAAGCGGGAGAACCCGGAGCGGTTCGCGATCGCCCGGGTCGAGCAGCTCTACCCGCGACCGCTGGACGACATCAAGGCCGAGATCGCGCGCTACCCCCACCTCAAGGAGGTGCGCTGGGTCCAGGACGAGCCGCGCAACAACGGCCCCTGGCCGCACTACGCGCTCAACGCCTGGGCCGAGGTCGACGCCACGGTCGTGCCGGTCACCCGGCCCGAGTCGTCCTCGCCGTCGGTCGGCACCGTCAAGCGGCACCAGGTCGAGCAGAAGGAGCTGCTGGACCGGGCGTTCAGCTGATCGAGGACGCGCCAGCGGACTCGATGGTGGTGGTCGAGCGAGCGGCGCGACTGAGGCACGAAGTCGCGACCCGCGTGTCGAGACCCAGTGAGATGTGAGGAGACATTCGGCGGTGTACTTCACCGATCGCGGCATCGAGGAGCTCGTCTCGCGCCGGGGTGACGAGGAGGTGACCCTGGGGTGGCTCGCCGAGCAGCTCCAGGCCTTCACCGACGTCCACCCCGAGCACGAGGCGGCGGTCGAGCGGCTGGCCACCTGGCTGGCCCGCCTCGACGACCCCGAGGACTGATGGAGGCACCTCCGCCGGAGATCAGCTACGCCGCCTGGGGCCGCGCCTTCTTCCGCGAGGCGGTCTCGGTGGAGCGGGTCCTGGCCGCGGTCAACGTCCTGTCCGGGCAACCGGTCGACCTCGGCCCCTTGGGCGTCGGTCCGGGTCGCGTGGCGCGGGTGACCGCCCAGGGCGCCATCGGCGAGGCCTGGGGGCACCGGGTCGGCGACGACCCGGTCGCCTTCGCCGTACGCCTGCCGGTGGCGGTGACCTTCACCCTCGACCTCGGCGTGGACAAGCAGGTCTTCGCCGCGGACCTCGAGGTGCCGCTGCTCATCACCGGTCGGGCGCGCGCGGACCTGACCATCACCTTGGACATCGAGCCGCCGCGGCCGCACCAGATCGTGGTCGACCTGCGGGCGCAGGGGTTGCGGGCCTCCCTCACCAAGCACGCCGCCCGCGTGCAGGGCGAGCTGCAGCGCTTCGTGGCGCGCTACGTCGCGCGCGAGGTGGAGAAGGACTACGTCCTGCGGGTGCGGACGATCGACGTCTCCGCGGCCATCGACCGAGCCCTGGTCACCCTGGCCCCGCAGCGGCCGGTCTGACTACCGTCGGGACCATGACGACGCTCTACCCCGCGGCCCCGTGGACGATGGAGGGCCAGCTGTGGCTCTCGCTGTTCAAGGTAGGGCACGACGTCGACGCCCGCCGCCCCCGGGGCGTGTACGGCGTCGCGCTGGTCTCCTACGAGGAGCCGAGCCCCCTCACGTACTCCGAGCTGCTGGTCGCGCGGGTGGTCAAGGAGCCGCTGCGGGCGGTGTCGATCACCGACATCTGGGTCGACTCCCCCGCCTCGGTGGCCGGTGGCCGCGAGCTCTGGGCGATCCCGAAGGAGCTGGCCGACTTCCGTGTGACCCGTGAGCGCGGATCGGTGCGCGAGCGCACGTCGTGGTCGGTCGATGTCGACGGCCGCTCGGTCGTGCGGGCCCGCTTCACGGACGCCTCGCGGCTGCTGCCGCGGGTGCCGCTCAAGGGTGCGACCTGGCAGCCGCCGATCGACGACCACGCCGGTGACGTCGTCGCGCGCCTGACCGGCTCCAGCAGGGTCGGGCCGTGCCGCTCGGACTGGGACATCGCCCCGGACGGCCCGCTGGGCTGGCTGGCCGGCGCGCGCCGCCTGGCGTCGTTCCGCCAGGACGGCTTCCGGATGACCTTCGGCTAGGCCTGGGACTGCGCGGGCTCCTCGCCCGCGTCCCCGTCGATCTCCGCGGGCCCCTGCTCGGCCGCGGCCCGCTTGGCGGCGTCGCGGATCTCGAAGACCTCGGTGGCCAGGCCGCCGATCGCGCCCGCGACGTCCTTGACGGCGTTGGTGAGGATCGTGGTGACCTCGCCGACCGCGCCCGCTGTCGCCTCGACGGTGCTCTGCACGGCGTCCTTGGAGATCTCCGCCTTGCTGATGCGGTCCTTGCCGCTGGGGCCGTTGCTCATGGCGACAGTCTCCCCTCCGCACGCCTCTGCGACCACATGTTCCCGATCACCCCTCGGCGGCGGGCACGGCCCCGGCGAGCTCCTCGGCACTGACCGCGGGCGCCTCGCGGAGCGCGACCAGGGCGTCGTCGGCCAGCGTCCGGTCGACCTCGGTCACCAGACCGGCCAGCACCAGCAGGGTGCCGTCGTCGCGGACCACGCCCACGGTCGTCATCTCCTCGAAGTCGGCCACGAAGGCGTCCTGACCCACCTCGCGGCAGTCACTGTCGGCGAGATAGGCCCAGGAGTAGGTCTCGCACCGCGAGGACCTTCCCGGCGTGGCGGCCGCGCGCTGGACCAGGCTCGCCCCGGGGAAGGCGGTGACGTCGGCGAGCGCACGGTCGCCGTCGACGTACAGGTTCGAGAGGCCCGACCCGCGCAGGTCGACCAGGTGGAACGTGGTGTCGAGACCCTCGAGCTCGGCCACGAGGGCGGGGTCCGGGCCACCACACCCGCCCAACGACGGCGACAGGGCCCCGAGCGCCGCCGTCACCAGCAGCGCCCGAGGCCCCGTTCCCATGCTCCGCAGCCTAGGCCTCAGGCCGCGATCCGCTCCTGGGCGGCGACGGGCTCGGCGGCCTTCGCTCCACGCCCGGGCAGGGCGAGCCGGCAGATCTTCTTGAACACGCTGCCGACCTGCTTGTGCAGCGGGCCGGTGTTGTAGGACAGGCCGTAGCGCTCGCAGATCTCCTGCACCTGCTGGGCGACCTCGGGGTAGCGGCGGGCCGGCAGGTCCGGGAAGAGGTGGTGCTCGATCTGGTGGCTCAGGTTGCCGCTCATGATGTGGAACAACGGCCCGCCGGAGATGTTGGCCGAGCCGAGCACCTGGCGGTAGTACCAGTGGCCACGGGTCTCGACCGGCTCGCCCTTGTCGTCGACGCCGTCCAGGCACTCCTCCTCGGAGAAGGTCTCCACGCCGGCCGGGAAGTGGCCGCAGAAGATGATGTTGAAGGCCCAGATGTTGCGCACGACGTTGGCCACCGCGTTGCCCGCGAAGGTCAGCGGGAAGAGCGGGCCGGTCAGCGCCGGGAACAGGACGTAGTCCTTGAGCGCCTGGCGGCGGATCTTGCGCAGCAGGCGCGGGTAGAGGGGCTTGTTGTCGGCCAGCTTCCGCTTGCCGGCCACGATGTTCTCCACCTCCAGGTCGTGCAGGGCCACGCCCCACTCGAAGAGCATCATCAGCGCGAAGGCGTAGGCCGGGTTGCCCAGGTAGTAGGGCCGCCACGGCTGGTCCTCGTCCATGCGCAGGATGCCGTAACCGATGTCGCGGTCCTTGCCGAGGATGTTGGTGAAGGTGTGGTGGATGTAGTTGTGGGAGTACTTCCACTGCTCACCGGGGCAGGCGGTGTCCCAGTCGAACATGCGGGAGTTCAGGCCCGGGTCGCCCATCCAGTCGTACTGGCCGTGCATGACGTTGTGCCCGATCTCCATGTTGTCGAGGATCTTCGACAACGAGAGCGCGGCGACGGCCAGCGGCCAGGCCGGCGGTACGTAGAACAGCGCACGGCCGGCGACCTCGAGGCCACGCTGGTACTTCACGACCTTGCGGATGTAGGCGGCGTCGGCCTCACCGAGGTCGGCCAGGACGGCCTGTCGGATGGCGTCCATCTCCTCGCCGAACGCCTGCAGCTGCTCCGCGGTCAGCGGGACCTTGCCGGAGACGGGGTCGGTGGTGGCGCTGGAGGTGGCGGTGGCGCGGGTGTTCTGGGTGGTGCTCATGGGTGGGTCCCTTCGGTCGAGCGTGCGGAGGTGACGTGTCGAGGGTTCGGAAGTGACTGCTCGGCGCCTCAGAGATCCACGACGCAGTCGCCGACGGGCGCGGACACGCAGACGCGGACCTCCTCGTCGGGCAGCGAGGACTCCTCGCCGGTCAGGACGTTGCGGACGGTGCCGCTGGACTTCGTGGCGGTGCAGGAGAAGCAGATGCCCATCCGGCAGCCGGAGGTCGGGCGCAGCCCCAGGGCCTCGGCCTGCTCCAGCAGGGTGGTGCCGGTGTTGGCGGCCTGCTTGCCGGAGCGGGCGAACGCGACGTCGCCCTCGGCCGCACCCGACGGCACGACGCTGGCGACGTTGAACAGCTCGGTGCGCAGCGAGGGGCTGTCGGCGTACGCCTCGCGGACGAGGTCGAGCATGGGAGCGGGGCCGCAGGCCCACGTGTCGGTGGCGGCGTACGACGGCACCAGGCGGCGCAGCTCGAACTCGCTGAACACGCTGCCGTGGCGCAGCACGACGTCGACGTCGTTGTCGGCCGCGGCGATCTCGGCCAGCTCCGTTGCGAAGATCTGGTCCTCGGCCGAGCGGGCGAAGTGCAGGAACGTCACGCGGCGGCCGGCCCTGCCGTCGTACCCGTCGCGCAGCAGGGTGCGCAGGATCGACATGGCCGGGGTGATGCCGGAGCCGCCGGTGAGGAAGAGCAGGTGGTTGTTGGTCGGGGTCGCCGGGCTCTCCTCGAGGACGAAGTCGCCCTCGGCCTGGGAGAGGTGGACGATGTCGCCGACCTGGGCGCGCTCGACGAGCCAGCGGCTCACCGACTGACCGGGGCGCTTCTCGCCCTGGGCGCGGACGGTGAGCTGGATGCTCTCCCCCGGCAGCGAGGCCGCGGAGGAGATGGTGAAGCAGCGGGTGGTCCGCCGGCTCCCGGGCAGGTCCACGCCGACCTGGACGTACTGACCGGCGCGGTGCCCGCGCCAGGTGCCGGTCGGCTGGAGGGTGATGGTGGCGACGGGGTGCTCGCCGCCGGTCTCGCGCCGGACGTCCAGGACGCGGGCGCGGACCTCCGTGGCGGCCCACATCGGGTTGATCTGCTCGAGGTAGCGGTCCACACCGTGGGGCGAGGTGAGTGCGGCGACCGCGCGGGAGCGGAGGATGGTGCCGGCGATACTCATGTCGTCTCCTGACAATGGGTGAACGTCTGTTCACTCAATAGTGCAGACCGGCCCCCGGCAGGGTCAAGTGGCGCGCAGGTGACCCGCCCCACGGCACTGAGTGAGGGTGGACACATGTGCACCGACGAGTCGGCCGACCCGCCTCGATAGGCTGGCCCCGTGACCGAGACCCGCGTGGAGCGCAAGGAGCGCACCCGGCGCGCCATCCTGGACGCGGCCCTGGAGCTCTGCGAGGACAGCAGCCTGGTCGCGCTGTCGCTGCGCCAGGTCGCCGGGCGGGTCGGGATCGTCCCCACCGGCTTCTACCGCCACTTCGACTCCATCGAGGCGCTGGGCCTGGCGCTGGTCGACGAGTCCTTCGTGTCGCTGCGCGCCATGCTCCGCGACGTACGCCGGGTGGAGGCGGGCGGCACGGCCCCGGTCTCCTTCGCCGCGATCGTCGACCGGTCAGTCGACACACTGGTCTCGCACGTGCACGCCCAGCGGGCGCACTTCGCCTTCATCGCGCGCGAGCGCACGGCCGGCCCGCCCTCCGTGCGCGAGGCGATCCGCCACGAGATCGAGCTCTGCGAGCGCGAGCTGGCCACCGACCTGGCCCGGCTCCCGGGGCCGGACGCCTGGAGCACCGAGGACCTGCGGATCCTCTCCAACCTGATCGTCACCGCGATGGTGCACACCGCGGAGTCGCTCGTCGCCGTCGCCGGCCGCCCCGAGGCCGAGCGCCGGCTGACCCAGACCGCCCGCACGCAGCTGCGGATGGTGATCATCGGCGCCCTGCAGTGGCGCTCGGGTCAGGAGTAGGACCTCAGCGGGGTCCGGGCTTGATCGTGAGGTCGGGGATGGTGGCGTCGCCGGGCAGGTCGAGGACGTGCAGGACCGCGTCGGCGACGGTCTGCGGCTGGATCCACGCGGAGGCGTCGTACTCCTTGCCCTCCTGGGTGTGCACCTGCTCCTGCATCGGGGTGGCGGTGCGGCCGGGGTAGATGCTGGTGACCCGGACGCCGTGCCCGGCCTCCTCCGCCCGCAGCGCGTCGGCCAGGGCCCGCAGCCCGTGCTTGCTGGCGGCGTACGCCGACCACTGCGGGTGCGCGAAGAGCCCGGCACCCGAGTTGACCAGCACCACGGTGCCGCGGGCCTCCCGCAGCGCCGGCAGCGCGACCCGGGTCAGGGCGGCAGGCGCGACGAGGTTGACCCGCAGCTGCTCGGCCCAGTCCTGCACCGAGAGCTCCGCGACCGTGCCGAGCTGGACGACACCGGCGGCGTGGACGACCGAGTCCAGCCGCCCGGGCAGGGCCAGCGCCTCCACGGACTCCGGGTGCGCCAGGTCGGCCACGAGCGTGATGGCTCCCGGCAGCTGGGCGGCGAGCTCGGTCGCGCGCTGCTCCGAGCGGGCCACCACGTGCACCTCGTCGCCGCGCTCGAGCAGCGCCGCCGCCACCAGGGCACCGATGCCGGAGCCGGCACCGGTGACCAGGTGGGCCCGGGCCTCCGTCGTCGGGGTCACCGGGTGAGGACGATCTTGCCGAACACGTCGCCGTCGACGATCGCGGCGAAGCCCTCGGCGGCCTGCTCCATCGGGAGCGTGCGGTCCACCAGCGGGCGGGCACCGGTGGCGTCGAGCAGCGAGACGAGCGAGGCGAGCTCGTCGCGGGTGCCCATGGTCGAGCCGATCACCGAGAGCTGGAGGAAGAAGATCCGGGTCAGCTCGGCATCGTCGAGCTGCGGGCCCGAGGTGGTGCCGGAGATGACGATCGATCCGCCGGGGCGCAGCGCGCGGATCGAGTGGGACCAGGTGGCGCGGCCGACGGTCTCCATCACCGCATCGACCTTCACCGGCAGCCGGGCGCCGGACTCGAAGACCTCGTGGGCACCGATCTCCAGCGCCCGGGCGCGCTTGGCCTCGTCACGGCTGGTCGCGAGCACCTTCAGGCCCGCGGCACGGCCGAGGATGATGCAGGCGGTCGCGACGCCGCCGCCGGCTCCCTGCACGAGCACGGTGTCACCGGCCTTGAGGCCGCCGCGGGTGAAGAGCATGCGGTACGCCGTGAGCCAGGCCGTCGGCAGGCAGGCCGCCTCCTCGAAGGACATCGACGTGGGCTTGGGCACCACGTTGCGGCGCGGCACGACGACCTTGTCGGCGAAGGTGCCCTGGTGCCGCTCGGAGAGCAGCGAGCGACGGGGATCGAGGGTCTCGTCGCCGGTCCACGCCGGGTCGCTGATGACCGCGTGCACGACGACCTCGTTGCCGTCCTCGTCGAGGCCGGCGGCGTCGCAGCCCAGGATCATCGGCAGCTGCTCGGACTTCAGCCCCACGCCCTTGAGCGACCACACGTCGTGGTGGTTGAGCGAGGCGGCCTTGACGGTCACCGTCGTCCACCCGTCGGGGGCGACCGGGTCCGGTCGCTCCCCCAGCCTCAGCGCGGACAGCGGGTCGTCGGAGGAGAAGGAGTCGGCGTAGACGGCGAACATGCGCCGACCGTACCGATCGCCGGCTAGCGGCGGGCCACCCCGTCTCGCCGAGCGGCCTCGGCCACGGCGGCCGACACGGCGCCAGGGACGCGGGGGTCGAACGGGCCCGGGATGATGAAGTCCTCGCGGAGCTCGTCGCCGACCAGCTCGGCCAGCGCGTTGGCCGCGGCGAGCTTCATGCCCTCGGTGATGCCGGTGGCGTGGACGTCCAGCGCGCCCCGGAAGATGCCGGGGAAGGCGAGGACGTTGTTGATCTGGTTGGGGAAGTCCGAGCGGCCGGTAGCGACGACGCGGGCGTACTTGTGCGCGATGTCGGGGTGGACCTCGGGTGTGGGGTTGGCCATCGCGAAGATGATCGCGTCGGGCGCCATCCGGGCGATGTCCTCCTCCGGGATGGTGCCGCCGGAGACCCCGAGGTAGACGTCGGCGCCGTCCAGGGCGTCGGCCAGCGAGCCCGAGCGCCCGGCCTTGTCGGCGGTGATCTCGGCCAGCGCCTTCTTCACCGGCGTCAGGTCGTCACGGCCGGAGTGGACCACGCCCTTGCGGTCGGTGACAGCGAGGTCGGTGATGCCGGCCTCGATGAGGATCTTGGCGATGGCGACGCCCGCGGCGCCGGCACCGGAGATGACGACCCGGGTCGTGGCGTAGTCGCGACCGGTGAGCTTGAGGGCGTTCTCCAGCGCGGCGAGCGCGACCACGGCGGTGCCGTGCTGGTCGTCGTGGAAGACGGGGATGTCGAGGCGCTCCTTGAGCCGGTCCTCGATCTCGAAGCAGCGCGGCGCGGAGATGTCCTCCAGGTTGACCCCGCCGAAGCTCGGCGCGAGCCGGGCGACGGTCTCGATGATCTCCTCGGTGTCGGTGGTGTCCAGACAGATCGGGACGGCGTCCACGCCGCCGAACTGCTTGAAGAGCACCGCCTTGCCCTCCATCACCGGCATCGCGGCGGCCGGGCCGATGTCGCCCAGGCCGAGCACGGCGGTGCCGTCGGAGACGACGGCCACGGTGTTGGGCACCCAGGTGTAGTGCTGGGTCATGCTCGGGTCGGCCGCGATCGCCTCGCACACCAGCGCCACCCCGGGGGTGTAGGCCAGCGAGAGGTCCTCCTTCCCCGTCAGCGGCGCGGAGGTGATCTCCATCTTGCCGCCCAGGTGGAGGTCGAAGACGGGGTCGCCCTCGTGCGGGTGGTGGGCTGCACGGAAGGGCTTGGGGGTGTTCGGCGTCTCGGACACGGCCGGAAGTCTGGCACAGCGGACGTCATCCTCCGGGGGGCGTCTCGCGGTGCGATGGGTCACAGGAAGGGGCGCGGGCGCCGGCCCTCAGAGCCGCCCCGGACGCGGCCAGAGCCGCGCCAGCACCACCGCCAGGACCCGCTCGTCGGGCACCGGGCCGCGGTGCCGCGAGTCGACGCCGACGGCGGGGTCGTCGCTGAGCAGCCACCAGCCGCCCGCGCCGGAGGCCGTCGTACGCCGCTCGACCGCGCGCTTCACCGCGACCGTGCCGTCCGCGAGCTCCCCGACCACGACGTCACCGGGCCGCACCCGGCGGCCGTGGGCCACGAGGAGCCGGTCGCCCTCGCGCAGGGTGGGGGCCATGGAGGCGCCGTGGACGCGCGCCAGCCCCAGCCGCGCGGTCGGTGGGGTCCCGGGGGCCCGGAGGACCCGCAGGACCCGGAGGACCCAAGGGAGAGGTCGTCGTCGGGGTGAGTCCACGGGGAGTAGTGTCCCAAGCCACCAGGACGACTCGATGAGAAAAGGACCTGCATGTTCTCGAAGCTGTTCGCCCCCACGATCGACGTCTCGGCCCACTGCGACCTGCCGTGCGGTGTCTACGACCCCGCCCAGGCCCGTATCGAGGCCGAGTCGATCAAGGGGATCATCGCCAAGGTCGCCGACAACGACGACCCCGACTTCCGCACCCGCGCGCTGATCATCAAGGAGCAGCGCGCCGAGATGGTCAAGCACCACCTGTGGGTGCTGTGGACCGACTACTTCAAGCCCCCGCACTTCGAGAAGTACCCCCAGCTGCACGTCCTCGTGAACGAGGCGACCAAGCTGGCCGGTGCCTCGGGCGCCAAGGGCTCGCTGGACGCCGACGTGGCCGACCAGCTGCTCGCCAAGATCGACGAGATCGCAGAGATCTTCTGGGAGACCAAGAAGGCCTGAGGCCTCCGGCCGGTCTGTCAGCGCGGGCCGGTCCCCACCGGGGCCGGCCCGCGCTGCACCCGCGCCACATCCGCTCCACCGACGTACTCCTCCCCCCACACCCACGCAGCAGACGAGGACGACCCCATGTCACAGCCCGGTCCGGTCGAGGCACCCGGCGACCGCCGCCCCGACGTCGAGCTGCGGCTGCCTGCCGACGGCGCCTACGTCTCGGTGCTGCGCACCCTCACCGCCGGGCTCGCTGCCCGCCTCGACTTCACCATCGACGACATCGAGGACCTGCGGATCGCGGTCGGCGAGGCGTGCGCGATGGTGCTGCCCGAGGCCGACCCCGGCTCCGACCTCACGGGTCGCTTCGCGCTGGCACCCGGCCGGCTCGTGATCTCGGTGGCCGTGACGGCCTCGCAGCCCGCTCCGCCGGACCACGACTCCTTCGCCTGGCAGGTGCTCACCACGCTCGCGAGCAGCGCGACCATGAGCACCACCGAGGGCGAGCTGGTCGTGACCCTCGTGATGGCGCCCGACTCCTCGGGCCTGTGACCATGACCCCCACCGCAGGACCCGACCAGCCCGCGGTCGAGGCGGCCACGCCGCTCCCCGACGTGGCGCTGCCCGAGGTCCCGGACCCGCCCGAGGCGAGCGAGCCCACCGACGCCCGGCGCGCCGGCATCGAGGAGACCCGTCGACGCAGCGCCGAGCTCTTCGTGGAGTTCCTCGACGAGGGCGCCTCCCAGGCCTCCCGCGACGCCGCCCGCGACGCCCTCGTGCGCCTGCACCTGCCGCTGGTGGAGCACTGCGCGCGGCGCTTCCGCAACCGCGGCGAGCCCTTCGAGGACCTCGTCCAGGTCGGGACCATCGGCCTGATCAAGAGCGTGGACCGCTTCGACACCGAGCGTGGTGTGGAGTTCTCCACCTACGCCACGCCCACGATCATCGGTGAGATCAAGCGCTACTTCCGCGACAAGGGCTGGGCCATCCGGGTGCCGCGCCGGCTCCAGGAGCTGCGGATGCAGATCGGCACCGCGACCGCGGAGCTGACCCAGGACCTCGGCCGCTCCCCCACCGCCAGCGAGCTCGCCGCGCACATCGGCTGCACGGTCGAGGAGATCGTGGAGGGCATCGAGTCCTCCAACGCCTACTCCACGCTCTCCCTCGACGCCACCGACGACTCCGACGACGGCGCGGCCTCGATGCTGGATGCCCTCGGCGAGCTGGACGCGGGGATGGAGCACGTGGAGATCCGCGAGTCGATCAAGCCCCTGCTGGACCAGCTGGACGCGCGCGAGAAGAAGATCCTGCTGCTGCGCTTCTTCAAGAACATGACGCAGAGCCAGATCGCGGAGGAGATCGGCGTCTCGCAGATGCACGTCTCGCGACTGCTCAACCGCACGCTGGAGCAGCTGCGCAGCTCGCTGCAGGCCGCCGAGCACGGCTGAGCCGGCTGCGGCCACGGGCCTGGCCGACGGCTACCGCTCGCGCGGGTCCGCCTCCGGCAGCGCGCCCAGCGCGCGCATCGTGTCGGGGTGCAGCATCCCGGCCAGCGTGACCAGCGCGACCAGCACGAGGGCCACCGCGAGCAGCGGCAGGTCCTGCACGTTCCACGCCAGGCCCAGGGCGATGAGCTGGGTCAGCAGCAGGGGGCCGCGCGACCACGAGGCCATCCGGAACAGCCCCCAGGCGCACGACAGCACGGCAGCGCCCACCAGCAGGAAGAAGACCGCGGTGGACAGCCCGAGCGAGAGCCGCTCGGACTCGATGCTGGCGGCCTCCAGCGCGGCCAGCAGCAGGAGGGCGGCGCCCTCCAGTCCCGCCAGCGACGCCGCCACGACGAGCGGGGCGGGCCGGGCCCCCGAGGTCGGGGCGGGCTCGGTCGGGGGCACCTGGGAGGTCACCTGCCAAGCCTAGGCGCTGCGTGGGGCGCTCCCGGTCCCGCTCGGGGACCGGGCGGGTTCCCACGCGGATAGCACGTCGCGCGGCCTGCAGGGGTGATCCGCCGCTGTGACGTAGCAGACCACGATGGGCAGGCGTTAGGTCTTGTTTAACGGTCCAATCATTGCCACGCTGGTCGCTGCGCTCGCGCCGGAGTCCGTCCTGCATGCCCACAGGCCCGCCGACGGACCGCGCGACAGGAGCGCCGCAGGCCCTGCCACCCCTGGCTTGCCCGGACGTAGAAGGAAAGAGGGATACCCCAGCCATGGATTGGCGCCACCGTTCCGCCTGCCTCGACGAGGACCCCGAGCTCTTCTTCCCGATCGGCAACACGGGCCCTGCGATCCTCCAGATCGAGGAGGCCAAGCAGGTCTGCCGCCGCTGCGACGTGCGCGAGCAGTGCCTGCAGTGGGCCCTCGAGGCCGGTCAGGACCACGGTGTCTGGGGCGGTCTCAGCGAGGACGAGCGCCGTGCGCTCAAGCGGCGTACGGCGCGGGCCCGCGTCCGCACCGCCTGACCCTCACTCCAGCGGCACGTCGATCGCCGCGCGCGTCCCGGCCTCGGGACGAGCCGCCCTCGCGGGGCCGAGCGCGAGCCTGCCTGCGAGCTCGGACTCCACGAGCGTGCGGACGATCGAGAGCCCGAGGTTGGTCGACCCGTCGAGGGTGAAGCCGTCGGGCAGTCCGCGGCCGTCGTCGACCACCGCGACCGCGAGGCGGCCGCCGGCGCGCCGCACGGAGACCTCGATCGATCCGGCCCGCTCACCCGGGTAGCCGTGCTCGACGGCGTTCTGCAGCACCTCGGTGAGCACCATCGCCAGCGGCGTGGCGGTCTCCGAGGGCAGCCGCCCGAAGCTCCCCCGCCGCTCGATCCGCACCTGGCCGGCGGTGGCGCTGACCTCGCTGACCATGCCGCAGAGCCGGTCGGCGATCTCGTCGAAGTCGACGTCCTCCTCCACGGCCTGGCTCAGGGTCTCGTGGACGATGGCGATCGACCCGACCCGGCGCACCGCCTCCTCCAGGGCCGCCTTGGCCTCCGGGGCGTCGATCCGGCGCGCCTGGAGGCGCAGCAGGGCCGCGACCGTCTGCAGGTTGTTCTTCACCCGGTGGTGGATCTCTCGGATCGTGGCGTCCTTGGTGATCAGCTCCCGGTCCCGGCGGCGCAGGTCGGTGACGTCGCGCACGAGCACGAGCGCACCGATGTGCTCACCGTCCGGGCGCAGCGGGATCGACCGGGCGATCAGCGCGACGCCGTCGGTGGAGAACTCCGTGTCGCGGTGCGCCCGCCCGCCCATCACCGCACTGAGCGTCTCCTCGTCGGGACGTCGACGCGAGGGCACCAGGGACCGGGTCAGGTCGGTGAGCCGGTGGCCGGCCAGGTCGCCGTTGAGCCCGAGGCGGCGGAAGACCGACTGGGCGTTGGGGCTGGCGTACACGACCCGGCCCTCGGCGTCGACGCGCACGAACCCGTCGCCCACGCGGGGCGAGTCGGCGTGGTCGCTGCGCTGGCCGGTCGCGGGGAAGCGGCCGGCGGCGATCATCCGGGTCAGGTCGGCGGCGGTCTGCAGGTAGGACAGCTCCAGCCGGCTCGGGGTCCGCACGCCCAGCAGGTTGGTGTTGCGGGCCACGACGGCCACGATCCGGTCGCGGTGGCGCACGGGGATCGTCTCGACCCGCACCGGCACCTCGTCGCGCCACTCCGGGTCCCCCTCGCGGACGAGCCGGCCCTCGGCGAGGGCCTGGTCGAGCAGCGGGCGCCGGCCGACCGGGACGAAGGTGCCGATCACGTCGTCGACGTACGCCGTGGGGGCGGTCGTGGGACGCATCTGGCCCGCCGCCCAGAAGCCCGAACCGCCCTTGTCGGGCAGCCAGAGCACGAGGTCGGCGAAGGAGAGGTCGGCGATGATCTGCCAGTCCGCCATGAGCAGCTGGAGCCAGGCGACGTCGTCGGCGTCGAGGTCGGTGTGGCTGCGCACCAGCTCGGTCAACGAGGTCACGCGGGGAGCGTAGACCGGCCCCCTCCCCTGTCGGCGCCGTCGGTCGGAGGTGGCAGGATCTGCGCCATGACGGGGAGCGTCTCGGGGGGCTACGACTACTGGGAACAGGTGCTGGCCAGCGACATGGCGGTGCCCACCGACCGACCCCTCGGCGACCTCACCGCCGAGCTGACCCGGATGCTCGGCGACCCCGACCCGGTGCTGCGCGACGGGACCGCCTTCCCCACGCTCGCGACCTGGGTCTCGCGCGGGGTCTACGACGACCTGCTGGGCGGTCTGGGCGACGGGATGGCCGCGGGGCTGTCGACCGGCCTCGGCGGGTCCGGCGACGACTCGGTGTTCCGCCGCTCCTTCTCCGCCCTGGTGCTCGGGGCCTGCGTGGCCCGCGACAACCAGCGCCCGCTGGTCCCCGGCGGCAAGATCCTGGAGTGGGGCGACCGGCTGGCCACCTGGCTGCTGCGCGAGCAGGACCTGCGCGGCTTCGTGCCCGGCAAGGGCTGGGCGCACGCGGTGGCCCACGGGGCCGACGCACTCGGCACCCTGGCCTGCTCCCCGCACCTGCACACCCCCGAGCTCACGGTGCTGCTCGACGTCGTCGCCGACCGGCTGCTGGCCCCCACCACGACCACCTGGTCCAGCGGGGAGCCCGACCGGCTGGCGGTGGCCGTCATCGAGGTGCTGCGCCGCGACCTGGTGCCGCTGAGCGTCGTCGAGCCCTGGATCAACCGGGTGGCCGCGGCCGCCACGCACGGACCCGGCGAGGACGCCGACCCCTACTCCCGCTCCGCCCACCCCGAGGCCTTCCTGCGCTCGCTCTACCTCCACCTCGCCATCGGGCCGCGACCGCCGGCGGTGCGCAGCGACCTGCTGCTGGTGCTCGTGGAGGCGCTGCGCCGCTCCAACCCCTGGTCGCTGGCTCCCGAGCGGTGAACCACCCCGCCCCGCGGGTGACCGCCGGGTAACCTGCGCCACATGACGCACCTCGAGGGCCACGCCGGCACGCTGGCCGTCGCCGTGGCCCGGGCCCACGGCGTGGAGACCATGTTCACCCTGTCGGGGGCCCACGTGTTCCCGCTCTACGACGGCGCCGTCCACGCCGAGCCGCCGATGCGGCTGCTGGACGTGCGGCACGAGCAGACCGCGGCGTTCGCGGCCGAGGCCACCGGCAAGCTGACCCGCGTCCCCGGCCTGGCCGTCCTCACCGCCGGCCCGGGCGTCACCAACGGCACCAGCGCCATCGCGCAGGCCCAGTTCGCCGGGTCGCCCATGGTCGTGCTCGGCGGCCGTGCGCCGCAGAGCCGCTGGGGCAGCGGTGCGTTGCAGGAGCTGGACCAGCCGCCGATCCTGGCGCCGGTCTCCAAGCTCGCGCGCACCATCCCCACGGCGGGCGACATGCTGACCGGGATGCACGAGGCCTTCACCGTGGCCCGCTCCTCCCACCGGGGCCCGGTCTTCGTCGACGTGCCCATGGACGAGCTCTTCGGCGCCTCGGCGGGCGAGGTCGCCGCCGGCGGCCACGTGCGCGGCGCGGAGCCCGACACCGACGCCCTCGAGGCGATCGCCGCCCTCCTGGTCGCGGCCCAGCGACCGGTCCTCGTACTCGGCACCGACGTGTGGGCCGACCACGCCGAGGAGGCGGCCCTGCGCCTGGTCGAGGCTCTCGGCATCCCCGCCATCACCAACGGCATGGGCCGCGGCCTGGTCCCCGGCGGCCACCCGCTGCTCGTGACCAAGGCCCGCGGCCAGGCGCTCGGCAATGCCGACCTGGTCGTCGTGGTCGGCACGCCGCTGGACTTCCGGCTGGGCTTCGGTGTCTTCGGCGGGGCTGGGCCGGACAAGGGGCAGGGCGCCGAGCCCGCGAAGGTCGTGCACGTCGCCGACTCCCCCGGGCAGCTCTCCGGGCACGCCACCCTGGCCGGGCAGGCCTCGGGCGACCTCACCGCGTGCCTGGACGGGATCCTCGCGGCCGTCGAGAAGGCCGGCCAGGCGTCGTACGCCGGGTGGGTGTCCTCGC
This sequence comes from Nocardioides sp., assembly GCF_030149505.1. Lineage (GTDB taxonomy): Bacteria > Actinomycetota > Actinomycetes > Propionibacteriales > Nocardioidaceae > Nocardioides. Next base: position 45,040 of record NZ_JASBRN010000022.1, read on the forward strand.
TGCAGGAGACCGTGAAGGCGGCGACCGCGCGCGACGCCGAGCTGCTCGCCGCGGAAGCAGACCCGGTGCACCCGGCGCGGATCTACGGCGAGCTGGTCCCCCGACTCGCCGACGACGCGGTCGTGATCGGCGACGGCGGTGACTTCGTGTCCTTCGCGGGCAAGTTCGTCGAGCCGCAGCGGCCCGGCGGCTGGCTCGACCCCGGCCCCTACGGCTGCCTCGGCGCCGGGCTCGGTGCCGCGATCGCCGCACGCGTCGCGCGCCCCTCCTCGCAGGTGGTGCTGCTGCTCGGCGACGGCGCGGCCGGCTTCTCGCTGATGGACGTCGACACCCTGGTGCGCCACGACCTGCCGGTCGTGATGATCGTTGGCAACAACTCCGCGTGGGGCCTGGAGAAGGGCCCGATGCAGATGCTCTACGGCTACGACGTCGCCGCCGACCTGGCCCCCACCCGCTACGACGAGGTCGTCAAGGCGCTCGGCGGTGCGGGCGAGACCGTCACCGACCCCCGCCAGATCGGGCCCGCCCTCGACCGCGCGTTCGCCTCGGGCGTGCCCTACCTCGTCAACGTGATGACCGACGTCAACGCCGCCTACCCGCGCACCACCCTGGGGATTTGAGCACGCGACCGGGTGTCCGCATCCGGCCGGCCCGGCCCGAGGAGCTCGCGGCCGTCGGGGAGATCACCGTGGCGGCGTACGCGCCGTTCACGCTGGGTCCCGACGACCCCTACCTCGCCCAGCTGCGCGACGCGGCTGCGCGCGCGGAGCAGGCCGAGCTGTGGGTGGCGGTGGACGAGGAGTCCGGGAAGGTCCTGGGCAGCGTGACCACGTGCCCGCCCGGCTCTCCCTGGCGCGAGGTGTCACGCGAGGGCGAGGGTGAGTTCCGGATGCTCTCGGTCTCCCCCGAGGCTCACGGTCGCGGGATCGGCACGGCGCTGGTCGAGCACGTGCTGGCGCTCTACCGGGCCGCCGGCGCGCGGGCGGTGGTCCTGTGCTCGCTGCCGGAGATGACCGCGGCGCACCGGCTCTACGCCCGGCACGGGTTCACGCGGCTGCCCGAGCGCGACTGGGACGTGCACCCGGGCAAGCCGCTGTGGTCCTTCTGCCTCGACCTGGACAACCACCCGCGAGGAGACGCATGAGCGTGCAGACCACCCTCACCTTCACCGTCGGGCCGGACGACACCGCCCGGGCCGTCGGCTCGGGCAGCCTGGAGGTGCTGGGCACCCCGCGGCTGCTGGCGTGGCTCGAGGCCGCCACGTGCGCCGCGCTCGAGCCGGACCTCGAGGCGGGGTCGACCAGCGTCGGCACCCGCGTCGAGCTCGACCACCAGGCACCGAGCCCCGTGGGGGCCGTCCTCGAGGTCACCGCGTCGACGACGTACGTCGACGGACGGCTGCACCGGCTCACCGTCGCCGCGCGACACACCGCCGACACCCCGGCCGGGCGGCCCGGCAAGGTCGTGGCGACGGGCGAGGTCACCCGGGTCGTGGTGGACGCGGAGCGGTTCATGTCCCGCCTCTGAGACCCCTGCAAGGACGGGGCCGGGACGACAGAACCCCCGGCCCTGACGGGTCCGGGGGTTCGACGTACCTGGCGCTGGCGCTCAGGCGTTGGGGCGCTTGCCGTGGTTCGCGCCCTTCTTCTTGCGAGCGCGGCGCTTGCGACCGGTCTTGCCCATGGGGTTTCTCCTAGCGGTAGGTCATCGGCCCGTGCACAGGCCAGCGGTCAGTCTCCCAGGTCGGGTCCGGGAGGAGAAATCGGGTCAGCTCTCGCGGATCTCGATCTGGACCTGGCGCACCCGCATCATGACGCGCGCCCGCAGGTCGTCCGGGGCGGCCTCGGAGCAGGAGCGCGCGACGATCGACTTGACCGTGCGCTGGAGGTCGTACTTCTCCAGGCAGGGGTTGCAGGTGTCGAGGTGGACCTGGACAGCCGCACAGTCGGCGGTGTCGAGCTCGTTGTCGAGGAAGTAGACGATCTGCTCGAGGAAGTCCGCACACTCGCTGGCGGTCGGTTCCTGCCCGTGGCTGTGGTCGTGGCCGTGGTGGTCGTTCACTGTCCCTCCCCGGGAAGGCTCGAGGCGGGCAGCAGGTCGTTGGCCCGGACGTAGTCGGTGAGCATGTCGCGCAGCTGGCGGCGCCCCCGGTGCAGCCGCGACATCACGGTGCCGATGGGGGTCTCCATGATCTCGGCGATCTCCTTGTAGGCGAACCCCTCGACGTCGGCGAGGTAGACCGCCAGGCGGAACTCCTCGGGGAGCCGCTGGAGGGCGTCCTTCACCTGGCTGTCGGGCAGGTGCTCGAGTGCCTCGGTCTCCGCCGACTTCAGGCCGGTCGACGTGTGCGACTCCGCCCGCGCGAGCTGCCAGTCCTCCACGTCCTCCGACATCGACTGCTGCGGCTGCCGCTGCTTCTTGCGGTAGCTGTTGATGAAGGTGTTGGTGAGGATGCGGTAGAGCCAGGCCTTGAGGTTCGTGCCCGGCTTGAACTGGTGGAAGGAGGAGTACGCCTTGGCGAAGGTCTCCTGCACCAGGTCCTCGGCGTCGGCCGGGTTGCGGGTCATCCGCATCGCGGCGGAGTAGAGCTGGTCGAGGAAGGGCAGCGCGTCGCGCTCGAACCGGGCCGAACGCTCGGCGTCGGTCTCGGTCTCGCGGTCCACCGGCTCGTCCGGCGGCAGGGTCTCAGTCATCGCGTCCCAGCCTAGCCGTGGCGCGAGCGGTCCCTGCTGCGCGGCGGTCGGCTCGACGCGCTCGGCGGTCGGTTCCAGCAGTGCCATCACGAGGGGTTCAACGTCAGCGGTGGCCGCAGGCATTCCCCCGGTGTTCACCCGGAGTCCTCGTTCAGCCGGGCAGGACCTCGCGCACCAGCCACTCCAGGGTGGCCTCGACCAGCAGGGCCAGGGCGTCGTCCTGGGACAGGTCGCCCCGCTTCGGAACCCTCAGCCCGTGGTCGGCCCCCGGCACGACGGCGAGGTCGACGTGGTCGGGCAGCGGGTCGGGGAACTCCTCGGGGCGGCCCATCGTGTCGCGCTCCCCCTGCACCACGAGCGTGGGCACGCCGGCGGCCTCGAGCTCGGCGAGCCGGCTCTTCTCGGGCTTCCCCGGTGGGTGGAGCGGGAAGGCCAGGGCCAGGCAGCCGAGGGCGCCCAGGTCGCTCGCGCACCGGGCCGCGGAGCGGGCGCCGGCGGAGCGCCCGCCGACCACGAGCGGGCTGCGGGTGCGCAGCGCGGCGGCGGCGGCACGGAGGCCGTCGTCGAGGGTCGGCGGGGCGGTGGCGACCTTGCGGCGGGCGACCCGCCACGGCTGCTCGAAGCGGGCCACCGTGATGCCCTGACGCGGGAGGCACTCGGCCAGCACCTCGAGGTCGCGGGTGTCGATCCCGACGCCCGCGCCGTGGCTGAGCAGCAGGGTCGCGGAGGCGCCACGGGCTCGGCTGGTCACGAGGCGGCCGGGGCCGTGAGCGGTGGCGACCTCGCGCTCGTCGCTCGTCATCGCTCCGCTCCACCGTCGGGTGCGTCCGCGAGCGGCAGCGGCTCGACGAGCTCCGGACCGTTGTTGCGGACGTTGCTCACCAGCGTCGAGACGGGGTAGGCCTCCAGCCGTCCGGGAGCCGCCGGCTGCAGCAGGTCGCGCAGGTCGCCGGCTCCGGCGGTGGTGTCGAGCCACGCTCCCCACCGGTCGCGCTCGACCATCATCGGCATCCGGTCGTGGATGTGGCCGAGGTCGTCCTCGGCGTCGGTGGTGATGACGGTGGCGGTCCACAGGAACCGGTGAGGGTCGTCGTCGGCCCGCGTGGGGTCGCGCCAGATCTCGTAGAGCCCGGCCATCGCGAGCACGCCGTGGTCCTTGGGGCGGATGAAGAACGGCTGCTTCAGCGGCTTGCCGGCCTTCGTCTTCTGCTCGGTCGGGTACCACTCGAAGTAGCCGTCGGCCGGCAGTAGGCAGCGGCGCTTGGCGAAGGCGCGCTTGTACGCAGGCTTCTCGGCGACGGTCTCGACCCGGGCGTTGATCATCCGGTTGCCGATCGTCGGGTCCTTGGCCCACGACGGCACCAGGCCCCATCGCAGCACGCGCAGCTGGCGCTCGGGCTGCGGCCGCTCGTCACCGTTCGCGGGACGTTCGAGGACGGCGTACACGTCCTTGGTGGGGGCGACGTTGAAGTCGGGCTCCAGCGCGGTCTCCAGCACCGGCTGGTCGACCTCGAACTCCTCCACCAGGTCCTCGGGACGCCTGCTCGAGGCGTAGCGGCCGCACATGCGGGCCAGCCTAGGGGTCCGGCTGCCGCGTCGGTGGCGGCTCGTCAAGCACGTCCGGGACCGGCTAGCGCGGGTCGGGCACGAAGTGCTCCCAACCGTCGCAGAACGGCGAGCCCCACGCAGCGACCACCTCCTCGACCTCGGTGGCGACGGCGCGGATGGCATCGGCCTCGGCCTCGGTGTAGCGCCCGGCCCGGACGGCGGCCTCGAGCTCGTGCTCGTCCTTGCGCTCCACGCTGCGGTCGGGCTCCACCCACACGTCGAGCAGGTGGTCGCGGCTGCGGGTCGTGCGACCCCAGCGCACGTGCGGGTCCTCGATGTTGACGTACCAGCCCTCGAAGGCACCACTCACCCCGTGGAAGAAGTGCCACACCGACCAGGGTCTGGCCTTCGGGAGCACGCGCAGCACGGAGTAGCCGGTCCAGGTGGAGGCCACTCGACGACGCCGCGCGGTGAACGCGTCCTCGCCAGCGTCGTGCAGGTCGCGCCCGTCGTCGCGCACCACCTTCAGGACCGGGCTCCCGACGGCCAGCCAGGCCGCCAGCAGCTCGGCGTCGTCGCGCACGACCGTGAGCGGTGCCACGAAGTCGAGGTCGTGCCCGCCTGGGTGCCCGTAGCGCCAGGCGATCTGGGTCCCGGGCGCCCAGAAGCTCACGTCGGCATGCTCCTACGTCGGGCGCGCCGGTCAGGCGCTCAGGAGGAAGTCGGCGAGTCGGACCTCGATGAGAGAAGCGTGGTCGCGCGGTGGTGGCAGTCCCGGTGCCCGTGACCGGTGGCGGTGGCCGGTGGGGGTCGTGGTCTCGACGGTGTGCGGGTCGGTGTCGGCGACTTGTGCGGACCAGTCGGTGGCTTCCTTGGCCTGGTTGCAGGCCTCGCACAGCCCCTGGCCGTTCTCGGCGGTGGTGGGGCCGCCGTCGGCCCAGGTCCGGACGTGGTCGCGGTGGCGGGCGGGTGCGTCGCAGTACGCCGTGCGGCAGGACCGGTCTCGCACCGCGAGGAACTGGGCCAGCCCAGCCGGGAACGCACGGGAGCGGGACTCCATCGCGACCAGCTGCCCGCCGGGATCGGCGTAGAGCCTGCGCAGCGACGCCAGGCCCGCCTCATCTGCGCGGGCGACCAGGTCGCGGACGTCGTCGGCCGGCAGCGGGACCGGCGTGACGCCGGGCGCGGAGACCCAGCCGGGCTCGTCACCGCCCTCCCCGGGCAGGTTCAGCAGCGTCGCGTCCGAGACGACGACGTGCACCGCGACCGGCACCACCGGCGCCGCCGGCGCGGTCGGGACGACCGTCTGTTCCCAGCTGCCGGCCCGGGCAACGACCGACTCGGCCACCGAACCCGCACGCGGTCGCCCGTCCCCACGCCCCTCGAGCACGGCCGCGACCAGCGCGTCGGCCATCACCTGCCCCCGGGTCCGCTCGTCCCCGGCCGCCCGCGCGACATCAGCCACACGCCCCAACGTCGCGTGCACCGCCACACCCTGCTCCAGCGGCAGCATCGCCGAGAACCGCGTCATCCCGTCCGGCGCCGGTCGCAGACTGGTGTGGCGCTGCGCCACCGCCTTCGCCCGGCGCTCGACCGCGGCCACCGGGTCCGCGACGTACGCCAGGCGGTCCACCTCGGCGCGGAACCGACGATCACCCCACCCGTCGGTGGTCGCCGGGTCGCTCATGAGTTCTGCGTCGATGCTCTGACGGTCGGTCAGCGACAGGCAGGCGGTGCCCTGGGCGAGCTGGATCGCGCGCCACTCGCTGCACCAGCCGGCCTCCATCGCTGCCAGCGTGTGCGGCAGCTCGGCGCACAACACGACTGCGAGTCCCAGGTGGATGCCACCCCGGTGCGGCGACTCCCGCCGCGCCAGCGCGACCTCGGCACCGATCCCGCGCTCGCGCATCGCCACCGGCTGGTGGGACCGCTGCGCGACACGGGTGTCCTGCAGCAGCACGGACAAGCGGGCCTGCGCAGCTGCGACCGTGTTCTTCAACGACTCCAGCTCGCCCAGCAGATCCACCGCGGCGACGTCGCGCTGGTCCGCCTCCAGGTCTCCCACCGCACCCGCCAGCGCCAGCACCTGCTCCCGCAGGTCAGTGGCGACGGGTGTCGCGAAGGTGGCCGAGTCCATGACTCATGCTATCGAACATGTGTTCGATCGACAAGGGATCGCGACGCTTCATGTGGACGACTCGATCGCCGGGCGCCCCACACTCAGGCGCACTCCCACGGCCTCGGACGGAGCTCCCGCTGCTGCCCCCACCCGAACCGGGACTCGCTGATGAAGTCCTCGAACCCGTCGGTGAAGACGTCGAGACCCGCCTCGACGGGAAAGCCGGCACCCCACTGCAGGACGAACCCCCGGTGCGACTCCCCGCAGGCTCGTACGTCGACGACGAGCTGCCACGCACCGTCGCGTCCTTGCTCCCACCCGATCGACCAGTCGTCGAGCTCGCCCGGTCCGAGCAGCCCGTCGAGCACGCCCTGCACGGCAGCGCGGATCGAGTCGCTGACGTCGGGCGGCGCGGGGAGGTCGAACACCGCGACACCCTCGGTCACGAGACGCACAGGGGGCAACCGGATTCGTGGCCACCGGTGCTCACAGACGCACCGGCTCCCAGCCATCCCCAGGACGCGTGAGCGGCTGCAAGGACACCTCGACGTCCGACAGCCTCCCCGGCAGCTCGACCGTGACCTGCACCAGGGGACCGCCGCCGAACGAGCCTCCACCCGCGTACGGCAGGACGCTCCCCCGGTGCTCGACCAGCAGCCGGCTGAGCACCTCGCGATGGACCCCGCGCGGCACCTCGGCCCCGTCGCGGGTCATGAGGACCAGGTGCACGACGGTCCAGTCACCGACGTGCCACTCGGGCAGGCGCCAGATGGACACCGGGCGCGCAGCGACCTCCAGGACCACGGGTTGCGGCAGCTGCTCCCCGGCCACGGTGGTGTCGGGCGCATCAGCGATCCCCGATCGGCACGTGCAGCCATCGAGCGAGAAGCTCGCGAGGGAGCGCAACGGCACGCCTGCCATGAGCAGCGCCGACGAGGCTCCCTCCCCGTCGGCGACGGCGGCGTCGTGGTCGACGTCGCGCAGCACCAGCAGGTCCCCGAGGAGAAATCGCTCCACCCGACCAACCTAGCCAGCCGGCGGACCAGGGTCCGGTCAGGCGCGACCTACCCGACGTCCAGCCGCTCGAGCAGCAGGACCAGCTCCAGCTCCCCCTCCGGGAGCGGGTGGACCCGGGCGTCGGCCTCCCAGCCGTCGTCGTCGAGCAGCCGCCGCAGCAGCGCCACCAGCCCCTCCAGCCGGCCGTCCCTGTCGGCGAGCACGACGACCCGTCCCGTGCGGGTGTGCGCGACGGTCTCCCCACCGCCGAACACGACCCGCACCCGCTCGCCCAGGGCGGCGCACGAGAGGGCCCTCCCCAGAGCCCCTCCCTCCGCCGCCGCCCCGGGCGGACCGGTCCCCTCAGGGGTGTCGGACGCCGAGCGGTCCCCCCCGGTACCGCCCGGCGTCACGACCACCAGGGCGTGAGCCTGCGCGGGGTCGAGCCCCGCGCGCCGCTGCTCGGCCACCCTGGTGCGTAGGTGGGCCATCGTCGCGAGGCCCGTGAGCGGGTCCTCGCAGGTGAGCCGGTGCAGGTGTCCGAGGGTGGTGTCGGCCCAGCCCTCCACGAGGGCCTCCACCTCCCACGGTCGGGGCTCCCGACCCCGCACCTGCATCTCGGCGCGCAGGGTGCGCAGCGCCTCTCCCACGCCCGCACCCTCCTCCGCCAGGCGACGACCGACGTCCCGTGCGTGCTCGAGGGTCGTGGTGTCCGCGGACGGGCGGCGCAGCAGTCCTGCCAGCTTGCCCATCGGGTCTCCTCACGTCTCGCTCGTGTCGTGCACGCCGGCGCTGTCCAGGTGTGTCCGGGACGTCGGCCGCCGCTTCCATGGCGGGTCCTGCGGTGAGGGGACGGGCCTCCCGGAGGGTCATGACGCGGAACCGACGACTTTCCCCAAACTTTTTTCGGGCGGATCGTCGTGATCTTTCGCCGGGTCGCGCGTTGTACCCCTGTGAGCGCCACCGAGGCGCCCGGCGCGCTGCTCCTCGAGCGCTCCGACGCCGACCTCATCGCAGCCGTGCGGGCCGGCGACCTCGAGTCGTACGGCGAGCTCTTCGCGCGCCACGCCGAGGCCGCCCGGCGCCTGGCCCGGCAGCTCACGAGGGGCAGCGGGGACGCGGAGGACCTGGTCTCCGACGCCTTCGCGAAGGTCATGGAGGTGCTGCGCCGCGGCGGCGGACCCGACGAGGCGTTCCGCGCCTACCTCCTCACCTCCCTGCGCCGCCTGCACGTCGACCGCACCCGGGTCACCGCGCGCGCCACCCCCACCGACGACATCGCGGCGTACGACGCCGGCGTGCCCTTCCACGACACGGCCGTGGCCGGGTTCGAGAACGAGGCGGCGGCCGAGGCGTTCGCCTCGCTGCCGGAGCGCTGGCAGCTGGTGCTGTGGCACACCGAGGTCGAGGGCGCCAGGCCCGCCGACGTCGCGCCGCTGCTCGGCATGAGCCCCAACTCCGTCGCCGCGCTGGCCTACCGCGCACGCGAGGGCCTGCGCGAGGCCTTCCTGGCCGCCCACACCGCGCGTTCGGAGGACCAGGACTGCCGCACCACCCAGGGCATGCTCGGCGCCTACGTCCGCGGCAACTCCTCGCGCCGCGACGCCGGCAAGGTCGAGGAGCACCTCGAGGGCTGCCGCCGCTGCGCAGGGATCTACCTCGAGCTCGTCGAGGTCAACTCCGGGCTTGGCGCCCTGCTCGCCCCGCTCCTGCTCGGCGGGGCCGCCGCGGCGTACGTCGGGTCCGGCGCGGTCGCCGTCACCGCTGCCACGGGTGCCGCGACCGGCGTGGGCTGGACCGGGTGGCTGCTCGCCGTCCCGGGGCGGATCCGCGACCTCGCCCTGGCCAACCTCCCGGCCACGGCCGCAGCGGGCGTGGCGACCGCCGCCGTCGTCGGCGGCAGCGTGGTCGCGGGCGTCGCCATCACCTCCGACGACCCCCCGCGCGAGGCTGCGACCACGGCACCGGCCTCCCCCGGCGCAGCCGAGGACGACGCCGTCGATCCTGCTGGTGAGCCCGCGCCCGGCAACGGCGACGCCGCGGCCCGCGAGGAGGACGACGGGCCGGGCGACACCGGGTTCGCGACGGACCCGACCGACCCCGCGCTGGACGGGCTGCCCGCCGACGAGATGCCCGCCGACGAGATGCCCGCCGATGAGCCGCCCTCGGACGGCGCGCCGACGGGCGAGGTGCCGGTCGAGGCGCCGCCGGGCGACGAGTCCCCGACCGAGGAGGCACCGGAGCCGCCGGGCGACGGACCGGGGCCCCAGCCCGGACCCGAGCCCCAGCCCGAGCCCCAGCCCCAGCCCCAGCCCGAACCTGAGCCCGAGCCGACCCCGCCGCTGACCGCGGAGGGCCGGGCGACGACCGCCCTGGGTCTCTCCTGGCGCGTGGTGCTCGACGTCGCCGGCCTCGAGGAGGGCACGACCGGTCGGGTCCGGCTCACCAGCGACCGGCCGCTGCTGGCCCTGACCCTGGACCGTCGCTGCGCCGGTCTGGCGCTGGGCCCGGCGAGCTGCTCGCTGTCCGGCGGCACGTACACCTTCCGGGCGCTCCCGGCGCCGGGGCAGGGGACCACGTTGACCTTCGAGGTGGAGACGGCCGACGGCCGCACCACGACGGTCCGGGTCCCCCTCGCCTGACGCGTCCGCACGCGCTGCCTCACCCCCTCAGGCGGACTGGGACCCCGAGGAGCGGGGCAAGAACCCCCGCATGTCGCTCAGCCGCACGATCGCCCGCCCGATGCTCGCCTCCGTCTTCTTCGTCGGGGCCGCCAACGCCCTGAAGAACAGCGGTGCCCTGGCCGCCAAGGCCCAGCCGGTCACCGACCGCGTCGGGCCGATCGCCCGCAAGGCCGTGCCGGTCCTGCCGCAGGACCCCGAGGCGCTGGTGAAGGTCAACGCCGGCGTGCAGATCGTCGCCGCCCTGGGCCTGGCCACCGGTCGCGCCCCGCGCCTGTGCTCGGCGGTGCTGGCCGCCTCGCTCGTGCCGACCACGGCCGCCGGTCACGCCTTCGGGGCTGCCGACGACCAGGCGACCGCGCAGCAGCAGCGGCTGCACTTCGCCAAGAACCTCTCCATCCTGGGCGGCCTCGTGATCGCCGCCGGCGACACCGACGGCAAGCCGGGCGTCGCGTGGCGCACCCGTCACCTGGCCAAGGACGCCAAGCGCGAGGCGCGCCTGGTCGCCGCCCGCTCCCCGATCGGCTGAGGCACGCCGCGGCCCGACTAGGCTGCGCGCGTGCCCCTCGACACGCTGCCGAACCCCTGGCCCGCGCCCCGCGCGCACGCCCCCGTCGAGGCCGACGTGACCCTGCCGGGCAGCAAGAGCCTCACCAACCGCGCGCTGGTGCTGGCCGCGATCGCCGACGGCCCCTCCGTCGTACGTCGGGCGCTGCGGTCGCGTGACTCGCTGCTGATGGCGGCGGCGCTCACCGGGCTCGGCGCGCACGTCGACACCACCACCGACGACTGGACCGTGACCCCCGGGCCGCTGCGCGGCGGCACCGACGTCGACTGCGGGTTGGCCGGCACGGTGATGCGCTTCGTCCCGCCGGTGGCGGCGCTCGCCGAGGGCACCGTCTCCTTCGACGGCGACCCGCACATGCGCAGCCGGCCGATCGGCGAGGTGCTCACCGCCCTGCGCAGCCTGGGCGTCGAGGTGGACGACGAGGGCCGTGGCTCGCTCCCGTTCCGCCTGCACGGCACCGGGTCGGTGCGCGGCGGCCGGGTCGTGATCGACGCCAGCGCGTCCTCGCAGTTCGTCTCCGCCCTGCTGCTGGCCGGCGCCCGCTACGACGAGGGTGTCGACGTCCGCCACGACGGCAAGCCCGTCCCTTCCCTGCCCCACATCGACATGACCGTGGCAGTGCTGCGCGCGCACGGCGTCGAGGTCGACGACAGCGACGCCAACCGGTGGGCCGTCGCCCCCGGCCCGGTGCGCGCCGTCGACCACACCATCGAGCCCGACCTCTCCAACGCCGGGCCGTTCCTCGCGCTGGCCGCGGTCAGCGGCGGCACCGTGACGGTCCGCGACTGGCCCGAGGCCACCACGCAGGCGGGGGACGCCCTGCGCGGGCTGCTGACCGACATGGGCTGCACCGTCGAGCGCACCACCGCGGGCCTGCGGGTCACGGGCCCGACCCCCGGCACCCTGCAGGGCATCGACGCCGACCTGCACGACGTGGGCGAGCTGACCCCGGTCGTGGCCGCGCTCTGCGCCCTCGCCGCCTCCCCCAGCCACCTGCGCGGCGTCGGCCACATCCGGCACCACGAGACCGACCGGCTGGCCGCCCTGGCCCGCGAGCTCGGCGGTCTCGGCGCCGACGTGACCGAGCACCCCGACGGCCTGTCGTTCCGGCCCGCGAGCCTCCACGGCGGCGTCTTCGGCACGTACGCCGACCACCGGATGGCACACGCAGGCGTCGTGGTCGGCGCGGCCGTCGACGGGGTCGAGGTGGAGGACGTCGGCACCACCGCCAAGACCTTCACCGACTTCGCCGGGGCCTGGTCGGCCCTCTTCGAGCCCACGGCCCCCCGGGACTGAGGGAGCCATGGCGCGGGAGCGGTACTCGACGCACGACCACGAGCACTACGAGCGTCCCCGTCGCCGCACGCGCCCGCGCACCAAGGAGCGCCCGACCTACGACGACGCCACCGACGGCCTGGTCGTGACCGTCGACCGCGGACGGTTCACCCTGCTCGTCGAGGACCGCACCGTCATGGCGGTCAAGGCGCGCCCCCTGGGCCGCAAGGGCGTCGTGGTCGGCGACCGGGTCCGCGTCGTCGGTGACGTCTCCGGCGAGGAGGGCACGCTCGCCCGGATCGTCGAGGTCTCCGAGCGCACCACCGTCCTGCGGCGCACCGCCGACGACGACGACCCGGTCGAGCGGGTGATCGTCTCCAACGCCGACCAGCTGGTCGTCGTGACGGCCCTGGCCGACCCCGAGCCGCGCCCGGGCCTGCTCGACCGCGCGCTCGTGGCCGCCTACGACGCCGGGATGCGCCCGCTGCTGTGCCTGACCAAGGCCGACCTGGCGTCCCCCGAGACCCTGCTGTCGACGTACCGGTCGCTCGGCGTGCCGTGGGTGGTCACCGAGCGCGGCGCCGACCTGTCCCCCCTGCGCGACGAGCTGGCCGGGCGCACCAGCGTGCTGATCGGGCACAGCGGCGTCGGCAAGTCCACGCTGGTCAACGCACTGGTGCCGGACGCCGGCCGGGCCATCGGGCACGTCAACGCGGTCACGGGCCGTGGGCGGCACACCTCGACCTCGGCCTACCTGCTCGCCCTGCCCGAGCACGGGGGCCGGCCCGGGTGGATCGTCGACACCCCCGGCATCCGCTCCTTCGGCCTGGCCCACGTCGAGCCCGAGCACCTCATCGAGGCGTTCCCGGACCTCGACGAGATGACCGAGGAGTGCCCGCGCGGGTGCACGCACGGCACCGACGAGCCGGAGTGCGGCCTGGACGAGGCGCTGGCCGCCGGTGCCGCCGACCCCGACCGGGTCACCTCCTTCCGACGGCTGCTCGAGGCGCGCTCCGAACCCGCCTGGTGAGCCGCGGGCTAGCCTGTGCGCTCGTGGCCCCCTCCTCGTCGACCAACCCGGACTTCACCGACGACCTGCGCCTGGCGCACCTGCTGGCCGACGACGCCGACTCGCTGACCACCGCGCGGTTCAAGGCGCTGGACCTGCACGTGATGAGCAAGCCCGACCTCACGCCGGTCACCGACGCCGACCAGGCCGTCGAGGAGGCGATCCGCCGCACCCTCTCGCGGGTCCGCTCGCGCGACGCCGTGACGGGCGAGGAGCAGGGCACGACCGGCAGCTCCCAGCGCCGCTGGATCATCGACCCGATCGACGGCACCAAGAACTTCGTGCGCGGCGTCCCGGTGTGGGCCACCCTCATCTCCCTCGTCGTCGACGACGAGGTCGTGGTCGGCGTAGTGTCCGCGCCGCAGCTGCAGCGCCGCTGGTGGGCCTCGGCCGGCGGCGGGGCCTGGACCGGCAAGTCGCTGCTGAAGGCGACGCGCATGCAGGTCTCCGACGTACGACGCCTGGAGGACGCCTCCTTCTCCTACTCCTCCCTGTCGGGCTGGGAGGACCGCGACCGCCTCGAGGACGTGCTCGCGCTGACCCGGCGGTGCTGGCGCACCCGGGCCTACGGCGACTTCTGGTCCTACATGCTCGTGGCCGAGGGCGCCGTCGACATCGCCGCCGAGCCGGAGCTCGAGGTCTACGACATGGCCGCGCTCGACGTGATCGTCCGCGAGGCCGGGGGCTCCTTCACCTCCCTCGACGGCAGCCCCGGACCCTGGGGCGGCAACGCGGTGGCGAGCAACGGGCACCTGCACGACGCGGCGATGGCCTTCCTCGGCGGACTGCCCGACGACCACGGCGACGACCCCGACCAGCCGCGGTCGGGTCCCGGGTCGGTCTCGGACCTGCGCTCGCGCCGCCCGCGGGACTGAGCCGTCGACTGGCGTGGACTGGCCCTGTACGCGTGAGCCACGTCACTTGTACGGTCGGAGGGTGAAGATCGCCGACGTGCTCGCCGCCAAGGACCGTGGCCGTGAGGTCGTGTCCATCGCCCCCGAGGCCGGGGTCCGCGACCTCCTGGCCCTGCTCGCCGAGCACAACGTCGGCGCGGTCGTGGTGAGCGCCGACGGCTCGACGCTCGAGGGGATCGTCAGCGAGCGCGACGTCGTGCGGCACCTGCACCACGACGGCACGGTGGTCAACAACATCGTGCAGGCGATCATGACCCGCGAGGTCGAGGTGTGCCGGCCCGACGCCGGCCTCGACGAGGTCATGGAGACGATGACCCGCCGGCGCTTCCGCCACCTGCCGGTGGTGGGCGAGGAGGGCCTGGAGGGCGTCGTCAGCATCGGCGACGTGGTGAAGGCCAAGATCGGCCAGCTGGAGTTCGAGCGCGACCAGCTCGACTCCTACGTGCACCAGACCTGAGGGCTGGTGCGGCCCGCGCTCAGCGCAGGCTGACCCGGTGCCCCCCGACGCGGATGTCGCTGTCCTCGTCGACCACCTGCGAGACGACCGGCGAGCCGTCGACGTGGCAGCCGCCCGCGAGCGCCTTGAGCACCCGGCGGCCCTCGAGGTCGTGGCCGAGCACCGCGTGCCGCGCCCGCAGACCGGGGAGCACCACGTCGCAGCTGGGGTGGGAGCCGATGACGACCGAGGCCTGTGCCGGCAGGGCCGTGACCACCGGGATCGTGGCCACCGCCCCACCCACGGCACTGCTGCCGGCCGCCTCGACCGGCGCGACCCGGCCGACAGCACCGGGCGCCGGGGCCGGGACCACGGGCGCGGGGATGCGCCGACGCGGCGCGACGATCCGGACCGTGCTCGGGGCCGTGCGGGGCTCCTCGGAGCGGGGGCGGGTCCAGCGGTTGTGGATCACGCGGAAGCCGCCGCGCTCGGGCCGTCCGGGACCCGCGACCTGGTCGTTCGTCATGTCCGACTCCACCCCTTTGACACGTTCCTCAACACGCTGTTGAGGTATAGCATCACAGACGTGAACACATCGTCCACCCCCACCCTGAGCATCGGGGACCTCGCCGAACGCACCGGCGTCGCCCCTGCCACCCTGAGGATGTGGGAGCAGCGCCACGGCTTCCCCGTCCCCGAGCGCCTCGACAGCGGCCACCGCCGCTACGCCGAGGCCGACGTCGAGAGCATCCGTGGTGTCCTGGACCGGCGCGACGCCGGCTCCCGCCTCGACGCCGCGATCGCCGACGTCCTGGCCGCCCGTCGCCGCGAGAGCGAGCCGGGCGCCCAGTCCGTCTGGGCCGAGCTGCGCCGCCGCCACCGCGAGATCCCCACCCACCGGCTGACCAAGCAGACCCTGCTGTCCCTGTCGTGGGCGATCGAGGACGAGTTCGCCGCGAAGGCCGAGCGCGCCCACCTGTTCGGCCTGTTCCAGCACGAGCACTACTACAGCCCCGCCCGTCGCCGATGGGACGAACTGGCGCGGGTCGCCGGCTCGGCGTACGCCTTCTTCGCTCCCGAGGACGAGGCCGACCTCGACCACCCGGAGAAGTTCGGTCCGACGGCGGGCAAGAAGGCGCCGGTCCCGGTGCTGCTCACCGACTCCTCCCCCGTGCGCCGCGAGTGGGCGGTCGTGTGCGACAGTCTCGACCTGCCCGTCGTCCTCACCGCGTGGGAGCTCCCGGGCCAGGAGGGTGTGGCCGACCGCGACCGGATCTTCGAGTCCGCGTGGAGCATCGACCCGCTGGCCGTGCGCCGCGCCTCGCGCACCTGTGCGGCCCTGGCCGCGGAGGCCGGCGCCGAGGGCGTCGCCGCCGTGCAGTACGCCCTGGCCGACGACCCGGCCCCGGTGGCCGCGGACCTCGCGGCCGTCAGCGCCCTGTTCTCCCGCGTCGTCGCCTACGTCGACGACGGCGCCCGCCGGTCGCGGCGCGCGTGAGCGCCGGCCCCGGCCCCGCAGCCGAGGTCGACGTCGCGGTCGTCGGTGCGGGGCTCGCCGGGCTGCGCTGCGCCCGGGTCCTGGCCGAGGCCGGGCTGCACGTCGAGGTGCTCGAGGCCGCGGACCGGGTCGGGGGCCGCGTGCGCACCGACGAGGTCGACGGGCACCTGCTCGACCGGGGCTTCCAGCTGCTCAACCCCGCCTACCCGGCCGTACGCCGCTGGGTGGACGTCCCGGCGCTGGGGCTGCAGCCCTTCCCGGCCGGCGTCGCCGCGGCCACCGACCGCGGCACCGTCCGCCTTGGGGACCCGCGCCGGGCGCCGGGGCTGCTGGCGCCCAGCGCCCTGGCCGGGGTCCGTCGGCTGCGCGAGGTGGCCCCGCTGCTGCGGTGGGTCACGCCCCTGCTGCGCCCGCGCTCGGAGGGTCTCGCGGAGCGGCTGCGCACCACGCGCCCGACCCGCTCGCTGCGCGCTGCGCTCGACGACGTGGGCGCCCGCGGCGACCTGCGCCGGGTGCTGGAGGCGTTCCTGTCCGGCGTGGTCCTCGACCGCGAGGGCACCACCGACGAACGGGTCGCGCTGCTGCTCGTCCGCTCCTTCCTCGACGGCAGCCCCTCGCTGCCCGCAGGCGGCATGCAGGCCCTGCCGGCGCAGCTCGCGCAGGACCTGACCGTGCACCTCGCCACCCGCGTGGAGGCGCTCGAGCCGGGCGGGCTGCACACCGCGGCCGGCCGGGTCCGCGCGCGGGCGGTCGTCGTCGCCACCGACCAGCTCGCCTCCGCGACGCTGCTGGACCGCACGCCCGGCACCGACCGTGGCGTGGTGACCCACTGGTGGAGCGCCGAGGCGGGTTCCCTCCCGGCGACCGGCGGGCTGCTGCACGTCGACGCCCGGCCGCGCCCGACCGGCCCCGTGGCCAACACCGCGGTCGTGTCGCAGGCGGCACCGTCGTACTCCCCCGACGGGCGGGCACTGGTGCAGGCCTCGGTGGTGCTGGACCACCGCGGGGTCGTGCCCGAGGCCACCGTGCGCCGCCACGCCGCCGAGCTGCTCGGCACCTCGGCCGCAGGGTGGCAGGAGCTGGCCCGGCACGAGGTGCCGCACGCGCTGCCCTCGGCCACCCCGCCGCACGACCTGCGACGCCCGACACGTGTGCGACCCGGGCTCCACGTGTGCGGCGACCACCGCGACACCCCGTCCATCCAGGGCGCCCTCGTCAGCGGCGACCGGGCGGCCCGGGCGGTGCTGGCCGAGCTGCGGGCGACGCGGTGAGCCTGCGATGAGCGCCGAGACCTCCCTGCTCGTGCTCCTGGCCGCGACCTGGGCGCACCTCGGTTTCCAGGTCACGGTCTCCTCGCTGGTCTACCCCGTGCTCGCCGCCGCAGCCACGTCGCCCGAGGGATGGCGCCGGGCCCACGAGCGGCACAGCCGGGTCATCACCCCCACCGTCGGGGCGGTGTACGCCGCCCTCCTGCTCGGCACGGCGGCCTCGCTGTCCACCGCGGCGGGCCCGGCCGTGGTCGCCGCGGCGGCCGGGGTCGCGCTCAGCCTCGGGACGACCGCCCTCGTGGCGGCGCCGCTGCACGGGCGGCTGGCCACCGCGGGCCCCACGCCCGAGCGGCTGCGGCGCCTGCTGGTCGCCGACCGGGTGCGGACCGCCGGTGCCGCGGTCGCCGCGGTGGCGGCCTCGCTCGCCGTCGTGTGAGGTTCCTACTGCTCGAGCGCCTCGAAGGCGTCGGGGCGGCTGAGCAGGTCGAAGCGGCTCGCCGGCCAGACCCGGGCGAAGACCTTGCCGACGACCAGCTCGACCGGCACGTAGGCCTCGGAGTCGTCGCACGGCTCGCCCTTGCGGCCGCCGCAGCGCAGGTGGAAGGAGGAGTCGGCGGAGTCGTCGCGGTGGTCGCCCATGACGAAGAGCTCGCCCTCGGGGACCGGGCCGGCCGACCAGCGGCAGGTCGAGACCATCGGCCCGTCGCAGCGGCCGTCGTTGAGGGTGAAGCTGCTGGAGTCCAGCGGGACGCCGTTGACCAGGAGCCGGCCCTGCTCGTCGCAGCACTCGATGGTGTCGCCGGCGACCCCGATGACGCGCTTCACCAGGTGCCCGCCGGTCGGGTAGAGGCCGATCCGGCTCATGACGTCGGTCAGCAGCCCCGTCGAGGTGGTCGCGTCCCCGGCGCCGAGCCAGGAGCCGGGGTCCTCGAAGACGACGACGTCGCCGCGCTCGGGGCTTCCGCCGCCCCAGTACGACACCTTCTGCACCAGGATCCGGTCGTTGATCTCCAGGCCCGGCTCCATCGACCCCGAGGGGATGTAGAAGGCCTGGACGAGGAAGGTCTTCACCACCAGGGCCAGCACGATCGCGAGGCCGAGCAGCAGCAGCGACTCCTGCCAGACGGGGATGCGCCGCCGGCGGGCCGGCGCAGCGGGCGCCGTGGCGCCCTGGTCCTCCTCCGACACGTGCTCTCCCTGTCCTGGTCGCCCGGCACCCCGCCACCTGGAGGCGAGCGCGGGCGGTGGGAACCATACCCGTGCGGTCTAGGCTCCCCCTCATGGACAAGCCCGAGATCGACTTCCCCGACTTCGACCCGCCCACCGACCTCGAAATCACCGACATCACCGTCGGCGAGGGCGAGGAGGCCGGCGCCGGCCAGACCGTCTCCGTGCACTACGTCGGCGTCGCGCACTCCACCGGCGAGGAGTTCGACGCGTCGTACAACCGGGGCGAGCCGCTGCGCTTCCGCCTCGGCATCGGCCAGGTCATCCAGGGCTGGGACACCGGCGTGCAGGGCATGAAGGTCGGCGGGCGCCGCCAGCTCGTCATCCCCCCGCACCTGGGCTACGGCGACCGTGGCGCCGGCGGGGTCATCAAGCCCGGCGAGACGCTGATCTTCGTCGTCGACCTGCTCGCGGTCTCCTGACCCGACCATGACCCACTTCGGCGACCACCAGGTCGCGATCTACGCGGCCGGGATGTTCGCCGGCCAGGTCCCGACCTGGACCACCGACCTGACGTCGTTGGAGCCGCACGCGGCCGAGGTGCTCGCCCCCGAGGCGCTGGGCTACATCGTGCCCAGCGCCGGGGGCGGGTCCACGGCGCGCGCCAACGTCGCGGCCTTCGAGCGGTGGCGCATCGTGCCGCGGATGCTGCGCGACCACGCCGCCCGCGACCTGTCCACCACCGTGCTCGGCACCCCGATGGCCGCGCCCGTGCTGCTCGGCCCGGTCGGGGTGCAGACCCTGGCCCACCCCGAGGGCGAGCTGGCCACCGCGCGCGCCGCCGCGGCCATGGGCCTCACCTACGTCCACTCCACCCAGGCCGGTCACTCCATCGAGCAGGCCGCCGAGGCGAACGGCGACGGCCAGCGGTGGTACCAGCTCTACTGGCCCACCCACGACGAGCTGTGCGAGTCCTTCCTGGCCCGGGCGAAGGCCGCCGGCTACACCACGCTCGTGCTCACCGTGGACACCACGATCCTGGGCTGGCGCCCGCGCGACCTCGACCGCGGCTACCTGCCGTTCCTGGCCAACGAGGGCATCGCCAACTACACGACCGACCCGGTCTTCAACGCCATGCTCGAGAAGCCCGCCGAGGAGGACCCGGCCGCGGCCGGCATCACCTTCGCCGGCGTCTTCGCCAACCCCGGTCTCTCCTGGGAGCAGCTGCCCTGGCTGCGCGAGCGGTGGGACGGCCCGATCGTGCTCAAGGGCATCCAGCACGTCGACGACGCCCGCCGCGCGGTCGACGCCGGCGTGCAGGGGATCGTGGTCTCCAACCACGGTGGCCGCCAGGTCGACGGCGCCGTCGCCTCCCTGGACTGCCTGCCGCCCATCGCCGAGGCCGTCGGCGAGGACCTCACCGTGCTCTTCGACTCCGGCGTCCGCTCGGGCCCCGACGTCATGAAGGCGCTCGCGCTGGGCGCCGACGCGGTGCTGCTCGGCCGCCCCTACCTCTACGGCCTGGCCCTCGGCGGGCAGGAGGGCGTCGAGCACGTGCTGCGCTGCCTGCTCGGCGAGCTCGACCTCACCCTGGCCAACGCCGGGTGCTCGACGCTGGGCGACCTCACCCCGGAGATGCTCCAGCGGGCGCCGGCATGACCGGGGCCGGGAAGCCGGTCGAGCCCGTCGACGTCGCCATCCGCGACGAGGTGATCCGGCTGGGCCAGTTCCTCAAGCTCGCCAACCTCATCGAGTCCGGCTCCGAGGCCAAGGAGGTCGTCGCCTCCGAGCGGGTCCTGGTCAACGGGGTGCTCGAGACCCGGCGCGGGCGCCAGCTCGTCAAGGGCGACGTCGTCGAGCTGGTCGGCAGCGGCCAGGCCGCCCGGGTGTCCGACGAGTCGGCGTACGACGACCTCCCGTGGTGACTGTCACAGCACCTCCGCCACCGCGTGGATCAGCACCCCCACGAGCCCGCCGACGATGGTGCCGTTGATCCGGATGAACTGCAGGTCGCGGCCGACGTGCAGCTCGATCCGGCGCGCGGCCTCCTTGCCGTCCCAGCGCTCGATGGTCTGGGTGATGACCTGCGTGAGCTCGGCGCCGTAGCGCTCGATCGCGTAGACCGCGGCGTCGGCGACCAGCCCGTCGAGCCGCTCGCGCAGCTCCGGCTCCTCCACGAGCCGGCGGGCGAAGCGCTCGACCTCCGTGCGCATCCGCAGCCGCACGGCGCCGTCGGGGTCGGCCAGCGACCCCTCGAGCGCGCGACGCAGCGCGTCCCACAGGGCGATGCCGGTGGCGATCACCTGCGGACGGTCCAGCAGCCGGTCCTTGAGCGCCTCGGTGCGGGCGCGGGTGTCGGTGTCGTGGAGCAGGTCCGCGGCCAGCTGGCGCAGCATCGAGTCCAGCGCGAGCCGGGCACGGTGGCGCGGCTGGTCGCGGATGTCGGCGACCCAGCGCACCAGCTCGAGGTGGATCCGGCCCGTGACCCGCTCGTTGATGCTCGTCGGCGCCCACCACGGGGCCCGCTCGCCGATGACCTCGGTGACGGTGTCGGGGTTGTCGAGCAGCCAACCGTGCAGCTCCTCCAGGACCAGGTCGACCAGCCCGTGGTGCAGGTCGTCGCGCATCGCCTCGGCCAGCAGGTTGCCCAGCAGCGGAGAGATCGGCTCCTCGCGGAAGCGCGGCACCAGGGCATCCTCGACCAGGCTGCGCACGTGCTCGTCGCGCACCTTCCCCAGCGCCGCCGAGACCAGCTCCGCGGCCTCCTCCACGACCCGGGCGGCGTGCTCGGGCTGGACCAGCCAGTCGCCCACGCGGCCCGCGGGACCCGCGGCCAGCACCCGCTCGCGCACGACCGGCTCGGAGAGGAAGTTCTCCCCCACGAACTCCTCCAGCCCGCGACCCAGATCGTCCTTGCGCCGCGGGATGAGCGCGGTGTGCGGGATCGGCAGTCCCAGCGGGTGGCGGAACAGCGCGGTCACGGCGAACCAGTCGGCGATCGCACCGACCATCGAGGCCTCCGCGCCGGCGTTGACGTAGCCCCAGAAGCCGTCCTGGCCGTGGGTCGCCACGTAGACGGTGGCCGCGAGGAGCAGCAGCCCCAGCGCCACCGCGCGCATCCGACGCAGGGCGCGGGCCCGGTGCAGGTCGGCGTCGGGAGCGCCGCGCGTCACGGGGCCGGTGCTCGGGGCGCTGCTCGACCCGGCGCTCGGGCCGTTGCTCGGGCCGTTGCTCGGGGACGTGGACGTGCTCGTGGCGCTCATCGCTGCCGATCATGACGCACGGACAGTGGGACCGGGCCGCGGGCCTGACACACTGGCCCCCATGGCCCGCACCGTCATCACCTTCGGCACCTTCGACGTCTTCCACGTCGGGCACCTCAAGGTGATCCAGCGCGCCGCCGAGCTCGGCGACCGGCTGGTCGTCGGGGTCTCCGCCGACGAGCTCAACCTGCGCAAGAAGGACCGGGAGCCGGTCTTCAGCGAGGCCGAGCGGATGGCCATCGTCGCCGCGCTCAAGCCGGTCGACGAGGTGTTCCTCGAGGAGAGCCTGGAGCTCAAGCGCGACTACATCCTGAAGTTCTCGGCCGACGTCCTGGTCATGGGCGACGACTGGGAGGGGCGATTCGACGAGTTCCGCGACGTCTGCGAGGTCGTCTACCTCCCCCGCACGCCCGCCATCTCCACCACCGCCCTGATCGAGAAGATCTCCAGCGCCACCTGAGCGCACCCGCCCCCGCCTCGGCCCCCTCGGAAGGTCACCGCATGCGTCACCCCGTCGCCCTGCTCGCCTCTCTGCTGCTGCTCGCCGGGGTGCTCTCCCCCGCGCTCGCGGGCGCCGACGAGCCGACCGCCCCCCTGGTGACCGCTGCCCCCGCGTCCGCCACGCACGACGCGCGCGACCTGCTCGCCGAGGCCCGGGCCCTGCTGCGGGGCGAGCCGGTGCCGGGCGCACCGGCCCAGCGTCGTACGTCGACGGGGCACGCGGATCGCGAGCTGACCCTGGTCCTGCGTGACCTGCGGGTCGCGCTGCCCCGACTCGGGGCTGCCGACCGGCGCCAGGCCGAGGCGCTGCTGGCGCGGCCCACCGACGGGCGGGCCGACCCGCTGGAGCAGGGGTACACCGCGACGTCGGTGCGGACCTGCCAGGGGAGGTTCTGCGTGCACCGGGTCCGCACCACCGACGACCGCGCCACGGCGGCCTGGGCCACGACGACGGTGAAGGTCATGAACAAGGTCTGGCGCAGCCAGGTGCGCTCGCTGGGCTACCGCGCCCCGCTCAGCGACGCACCGCTGGCACGCTCCCGCAACGGCGGCAACGGCAAGTTCGACGTTTACCTCAAGGACCTCGGCGCCCAGGGCCTCTACGGCTACTGCGCGGCGGAGTTCGCGCTCAACGCCGAGCCGCGGCGCGCCGGCGGCTACTGCGTGCTCGACAACGACTTCTCCCGCGAGGAGTTCGGCCGCGACCCCGTCGACACGCTCGCGGTGACGGCGGCCCACGAGTTCTTCCACGCCGTGCAGTTCGGCTACGACGTGCGCGAGGACCGCTGGTTCATGGAGTCCACCGCGACGTGGATGGAGGAGCGCTTCGCCGACGGCGTGAACGACAACCGGCAGTACCTCCGCGCCAGCCAGCTCGCCGCCCCCGGCACCCCGCTGGACCTCTTCAACCGCCAGGGCTCCGAGCACTACGGCAACTGGACCTGGTGGGAGCACCTGTCCGCGCGCTACGGCAACCGCCTCGTGCGGTCGGTGTGGGACGCGGCCCGCGGACCGCGGCACTCGACCGTCGCGCTGGAGCGGGTGCTGGCGAAGCGGGGGGGCCTCCCGGCCAGGTACGCCGCCTTCGCAGCCGCCAACCTGACCCCCGCACGCAGCTACGAGGAAGGGGCGGAGTGGCCGACCCCGCGGCTACGCGCGACCTGGCGGATGGCCGCCGGCGCCGAGCGCACCGACACGGTGCGGCTGGACCACCTCACGTCCGCCTCCTACCTCGCGCAGCCCGACGCCACCCTGGGCGCGGGATGGCGGCTGCGGCTGAGCATCGACGGCCCGAGTCGGGGAGCTGCCCCGGCCGCCTGGCTGGTCGTGCGCACCGCGGACGACGAGTGGCGCAGCCGCCAGGTCGACCTGGACCGGCGCGGGCGCGGCAGCGTCACCGTGGGCTTCTCCCCCACGACCGTGCGCGCGGTCAGCCTGACGGTGGCCAACGCCTCGACCCGCTCGCGCTGCGGCGTCGACGACGTGCGGTGGGCCTGTGAGGGCCGGCCGCGCGACGACGACAAGGCCTTCGACGTGCGGGCCGAGCTGGTGCAGCGCTGACGGTCCCCGCTACTGCAGGTCGAGGAGGCCATCGACCACGTCGGTGACGCCGTCGACGAGACCGGTGACCGGCGCGGTCACCGGGGTGGTCGCACCTCCGGACACCCCGTCGACGGTGCCGGTCACGCCCTGGACGACGGGGTCGAGCAGGGCGCTCACCGGGCCCTGGCCCGCCGGCGGGTCGGGCTGGGGGTCGGGCTGGGGCTGGGGCTGGGGCGCCGGGCCACCGCTGTCGGGCCCGTCGGCGTCCGTCTGCCCGGGCTCCGTCTGCCCGGTGGCGGGCTGCGTGGCGGGCTGCGTGGCGGGGTCGGGCACGACCGTGCCGACGCTCACCACTGCGGGCGGGCCCTGCGGCACGCCCCGACCGTCGGGTCCTGCCGGGACGGGCTGGAGCTCGGAGGCGGGGACGACCCGCTGCGCAGGCGCCGGCTCGTCGTCGAGGAGGTTCGGCACGACCTCGGTCACCAGCAGGGTGCCGGCGAGCACCAGCACGAAGCCTCCCGCACCCAGCCCGAGTGCGGAGTAGCCGAGCCGCTGGTCGCGGCGTCGACGGTGCCACGCGCGTGCCACCTGCCCGGACGTCTCTCCCACACCGACGACCGTAGGCAGTGCGGGGGCGCAGGAGAAGCGGAACGCGCCCCGACCACCCTCAGGACGGAGCAGAAATGACCGATCGGAGGAGCGAAGGCATCCCCTCACCCGGTCGGATGGTTCATCTTTCCAGGACTTGGGGAACCGTCCGAGCGTCCACCACGACCGTCACGTCGCAGGAGCACCCCCATGTCGCCGAGCACCCAGCCCGTCCCCACCCACGTCGTCCGCCGCCGTCCTGCCCTGGTCGACGGCGCCTCCGTGGCCGCTGCCGGGCTCGTCCAGGCCGCCATCCTGCTCGCCTCCCCCGCCGTGGGCCACGGCATGGTCGCCGTGCGCTCGCTGCGCCAGCCCCAGGGCTGACAGGCTCTCGATCCCAGGGGGCTCCTCAACCTCAGACCGAGGCGCCCGCAGCTGCCAGGTCGCGCCGCAGCGCCTCGGGGTCGGCCACGCCCAGGGTCGCGCCAGGGTGACGCAGCCCCGTGAGGCCGGTCGGGTCGATGCCCGGCACGGGGGTGCGGAAGCGCACGCACAGCGCGTCGTCGCCGTTGGGCGTGAAGGAGACGCCGCGGTCGGCGAAAGACAGGTGCGGCGGCCCGACGGTCTTCAGCCACGCGAAGCCACCGGTGCGGGTCGCCCCCGCGACGTTGTCGACCGCGGTGTGCAGCCGCCACACGCCGTACCTCACGTGGAGCTCGCCGTCGGCCACCTCCACCCAGGCGGTGCGCTCGGTGATGCCGAGGAGCAGGGCGGGCAGGCGGTAGGACGGGGCGAAGGCGAAGGGATGTCTCACGTCCTCGACCCAACCCGCTCGCGGCAGGGGGCACGAGACCCGTGCGGGCGAGCGGCCGCCCCTGGGTAGGGTCCGGCCGTGACCGCTACCCCACTCGCACCCGCCCCCATCGACGCCGCGGCGCGCGCCACGGCCCAGGAACGGCTCTCCGCCCTCGCCACCCCCGCCGGTGCCCTCGGGCGGCTCGGCGACCTGGGGGTGTGGCTGTCGGCCACGACCGGCGAGGTCCCCCCGCCTGCCCTGACCGGCCCGGGCCAGGTCCGCCTCGTGGTCCTGGCCGGCGACCACGGCGTCGCGGGGCACGGCGTCTCGGCGTACCCGGCCGCGGTCACCCCCGCGATGGTGCGCACCGTCGCCGCCGGTCGCGCCGGGGTGAGTGCCCTGGCCGCCGCGCACGACGTGGCGGTGCGGGTGCTGGACGTCGCCGTGGACGTGCCGCTGGACAGCGAGGAGTACGTCGGGGGCCTGGACCCCGAGGTGACGGCCCGCCGGGTGCGGCGCGGGAGCCGGTCGATCCACCTCGAGGACGCCCTGACCACCGAGGAGTGCACGACCGCCCTGGACCTGGGGCGCGCGCTCGTGGGTGAGGAGCTGGCCGCCGGTGGTCGACTGCTGCTCACCGGCGACCTCGGCATCGGCAACACGACGGTCGCCGCCGCGCTGGTCGCCGCCTCGCTCGGACTGCCCGCCGACGAGGTCGTCGGCCGCGGCACCGGCGTGGACGCCGACGGCCTGGCGCGCAAGACCGACGTGGTCGAGGCCGCGCTGCGGCGTACCCGCGACCGGCACGACGACCCGCTCGCCTGCCTCGCCGCGCTCGGCTCGGCCGACCTGGCTGCGTCGACCGGCTTCCTGGTCGAGGCGGCGGTGCGCGGGGTGCCGGTGCTGCTGGACGGACTGATGTCGGTGGCGTGCGCGCTGCTGGCGGAGCGGATCGCACCAGGCGCGGCCGCCTGGTACGCCGCCGGGCACCGCTCGACCGAGCCGGCCCAGTCCCTGGCGCTGGAGAAGCTCGGCCTCGAGCCGCTGCTCGACCTCGGGCTGCGCCTGGGCGAGGGCAGCGGCGCCGTCGCCGCCGTGCCGCTCGTGCGCTCGGCCGCAGCGCTGCTGCGCGACACCGCGCTGCTCTCCGAGGTGCTGCCCTGATCCGCGACGCCCTCCTGCTCGCGGTCGGCACGCTGAGCACGCTGCGGGTGCCGCCGCCGCGGACCGTCGACCGCCGGGTCGCGGGGCTGGCGATGCTGCTGGCGCCGCTGGCCGTGCTGCCGCTGGGCGTCTTGGTCGCACTCGTGGTGCTGCTCGGTCGCGAGGTCGGGCTGCCGCCGCTGGCGACCGGGCTGCTGGCCGTCGGCGCGCTCGCGCTCGGCACGCGGGTCCTGCACTGGGACGGGCTGTCCGACGTCGCCGACGGGTTGACGGCGTCGTACGACCGGGAGCGCTCGCTGGCCGTCATGCGCACCGGCACCTCCGGCCCTGCTGGCACGCTCGCGGTGGTGCTGGTCGTGGGGCTGCAGGCGGTGGGGTTCGGGGCGCTCTCGCTGACCGTCGACGCGGCGTCCGGCGCCCTGCTGGCCGCCGCGGCCGTGCTCGTCTCCCGCTGCGCCCTGGCCACCGCCTGCGCGCGCCCCGTCCCCTCCGCCCGACCCGAGGGGCTCGGCGCGACCGTCGCGGGCACGGTCCCGGTGTGGGCCGCTGCCCTCTCGTGGGTCGCGGGCCTCGCGCTGCTGGCGTGCCTGCTCGCCGTCGCCGGCGGCGACCCGCTGCGCGCGGTGCTCGCCGTCGCCCTGGCCCTGGTCGTCGTGCTCGTGCTGCTGCGCCGGTGCACCCGCCGGCTCGGCGGGGTCACCGGCGACGTCCTCGGCGCCACCGTCGAGCTCTCCCTCGCGGTCCTGCTCCTCGCTCTCGCCGCGCTCGGCTGACATCCGAGCCCTTCCCCTCGCACTCGCGCTCGCCTTGGCACTGCGGCGACGACGCGGGACGCCAGGCCGCTGGTTGCCGGACCAGGGTGCGGGCCCCGTCAGGGTGGCCGGCGTGCGAGCCGTCAGGGTCGCCGGCTCGTCAGACCGCAGGTCGCGGAGGTCGCGAGTCGCACGCCGCTGGTCGCGGGCCCCGGCGCTGTGTGCGCCGAGCCGGCCGGCCCTTCTGGAACAACGGGGCGGTTCGGCAGCACCGCGGGGTCGCACTGGAGGTCTTCTCCGGCACCTGGCGCCGGACAGGACCTCCAGCCCGGTTGGGGTGTCGTGTGGTGATGCCGGTGCGCCGGCGGGGGTTGGGCGGTCTCGACGACGGCTCGCTGGCGCTCGCCTGCTCGACCACCGTGTGACAGGCGTGCTGGTAGCCCGGCCACGGGGGTGGTGGTCGGGCTGCAAGCAGGGTCAGGCGGTGGGGCTCAGAGTGGGGTGGTGCCGTCGGGGTGGACGAGGTAGCGCTGGCCGTGGGGGCTGGTCCAGAGCCAGTGGCCTGGACTGAGTCCTCGGACGGCCCAGGGTCTCCCTGCTGGTGAGGGGTGGGTCTTGGCGCGGTGGTCGTGCCGACAGAGCGGGGCGAGGTTCTCGGTGCTGGTCTGGCCGGGTGGTCCGCCTCGGTCGGGTAGGACGTACTCGACGGTGTGGTCGAGGTCGGCGGTCTCGGCTGGCCTGTTGCAGTGGGGGAAGGTGCAGGTGGTGCGGGTGAGCTTGACCCGTGCGGCGATGCGGTCGGGGACCTCGTAGGAGGACACGGCGACCGTCTCCTTGAGGTCGATGACGGGCTTGACGATGACCTGGGTGCCGGGGGTGCCGCACCAGTCGCGGATGGCGTCGGCGGTGAGGAGCTGGCGGTGGTTGTCGAGGCGGGCGAGGTTGAGGCCGAGCGTTCCGGTGACGGGGTCGACCTGGGGTGCGCCGGTGAGGGCTGCGTCGCTGAGGTGGACTGTCAGGACCACCGTGCGGCGTGGGCCGGTCGGCGTGTTGGTTGCGCGGTCTCGACGACGCTCGCTGGCGCTCGCTGCTCGACCATCCTCGGTCGCCTCGGCCTCGGTCGCCTCGGCCTCGGTCGCCTCGGCCTCGGTCGCTTCGGCCTCAGTCCCCTCGGGGTCGGTGTCGGGGAGGGTGTCTTGGCCGCGGGCGAGGTAGCCGAGTGCCTTGGCGCGGCGGACGGCGAGGGTGTCGGTGGAGCCGTCGAGGAGCAGCTGGTGGGCAAGGGCGCGGACCGCGGCTTCGAGGTCCTCGGCGTCGGCGCGGTCGAGCAGACCGTAGGCGGACACCGCCGAGGCGGTGCCGACGCTGGTGGCGGGTGAGGCGAGGTCGAGGTCGAAGAACAGGTTGGTGCGTGTGTCGCACTCGGTGACCTCGGTCGATTCGGGGTCGAACCGGGCCGTGGCTTCCAGCACGAGCCGATCGACGACGGCGGGGCCGACTGTGTGGACGACGTGGGCGACCTGCGCATCGACGAAGGCAGCTGCCTGCGGTGACAGCCCGCGGGTGGCCTGGGCGAGGCGGCGGACCCGCCACGCAGTGACCTGGCCGGCGACGAGTCGGGCCCAGACATGGGGCAGGCGGTGCTTGGCCTCGACCACGTCGCCGACGAGGAGGCGCCCGGACTCCTTCGTCCTGCCGAGGGCGGTAGCCAGCTCGGTGACGGCGAAGTCGGAGACCTCGGGGGCACCGGCGCCGGCGAGGTCGAGCATCGTGTCGGCGCCGGGCATCCCGAACCGCGCCGTCCACGCCGACTCCGCAGCGTCGTACGCGTCCTCGTCGGGGTGGCTGTAGCTGCCGTACAGGTCCGGCATCAGCGCACCCGTGGTGTGGAGGTCTGCCCACTCGCCCACCCCGATCAGCAGCTCGCGTGCGGCGTCGTCCTCGCGCTGCTTGGCGGCGCGGATCGCGTCGAGCACGGGGGCGGTGGACATGGTGAAAGTATAGTCGAACACACGTTCGAGGGACAGTGTTTCCCCAGGTCAGGTCCACTTTTCTGCAGCAACCATGCCGACCGTTCGAAGCCCGACCGAAGCGAGCACCCCAGCGCAGGGCGACCGTCGAGGCAAGCGCAACCAAGAAGCCCAGCTGGCACCCACGGCGACCACGGTTCTCCGTCAATGAGGACCTGCTGCCGCGCGAACGCGCCACGACCCACCAACGGCGACCCGGGGAGCAACAAAGGGGTACAGCAGGGCGCGTCGGCATATGGGGTTTCGACACGTCGTCGCTGACGCTCCTCGGGCTCAACCAGCGGTGGCTCGTCGCTGACGCTCCTCAGGCTCAACCACCGGTGCGGGTCGACCCTCAGAGCACCAGCACCCGGCCCGCCACGACGAGGTGGACCTCGTCGCAGGCGGTGGCGACCCGCTGGTTGACCGTGCCGAGCAGGTCGCGGAAGGCCCGGCCCGAGCGGTGGGAGGGGACGACGCCCCAGCCGACCTCGTTGGTCACGAGCACCACGTCGGCGGCTGCGGCGGTGAGGGCCGGGAGGAGCCGGTCCAGCTCGGCGGCGACGAGGGACTCCAGCCGCTCGACCGGCCACTCCCAGGCGCTGAGGCCGTCGCCGGCACCGTCGACAGCGTGGTCGAGCAGGCCGGTGAGCCAGGTCCCGAGGCAGTCGACGAGGACCGGTCGGCCCAGCGCGATGGCTGCCACCAGGTCGCCCGACTCGTGCGTGGACCAGCCGGCGGGCCGACGGGCGCGGTGCGCGGCGACGCGGGCCACCCAGTCCGGGTCGTCGTCCGTGGTGGGGACCGGTCCGGCGGCGACGTACACCGCGGGGCCGTCGCCGGCGGCCGCGGCCAGCAGCGCCTCGGCGTGCCGGGACTTGCCGCAGCGCACTCCCCCGGTGACCAGCGTCCTCACGGGCCCACCACGCTCATGCGCCCAGTCTCCACGAGTGCAGCCGTCGGCACGTGTCGTTGCCC
This sequence comes from Nocardioides sp., assembly GCF_030149505.1. Classification (GTDB taxonomy): domain Bacteria; phylum Actinomycetota; class Actinomycetes; order Propionibacteriales; family Nocardioidaceae; genus Nocardioides. Next base: position 74,865 of record NZ_JASBRN010000022.1, read on the forward strand.
CACCACTGCAGGTCGACCCGGTCCACGACCAGCCGCGCGGGCAGCAGGTGGCCGACCTCGGCGCGCACCCACTCCTCGGTGACGTCGGGTCCGAGCCGGTCGAGGGTCACGTGCGGGACGGGGCCTCCGGTGGCGTCGTACCGACCGCCGTACGGCGGGTGGTCGGGGAAGGCCGCCGCCAGCCGTCGCGTCAGCGACCGCAGGCCGTGGTCGGGCTCCGACACCGCGTGGACCAGGCCGTCGGGGAAGGTCGCGACCCGGGTCAGCTCGACCTCGAAGGCAGGCACCGCGGCCAGCACCTCACCGACCCGCGCGAGGTCCGCGACGCCAGGCTCGGGCACCCACGGAGCGAGGACCGTGAGGTGCGCGTGGGCGAACGTCGGGTCGGTGGACAGGAAGCTGCGGTCGTAGTGCGCGGTGCGCGCCACCACCCACTCCTCCAGGACCGGGACGGGGGCCGTGAGGCACATCTGGCCTGCCGACCAGTCGGACGCCTCCTCCACGAGCACCGGACCCTAGCGCACCAGATGTAGGGGTTACATCTGTGTCATTCACCAGATATGGTGCTCGAGCAGCTGGTTCGCCGACCCAACCCAGGGCCGTCGAGGCAAGAGGGAACCCGGTGTGAGTCCGGGACTGCCCCGCAGCGGTGAGTGGGAACGACCGCCGTCACGAAGCACTGGGAACCGGCTCGACGCCGACCTGGGAAGCGACGGCCAGTAGGTCTCCGACGGCCATGCCCACGCATGCCCGAGGAGGTGCCCGCGAGTCCGAAGACCTGCCAGCGCACCGCACCCGTCGGGTGCGGTGGTCCGAGGCCCCGAGGGAGGGCCGACGGCAGGTCACCCATGTGCGCCGCGGCGTGCCCGTGCCACCGTCCCCTCCTCCGCGACCCGGACCGTCCAGGACCGATCTCGCGAGGAGAGAGACATGACGGTCACAGCGAGTCCCAGCCGCACCACGATGACGGTGCGCAAGCGCAACGGCGACACCGAACCGGTCGACGTGAACAAGATCGTCCGCGCCGTCGACCGGGTCGCCCACGACCTCGACGACGTGGACCCGATGCGGGTCGCGACCCGCACGATCAGCGGGCTCTACGACGGCGCGACCACGGCCGAGCTCGACCGGCTCAGCATCCAGACCGCGGCGGAGATGATCGGCGAGGAGCCGGCGTACTCCCGGCTCGCGGCGCGGCTGCTGGCCGGGTACGTCGACAAGGAGGTCCGCGGCCAGGGCATCGCCTCCTTCAGCCAGTCGGTCGCGGCCGGCCACGCCGAGGGATTGATCGGCGACGAGACCGCGGCCTTCGTCAAGGACAACGCCCGCAAGCTCGACGTGGCCGTCGACGCCGAGCTCGCCGCGGGGGCCGACCACCGCTTCGAGTACTTCGGCCTGCGCACGGTCTACGACCGCTACCTGCTGCGGCACCCGCGGCAGCGGCTGGTCATGGAGACCCCGCAGTACTTCCTGCTGCGGGTCGCCTGCGGCCTGTCCCGTACGCCGGCGGAGGCGATCGGGCTCTACCGGCTGATGTCGAGCCTGGCCTACCTGCCGAGCAGCCCGACGCTGTTCAACTCCGGCACCCGGCACACGCAGATGTCCTCCTGCTACCTCGTCGACTCCCCGCGCGACGAGCTCGACTCGATCTACGACCGGTACCAGCAGGTCGCCCGGCTCTCGAAGTTCGCCGGCGGCATCGGCATCTCGTTCTCCCGCGTCCGGTCGCGCGGCGCGCTGATCCGCGGCACCAACGGCCAGTCCAACGGGATCGTGCCGTTCCTGCGCACGCTCGACGCCTCGGTCGCGGCGGTCAACCAGGGCGGGCGGCGCAAGGGAGCGGCCTGCGTCTACCTCGAGCCGTGGCACCCCGACGTCGAGGAGTTCCTCGAGCTGCGCGACAACACCGGGGAGGACGCGCGGCGCACCCACAACCTCAACCTCGCACACTGGGTGCCCGACGAGTTCATGCGCCGGGTCGAGGCCGACCAGCCGTGGTCGCTGGTCGACCCCGACGAGGCCCCCGAGCTGGTCGACCTGTGGGGCGAGGCCTTCGACCGGGCTTACCGCCGGGTCGAGGAGGAGGGCCGCTACGTCCGCCAGGTCCCCGCCCGCGAGCTCTACGGCCGGATGATGCGCACGCTTGCCCAGACCGGCAACGGCTGGATGACCTTCAAGGACGCCAGCAACCGCACCTGCAACCAGACCACCGACGAGCCGGGCGGACCGGTCGTGCACCTGTCCAACCTGTGCACCGAGATCATCGAGGTCTCCTCCGACACCGAGACGGCCGTGTGCAACCTCGGCTCGGTCAACCTCGCCAAGCACCTCGTCGAGACCCTCACCGGTCCCGACCTGGACTGGGAGCGGCTGCGCGAGACGGTCCGGACGGCCGTGCCGTTCCTGGACCGCGTTATCGACATCAACTACTACCCGAGCGAGGAGTCCGCGCGGTCCAACCCGCGCTGGCGCCCCGTCGGGCTCGGGCTGATGGGCCTCCAGGACGTCTTCTTCGCCCTCGGCCTGCCCTTCGACTCCCCCCAGGCCCTCGAGCTGTCGACCCGGATCAGCGAGGAGGTCTACCTCACCGCGCTCGAGGTCAGCTGCGCGCTGGCGCGCGAGCACGGCCCGCACCCGGCGTACGACGGCACGCGGGCCGCGCGCGGGGTGCTCCAGCCCGACCACTGGGACGTCCCCGTGACCCAGGTCGAGCGGTGGGCGCGGGTGCGCGCCGACATCGCGGAGCACGGCCTGCGCAACAGCCTGCTGGTCGCGATCGCCCCGACCGCGACCATCGCCTCGATCGCCGGGTGCTACGAGTGCATCGAGCCGCAGGTCTCCAACCTGTTCAAGCGCGAGACGCTGTCGGGTGAGTTCCTCCAGGTGAACACCGCGCTCGTGCGCGAGCTCAAGTCACGCGGGCTGTGGAACGCCGAGGTCCGTGAGGCAATCAAGCGCGCCGAGGGATCGATCCAGGGCATCGAGCAGATCCCCGCCGAGGTCCGTGCGGTCTACCGCACGGCGTGGGAGCTGCCGCAGCGCGCGCTGATCGACATGGCGGCCGCGCGGCAGGCGTTCATCGACCAGAGCCAGTCGCTCAACCTGTTCATCGCCGGGCCCTCGATCGGGAAGCTCTCCTCGATGTACCTCCACGCGTGGAAGCAGGGCCTGAAGACGACCTACTACCTGCGGTCGCGACCCGCGACGCGGATCCAGCAGACGACCGTGTCGTCGCTACCCGGCACACCGACCCAGACCACGACCCAGACCAGCGAGCCCGACGCCGACGCGATCGCCTGCTCGCTGGAGAACCCCGAGACCTGCGAGGCCTGCCAGTGACCACCACGACCGACCACACCACCGACACGACCGCCGGGCAGCGGATGCTGCTCGACCCCGGCATGAACCTCACGCTGCGGCCGATGCGCTACCCGCACTTCTACGACCGCTACCGCGACGCCATCAAGAACACCTGGACCGTCGAGGAGGTCGACCTGCACTCCGACCTCAAGGACCTGCAGCGGCTGACCGAGGCCGAGCGGCACCTGGTCTCCCGCCTCGTGGCCTTCTTCGCCACGGGCGACACGATCGTGGCCAACAACCTGGTGCTCAACCTCTACCAGCACGTGAACTCCCCCGAGGGGCGGCTCTACCTCTCGCGCCAGCTCTTCGAGGAGGCCGTGCACGTGCAGTTCTACCTGACCCTGCTCGACACCTACGTCCCCGACGAGGCCGAGCGGCACGAGGCCTTCGCGGCGGTCGACAACATCCCCTCGATCAAGGCCAAGGCCGACTTCTGCTTCCGCTGGATCGACTCGGTCTTCGAGCTGAACGAGCTGGCCACCCGCGATGACCGGCGGGCCTTCCTGCTCAACCTCATCTGCTTCGCGGCGGTGATCGAGGGGCTGTTCTTCTACGGGGCGTTCGCCTACGTCTACTTCCTGCGCAGCCGCGGTCTGCTCAACGGGCTGGCCTCGGGCACCAACTGGGTCTTCCGCGACGAGTCGATGCACATGGCGTTCGCCTTCGACGTGGTCGACACCGTGCGGGAGGAGGAGCCGGACCTCTTCGACGACGAGCTGGCCGCGCAGGTGCGCCAGATGCTCGTCGACGGGGTCGACGCCGAGGCACAGTTCGCCGAGGACCTGCTCGGTGGCGGGGTCGCCGGGCTCTCGACCGCCGACATGCGCACCTACCTGGAGTACGTCGCCGACCGCCGGATGGAGCGGCTGGGGCTGCCCGTGATCTACGGGTCGGCCAACCCGCTGGCGTTCATGGAGCTGCAGGACGTCCAGGAGCTCTCGAACTTCTTCGAGCGCAAGGTCTCGGCGTACCAGGTCGGGGTCAGCGGCTCGGTCGGGTTCGACGAGGACTTCTGAGCCGCGCACGCCCGGTCAGGCCGTGAGGTCCCGGTCCTCGGCGTCACCGGTCTGCACCCGCCACAGCGCGGCGTAGGGGCCGTCCAGGGCGACGAGCTCGTCGTGGGTGCCGGACTCCACGACCCGGCCCGCGTCGAGTACGTGGATGCGGTGGGCGTGGGGGCCCCGGGCGAGGCGGGGGGGCCCCCCCCCCGCCGGGCCGGGGTGGGGGGGGGCCCCCCGCGAGCGCCGGGTGGCGGCCGCGGGCGCGTTGTGGGCGGCGC
>NZ_JASBRN010000003.1 GCF_030149505.1 Nocardioides sp.
GCTGGGGCGAGCGGGCGGGCCGCCCGGGCGCCGCCGGAGACGGTCGGCGGCAGCTCGAGCGCCGGCGCCGGGGCCGCGTGCCGGCCGCTGCCCACGACGGGCTCGGGGTCGGCGAGCTGCCCGCTGGCGAGCTGCGCGCGCAGCTGCGAGGCGAACGCGGCGTACGACGGGTCCTCGGGGAGGATCGGGTCCTCCTCGTCGAGCGCCGCGACGGCGGCTGCGCTGACCGGGGCCACGGCGGGGACGACGGTGGGGGCAGCGGGGGCCGCGGCGTAGGCGGCGCCCACCGGGGCCGCGTGGGTCGGGGCGGGACGACCGAGGAGCTCCTCGAGGGTCACCAGGTCGGGCTCGGCGAGCAGGGCCTCCAGCGAGGGGACCTGCTCGGTCGCCCAGCCGCGGCGGGTGTCGGCCTGGAAAGGGGAGGGGAGCGTGGCGGTGTCGAGCTGCTCGACCTCCTCGTCCCACTCCTGGTCCCAGGCCTCGTCGGCGTCCTCGTCGGTCCCCTCACCGGCGGCGAGGGCGGCCAGCTCGAGGGCGTCGGGGTCGAGCTCGGTCAGCACGTTGACCTGCTGCTCGGTGGTGCCGAGCACCAGGACCCGGCCGGCCACCGAGACGATCGAGACCGAGGCGGCCTTGCCGAGGGCCTGGCGGTGCAGGACCTCGATCGTGGAGCCGGACCGGCCCTGGAACCGGCGTGCGGCGACCCGGCTGAGCAGGATCAGCAGGCCGACGACGACCGCCAGCGACACGACCATCCGGACGAGCAGCTCTCCCATGGTGTTCTCCCCCTCCCGCGGCTCAGACCGCGGCGCTCTGGTCGAGGATCTCGGTGATCCGCAGACCGAAGTCCTCGTCGACGACGACCACCTCGCCGCGCGCGATCAGCCGGCCGTTGACCAGCAGGTCGGCCGGGCTGCCGGCGGCGCGGTCGAGGGCCAGCACGGCTCCGGGGGTCAGCGCGAGCAGGTCGCGCACCGCCATCCGGGTGCGGCCCAGCTCGACGGTCACCTCCATCTCGACGCCGTGGAGCATCTCGATCCCGCGGCGACCGGTGGCGATCGAGCGGACGTTGCCCTCGACCGGCGGACCCGGCACCGGGGGCAGTGAGTGCTGCTCGACCCCGGCCGGCATCGCGGTGCTCGCGGCGGGGGCGGCCGCCTCGGCGGTCGCCGGCATCGCGGGGACGCCCACGGGAGCAGCCGGTGCCGCCGCGGCGGCCTGGGCGGCGCCAGGGGCAGCGGCGGCGACCTCGAGCGTGGTGTCGGGCACCAGCACGGCGGCCAGGATGGTGCTGCCCATGAGCGGGACGGCGGTGAAGTCGCCCGCCATGTCCGTCACGACGTCGTCGAGGGAGACCGAGCGGCCGGCCTGCGCGGTGCCGCCGAGCGCGGCGGCGGCCGCGTCGAGCGCGGGCTGTACGGCGGCGGCCAGGTCGAGCTGGCCCATCGGGCTGCTGGAGAGCGCCGCGGTGAGCTCCTCGGCGACCAGCACGCCCACGCGGCCGCTGATCGGGCCGCCGAGGTCGGCGATCACGGCGGCGGCGAAGAGGGTGGTGATGTGCTCGCTGCCGGGCTGGGCGGCGCCGGCCTCGAGCTGCTCGGAGGCGGGCAGCAGCGCGGCCAGCGCCTCGGCAGCGGTGCGGGCGACCTCGTCGTGCGGTCCGGGGACGATCGGGGCGGCGGTCATCGGAGCTCCTGCGTGAGGTGTGCGGCGGGGTGGGCGGTCTGGTCGGCGAGCGCGCCTGCGAACGGGTCGGCGCCCTGGCCGGCGAACGGGTCGCGGGCACCCCCGGCGCCGTACGCCGGCGGCAGCACGTTGCCGGCGAGCACCGCGTCCAGGACCGAGGTCATCGGGGCGGCCGCGGCGGCCGGCGCGAGGGGGGCGACCGGGGCCGTCTCGTCGGCGACGGGGCGGGCGGCCACGATGAGGGCCGCCAGCCGTTGCCCCTGGGAGCCGGCGGTGGCGTGGGCGAAGGCCTCGTCGTCGACGGTGACGTCGAGCGGGGCGGTCGCCGGGTGTCCCAGGCGGAGCACGTCGCCGATGCGCAGTCCGGAGAGGACCGCGGGGTCCACGGTGCTGGAGCGGAAGCGGACGCTGACCTCGACGGGCACCTCGGTGAAGGAGCGCTGCAGGACCTGGGCGGCCTCGTCGCGCTGCGCCCGCTCGCGGTTGGACACCGGGGCCGGGGCCGCGGCGGCGGACAGGTGCGGGTGCAGGCCGTTGAAGGGCAGGCAGACCGACATCGGGAACGACGTGTCGTCGATGCGCAGCTCCAGCTCGATGACCACCATGACGTCGGCGGCGCTGGCCACCTGCGCGAACTGCGGGCTGTACTCGACGCCGGTGACCTCGGGGTCCATCGCGACGATCGCGGCCAGCGAGTAGCGCATCTCGCGCAGCAGCCGGTCCACGAGGCCGGCGATGACGCCGCTCTCGATCTCGGTCAGCGGGCGGTTCGGCTGTGACGGGGAGCCGGGGCCCCCGAGCATGTGGTCCACGCACGACATCACCGCGTCCAGCGGCAGGTGCAGCACGCTGCGACCGGGCATCGGCTCGGTCGTGAACAGCGTCATGTAGGTGAGCTGGCCCAGCGAGTCGACGTACTCGGCGTACGAGCGCTGGTCGATGGTGCGCATGGAGACCGAGCACACCGAGCGCAGCGCCGAGGTGAAGACGGTGGTCGCCTGGCGCGTGAAGCCGTCGAAGCCCAGCTGCAGGATCCGCTGGTGCTCGCGGGAGAGCTGGATGGGTCGGCGGAAGTCGTAGGGCACGACGTCCCCACCGCCGCGGCGGCGGGAGCGTGCGCCGGAGGTCGGTCCGGTGCTGGCCGGCAGGCTCGACGGGAGGCTCACGCCCTCCCCGATCGGCGTCCGGGGAGGTGTCCTGAGCCGTCGCGGCATCCGTGCTCGCAGCTCAGGCGTGGAAATGGTTCGAAGTGACTAGGCCAGGTGCCCGTTCGTGCCGGTCCTGGCTCGCGCAGCGAGCCCGGTCGACCGCGAGCGGAGCGAGCCTGGTCGACCGGAACAGCAGAGCGGCGAGCGAAGCGAGCTCGAGGCCGTTCCGGCCGAAGGCCGGGCCCTTCGGGCTACTGGGTGACGAACTCGGTGAAGTACACCCCCATCACCTTTCCCTCGTACTTGTCGACCAAAGTCTCCAGCAGCTCCTCCTTGAGCTCCTGGCGCTCCTTGGCCTTGCTGATCTCGGCCATGTCCCGGCCGGAGAAGAGGTCGATGACGGCGTCGAGGGCCTTGCTGCCGTCGGCGTCGTAGGCGGCCTTGGTCAGCTGCAGGGCGATCCCGATCCGCAGGTAGCGCCCGCCCTCCAGGTTGATCTGGACCGGCTCCATCACCAGGACCTCGCCCGGCTCGGGGGGCGGTGTGGGGCCGGCGGGCTTGAGGAAGAACCAGTAGCCCGCCCCGCCCAGGACCAGCACCAGGGCGGCGACGATGACGAGCTTCTTCTTGCCGCCCTTGGCCGGCTCCTCCTCGGCGCCGGGTGTGGGCGGTGCGGTCGTCGTCGTGCTCATCGCTTCTCCTCCGGGTCGGCGTCGCGGAGGGCGGCCGACTGGGCCCCCTCCTCGTCGGTGGTGTCGGTGCTGCTCTCGGTGTCGCTGTCGGTGCCGTCCTGCGTCCCGCCGCGTCGGTCCCCGCGCCCGCGGCCCTCGCGGCCGCCCTCGCTGCCCGGCTCGTCGGTCGCGGCGAGCCCCTCGAGGTCGTCCAGGGAGGCCGCGGCCTCCGGGAGGAGGGCCGCGTCCTGGGGGGCCAGGCCGGTCAGGACCACGATGTCCACGCGCTTGTTGACCTCCTGCGAGCCCGGCTCGGCGGGGTCGATGAGCGGGCGGGTCGAGCCGTAGCCGGCCACCGACAGGCGCTCGGTCGGCAGCCCGTGGCGCTCCTCCAGCCGGCGCAGCACGGTGACGGCGCGGGCGGCGGAGAGGTCCCAGTCGGTGTCGTAGTACTTCGGCTTCACCGGCACCTGGTTGGTGTGCCCGTCGACCTGCAGGTCGTCCTCGAGCCGGGCCAGCACCGGCGCGATGGCGTCGACGACCTGCTGGCCGCGCGCGCTCAGGCTGGCGAGGTTGGCCTCGAAGACCACGTGCCGGGACACCAGGCTCACCACCAGGCCCCGGTGGTCGTACGACGTCGTGACGTCGCCGGCGAGACCGCGGGCGTCCAGGGCCCCGAGCAGGTCCTTGCGCACCCGCTCGAGCCGCTCGGCCTCGGCGGTGGCCTCGTCCCAGGAGCGCTGGTTCTGCAGCGCCTGGGCCTGCTGGACGGCGTCGGCCACGGCCTGCTGCTGCTCGGGGGTCATGTCGTCGGTGTTGACCTGGGGCGCGATCGCGCTGACCGGCGCGGTGCCGGCGTAGTCGAAAATCGACTCGTTGCCGCTGAGCAGCGCGTCGCTGTTGCCGAAGCCGGCTGCCAGGCCGTCCTTCAGCTCGGCGTACTTCCGCTCGTCGACCGCGCTCATCGCGAACATGACCACGAACAGCACCATCAGCAGCGTGACCATGTCGGCGTAGCTGACCAGCCAGCGCTCGTGGTTCTCGTGCTCCTCGTGCTCCTCGTGCTTCTTGCGGCGTCCGCCGCCGTGACCGCTCATGTCACGCCGCCTCGGGCAGCTGGTCCTCCGCGGGCAGCAGCGAGGTCAGCTTCTGCTGGATGACGCGCGGGTTGGCGCCGGCCTGGATGGCGGCGATCCCCTCGATCACCAGCTCCATGCGGGCGGCCTCGAGCTCGGAGAGCCGCTTCAGGCGGGCGGAGATCGGGAGGAAGATGATGTTGGCGCTGGCCACGCCCCACAGCGTCGCGAGGAACGCCGCGGCGATGAGTTCGCCCAGCTTCTCCGGCTCAGCGAGGTTCTCCAACACGTGCACGAGGCCCATGACGGTGCCGACGATGCCGATGGTGGGGGCGTAGGCGCCGGCGTCGGCGTAGAACTTCGCCGACTGCTTGTCGGCCCGCTTCTTGGCCGCGACCTCGGACTCGAGGATCTCGCGGACCTCCTCGGGGTCGGTGCCGTCGATGGCGAGGGTCACGCCCTTGGCCAGGAACGGGTCGTCCATGTCGCGGACCATGTCCTCCAGGGCGAGCAGGCCCTCGCGGCGGGCCCGGTCGGCCAGGGAGACGATCTGCGGCACGGCGTCGGCGCCGGAGGTCTGCGCGCTGCCCATGAAGGCGCGGCCGAAGGCCTTGACGGCCGCCTTGGCGTCGGGGAGCGTCCCGCCCGCGATCGTCACGAGGATCGAGGTGCCGAAGACCAGCAGCATCGGCGGCAGCAGCAGCATCGACATCGGGTTGCCGCCCTCGAGGATGTTGGCGGTGACGACGATGCCGAAGCCACCCACCACGCCCAGCGCGGTCGAGATGTCCTTCATCGCGGCGTCACCTCCCCCTCGGAGCCGCGCGTGGCGGCCGCGTAGCCGGCGTCGACGACGCTGAGCGTCGGACGGGCCTGCTGCAGGTCCAGCAGCGAGGCGAGCGCCGGCTGGGCGTGCAGGGGGTCGTGCGGGTCACGCGGGAGCAGCAGCTCACCGACGTGGATGTGCCCGGAGAGTGCGACGACCTCCGCGCGGTGGCGCAGGATCGTGGCCATCACCTCGCGCAGCGGCTCCGCGACGACGTACTTCTTGCCGTCGACCAGCGTGATCACCGTGTCCGGCGTGCTGTCGATGCGCTCGATGAGGTCGGCGTTGAGGGCGAACACGGACCCCGAGAGTCGGGTCAGCGAGATCATGGGATGCACCATCCTTGTGCGGGTCCGACAGCCGTCCGTGGCCGTCGGAGGAGAAGATCGGCCGCCGGTCCCGACACCTGAGGAGTTGGGACCGACGGCCTCGGTCTGCAGTCGCGCGGCGGGCTCAGCGCTTGATGTTGACGAGCTCCTCGAGCACCTGGTCGGAGGTCGTGATGACCCGCGAGCTGGCCTGGAAGCCGCGCTGGGCCAGGATCAGGTTGGTGAACTCGGCCGCCAGCTCGACGTTGGACATCTCCAGCGCGCCGCCGATGATCGTGCCGTTGCCCGCCTCGCCGGGGACGCCGAGCTCGACCGGGCCCGAGTTGGCCGAGCCGCGGAAGGCGGTCTCGCCGATCTTCTCCAGGCCCATCGGGTTGGGGAAGTCCGCGATGGCCACGCGGGCCATGTCGCGCTGGACGCCGTCGGAGAAGACGCCGCGCAGGGTGCCGTCGGAGCCGAACGTGAACGAGTTCAGCGTGGCGCCGGCCAGCGGCGGGGAGATGACGGCCGGGGTCATCGTGATGTCGACCAGGCCGCCGGCGATGTCGGGGGTGCCGTCGGGGTTGACGTTGTAGCCCTGCACCCGGGCGCCGGAGTTGGTGACCAGGGTCCCGGTCTCGTCGAAGGTGAACGCGCCGGCCCGGGTGTACATCTGCTCGTTGCCGCGCTGGACGACGAAGAAGCCGTCGCCCTGCAGCATCAGGTCGGTGTTGCGACCGGTCATCTGCGCCGAGCCCTGGCCGAAGTTGGTCGAGGTGGTGGCGATCTGCACGCCGAGGCCGACCTGGATCGGGTTGGTTCCACCGCGCTCGGCGTTGGCGGCGGTGCCGCCCTGCATCATCTGGCTCAGGGTGTCCTGGAAGACGGTGGTGCTGGACTTGTAGCCGGTGGTGTTGGCGTTGGCGATGTTGTTGCCCGTGACGTCGAGCATGATCTGGTTGGCGCGGAGGCCGGAGATCCCGGCGAAGAGCGAGCGGAGCATGGCGGTTGCCTCTCAGGAGTCGGTCGACGACGTCGAGCCGGTGGACGGGGTGGCGGAGGAGGCGGGGCCGGCGGTGGCGCCGCCCCCGGTGACGGTGAGGACCGAGGCGAGCGGGACGTCGACACCGTCGACGTCGAGCACCGGTCCGGTCGCGCCGAACGTCACGCCCTGCACCGCTCCGGTGCCCTGCGTGCCGTCGTCGAGGGTGTAGGCGACGTCGCGGCCCACCAGCGAGCTGGCGCCGAAGGCCATCGTGGCCCCGAGCACCATCGCCGTCTGGTCGGCGACGTCCTGCATCTTCTCCAGGGCCGTGAACTGGGCGTTCTGCGAGAGGAACTCGCTGGAGTCGGCCGGGTTCATCGGGTCCTGGTATCTCAGCTGGGCGACCATGAGCTGCAGGAACATCTCCTTGCTCTCGTCGGTCGCCGCAGCCGCACTGCCGGGCATGAAGCCCGCCAGTCCGCTGGCCGTCACAGCCTCGGTGGCTGGGATGGTCATCGGGTCCTCCTCACATGCTCACGTCGAGCCGCGCGGCGGTGCCGCGGGACGACGTGAGCGGGTCGGCCGGGCGGGGGGTCCCCGCGCCCTGGCTGCCGTCCCTGGCGGTGGTGTCGACCTGCGTCCGTGCGGGTCGCCCTGCGTCCCGGTCGCCGGCCTGGGGCCGGTCGCCGGGGGTCTGGTGGTCCGACGCCTGGCCGGCGTCGGTCTGCGTCGACGGCGCGCCGCCGTCGTACGTCGTGCCCTGGTCGGGGCGGGCCTGGTGCAGCACCGCGACCTGGGTCTCGCCGGCGGGTCGGCCGGCGGCGGCACCGAGCGCGCGCTGGAGCTCGGGCAGGCCGTCGCTCAGCGCCACGCGGGCGTCCTCGCTGCCGGTCGCCATCCGGACCCGGACGCCGCCCGGGTGGACGGTCAGGGTGATCCGGACGTCGCCGAGGTGCTCGGGGTCCAGGCGCAGCACCATGCGGTGCGTGCCGGGGCCGGCCTGCACGAGCCGGGTCAGCTCGGGCACGACCTGGGCGGCCGCGCTGCGGGTCACCTGGGTCGTGGGCTGGGCCTCGGTCGCGCGGGTCGCCTGGGCGGCGTCGATGACCGGGGTGGCCTGGGTGCCCTGGACCAGGGTCGGGCCGGGAGCGTCGGCGGCGCGCGCGGCGGTGTCGGTGCCGCGGCCGGTGCCCTGGGTGCCCTCGGACGTCATCCGTCCTGCCTCGGCGGCCGTCCCGTCCGCATGACGTCCCGGGGCGGGCTCGTCGGTGGGTCGCGGCGCGGCCGGGGTGAGCTGTGCGTGGTCGACCGGTGCCGGGGCGGGTTCGGTCGAGGGCGCACCGCTCACGGTGGGGGCTGTGGGGAGTGGTGCCTGGTCGACCGGTGCCGGGGCGGGTCCGGTCGAGGGCGCACCGCCCGCGGCGGGGGTGGTGGGAAGCGGTGCGTGGTCAACCGGTGCGGGTGCCGGATCGGTCGAGGAGTCACCGCTCACCGCGGAGTTCGCCGCGGGGGTGGTGAGCGGGGACAGCCCCAGGGCCGCGGCCAGGGCCGGCGCGGCGACCGGCAGGGGTACGGCGGTGGCGACCGCCCCGGCCAGCGCGGCGGCGTCCGCGGCGGTGCTCGCGTCGGCACCCGGCTCGGCGCCCACTGCAGTGCCCGGCTCGGTGCCGGCGAGCCCCTCGTCCGCCGCGGCGGCCAGGGCATCAGTGGTGCCCGGCAGCACGTCGTCCGCGGCGACGGAGAGCCCGCTGACGGCCATGGCTGCGGCGACGTGCGCGGTGCCTGGGCTGGCGGCGGCCGCAGGGGGGAAAGGGGTCCCGAGGCCGTCGCCCGTCGCGGGGCCGACGGGATCGGCGGCCTCGAGGGCGGTGTCGCCGGCGAGACCCGTCGTGGCGCCCAGCACGGCCTCCACGAGGGTCGCGAAGACGTCGGCGCTGGAGCCCGTGGAGCCCGTGGAGCCCGCGCCGGCACCGGACGAGCCGGAGCCGGAGGGGCCGGCGGACGAAGTGGTCGCAACAGAGGTCGGGAGCGGTGCGATGGTCATCAGGCCCCCTGGACCAGGGCGAGGATCTTGGACACGTAGCCCTGGGTCTCGGCGTACGGCGGGATGCCGTCGTAGCGCAGGACCGCGCCGGGACCGGCGTTGTAGCCGGCCAGCGCGTGGTCGATCCGGCCGAAGCGGTCGAGCAGGTCGCGCATGAGTCGCGCGGCGCCGTCGACCGACTGCGTCGGGTCGAAGGGATCGGTCACGCCGAGGCCCTTGGCCGTCCCGGGCATCAGCTGCATGAGGCCCTGCGCGCCGGCGGGGCTGACGGCCGCGGGGTCGAAGTTGGACTCGGTGCGGGCCATGGCGGCCAGGAGCACCGGGTCGACGCCGTACTGCCTGCCGGCGGCGTTGAAGAGGTCGGCGTACGGGACGCCGGCGACGCTCGAGGTCGAGGACGGCGCTGCGACGGGCGCGCTCGAGGTGACCGGCGAGTCGGGCAGCACGCGACGGATGTAGTCGGGAGTGCCCAGTCCTGCGTCCTCGATGCTGATGATCCGGATGTCGAGCCCGGTGCGAGGGGCATCGAGGATCATCCCGTCCCCGAGGTACATCGCGATGTGGTCAGCGCCCACGTTGCGCGAGGAATTGTCCCACGCGACGAGGTCTCCGGGGCGGGCCTCGGCCAAGGAGCCCACCTCGACCCCGGCGCGGGCCTGGTCGGCGGAGACCCTGGGCAGGTCGACGCCGTACTTGCCGTAGACGTACTGGAGTAGACCTGAGCAGTCCATGCCACCGTCCGCGGGTGAGCTGCCGCCCCAGACGTAGGGCATGCCGACGTACTTCTTCGCCTCCGCGATCACCGCGTCGGCGGTGGTGGTCGAGCTCGTGGCGGGCGCGCCGGTGGGGGAGTACGCCGCGGTCGCACCCGTCATCATCTGTGCGAACTGCGCACCGTTCATCGACGTGGGCGCGAGTTGCTGGAGCTGCCCCTGGATCTGCGCGATCCGGGCCTCGACGGAGGCGATGCTCATGCGGCACCCCCGTGCGTGGCGTGGCCGTGTGCCTGCTGGGCCTGCGCGCGGCGCAGCCAGCCCTGCGAGGCGACCTCGTCGAGGTCGCGGTCCTCGGCACGGCGACGCTCGACGCGGCGCTCGGCGGCGCGGCGCTCCAGCAGGCCCTCGACGGCGCCCAGGCGGGAGCGGTCGGCCTGCCAGCGCGCGTCGGCGTCCATGGCGACGGTCTGCGCGACCGAGAGCCGTGCGCGCTCGGCGACCAGGCTCTCGCGCACCGCGGTCAGCGACTCGCGCAGCGCGACGAAGGTCGCCATGTCGCGCAGGTCCCCGGCCACGAACGACCCGTGCTCACGCAGGGCGGTCTCGAGCTCGGCGACGCGCGCCTCGCGGGCGCGCAGGTCCTGCAGCGCCTCGACCAGGCCGAGCCGGCTGTCGTGCTCGCGGACCTCGCGGACCCGGGCGACGGCGGCCAGCCCGCGGTCGGCGGGGTGGGTACGCCGGCTCATCGGCCCGCCCCCGGGAGGGCTGCGGGGCCGTCGGCGACCAGCGCGTGCAGGTCGGCCCACGTGTCGGCGACGGGGGTCTGGTCGTCCATCGACTGGCGCAGGAAGGCGTCGATGCGCGGCATCCGCGCGATGGCGCGGTCGGCCTCGGGGTCGGTGCCCGAGACGTAGGCGCCGATCTCGACGAGCTCCTTGACGTCGCGGTGCGCGGCCAGCATCCGCCGCAGCGCGACCGCGTCGGCGCGCTGCTCGGGGGTGGTCACGGCACCGGTGACGCGCGAGATGGACTCCAGGACGTCGATCGAGGGGAAGTGGCCGGCGGTGGCGAGGCGGCGGGTCAGCACGACGTGGCCGTCCAGGATCGAGCGGGCGGTGTCACCGATCGGGTCCTGGAGGTCGTCGCCCTCCACCAGCACGGTGTAGAGCCCGGTGATCGAACCGGTCGCGGAGGTGCCGGCGCGCTCGAGCAGGCGCGGCATCAGGTTGAAGACGCTGGGCGGGTAGCCGCGGGTCGTGGGCGGCTCGCCGGCCGACAGGCCGATCTCGCGCTGGGCCATCGCGACGCGGGTCAGGCTGTCCATCATCAGCACCACGTCGCGACCGGCGTCGCGGAAGGACTCCGCGATCCGGGTGGCGACGAAGGCCGAGCGGACCCGCTCCACGGGCGGGGCGTCGGAGGTGGCGACCACGACGACCGAGCGGGCCAGGCCCTCGGGGCCGAGGTCGTTCTCGATGAACTCGCGGACCTCGCGACCACGCTCGCCGACCAGGGCGATCACCGAGACCTCGGCGTCGGTGCCGCGGGCGATCATCGACAGCAGGCTGGACTTGCCGACGCCCGAGCCGGCCATGATGCCGATGCGCTGGCCGCGGCCGCAGGGGACCAAGGAGTCCAGGGCGCGCACGCCCAGGCCGAGCTGGCGGCTGATCGTCGGGCGGGACAGGGCGTCCGGGGCGTTGCCGTCGACGTCGACCAGCGACATGCCGGCCAGTGAACCGAGGTGCGGACCACCGTCGATCGGGCGACCGAGGCCGTCGAGCACGCGGCCACGCAGGGCCTCGCCGACGCGGATCTTCAGCGGGCCACCGGTGTGACGGACGTAGGCCCCGACCTGGATGCCGGTCAGCCTGCCCAGCGGCAGGCAGACCAGGCCCTCGGTGCTGGAGGCGACGACCTCGACCAGGACCGGCGGGGTCGCCTGGACCTCCAGCAGGTCGCCGACGGCGGCGCGCAGGCCGGTGACCTGCAGGTGCAGACCGACCATCTCCGAGATCCGGCCCAGGCCGAGCGGACGGATGGCGGCCAGGGCGCGCGAGCGGTTCGCGGCGAGCGCTGCCTGGGCGCGGGAGGCACCGGCACCGGCACCGGCACCTGGCAGGCCGGACAGAGGCACGGCGCTCACGACAGCACCTCGCGGACCCGGTCGAGGGCGCTACGGATCCGCAGGTCGACGGCCTCGACGGTGGACTCGACCAGCGCGTCGTGCCGGTCGAGCGTGGGGTCGGCCACCACGGTGACGCCCTGCTCGCGCAGGGTGGCGGTGGCGGGCTCGCCCGCCACCGACGGCGCGAGCCGCACCGTCACGGGCAGGCCCTGCGGCAGGACGGCCAGGGCCCGTCGTACGACGTCGCCGACCGGGTCGGCGGCCGTGGTCAGCTCGTGGCCGACCAGGGTCTCGGTGAGCTCGAGGGCCAGCGCGAGCGCGTGCTCCTCGACCTCGGCGGTCGTGGCCGCGACCTGCTGCTGCAGGACGGCGGCGGCCCGTGCCAGGCCCTCGACCGCGGCCCGGTGCTCGGCGTCGCGACGGGCCTCGGCCTCGCGGTGGGCCTGCTCCAGCTCCGCCCGCTGGGCGGCGGCCTCGGTGGCAGCCTCGCGGCGGCCCTCGGCCCAGCCGGTGGCGTAGCCCTGGGCGCGCGCGGCGGCCCGGGTGGTCTCGGCGAGCCCCGAGAGGACCTCCTCGGTGACCGGGTCGCCCAGCCCGCGCTCCCCGCCGAAGCGGGTCCAGGTACCGGTGCGCAGCTCGGGAGTGCTCAGCAGCCCGACGGCCGCCGCCTGCTCCCCGCGGAGCACGCGCCCGTCGAGGTCGGCCAGCACGCTCTCAGTCGACGAACTCAACGTCGCCCCCCGCCCGCCGGATCATGATCTCGCCGCGCTCCTCGAGCTGGCGGATCGTGCGGATGATGGCCTGCTGCGCCTCCTCGACCTGGGAGAGGCGGACCGGCCCGAGCAGGTCGATCTCCTCCACGAGTCCCTCGGCGGCACGGCTGGAGAGGTTGCGCGTGATCTTCTCGCGCACGGCCTGCGAGACGCCCTTGAGCGCCAGGGCCAGCGAGGAGACCTCGACCTGGCGCAGCACCTGCTGCACCGAGCGGTCGTCGAGGCTGGTGATGTCCTCGAACATGAACATCCGGCTCTTGACCTCCTCGGCCAGCGCCGGGTCGAGCGCCTCGAGGCCCTCGACGATCGAGCGCTCGGTCGAGCGGTCGGAGCAGTTGATGATGTTGACCATCTGGTCCAGGCCGCCGACGCGCGACATGTCCTGCGGCTGGAGCATCGAGGAGAGCTTGCGCTCCAGGGTGCTCTCGACGGCCTTGACGATGTCGGGGGACGTGCGGTCCATGACCGCGATCCGGTGGGCGACCTGCGCCTGCTGCTCCGCCGGCAGGCCGGAGAGCAGCAGCGAGGCCTTGTCCGGGGTCATGTGCGCCAGGACCAGCGCGATCACCTGGGGGTGCTCCTCGACGATGAAGGAGCGCAGCTGGGCGGGGTCGGCCTGGTGCAGGAACTGGAAGGGCATCTGCACCGCGGCGGCGTGCAGGCGCTCGATGATCTGGGCGGCGCGCTCGGGGCCGAGGGACTGCTCCAGCAGGGCCTGGGCGAAGCCGAGGCCGCCGCGGGCCATGTGCTCGCGGGCCATGAGCATGTCGCGGAACTCCAGGGCCACCGCCTCGGACTCCGCGACGCTGACCGAGTCCAGCATCGCGATCTCGGCGGTGATCGCCTCGACCTCGTGCTCGTCGAGGCCGCTCAGGACCTTGGCGGCCTGGTTCTTGCCGAGCTGCACCAGCAGGATCGCGGCCTTGCGGGCACCGAGGGTCTGGATCGGGCTCTTGGTCAGGGTGCTCATCAGCGCTCCACCAGCCAGCCGCGGAGCAGGGCGGCCACGTCGTCGGGCTGGCGCTCGATCAGGGCGCTGAGCTCCTCACGCACGTTGGACTCCTCGATGTGCTCGGCCTCGGCCAGCGCCAGGGTGGCGGCGGCCGGCGCCTCGATGGCCTGTCTCTCCTGGCGCAGCTGCTCGACGACGTACGTCGTGGCCTGCTCGCGCTTCTTGTTGCGGCGGCGGGCCGAGAGCATGGCCAGCAGCAGGACCAGCAGGACCGCGCCGACCAGCGCGCCCTTCTCGATCAGGTCGGCCCGGGCGGCGGCCGCCTCGGCGGCCGCGGCGGCCTCGAGCTCGGCGGCCACGGACTCCTCGCCGCTGCGGTCGAACGGCATGGTGACCACGCGGATGCTGTCGCCGCGGCGGCCGTCGATGCCGATCGCGTCGGCGATGAGGGTCCGCACGTCGGTGGCCGAGACCCCCTGCGTGGTGTTGGTGTCCAGGACGACGCCGACGTTGACCTTCTCCACCGAGCCCGGGGCGGTCTCGCGGGTCTCCACGACGGTGTCGACGCCGTTGGTGCGCGAGCTGGAGGAGTTGTTGTAGGCGCTGTCGCCGGCGGCGCCGGCACCCGTGTCGGTGCCCTGGTCGACGCCGACGACCCCGCCGACGCCCTCGGCGGCACCGGCGCCGGAGTAGGTCTCGCTGGACAGCGACTCCTGCAGCGCGGGGATCTCCTCGTCGGCGCGGTAGTCGGTGGTCTCGGTGACGGCCTTGTCGAAGTCGAGCTCGACCGTGGCCTGCACCGTGGAGTTGCCCGGACCCACGACCCGGTCGAGCATCGCCTGGAGCCGGGCCCGGAGCTGGTCCTGGTAGGCCTCGGTCTGCTGGGTGCGCTCGGTCGCCACGGCCGAGGTGCTGCCGCCGGGGGAGGAGAGCACCTGGCCGCTGGAGTCGGCGACGGTGACGTTGTCGGGGTCCAGGCCGTCGATGCTGGAGGCGACGAGGTGGACGACCGCCTGGACCTGCTCGGGCGCGAGGGTGCTGCCCGGGTTGGTCTGCACGAGGACCGAGGCGGTGGCCGGCTGCTGCTCGTCGGTGAAGACGTCCTTCTGCGGGATCGCGAGGTGGACGACCGCGCCGTTGACGCCGTCGATCGCCTTGATGGTCGAGGCGAGCTCGCCCTCCATCGCCCGCTTGAAGTCGGTCTGCTCCTTGAACTCCGAGGTGGAGATGCCCTGGTCGTCGAGGATGGAGTAGCCGCCCTCGCTGGCCGTCGGCAGGCCCTCGCCCGAGAGCGTGATCCGGGTGCTGTACACGGCGTCGCGCGGGACCATGATCGTGCCCCCGCCGTCGGCCAACTCGTAGCCGATGCCCTGCGCCTCCAGCTCCTCGACGACCGCCGAGGCGTCGGCGGGCGCGAGGTTGGAGAAGAGCGGGGCGTAGGTCGGGGCCGAGGCCCAGCGGAAGACCATGAAGCCACCCAGCAGCAGCGCGGCGGTGCCGATGATCGCGACGACCTTCTGGCCGGCTGTGAACTGCTGGAACGTGGAACGGTGGCGGTTCATCGACCGCGTGAGGACGTCGCGCATCAGACCTGCATCCGCATGATCTCGGTGAACGCCTCGACCGCCTTGTTGCGGATCGCGACGGTGACCTGGGTGGTGACCGCGGCCTGGGTGGCGGCGATCGTGTAGTCGTGGAGGTTCTGCAGGTCACCGGTGGCGGCCTGCACGGAGAGCTGGTCGGCGGTCTTCTGGACGCCGTCGAGGCGGTCCAGGCCGTCGAGCACGAGCTCGCCGAAGTCGGGTCCGGAGGAGCGCCCGGCACTCCCGGTGCCGCCGACCCCGCCGATGCCGCCGATCTCGGGCGCCGACGGGGGCGCGCTGGGGACGGTCGGCGGGACGTACGGCGTGAAGCCGCTCATGCCCTCGATGCCGCTGACGCTCATCGGCCGATCCCGACCGCGGTGGAGTAGGTGTCCTGCGCGAACTTGGTCACCTGGGCGGAAGCCTGGAAGCCGCGCTGGGCCATGATCAGCTCCGACATCTGGTCCGACATGTCCATGTCGGGCAGGCGCACGTAGCCCTCCTCGTCGGCCAACGGGTGGTCCGGCTGGTAGGTCAGGCGGCCCTCGGCGTCGCTCAGCGCGATCTCGCGCACCCGCACCCCACCGTCGTCGCGGGACTCCGCGACCACGAGCTGAGCCTGGAAGGCGTCCTGGTCGGTGCCCCGCACGGTGCCGACGTTGGCGATGTTGTGCGCCAGCGCGTCCAGCCAGGTCTGGTGCATGCCCAGGCCGGAGCCGGCGATGCGCAGGGAGTCGAAGGCGCCCATCACACGGCCCCGGCGACGGTCTTGACCAGGGCGAACCGGTCGGTCACCGCCCGGGCGACCATCTGGTACATGAACTGCGACTGCATCGCGGCGAGGGTCTCCTTGCGGAGGTCGACGTTGTTGCCGTTCTCACCGACCGGGGTGTTGGCGTCCAGCTCCATCGGCGCGGCGCCGCCGAGGCGGCGTGCCATGGCGCCCTCCGCGCCGGGGGCCCCACCGGGGCCGCCGATGGCGGAACGGAGCACGGACTCGAAGTCGACAGCCGTCGCGCGGAAGCCGGGGGTGTCGATGTTGGCCAGGTTGTCGGCGATGGTGTTCTGACGCTGCGACAGCCCGTCCAGGGCGAAGCCCAGGATGGCCGACACGGAGTCGGAGACCGCGTACGACGGGACGGACACGACTACTCCTCACGCTGGTGCGAGGTGGCTGCCGGTCCGTCGGCGGAAGGGGTGAGCGTTCCGTGCTCGAGGTGGCTGATCGGCTCGTCCGCCGAGCACCTGAGCGGAACTCCGAGATGTGTGGACCACTGGTCCCGATACCCCCCGGGTGGACTACGTCGCCACACCGGACGGACGAGCTCCGCCTCGTGCGGGCGACGGCGTGCGTCGCGGGGCCGGACGTGCGGGACCCCCCGGACCGGAGGGGCCGGGGGGTCTCGCGTGTGGTGTCGCAGGGGTCCCTCGGGAGCGATCCCCAGTGGCGGGGTCGCTCAGGTGAGGACCACGGCCACCCGACCGGAGCCGTAGCCCGCGACGTCCACGTGGAAGTCGGCCCTGCGGCCGAGGATCTGGGTGCGGATGCGCGCGTCGACCGGGAGCTCCTGGCCGGCGGTCTGCGCGGAGTAGAGCCGCAGGTGGGCGGCGCCCTCGACGTTGAAGACGGCCGAGAAGACGTTGAAGACCTCGGCGAGGCCCTCGGCCATCGTCTCGGGCAGGGCGCCGTCCTCGATGGCCTGCTCGGCGCCGCTGGAGGGCACCAGTGCGAGGGCGGCCCCCGCGTGCGCCGACAGCGGGAGGTCGAAGGCGACCACCGCGCGCACCACGAGGGTGTCGTCGACGAACTGCGCGATGCTCGCCGGGTAGTGGGCGTTCACCGCGAACGGCGGCCCGGGCTTGAGCGTGACGTCGCGGTCCAGGAGGTCGCCGAGCAGGTCGCGGATCTCCTTGGGCGCCGGCAGGTGCACCGGCTGTGCCTGGTCGGGAGCCTTCATGACGGGCTGGCTCACGTGCTCGCCCCGAGGACCGTGCCGAGGGCCTCGTCGAAGGCCTCGGGGGTGAAGGGCTTGGCGATGAGGAAGGCCGCCCCTGCCGCCTCGGCCTGGGCGCGCATGGCCGCGGAGCCCTCGGAGGTGACGAAGCCGAACGGCACCGTCCCGCCCGAGGCGCGCAGCGTGGTGAGGAAGTCGATGCCGCTCATCTCCGGCATGTTCCAGTCCGAGAGGACCAGGTCCGGGGCCTCGCGCTGGACGGCCTCCAGGCCCTCGCGACCGTTCTCGGCCTCGACGATGTCGTGGCCGGCGTGGCCGGACTGGCGCAGGGTGCGGATCACGATCTGGCGCATCACGCGGCTGTCGTCGACGACGAGGATCTTCATCGGGGTGCTCCTAGCTCAGGGCGGGCGGGTCGGGGGAACGGTGACCGGACGTCAGGCGACGGCGGGGGGAGGAGGCGTGTGGACGGTCACGACGACCGGCTCCCCGCGCCAGGTGAGGTCGAGGCGGCAGACCTCGACCAGGTGCGAGCCGGGGGAGATGTCGCCGTGCCCGACCAGCGGCAGCGACAGGACGGCGGCGCCGGCCATGAGGCTCTTGATGTTGCCGCCGACCATGTTGACCAGCTCGCCCAGGGCGTCGCGCAGGTCCTCGTCGGTGCAGTCGTCCTCACCGCACATCAGCATCGTGGAGGTGACGTGCACGGCGCCGGGGTCGGTCAGCTGCACGGTGACCTGGGCGTCCCAGCCACCACTCACGGTGATGGCGGCCGACCAGCCTCCCGGCGGCATCGGCGTGGGCAGCGGCAGGATCGGCTCCTCGGCCCCGAGGAAGCTCGACCACACCTCCTCGACGACGGCGTGCACGTCCCCGAGGGACGGCTCCATGGTGACGGTCATGCGGGGACCTCCTGGGCGACGAGCCCGAGGAGCTCCATCTTCTCGATGATGGCGTCGGGCGTGAACGGCTTGATGACGTACTCGTGGGCTCCTGCTGCCAGTGCCCGCACGATCTGGCCGTGCTCGCTCTCGGTGGTGACCATCATCAGGGTCACGTTGCGCCACCGCTCGTCGGCCCGCACGCGGGTGACGAAGGTGTAGCCGTCCATGAGGGGCATGTTCCAGTCGATGAGGCAGATGTCCGGGGTGAGCCCGGACTCCAGGTGGTCCAGCGCCTCCTGGCCGTTGCCGGCCTCGGTGGTCTCGAACCCGAGCTCGGTGACGATGCGGCGCAGGATGCTCCGCATCGTCCTGGAGTCGTCGATGATGAGGGCGTGCACGTCAGGCTCCTGTCTGACTGAGGGCGGTGAAGGCAGGGGGCGCCACCGTGGTCGCGGCAGCGGGTGCCGCCGGGGGCCGGGTCGCCAGGGTCGGGCGTGCGGCCGTGCGGGGCCGGTGCATCCAGACCCGACCCGCGGCCTCGCGGGTCCAGGCGTCGTCGAGGTCGAGGGTGGTCTCCGAGGAGCCGAGCAGCAGGAAGCCGTCCGGCGAGATGCGCGTGCTGACGCGGCGCAGGATGTCGCGCTTGGTGTCCATGTCGAAGTAGATGAGCACGTTGCGCAGGAAGACGATGTCGAAGACCGGCATCGGTGGGAACGGCGCCGCGAGGTTGAGGTGCTGGGTGGTCACCATCGAGCGCAGCTCGGGGGAGACCTCCCACTCGTTGCCGACGCGGGTGAACCAGGTGACCAGGCGCTGGGCCGGCATGCCGCGGTTCATCTCCACCTGGGAGTACCTCCCGGCCTTGACCCGCTCCAGCATCGTCGTGGACACGTCGGTGGCGTGGATGCGGGCCGTCCAGCCCGGGGGGAGGTGCTCCTTGAGCAGCATGGTCAGCGAGTACGCCTCCTGGCCGCTCGAGCACGCCGCGGACCAGATCTCCAGGTGCTTGACGTGCTTCCGCGACTCCAGGAGCGGGGGCAGCATGGCGTCGGTGAAGGCCTGGTAGGGCGCGAGGTCGCGGAACCACGACGTCTCGTTGATGGTGAGTGCGTCCACGGCGCGGGCGCGCTCGGCGAGGTCGGTGGACAGACGGGCGACGTACGAGTCGACATCCGGTGTCCCCGCAGCGCGGGCGAGGGGGAGCAACCTGGCCTCGACGAGGTACTCCTTGCCCGGTTCGCAGAGCATGGCAGTCTCTCGTCGCAGCAGGTCCGCCACGTAGGCGAAGCTGGTGGGTGAGATCACGCCGGTCCCATCGTCCCGGGCCAGGGGGACCTGAGTGCTTCTCGGGCCGGCTGTCGGCGAGGGACCAAGGTCCCGACCTGGCTCCGACCCGGTCACCGATGCCGCGGACGCCTCACGTGCGTGCCCGGGATGCCGATGTCAGCCACGTGATCCGTGCTCTCGTGGTCGACGACTCGGCCGTGCTGCGTCGACTGATCAGCAACGTGCTGGCCTCCGACCCCGAGATCGAGGTCGTCGGCACCGCCGTCGACGGTCTCGACGCGATCGAGAAGGTCGACGTGCTCAAGCCCGACGTCGTCACCCTCGACGTGGAGATGCCCCGCCTGGACGGGCTCGGCGCGGTGAAGGAGATCAGCGCCCGACACCCGCGGCTGCCGGTCATCATGTTCAGCACGCTGACGGAGAAGGGGGCCAGCGCCACGCTGCACGCCCTCTCCAACGGGGCCAGCGACTACGTCGCGAAGCCCACGGGTGCGACCTCCTTCGCCGACGCCCTCGACATCGTCCGCGACGAGCTGCTGCCCCGCGTCAAGGCGCTCACCGCCGCCCGCCGCATCTCCGCCGGCGCGCCTGCTGCCGTGCCCCGGCCGCGGGCCACGCCCCCCGTGCGCACCCAGCCCGAGGTCCTCGTCATCGCCTGCTCCACCGGCGGACCGGACGCGCTGTCGAAGGTGCTGGCCGGGCTGCCGGCCACCTTCGCCCTGCCCGTGCTCGTCACCCAGCACATGCCGCCCGTCTTCACCGCCCAGTTCGCCGACCGCCTCGACCGGGTCTCCCCGCTGTCGGTGCGAGAGGCCGCCGACGGCGACGTCGTACGCCGCGGGGAGGTCCTCGTGGCACCGGGCGACTTCCACCTCCGGGTCTCCCGGTCGGCCGGCGTCGTCCGGGCCGCCCTCGACCAGGGTCCGCGGGAGAACTTCTGCCGCCCCGCCGCCGACCCGCTGCTGCGCTCGGCCGCCGAGCTCTACGGTCCCGGCGTGCTCTGCCTCGTCCTGACCGGCATGGGGTCCGACGGTCTCGAGGGGGCCCGGGTCGTGGTCGACAAGGGCGGCCGGGTCGTCGTGCAGGACCAGGCCACCTCGGTCGTCTGGGGCATGCCGGGTGCCGTCGCCGGCGCAGGGCTGGCCCACGAGGTGCTGCCGCTCGAGGCGATCGCCCCGCGGCTCAGCGTGCTGGCGGGGGCCCTGCCGGTGGGCTGAGGTCTGTCTGTCGGGGTCGGTCGTGGGTGGTCGGCGCCGGTCGGGCCCTCGCGCGGAGGCGTCGGCTCCCTGCCGGGGGCGATCGGACGGGCGCCCCCTTCGTCGCTACCAGCCCGTTCGCTCGTACCTCACGAACGGGCCGCCAGACCCAACCACGCTCCTCCGGGGGCGCCCGTCCGATCGCCCCCGTCAGTCCGCCGACACGGTCGCGCGAGGGCCCGACCGGCGCCTCCGGGTCGTTCGTGGGCGCGGTCGTGGGCGGTGGGTCGGCGCTCGTGCTGGCTAGCTGCCGCGCTTGCGGAGGGCCTCGGCGAGGCTGGCGATGGCGTCCTCGGCGGGGGAGGAGGCAGCCTGGTTGGTGTTGGCGACCTCGGCCAGGAGCTCGGCGCGGTTGACCGCGACGGAGCGGGGGGCGTCGATGCCGATCCGTACGACGTCGCCGCGGACCTCGAGCACGGTCACGGTGATGTCGTCGCCGATGACGACGCTCTCACCGACGCGGCGGCTCAGGACCAGCATGGGACAACGCTACCCGGCGTACCTCTCCCTCGTGGCGTTCAGGCCACGAGCGGCGTGTGGGTGGACAGCGCGGGATCGTCGAGGACGACCTGGCAGGCCCGCTGGGTGTGGGTGTTGACGAGCACGGGGGCGAGCAGGTTGGCCGTGGTGTCGGCCAGGCTCGGGCCGGCGGTGAGCACGCTCAGCAGCAGCACGTCCTCGGCGCGGGTGACGCCGAGCTCGGAGGCCGTGGCGTCGTCGATGACGGGGGCGTACTCGGGGAAGAAGGCGTGCGGCGGCACGACCAGGAAGCGCAGGTCGGGGTCGTCGAGGGAGCGCAGGGCGCAGAGGACGCCGCCCTCGTCGAGGCGCACGAGCGCGAAGCGACGGTGGGCGGGGAAGCCGGGCATCGGGTGGACCAGCTCGATGACGGGCAGGTCGGCCGCGACGGACTCGGCGGACGAGCCGTTCTCCGACGGGCCGGACGGGGGCTCGGTCATCTGGCTGCGGTGCTCCTCGGCTGCGGGGTGGGCGGCGGGATCCCTGGTCTCGGTGGCGATCATCGCAGGAAGTCCACGAGGCTCGGCTGCATGACGCGCGAGGTGGAGGCGAGGGCGGCCTGGTAGGCGACCTCGTGCATCTGCAGGTCCACCATCGCCTTGGGCAGGTCGGTGTCCTCGACCTCCGACAGCGCCGTACGCAGGGTGACCAGGGCGTCTTGGCCCTTGCGCTCGGCGGAGTCGACCCGGTTGTAGGCGGCGCCGACGGCGGCCTGGGCGCGGGTGACCGCCTTGCTGCGCTGCTCCATGGCCGCGAGGCCCGTCTGGATGCCGGTCTTGTCCCCCGTCAGCAGGGCGGTCTCCAGTGCGGCGAGGTCGTCGAAGAGGTTGGCCCCGTTCGGGCCGACGACGTCGGTCCCCGGCACGTCGATGCGGACCTTCACGCCGTCGGCGACGCTCCGCTCGACGGGGGCGTCGAGACCGATGTACTGGCCCGTCGCGTCGAAGGCCTTGCCGCCGGAGGTGACCCCGCCGAAGACGGGGCGGTCGAGGTAGGTGGTGTTCGCCTGGCCGAGCAGCCCCTCGCGGATCTGCCGCAGCTCGGTCACCAGGGCCTGGGCGGACTCCGGGCTGGTGGAGGCGTTGGCGCCCTGGAGCGCCAGCTCGCGGGCGCGTCGCAGGTTGTCGGCCATGCCCTGGAGCGTGGTGTCGGTGACGTCGAGCCAGCCCAGGCCGTTCTGCGCGTTGCGCACGTGCTGCTGGGTCTGCGCGACCTGCACCCGGATCTTCATCGACGTGGTGGCGTCGGTGGGGGAGTCCGAGGGGCGGTTGATCTCCTTGCCCGTGGACAGCCGCTCCTGGGTGCGCGCCAGCCGGTCGAGCCCGGCCTGCAGGGAGGCCACCGACCTCCCGGCGATCATGTTCTGGGTGACGCGGACCATGGCCATCAGCCGACCCCTGTCCTGTTGATGAGTGTGTCGAGCACGGAGTCCATGACCGACATGACACGGGCGGCGGCCTCGTAGGCGCGCTGCGCGGTGAGCATCGCGACGGTCTCCTCGTCGAGGTTCACGCCGCCGAGCTGCTCGCGGGCGGCGTCGACCTGGTTGGTGAGGAGGGACTGGGTGCGGACCAGCCGCTGGGCCGAGGCGACCTCGGTGCCGAAGCCGTTGACGAGCCGCTGGTAGGCGCCCTCGGCGGTGCCGGCGGTCCCGATCGCGTCGGCGGTGCTGCCGTCGAGCGCACCGCCCGGCAGCGACGAGGCCGCGACCTGGCGGTTCGTGACGTTGACGGTCAGGCTGGCCGCGGGGTTGGCGGGGTCGTAGGTGAAGAAGGCCAGCCCCGGGTTGCCGTCCTGGTCGAAACCGGACGTGTGCGCGGCGTTCACCGTGTCGGCCAGGTCCTTGGCCACCGCGTCCAGCCCGGCGGCGTACGCCGGCAGCGTGGTGTTGAGCAGGTCCGTGGACGCACCGACCTCACCGCGCACGCCGGCCGTGAGGGGCGTCGTGGTGGCGCCGGTGGTGATGGACAGAGTCACGGGCTGGCCGTCGGACCCGCCGGTGGGCGTGACGCCGGTGGTGATCTCCAGCCGGCCGGCGGTGATGCCCGAGACGAGCGCGACGCCGGCGACGTCGACGTTCAGGGCCCCGTCGGGCTGCACGAGGCCGACCCCGCCGGTGAGCTGGGCCAGCCGCTGGCCGAGCAGGTCGCGCTGGTCGGCGAGGTCGCTGGTGTCGACGCCGTCGAGCTTGGCGGTCGCGAGTGCTCGGTTGGTCTCGGCGAGCTCGACGGCGAGGGTGTTGACCTCGCTGACCGTCCCCTGGAGCGAGAGCCGCTGGGTCGCGGTCTCGGCGGCGACGTTGGCCGACTGCGACGAGAACGCGGCGGCGAGGGCCTCGGCGCGGGCCAGCACCTGGCCGCGGGCCGCGGCGCCGGCGGGGTCGTTGGCGACGTCCTGCCACGCGGAGCGGAAGTCGGCGAGCGCGGCGGAGACGCCGGCGTCACCGGGCTCGCCCACACCGCTCTCCATCCGGGCCAGCGCGGTCGCGCGCAGCTGGAGGTAGGAGAGGGACGAGTGCTCGGTGCGCGACCGGGCGTCGAGCAGCGCGTCGTTCATCCGGGTGATCCCGGCCATCCGCACGCCCGCTCCGGCGCCCTCGTAGCGCGACCAGCGAGCCGGCACCGTCGGGGCGCCCAGCGACTCGCCGTCGGCGCGACGACGGTTGTAGCCCTCGGTCGAGACGTTGGCGATGTTATGGCTGGCCGCGTCCATCGCGACGCGGTTGTACCTCAGCGCGCTGAGCGCGGTGTTGAGGGAGGACAGGGTGCCGGACATGGGCTCAGAGGCTGCTGTCGAAGAGCCGGGCCACGGGCGCGGCCCCGACCGCGGTGCCGTCGGGGCTGTAGCCCTCGGTGGTCTCGCCCAGGCCGGCCAGCGCCTCGCGGGCCTGGCGGTAGCCGTGGGTGAGCAGGTCGCGGTTGGAGTCGGCGAGCGCGGTGATCTGGCGGGTCGAGGTCGCGAAGGCCTCGCGGTGCTCGTGCAGGATCGTGGCCCACGGCTCGGGGGCGGCGTCGGCGAGCTGGCGCAGCGTCGGGTTGGGCGCGCAGCCGACCTCCTCGGCGGCGGCGTCGGCGGCCACCGAGCGCAGCACCTCGGTCTCACGCAGGGTCTCCAGCACGGCCTCCACGTCACGCGCGGCGCGCATGAGGTGGTCGGTGCGGTTGCTGGCGAGGACCAGCTGCTCGACCTCGAGCCGGTACAGCAGGGTGTCGAGCAGCTCGCGCTCGCGCCAGAGGACCAGGCACAGCTTCTCCACGGCGTACTCCGACTCGGTTCGTGGGCGACGCCCCATGCGTCGTCCCGGCTGGTGGCACACGGTGCCGACCCTCCAGTCGGCCGGGGACCAGACCACCTGAGACGTTTCCCCACGGCTCCTCCGAGCCCTGCCGGTGGACCTGAGGGGGGATTCCACGCTCAGTGCCGGGGGTGGAGGGTCTGTGTAAACGCTTCCCTCGGACAGGTGTCCGCCCGGTGTCGAACGTGCGGGTGGTCTAGCCCCTTCGGGCCATGCCGGTCCAAAACCCTTCCGGCTTTGCGCAAAGGAGCGCAACCTGTCATCTGTGCACCGGTCTGGGAGGGCCGAGCACGACCCGCCGGTCAGGGAGGGCCGGCGGAGGGGAGCAACTGAGGGAGGCCCGCGTGAGCAACGACGCGTGCAGCAACTACGACTCGACCGGCGAGGGACACCGCGAGGACGACCCGATGCGTGAGGGGCTCGTCGTCGAGCACATGACGCTCGTGTCCCACATCGTCCGCGAGACCATGACCCGCGTCCCGGCCCACGTGAGCCGCGACGACCTGCAGTCAGCCGGCCTGACCGCCCTGGTCAAGGCGGCCCGGGCCTACGAGCCCGACCGCGGAGTGCCGTTCACCCGGTACGCCGCCAGCCGCATCCGCGGCGCGATCCTCGACGAGCTGCGCCAGGTCGACTGGGCCTCGCGCTCGGTCCGCCGCCGCGGCCGCGACCTCGACGCCGCCCGCAGCGCCCTGGCCAACAGCCTGGGCCGGGCGCCGGAGAACCACGAGGTCGCCGCCTCGCTCGGTATCTCGGTCGCCGAGGTCGAGAACAACGACGGCGACGTGGCCCGCGCCAACGTGCTGTCCCTGCAGGGCTCGGAGGTCTCCTTCGAGGAGATGCTCGTGAGCACCGCCCCGGCGCCGGCCGACCTGGTCGAGCACCGGGAGAAGCTGGAGTACCTCGTCGACGCGATCGCCGAGCTGCCCGAGCGGCTGCGGATCGTGGTGCAGGAGTACTTCCTCGCCGAGCGGCCGATGGCCGAGATCGCCGAGACCCTCGGGGTCACCGAGTCCAGGGTCTCGCAGATCCGCGCCGAGGCGCTGGTCCTGCTGCGCGACGCCCTCAACAGTGCGCTCGACCCCAGCCTGGTCGCGCCGCACGCCCGACCCCAGGGCTGTGCCGCCCAGCGCCGCAACGCCTACTTCGAGGCCGTGGCCGCCCGTCACGCCGCCGGTCGGGTCAGCGTGCGGGTCCCCCAGGCAGGCACCGCCTAGGGGAACCGCACCTCTGCTCGGCGCCGCGTCGGCCCCGGACGGAACTGCTCGAGAAAACCCCTCAAGCAGCTCCGACCGGGGCCGATGTGCTTCGTCGAGGCCCATGGACGGGCCGACCGACTCACATCCAGGAAGGGATCCATCATGAGTCTTCGCATCAACCAGAACATCGACGCCGTCAACAGCTACCGCAACCTGTCGGTCACGCAGGGCCAGATGAGCAAGTCCCTGGAGAAGCTCTCCAGCGGCTTCCGCATCAACCGTGCCGCCGACGACGCCGCGGGTCTGGCGATCTCCGAGGGCCTGCGCTCGCAGATCGGCGGTCTCAAGGTCGCGGTCCGCAACACCCAGGACGGTGTCTCGGTCGTGCAGACCGCTGAGGGTGCTCTCACCGAGACGCACTCGATCCTCCAGCGCATGCGCGACCTGGCGGTCCAGTCGGCCAACGACTCCAACGACTCCAACTCTCGGACGGCGATCAACGCCGAGGCGACCGCGCTGAAGGACGAGCTGACCCGCATCGCGGACAAGACGACCTTCAACAACGTCAAGCTGCTCGACGGCAACTTCACCGGAAAGCAGTTCCAGGTCGGCTACGCCGCCAATGACACCATCACCGTCGACATCGAGGCCAAGGGCGCTCCGGCCAGCTTCGCCACCACGGCTGCGGGAACCGGCGTCGCCGTGACCGGCGCGGGCACCTTCACCTTCAGCCAGGCTGGCGCGGGCGGTCTGTCGATCACCACGGGCAGCATCGCCACCACCACCAACGCCACGCAGACCCGAGACGCCTTGAACGCGGACGCCAACTTCTCCTCCGCTTTCTACGCCGACCTCACGTCCACTGGTGAGCTGCGGGTGACCGCCATTGGCGGCAACGGCAACGCCGTCGCCGTGGCGGCTGGCAGCGGTACCGCTGCCGGCCTCGTGGCTGGCACCGGCTCCGCTGCCGGCGGCGACAGCGGCTTCAGTGCCACCGCGCTGGGCGTGACGGGCGTCAACCTGTCGACCCAGTCCGGCGCCACCACGGCCATCACCTCGATCGACACCGCGATCAAGTCGGTCTCCACGGCCCGCGCCAGCCTCGGTGCCCTGCAGAACCGGTTCGAGCACACGATCAACAACCTGAACGTGACCGCCGAGAACCTCTCCGCCAGCGAGAGCCGGATCCGCGACACCGACATGGCCCAGGAGATGATGAGCTTCACCCGGGCTCAGATCCTCTCCCAGGCCGGCACGGCGATGCTCGCCCAGGCCAACCAGGCGCCCCAGGGCGTCCTGAGCCTGCTGCGCTGATCACCTGAGTCCCGGTGACCGGGGCCCGGCGGCGATCCCGTCGACGCCCCGGTCCCCGGGACTCCCAGCACCACCCCGTACCACCAGCAGCACGGCACCACCCGGGAGCGCGAGAGGAGGCGACCTCGATGGCAGCAAGCATCTCCGGCCTGGCCAGCGGCCTGGACACCGCGACGATCATCAACCAGCTCATGCAGCTGGAGGCCGCCCCGCAGAACCGGCTCAAGACCCGCATCTCCGACGAGAAGCTGGTCCTCACCAGCCTCCAGGCGCTCAACAAGTCCGTCGCCGGCCTGGCCACGAAGGCCGAGGCCCTGGCCAAGGACACCGCCTGGCAGCCGCTGACCGCCACCAGCTCGAACGCCGCGGTCGGCGTCAGCACCACCAGCTCGGCCTCGCCCCGCTCGCTGATGGTCACCGTCACCGGGGTCGCGGCCACCCACCAGCTCGGCTACGCGAACGCGGCCGGTCTCTCCGACGTCGTGACCGGTGCCTCCACGAAGGTCCGGCTCGACCGCTTCGACGGCTCGCCGGTCGAGCTCGAGACCGGCGACGGCACGCTCCAGGGCCTGGTCGCCGCCATCAACAAGCCCGAGAACAACACGGGGCTCTCGGCCACCGTCGTCAAGCAGGCCGACAACAGCTACCGGCTGCTCGTCGAGTCGACCAAGACGGGCGCGGTCGAGGACTTCGACCTCACCGCCCTCGACGGCTCGCCGCTCCTCGGCGGCGCCACGGTCCGGGCCGGCAGCAACGCCAGCATCGACCTCGGCGCCGGGATCACCGCGACGAGCGCGACCAACACCTTCGCCGACGTCGTCCCCGGCACGACGATCACCTTGGGCGCCGCCGCCACCAACGGGACGGTCTCCACCATCACCGTCGCCCGCGACACCAGCGGGATGTCGGCCAAGGTCAAGGACCTGGTCGACTCGATCAACGCCGCCCTCGGCGAGATCGACGTCAAGGCAGCCGCCGGTGGCTCCGGTAGGACCGCCGGCCCGCTCGCGGGCGACGGCGCCGCGCGCCAGCTGCGCACGGCCCTGCTCGACACGATCCGCGGCGACGCCGGCGGCACCAGCCTGGCGGCGTACGGCATCCAGGTCACCCGCTCGGGGCGCCTCGAGTTCAACGAGACGACGTTCAAGGCGGCGTACGCCGCGGACCCGGTCAGCACCGCGGAGATGTTCACGACCACCGGTGACGGCTTCGCCGCCCGGGTCGCCGCGGTCGCCAAGGGTGCCAGCGACTCGACCGAGGGCACGCTCAGCGCGGCCATCACCGGTCGGCAGTCCGGCATCGACCGGATGGAGGACTCCATCGACGAGTGGGACCGCCGGCTGACGCTGCGCCGGACCGCTCTCGAGCGGCAGTTCACGGCGCTGGAGACGGCGCTCTCACAGATGTCCAGCCAGTCCAGCTGGTTGGCCGGTCAGCTCTCGACCCTGCCCTCGGGCAGCGGGAACTGACCTCCACGGGAAGTCAAGGAAGGCACCCCACATGTACTCAGACCCTCGCGCCGCATACATGGATGCATCCGTCGCGACCGCCAGCCCCGCCCGCCTGCTCGTCATGCTCTACGAGCGCCTCGTGCTCGACGTCCGCAAGGGCCTCGCGGCCCAGCAGCAGGGCGACCACGCGGAGGCCCACACCCAGCTGCTGCACGCCCAGGACATCGTCCTGGAGCTGCGCGCCACGCTCGACGTGGACGCCTGGGAGGGCGGCCCCGGCCTGGCCTCCATCTACGACTTCCTGCACCTGCAGCTGGTCCGCGCCAACATCAGCCGCGACGCCGCCACCACCGAGGGCTGCCTGCGGCTGGTCGAGGACCTCTGCGCCACGTGGCGCGAGGCCGCGCTCGCCGCGGCCCAGGTCGCATGAGCGCGCTGGCCGCCCACCACGTCACGAGCCTCACCACCCATGCCGATGTCGACCACGCGACCGCCCGTCTCCTCGACGTGCAGGTCAGCGACCCCGCGGTCATGGCCCAGGCCGACGTGACCGCGTGGGAGATCGTGCTCGACCGGATCGAGCTCGACGTCATGCGTGGTGAGCGCAACCTGGCCCGTGGCCTGGAGTTCCGCACGGATCCCTGGGACCTGCCCGACGACGACATCGGCCCGATCCCGGCCGTCCTCGTGGAGCGGGCGCTGGGCATCCACCGCCGCCAGCACGCGCTCATCGAGGAGATGAGCCGCACCCTGCACCACACGTGGCGCCAGCAGGCCGTCGCCGAGGCGAACAGCCGGGACCAGGCGGTCACGCCCTACCCGGTGTACGTCGACGTCACGATCTAGCGCGCCTGCACCCGCCTGCACCCGCCGGCGCGCAGCCGCTCGCCCCACCCGCGTCGTACGACGGCGCGCCCGATCCGCCACTCCACCTCTCCCTGGTCACCGCGACCCCTGCCCTCTCTCCCGGGCAGGGGTCGCGGTGTTCCTGCGTCCGGACGGCTGGACGGCTCCCGGCTCCGGCCCGGCCTGGCCTGTGGACAGGTGGGACCAAGGTCCCGAGCCGTCCCACGGGCACCACAACCGGCTCCTACCGCTCAGGTCCTCCCCGGCCGCGCCGATGGGGGTCATCGACGCGCCGAGCCGCGACCGGGGTCACCCGGGTCCGCGGGCCGCTCGGGCAGGCGCTCGCCACCGACCGGCAGCGGTCAGGACAGCAAGCGAAGGGGGAGGGATGGACGACGACGCCGAGATCGTGGCCGAGTTCCTCGTGGAGAGCCACGAGAACCTGGACCAGCTCGACCGCGACCTCGTGGAGCTCGAGCGCACGCCCGACTCCCGCGAGCTGCTGTCCAGCATCTTCCGCACCATCCACACCATCAAGGGCACCAGCGGGTTCCTCGCCTTCAACCGGCTCGAGGCGCTGACCCACGTCGGGGAGAACCTCCTCAGCCGCCTTCGCGACGGCAAGATGACGATGACCACCGCCACCACCGGGGCGCTGCTCACCATGGTCGACACCGTCCGGGCCCTGCTCGAGGCGATCGAGCACGGCGCCGGCGACGCCGACCCGGCCGTGGACGTCGAGTCGGTCGTCGCGATGCTCGAGCGGGTGCTGGCCGGCGAGGCCGAGCCCGAGGCCGCCGCCCCCGCCGCCGGCCCGGCCCCGACCGAGGCCGCCCCCCTCCCGGGCGGTGAGGAGTCAACCGTTCCGGTGACGGAGTCGGTTGAGGACGCACCGCTCCCGGCTGCCGCCGCCTTGAGCGGTGAGCCGTCAACCCTTCCGGTCGCGGAGTCGGTTGAGCACGCACCGCCCACCGAGGCCCAGTTCCTCACCGAGGAGGTGGCCGCCGTGGCCGCACCCGAACCGCCCGAGGCACCGCCCGTGGCCGAGCCGGCCACCCGGGTGGCGGCACCCGTCGTCGAGCAGCCCGCCCCCGTCGTACCGGTCGCCGCGACGCCCGCGCCTCCCGCGGCGCCGCCCGCTCCCGTCGCCGCCGAGCCGGTGCTCGACGCCGAGCCGGAGGAGGGCCGCCGCGGGGTGGTCGACTCCTCGGTGCGCGTCGACGTCGACCTCCTCGACGGGCTGGTGCAGCTGGTCGGCGAGCTGGTGCTGACCCGCAACCAGATCCTCCAGCGCACCGAGACCGCCGACGACGTCGAGCTGGTGCGGGCCTCGCAGCGCCTCGACCTCGTGGCCAGCGAGCTGCAGGAGAGCGTGATGCGCACACGCATGCAGCCGATCGGCCAGGTCTGGTCGAAGATGCCGCGGATCGTGCGCGACCTGGCCCTCCAGCTCGGCCGCGAGGTCGAGCTGGACATGCAGGGCCACGAGACCGAGCTGGACCGCTCGCTGCTCGAGGCACTCAAGGGCCCGCTGACCCACCTCGTCCGCAACTCCCTCGACCACGGCATCGAGCCGCCGGCCGACCGGGTCGCCCAGGGCAAGCCGGCGGCCGGGAAGCTCTCCCTGCGCGCCTACCACGAGTCCGGCCAGGTGGTCGTGGAGATCACCGACGACGGCAAGGGCATCGACCCCGCCAGGATCGGCGACGTCGCGGTCAGCCGCGGCGTGGTCTCGCGCGAGCAGCTCGCGCGGATGGAGCCGCGGGCCGTGCTCGACCTGATCTTCCGGCCCGGCTTCTCCACCGCCGAGACCGTCACCAACGTCTCGGGGCGCGGCGTCGGGATGGACGTCGTGCGCACCTCGATCGAGCGGATCGGCGGCAGCGTCGACATGACCTCGACCGTCGGCGCCGGCACGATGATGCGGATCCGCATCCCGCTCACGCTGGCGATCATCCCGGCGCTGGTGGTGGGCCAGGGCGGGGAGCGCTACGCCATCCCGCAGGCCAACCTCGTGGAGCTGGTGCGCCTGGAGGGCCAGGACCTCCGCGACAACGTCGAGACCCTCGCCGGGGCCCCGGTGCTGCGCCTGCGCGGCCGGCTCCTGCCGCTGGTCTCGCTCTCCGAGGCGCTGGGCGGGGCGAAGGCCGCGCCCGAAGGGCTCACGATCGTGGTCGTCCAGGCCGACGAGGTCCGCTTCGGGCTCTGCGTCGAGGAGGTCCACGACACCCAGGAGATCGTGGTCAAGCCGATCGGTCGCCAGCTCAAGGCGATCCCGATGTACGCCGGCGCCACGATCATGGGCGACGGGCGGGTCGCGCTGATCCTCGACGTCGCCGGCATCGCCCGCGACCGGGTCATCGGGGCCGCGCACGCGGCCGAGGCCGAGGTCGCCGTCGGGACCGTCGACGCCCGCGCCCTGCTCGTACTCGAGGTCTCCCAGGGCCGCCGGGCGGCGCTGCCGCTCACGGCGGTCTCCCGGCTGGAGGAGTTCGACCTGGCCCGGATCGAGCGGTCCGGTGGGGCGGAGGTCGTGCAGTACCGCGACGGCATCCTGCCCCTGGTCCGCCTGGCCCCGGCGATCGGCCTGGCGGAGTCCCCGCCGACCGAGGACCAGATCAGCGTGGTGGTCCACGAGGACGGCGCCTACCGCGTCGGCATCGTGATCGACCGGGTCCTCGACGTCGTCGAGGAGCAGGTCGTGCCGACCGAGGTCGGCAAGCGCAACGGCGTCCTCGGCTCCGCCGTCGTCCAGGACCGGGTCACCGACCTGGTCGACCTCGACGCCGTCGTGCGTCCCGTCCTGGCAGGTGTGCGATGACCGCGACCCTCACGAACCCCGGAGCGCCGACCTCGGCGATGACCGGTCAGATGTGCACCTTCTGGGTCGACGGGCTGTACTTCGGCCTCCAGGTGGAGCACGTCCAGGAGGTGCTGCGCTACCAGCAGCTGACGGTCGTGCCCTGCGCACCCGACGCCGTCCACGGCCTCATCAACCTGCGCGGCCAGATCGTGACCGCGCTCGACCTGCGGTGCCGGCTCGGGCTCCCGCCGCGCCCCGAGGGCGAGCTGCCCATGAACGTCATCGTCCGCTCCCGCGGCGAGGTCGTCTCCCTGCTCGTCGACGACATCGGTGACGTCATCGACACCACCGACGTCTCGCTGCAACCCACTCCGGCCAACCTGCCCCCGACGGTGCAGGACGTGGTCGGCGGGGTGCTGCCCCTGCCCGGATCGATCCTGCTCGTCGTCGACGCCGAACGTGCCGTCGACGTCTCCTCACCCGACACCACCGGAGGAACGCCGTGACCGAGCTCCAGACCCGCGCCACCCAGAACGGCTCCGGCACCGCCTCCGCGCGTGCCAAGGCCGTGAAGGCGGCGACGTCGAAGCCCGTTGCCCCTGCCGCCGCACCCGCGGCCGCACCCGACCTGACCAAGATGCGCTCGGTGCTCGACAGCCTGCCGACCCGCGTCATGCTGGCCGACACCGACCTGGTCATCACCTACGCCAACCCCGCGACCGTCGAGGGCCTGCGCGCCCTCGCCGACTGGATCCCGGTCTCGCCCGACAACCTCGTGGGCTCCAGCTTGGACATCTTCCACAAGGACCCCTCGTACCAGCGCGGCCTGCTCGCGGACCCGGAGAAGCACCTGCCCCGCCGGGCGCACATCCAGGTCGGTCCCGAGACCCTCGACCTCAACGTCGCCGCGATCTACGACGACGAGGGGACCTACGTCGGCGCCATGGCCACCTGGGACCTGGTCACCGAGAAGCTGGCCCTGGAGCAGCAGGTCGCCCGGGTCACCTCGATGATGGAGAACAGCCCGACGAACATGATGTTCGCCGACCGCGACTTCAACATCACCTACATGAACCCGGCCTCGCTGGAGACCCTCCGCGGGCTGCAGGCCTACCTCCCGGTCCCCGTCGACAAGATCGTCGGCACCAGCCTGGACGCCTTCCACAAGAGCCCCGACTACCAGCGCGGCATCCTCGCTGACGACGCCAACCTGCCGCGCCGGGCCAACATCTCGGTCGGTCCCGAGACCCTCGACCTCAACGTCTCGCCCATCCGGGACAAGGACGGGCACTACATCGGGGCGATGGCCACGTGGGAGGTCATCACCGAGAAGCTCAAGGCCGCGGCCGAGCGCGACGACGCGATGGCCGACGCCAACGCGCTGAGCAAGACCCTGGCGGTCCTCGGCTCCTCGAGCACCCGCGAGGAGGCGATCCAGCAGACCCTGGACGCCGTGCGTGCGGAGTTCGGCTGGGCGTACGGCTCCTACTGGGCCGTCGACCCCGCCGACGGGCTGTTGCACTTCGCAGCGGAGTCGGGCGATGCGGGACCGGAGTTCCGCGCCGTGACGCTGGCTGCGACCTTCGCCGAGGGTGTGGGCCTGTCCGGCCGCGCCTGGCGCAGCCGCGACCTGTTCTTCACCCCCGACCTGGGCGAGATGACCGACTGCGTGCGCGCACCCGTCGCGCAGAAGGTCGGCGTGAAGTCGGGTCTCTGCTTCCCGGTCATCGTCGAGGGCCAGGTCATCGGCACGATGGACTTCTTCATGCTGGAGACCATCACCCCCAGCGGCCAGCGCCTCGACACGCTGCGCAACGTGGGTCGCCTGGTCTCGCAGGCCTTCACCCGGATCACCAAGGAGAGCGCCGAGCGCGAGCAGGCCGCCGAGATGGCGGCCAAGGTCGAGATGGTGCTCGACGTCGTCCGTGCCGCCGCGGAGGGTGACCTCACCCGGGAGATGACGGTCGCCGGCGACGACGCGGTGGGCCAGCTGGCCGGTGGCCTCTCCAGCCTCCTGGGCACGCTGCGCGAGTCGATGTCGACCATCGGGCAGACCGCCGACGCCCTCGGCGTCGCCGCCGAGCAGCTCACCATCCTGTCCCAGGGGATGGGCGACGGTGCCAGCATCACCTCCGACAAGGCCGCCAGCGCCAGCTCGTCGTCCTCCGAGGTCTCCGCGAGCATCCAGACCGTCGCCTCGGCGGCGGAGGAGATGACCGCGTCGATCCGTGAGATCGCGCAGAACGCCACGGAGGCCGCCTCGGTCGCCACCGGTGCGGTCGGCGTGGCCAGCCAGGCCCAGGACACCGTGGCCAGCCTCGGCGAGTCCTCGGCCGAGATCGGCCAGGTCATCAAGGTCATCACCTCGATCGCCCAGCAGACCAACCTGCTGGCCCTCAACGCCACCATCGAGGCGGCCCGGGCCGGCGACGCCGGCAAGGGCTTCGCGGTGGTCGCGAACGAGGTCAAGGAGCTGGCCAAGGAGACCGCCAAGGCGACCGAGGACATCGGCCGCAAGATCGAGGCGATCCAGGGCGACACCTCCGGTGCCGTCTCGGCGATCGCGGAGATCTCCGAGGTGATCGGTCGGATCAACGACATCCAGACCACCATCGCCTCGGCGGTGGAGGAGCAGACCGCGACCACCAACGAGATCGCCCGCTCGGTGACCGAGGCCGCCGGCGGCGCCAACGGCATCACCGACGACATCTCGCAGGTGGCCTCGGCGGCCGACGACACCCGCCAGGGTGCGCAGAACACCCTGCAGTCGGCGACCGAGCTCTCCACCATGGCCGCCGAGCTCAAGGCCCAGGTCGGACGCTTCCGCGTCTGACCCTCGCCGCCACGCGTCCTCCCAGCGTGTGGCAGCCCCCCGGACCGGACCCGGTCGCGCACACCCCCCAGCGCGACCGGGTCCGTCCACGTCCGCAGCACCGCCGGTCGAGGTGCGAGGAGCGTCAGCGTCGAGCCACGAGACCCTGTGACCACGCCGCAGCAGTGCCGGGTCTCGTGGCTCGCTGCGCTCGCACCTCGACCACCGGCGGTGCCGCGTCCCCTACGATCGCCGGACCATGTGTGCCGCACCCCGTCCGGAGTCGCTCGTCCGGCTCGAGCAGGAGGTCGGCGTGCTCGTGCGCCGCATCCACCGCGTCATCGCCGAGCGGGCGCGGCTGGTCCACCCCGACCTGCAGCCGGCGTCGTACCTCATGCTGAGCCACGTCGCGGAGAACGGTCCGATGCGGGCCTCGTCCGTCGCGGACCTGTTCACCGTCGACAAGGGCGCCATCAGCCGCCAGGTCACCCACCTCATGGAGCTGGGGCTGGTCGAGAAGTCGCGCGACCCCGAGGACGGTCGGGCCTGGCTGCTCTCGGCGACCCCCGACGCCAAGGAGCGGCTGCGGACGGTCACCGAGCAGCGGCGGACCTACCTCGCCGAGCGCCTCGAGGGCTGGGAGGCCGGCGACCTGGAGCTGTTCACCGACCTCCTCGCGCGCTACAACGACTCGCTCGGCCAGGCCTGACCCGGGTCGCGCTCAGCGCAGCCAGACCGCCGTGTCGCCCGGGATTTCCCGATCGCCCGCGCCCAGTTCGACGCTCGCCACCACGACCTCGCCCTCGGGCAGCGGCACGGGGGAGGAGCCGCAGTTGAGCAGCACCGTGAGGTCGCCGCGGCGGAAGGCGAGCACGTCCTCGCCGAGGCCGTGGCTGTCGCCGCTGAGGATCTCCACCGTCCCCGGCGCCCCGAGCAACGTACGCCGGGCCGCGATCGCCCGGCGGTAGAACGCCAACGTCGAGGCAGGGTCGGCCTCCTGCGCCTCCACGCTGAGCGTGCCCCAGCCCGCGGGCTGCGGCAGCCACGGCTGGCCCGTGCCCGGGCCGAAGCCGTACGGCGGCTCCGAACCGCTCCACGGGATCGGCACCCGGCAGCCGTCGCGGCCGATCTCCGGGGCGTCGGTGTCCCGCGTGCGCAGCCAGGTCGGGTCGGTGCGGTCGTCCTCGGGCACGTCGACCTGCTCCAGCCCGAGCTCCTCGCCCTGGTAGAGGTAGGCCGAGCCCGGCAGCGCGAGCATCGTGAGCGTGGCCGCGCGGGCCCGGGCCAGGCCCTGGGCGCCGCCGCCGTAGCGGGTCACGTGCCGCACGACGTCGTGGTTGGACAGCACCCAGGTCGGGTCGGCGTGCACGTCCTGCAGCGCCTCGAAGGTGCTGGTGATGACGTCGGCGAAGGCGGTCGCCGACCACGAGGCCAGCAGCCAGGTGAAGTTGAAGGACTGGCTCATCTCGTCGTCGCGGACGAAGCGGGCCATCGACTCCGGCGTCTGGGTCCAGGCCTCGGCGACGGTCATCCGGTCGCCGTCGTACTCCTCGAGCACCTTGTGCCAGCGGCGGTAGACCTCGTGCACCTCCGGCTGGTCCCACATGGGCTCGTCGCGGTGGGTGCGCTCGACCATGGACTTCTGCTCGTTGACGTCGGCGCCGCCGCGCTGCCGCTCGCCCTCGGGCACGACCTGGTCGCGCAGCGACTCCTCCTTGAACAGCCCGTGCGCCACGTCGACCCGGAACCCGTCCACCCCACGGTCGAGCCAGAAGCGCAGGACCTCCTCGAACATGTCGCCGACCTCGGGGTTGCGCCAGTCGAAGTCGGGCTGGGAGGAGTCGAAGAGGTGGAGGTACCACTGGCCGTCGGGCACCCGGTCCCACGCCGAGCCGCCGAAGACCGAGAGCCAGTTGTTGGGCGGCTCGGAGCCGTCGGGCCCGCGGCCATCGCGGAACATGTAGCGCGCTCGGTCGGGGCTGCCGGGCCCGGCGGCCAGTGCCTCCTGGAACCACACGTGCTGGTCGGAGGAGTGGTTGGGCACCAGGTCGACGACGACCTTGATGCCGAGGTCGTGGGCGGTCGCGAGCAGGGTGTCGGCGTCCTCGAGGGTGCCGAAGAGCGGGTCGATGTCGCAGTAGTCGGACACGTCGTACCCGTGGTCCTTCTGCGGCGAGCGGTAGAACGGCGAGATCCACACCGCGTCCACCCCGAGATCGCGCAGGTAGGGCAGGCGGCTGGTGATGCCGGCCAGGTCGCCGACGCCGTCGCCGTCGCCGTCGGCGAAGGAGCGGGGGTAGACCTGGTAGATGACGGCGTGGCGCCACCACTCGACGTGCGTCTGCTCAAGTGCCATGAGGGACATCGTGACACAGGTTGGTGTACCGGTAAAAGGCCGTCGGTGCGACGGCGTGGACCGGCTCAGCCGGCGACGTCGATCCACACCTGCCGCGTGACCCCGAGCAGCTCGCCGGACGCGTCGCGCAGCGTCGTGCGCGCGTGGTGCTTGCGCCCCTCCGAGCCGAGCGCCTCACCGGTGACGACGTACGTCGCCCCCAGCGCGGGCAGCCGGTCCAGCCGTCCGGTGATGCGACCGAGCACGCGCGGGGTGTCCTCGAGGCCGGTGGCCCAGGCGCCGGCGCAGTCCAGCGCCGCCCAGGCGATCTCGTACGTCGAGGAGTGCGGCGTCCAGGTGGCAGCGACCGTCCCGGGCCGGTCGGGCACGGGGCCGGGGAAGATCCGCAGCCCGTCGCCCTCCGCGCGGTCGGGCCCGCAGGAGAAGCAGCCCGGGAAGGCGTGCGCCCGGTGCCCGACGAAGTCCGCCTCCACCGCCCGGGCGACCTCGACGTCGACCGGGTCCGAGGGCTCGAGCCCGGCCTCGACGACACGGGCCGAGAGCAC
Source organism: Nocardioides sp. (assembly GCF_030149505.1). Taxonomy (GTDB): domain Bacteria; phylum Actinomycetota; class Actinomycetes; order Propionibacteriales; family Nocardioidaceae; genus Nocardioides. The sequence continues at coordinate 37,419 of NZ_JASBRN010000003.1, forward strand.
GGTGCGTCCCTCCGGGTCCACCGCGGTGTGCACGCCGTCCTCCTCCTGCACGGGCAGCGGGACCTCGAGCGGCGGCGGCAGCCGCAGCGTCACCTCGACCGTGCGGCCGAGGGCGGAGCCGGTGCCGCAGAGGGCAGCGATCGCGCCGGCGCACCACCCCCCGTTGCCGGAGCCGGGAGGACCGTGGAACGCGGAGGGGACGAGGAGGGTGCTCACCCGCGGATCTTCTCGTACCTGTCCAGCGCCTCGCGCCGCTCCTCCTTGTGGTCGACCATCGGGGGCGGGTAGCCGACGAGGTCGCGGGTGTCGGGGTCGGGGTCGTGGGGGTCCGGGACCTGGTCGGGGTCGGACAGCTCCTCGACCCAGCGACGGACGTAGTCGCCGGGCGGGTCGAACTTCTGCCCCTGGGTCGTGGGGTTGAAGACCCGGAAGAACGGCGAGGCGTCGGTGCCCGAGCCGGCCGTCCACTGCCAGCCGTGGTTGTTGGACGCCAGGTCGCCGTCGACCAGCCAGTGCAGGAAGTGCCGGGCACCGTGCTGCCACTCCACGTGCAGGTCCTTGACCAGGAAGCTGGCCACGATCATCCGCACCCGGTTGTGCATCCACCCCGTCGCGCGCAGCTGGCGCATGCCGGCGTCGACGATGGGGTAGCCGGTGCGCCCCGCGGCCCAGGCCTCGAGCTGCTCGCCGGGGCGGTCGTAGGGCATCTTCGCGAACTCCGGCTTGTAGTACTCCCTCGCGCTGTCGGGCCGCGCGTGCAGCACGTCGGCGTAGAAGTCGCGCCACGCCAGCTCGGTGCGGTACGTGCTCGCCCCCTTGCCGGTGCGCCCGGACAGGTCGGCCAGCAGCTGGCGCGGGTGCACCTCGCCGTACTTCAGGTGCACCGACATCCGGCTCGTGCCGTCGACGCCCGGGCGGTCGCGGTCGTCGTCGTACGCCGCCACCTTGTCGAGGAAGCGCTCCCACTGGGAGTGTGCCGCGGCCTCACCGGCCTCGGGCAGCTCGAGTCCGGCGGGCAGGTCGGGGTCGGGGATCTCGGTCGTGGACTCCTCGGTGTCGTCGAGGGAGAGCCACGAGACCCCGGTCGGTGCGTCGACGGGGGAGGGCCAGCCGTGGTCGGCCCAGCGCCGCGAGAACGGGGTGAAGACCTTGAAGTTCTGCCCCGAGCCGTTGCGCACGGTGCCGGGGTCGACGGCGTACGGCGACCCCGTGCGCACGAACGCGATCCCGGCCTCCTCGAGGGCCTCCTCGACCCGGCGGTCGCGCTCGGCGCCGTACGGCCCGAAGTCCGCGGAGACGTGGACGCTCTCGGCCCCGACCGCCTTCGCGGCGAGGACCACACGGCGGACGGGGTCGCCGCGCACGACCGACAACCCCGCCTGCCGCTGCCGCAACGAGGCGTCGAGGGAGCGCAGCGAGGCGCCGAGGTAGGCACGACGGCTCGGACCGGCGGGCCCCCACAGCGTCGGGTCGAGCACGAAGAGCGGGAGGACCGGGCCGTCGTCCGCCGCGGCGCACAGCGCCGGGTTGTCGGCCAGGCGCAGGTCGCGGCGGAACCACATCACCGACGTCATGGGTCCACACGGTGCCAGGTGGCCGGTGAGCCGATGCTCACCCGAGCGGCCGCCCCAGGTGGTCGCCCGGACGGCCCGCCCGGGCGGCCACCCGCCGGATGGGATGATGGGTCCGTGAGCGACCTGATCGACACCACCGAGATGTACCTCCGGACCATCTACGAGCTGGTCGAGGAGGGCATCGTGCCGCTGCGGGCCCGGATCGCCGAGCGCCTGCACCAGTCGGGCCCCACGGTGTCGCAGACGGTGGCGCGGATGGAGCGCGACGGCCTGCTGACGGTCGAGGGCGACCGCCACCTCGAGCTCACCGAGGAGGGCCAGCGCCTGGCCATCCGGGTCATGCGCAAGCACCGGCTCGCCGAGCGGCTGCTCGTCGACGTGATCGGCCTGGACTGGGAGCAGGTCCACGAGGAGGCGTGCCGCTGGGAGCACGTCATGTCCGAGACCGTCGAGCGCCGGCTCCTCGAGATCCTCGACCACCCCACCCAGTCGCCCTACGGCAACCCGATCCCCGGCCTGGAGGAGCTCGGCCAGTCCGCACCGGCCGAGTCGTTCATGGACGGCGTCGAGTCGCTGTCGGCGGCCGCCGAGCAGGGCGAGGGCCGGGTCCTGGTGCGCCGCATCTCCGAGGAGATGCAGAAGGACGAGCTGCTGATGAGCGCGCTGCGCCGGGTCGGCGCGCTGCCCGACAAGACCGTCACCGTCGTCCGCACCGAGGAGGGCGTCCTGGTCGGTGCGGGCGGGGAGTCGGCCGAGATCGTGCCCGAGGCGGCCGACCACATCTTCGTGCGCCGGCTCTGAGCCTGTCGCCGGGGCCCGCGTCCGCCCCCGTGGGCTCTGCAGGGGGCTATCGGCAGGTCGTCGGCGGACCTGAGGGCCGTCCAGACGGGTGCCGACCCTGACGTGACCACCTTCCGAGCCACCTCGTTGTCGGGGCATGAAGGGTATGTCTACGGTGAAGGAGCGCCGGTCGAGCGGCGCGGGTCGATCGGGGGACCTCGTGGAGCTGATCGCGGTGCCGGTGCGCGCCGCCGTGCTGACCGACGGTCCCGGCGCGGGTGGCGAGTTCGTCGTCTCGCACTCCGACAGCGGGCTCACCCGCGGGCTCGAGCTCGACGAGCAGGTCGTGGTGGTCGACCCGGACGGAGAGTTCCACGCTGCCAGCGTCGTCGACCTCGAGTTCAGTCTCGAGGACACCCACTACGTCCTGGAGCTCGGGGTGCGACTGCCCCCCGAGACGGTGCGGGAGCGACTGTCCGGCCTCGACACCGGCGCTCCCGCAGGGGAGGACCTCAGCGGGCTGCTCGACCTGCTCGGACGGCTGCGCGACCGGCCCGAGCCCTCCTGACGCCGCTCGTCCGGCTGCCCGCCGGCTCGGGCCAGGCGCTCAGGCCAGGGCGGTCAGGAACTCCGTGCAGCCGGTCTCGACGGCGTACGTCGCCAGCGGGTCGCCGCGCGTCTCGCCGCGGTTGACGATCACCACCGGCACGTCGAGCGCGGCGGCGCGGCGCACGAAGCGCAGCCCGCTCATGACCGTCAGGCTGGAGCCGACCACCAGCAACGCGCCGTCGGTGTCGGCCAGCGACTCGACGGCCGCGTAGCAGCGCTCGACCCGGTCCTTCGGGACGTTCTCGCCGAAGAAGACCACGTCGGGCTTGAGCACCCCGCCGCACGCCTCGCACGCCGGCACCTCGAAACCCGCGGTGTCCTCGAGCTCCACGTCGCCGTCGGGGTTGATCCGCACGCTCGCGTGCCGCTCGTGCCAGCCGGGGTTGAGCGCGTCGAGACGCTCCTGGAGCGCCGCCCGCGGCGAGGTGAGCCGACAGTCCAGGCAGACCACGTCGGCGATCCGGCCGTGCAGCGCGACCAGCCGGGGGGTGCCGGCGCGCTCGTGGAGGCCGTCGACGTTCTGGGTGATCACTAGCTCCGCCCCGAGCCGGGCCACGGCCAGGTGCCCTTCGTTGGGGTCGGCCCGGCGCATCCGGCCCCAGCCGAGGTGGCTGCGCGCCCAGTATCGGCGGCGGGCCTCGGGGCCGGAGAGGAACTCCTGGAAGGTCATCGGCTTCCGCGCCGGCGACCCGGGGCCGCGGTAGTCCGGGATGCCGGAGTCGGTGGACAGGCCCGCCCCGGTGAGCACCACGAGGGGGCGCCCGCGCAGCAGGTCCAGCGCCGGTGCCGCCAGCTGCTCGCCGCGGGGCAGGGCGGTCTGGGTCATCGACCCGTCACCGCGCGTAGCGCACGGCCGCACGGGCCCGAGCCTTCTCCGCCTCGACCTCCCGGTCCTTGGGCGGGGCGGTGGTGGTGAGCGCGTCGAGGAGGTGCCGGGTGGCGTGGGCGACCTCGGCCACGGCGCGGTCGAAGGCCTGCTGGTTGGCCTGCGAGGGCTTCGTGGAGCCGCTGACCTTGCGGACGTACTGCAGCGCTGCTGCCGTCACCTCGTCGGTCGTCGCCGGGGGCTCGAAGTTGTGGAGCTGACGGATGTTGCGGCACATGGGCCGAGCGTACGTCGGCGCGCCCGGATGCATGCGTGCTCCAGCATGCATCGGCCGTCAGCGCTAGCAAGGTGCTAGCGATACGCGCGTGACGAGGACCCTGCCGCTGTTGGCGTTCCTGTGAGGGACGTGACTCGTCACACGTGCTTGCTGACTTGCAAGTGCTTGCTATTGCTAGCACTATGGGACCCATGGCCAAGGGAAAGGTGTCGACGGCGGTCGGCTCGCTGGGTGACTACCTCAAGGAGCAGCGCACGCTCGCGCAGCTCTCCTTGCGGCAGCTCGCCGAGCAGACCGGCGTCTCGAACCCGTACCTCAGCCAGATCGAGCGTGGACTGCGGCGCCCGTCAGCGGAGGTGCTGCAGCAGATCGCGAAGGCCCTGCGGATCTCGGCCGAGCAGCTCTACCTGCGCGCCGGGATCGTGAGCCCCGACGAGGGCCTCGGCGGCTCGGTCGAGCTCGCCGTCCTCGCGGACCCGGCGCTGACCGAGCGGCAGAAGCAGTCCCTGCTCGACGTCTACCAGTCCTTCCTCGCCATGAACGGCGCCGCTGCGGGCAGCGGGGCCGGCCCCGGGCCGGCCCAGCCGGGCGAGGAGCACGAAGCCACACCCTGAGTCGCGGCACCCGCCACGACCGACACGACGGGCCCTCGGGCCCACCGAAGGAGCACATCCATCATGGCCAAGGCCACTCTCCCCACCGTCCGCATCGAGGACCTCAAGACCGAGGCCACCAAGACCCTCTACGCCGGCGCCGGTGTCGTCGACATGGCCGTCGAGGCCGTGCGCGAGTACGTCGCCGAGGTGCAGGAGAAGCTCGTCGAGCTGCAGAAGGACGCCCAGTCCCGCCTCGAGCGCGTGCAGAAGTCCGTCAAGGACCTCGAGCCCACCACCCTGCGCGCCCAGGTCGAGAAGACCGTCAACGCCCGCGTCGAGGCGCTGAGCGACGAGGCCAAGGCCCGCCGCACCGCGATCGAGAAGCGCGTCGCCGAGCTCCAGGGCGAGGCCCTCGCGCTGCCGACGCAGGTCCGCAAGCAGCTCGACGAGACCACCGCCACCGCGACGGCCGCCTACGCCGACCTGGCCAAGCGCGGCGAGGTGCTCGTGGGCCGCATCCGCAAGCAGGAGTCCACCAAGGCTGCCGCGACCTCCGCCAAGACCACCAAGGCGAAGGCCAAGACGACCACCACCCAGGCCAAGAAGACCGCCAAGACCACCGCGAAGACCACCGCGACCTCGGCGAAGTCGACCGCCAAGAAGGCCACCACCACGGCCAAGAAGTCCCCGGCCAAGAAGTCGGCCACCGCCACCAAGACCGCGGCCAAGAAGACCGCGACCGCCGCCGCCCAGGCCACCACCGAGGCGGCCGCCAAGGTCGGCGACTGACCCGTCCTCCGGCGCTCCGGCGCCGCGCACGTCTCGAGCCCCGTCGCCCCTCCCTGGGCGGCGGGGCTCGACGCTTCCTTGCTCCTCGGCGGCGCCTCAGACCGGGAAGAACGACGCGTCGTCGCCGGTCACGAGCAGCACCCGCGTGTCGGGCAGCCGGACCAGCCGTACCCGCTCGACGTCCGAGCCGTGCTCGACCTCGACCAGCTCCTGCGAGATCACCCCGTCCCGGAGCCGGACGACCGAGACCCACCCCGTCCGCGCCCCCCAGCCCCGGGTGAGCACGCTCAGCGCCGTCCGCGACCCCGGCAGCCAGGTGAAGGCGCGCGGGTCGGTGGCCGCGACGTGCCGGGTGCCCGGCGCCCAGGACTCCACGTCCAGCCGCCGGGGCTCGGCCAGGTCGGCCAGGTCGAAGAGGCCGGCCTGGGCGCCCCACGACTCCCCGCCCCGCCGGGTCGGGACCGGACCCTCACCGATCCCGAGCAGCCGGTGCGGTCCGAGCGGGTGGAGGTACGCCGAGAAGCCCGGGATCTTCAGCTCTCCGACGACCTGTGGCCGAGCCGGGTCGGCGAGGTCGACCGTGTAGAGCGGGTCGACCTGGCGGAAGGTGACGACCAGGGCGAGGTCCCCGAACCACCGCACGGCCTCGATGTCCTCCCGGGGGCCGATCCGGTCGACCCGGCCGACCTCGTCGAGCCGGCCGTCGCCGGTGTCGGCCAGCACCACGATCGAGGACCAGTTGCCGGTCTCGACCGTCGGTCCGACGGCCACGCGCAGCTTCCCGTCGTGCTCGTCCATCGACCAGCGGTCGCGGATCGCGCCGTCCACCTCGCCGGAGGCGGTGTAGGTCGCGCCCGTCCCGTCCAGCACGAACTCGTGCAGCTCGCTGGTGCCGTCCGGCTCCGGCAGCGCGACCCGGCTGCCGGTGAGCGGTCCGCCGCGCCACGACGTGACCCCGTCGAACATCCAGCAGCACCCGCTGGCGGCACCGGACGTCGCGAGGTAGAGCCGCTCGGTCGAGGCGTAGACGAGGTCCGTGCCGACCGCGACGCCGACCCCCTGGGCCCCGCCGGCGTCCTCCGGGCCGGCGTCGTCGGAGCCGGAGTCGCCGGGGTCGTCGGTCGCGCCGAGGTCGCCGAGCGGCTCGGCGGCGTCCAGCCCGACGATCGCCACCGTCCCCGGGGTCGAGCCGTCGGCGCTGCCGGGGTCGGCGGGCAGCGCGACGTCCTCGCACGCGAGCAGCCGCGAGGTCCGCGACGTCCCGTCGGCGGCGTACGTCGTCACGTGGGGGAGCCAGTCGTCGACCGTCGTGGCACGGACCGCCTCGAGGTTGCGCTCGAGGGCCGCGTCCTCCTCCGCGCGCCCGCGCGGACCGCCGCGACCGGGTGCACCGAAGGGCAGGTCCGGCAGCCCGGACTCGACCACGAACCGCAGCACCGACCCGTGCTGGCGGACCGAGAGCAGCGCGGAGTCGAGGGTGAGGGTGTCGGTGACGACGGGTGCCCCCGGGTCGGAGACGTCGACGCGGAGCAAGCGGGTGCCCTCGGCCCCCCGCTCCGCCTCCCGGTCGGCCCCGACCACGACCACCGCGTCGCCGACGAGCAGCAGCTCGGGGTCGACGACGTCGGGGAGGTCGAGCCGGGCGGTCTCCCGCACCGTCGCGCCGGTGACGTCGGCGACGACGAGCCCGCCTCCCCAGCCGCCCGGCTCGACCCGCACGAGGAGCCGGCCGTCGGACTTCGCGACGTCCGGCTCGTCGACCCCGGCCTCCTGGACGTTGGTGCCGGTGCCGCTCTGGGTCGCGTTGGTCATGCCGCCGGCGTCGGCAGAGGTGGCCGCCGAGTCCGACGCGGCGGAGCGCATGGCGCCCCCGACCGACGCCAGGGCCTCCGCGCCCAGGTCCGTCGCGGCGACCGGCCAGCCGGCGTACCCGGCCCACCCCCAGGGGGTCACGAGCTCCTCCGCGCGGTCGACGTGCCAGGCCAGCAGCTCCTCGCAGGAGTCGGCCGGCACCAGTCCGTCCCCCTGCCACGCGACCGGTCTCGTCGAGCCGGCCGGACGACCCGGCTCGGCAGTCGGCTCGCCGACCGGGTCAGCGACCGGGGCGGCGTCCTGGTCGGCGAGGGAGACGCCGACCAGCACCCCTGCGGCGAGGAGTCCGCCCGCCGTCGCGGTGCTGAGCAGCAGGGTCCGAGGGCGTGCGCGCATGCTGCTGCGACGTACGACGCGGACGCGCGGTTCCCGGTGCCGAGGCCGCCTGCGACGATGGCCCCATGGCTGACGCGCAGACCCGTGACCTCGACCTGGCGCTCTTCGGGGCGACCGGCTTCACCGGCGGCCTGACCGCCGAGTACCTCGCCCGCCACGCCCCCAGCGGCCTGCGCTGGGCGCTGGTCGGCCGCAACCAGGGCAAGCTCGAGGCGGTGCGCCAGCACCTGGCGACCATCGACCCCGCGTGCAAGGACCTCGAGATCGTCATCGCCGACACCTCCGACCCCGCCTCGCTGGCCGCGCTCGCCCGCCGCACCAAGGTCGTCGCGACCACCGTCGGGCCCTACCAGCAGCTCGGCGAGCCGCTCGTCGCCGCGTGCGCCGAGGCCGGCACCGACTACGTCGACATCACCGGCGAGCCGGAGTTCGTCGACACGATGTACGTCCGCCACCACGCTGCGGCCGAGCGCTCCGGCGCCCGGATCGTGCACGCGTGCGGCTTCGACTCGATCCCGCACGACCTCGGCGCCTACTACACCGTCCAGCAGCTGCACGCCTCCGGTCCCGTGACCCTGCGCGGCGTCGTGCGCGCGGCGGGCACGTTCTCGGGCGGCACGTTCCACTCCGCGATGGGCGCCTTCGAGCGCAGCCGGCAGATGAGCCAGGCGCTCAAGGAGCGGCGCCGCGTCGAGGCCCGCCCCGAGGGCCGCAAGAGCCGCGCGGTGGCCGGCAAGCCGGGCAAGGACCCGGTGCTGGGCTACTACCTGCTCCCCATGCCGACCATCGACCCGCAGGTCGTCGCGCGCAGCGGCGCCGCCCTCGAGACCTACGGCCCCGACTTCCGCTACTCCCACTTCGCCGGCACCAAGACCCTGCGGTACGCCGCCGGCGGCGCGCTCGGTGTCGGGCTGATCGGCGTCGCGGCCAAGATCCCGCCGGCGCGCAACCTGCTGAAGTCCCGCGTCAAGCAGGGCGAGGGCCCCTCGCCGGCGCGCCGGGAGAAGTCCTGGTTCACCGTCGACTTCGTCGGCGAGGGCGACGGCCGCACCATCCACACCCGCGTCTCCGGCGGCGACCCGGGCTACACCGAGACCGCCAAGATGCTGGCCGAGTCCGCGCTGTGCCTGGCCTTCGACGACAACCCGCCGACCTCCGGGCAGGTCACCACCGCCCAGGCGATGGGGGACAACCTGCTCGCCCGGCTGCAGGCGGCCGGGATGTCCTTCCAGGTCGTCGACGCGCAGACCGAGGGCTGAGCGCGCGCCGAGGGTTCATACTCCTCCCCATGACGTCAGGGGAGGACGTGCGGGTGAGCCGTGCGTGGGCAGTGGTGGCCGTCGTGGCGTGGTTCGGGGTGGTGGCGACCGTGCTGCTGTCGGGACTGGGGTGGTACGCCCAGGTCCCGCCCGAGCCCGGCCTCTACGGCGACACCGGCGACGGGGCGTACGGCGTGCTCCAGCGCGTCGTCGACACCTTCAGCTACTTCACGATCTGGTCCAACATCGTCGTGGCGGTGACCGCGACCCTGCTGGCCCGGGGGAGCGACGGCCCGAGGACCCGGGTGCTGCTGCTGGACGCGCTGCTGATGATCACCGTCACCGGCATCGTCTACCAGCTGCTGCTGGCACCCTCGATCGACGTGCAGGGCTGGTCGCTGCTCACCGACCCGGTCCTGCATGTCGTGACGCCGCTGCTCACCCTGGCCGTCTGGGCCTGGGCCGGTCCGCGCGGCTGGCTCACCGTGCGCCTGCTGCCACTCTCGCTCGTCGTGCCGCTGCTGTGGGTCGTCTGGATGCTGGCCCGCGGCGCCGTGATCGACGCCTACCCCTACGCCTTCGTCGCGGCCAACGAGCGCGGCTACCCCGCAGCGCTCGCCACGATCGCGGCCATCCTGGTCTTCGGCCTCGTCGTCGCCGCGGTGCTCACTGCGGTCGACCGGGTCCTCTCGCGTCGGCGCGCGGTCCAGCCCGCCTAGGGGCGGGGGTCACCGCCACTCGACGGCAGTGCCCTCCTGGTCGTCGTAGGTGTCGTTGTCGTCGTAGCCGATCCGGTCCAGCGGTGCACCTCCGGGCTCCACGACGAAGGTGACGCAGGTGTCCATCGAGCTGCCCAGCGGCGGCTCTGGCGCGGTGAACCCGACGCGGGCGCAGTCGCCGACGACGGCCGGCGAGGCCAGGGGCAGGACCTGTGTGTCCCCGGACCAGGCCACGATGACGTCGGCGGGGAAGAAGCGCTGGGCGTCGCCGGAGACCGCGGTGAAGGTGAGGCGCGCGAAGTACGGCGTTCCTGGAAGGCCCTCGACCAGTGAGGGGTCGCCCGGACTGACCGAGGTGACGGTGAGGTCGATGACGTTGGGCTCCCCGTCCGAGGCGGCGGTGCGCTCCTCCAGCGGGATCCGTGCGGTCTCGCCGATGTCCAGGACCGTGCCGGGAGCGGTGAGCCCCAGGGATGCGCCGGGTTCCTCCGGCGCGCTCGGTCCGGGGGTCTGCGGGTCCTCACCGCCGCAGGCGGCAAGCGCGAGCAGCGC
>NZ_JASBRN010000068.1 GCF_030149505.1 Nocardioides sp.
TGGTGGCGGGTGTGGCGAGGTCGAGGTCGAAGTAGAGGTTCGACCGGGTGTCGCATTCCTGCACTTCGGTGGATTCGGGGTCGAAGCGGGCTGAGGCTTCCAGGACGAGCCGTTCGACGACGGCGGGGCCGACTGTGTGGATCACGTGGGCGACCTGGGCGTCCACGAACGCGACAGCCTCGGCGGAGAGGCTGCGGGTGGCTTGGGCCAGGCGACGGACCCGCCAGGCGGTGACATGACCGGCCACGAGTCGCGCCCAGACGCGGGGGAGGCGGTGCTTGGCCTCGACCACGTCACCGACGAGCAGGCGGCCGGACTCCCGGGTGCGGCCCAGGGCCGTCGAGAGCTCGGTGACGGCGAAGTCGGACACCTCGGGTGCACCGGCGCCGGCCAGCTCGAGCATCGTGTCGGCACCCGGCATCCCGAACCGGGCCGTCCACGCCGACTCCGCGGCGTCGTAGGCGTCCTCGTCAGGGTGGCTGTAGGTGCCGTAGAGGTCCGGCATCAACACGCCGGTGGTGTGCGCATCGGCCCACTCGGCGACCCCGATGAACAGCTCCCGCGCGGCGTCGTCCTCGCGCTGCTTGGCGGCGCGGATCGCGTCGAGCACGGGGGCGGTGGACATGGTGAAAGTATAGTCGAACACACGTTCGAGGGACAGTGTTTCCCCAGGTCAGAACCACTTTTTCTGGGTCAATCAGAGCAACTGGTCGGAGCCCAGTCCCAGCGAGCACCCCAGCGGCGGGCGACGACGAAGCGGACCGCAACCAAGAAGCTGACGTGGCACCCAGGGCGACCACGCTTCTCCGTAAATCAGGAGCTGCTGCGGCGCGAACGCGCCACGACCCGTTCACAGCGACCCAGGGAGCAACGAGGGGGTACAGCAGCGCGACCGGCGTACGGGGTCTCGACGACGGCTCGCTGGCGCTCGCCTGCTCGACCACCCAACGTCGCGCGGTCTCGTCGCTGACGCTCCTCGCACCTCGACCAGCGGTTGGCCGACACACCCCGACCACGTCACGTTTCGGGTGAGGGGAGCCCGGGAACAAGGGAATCCATGGCCACCGCCACCTCTCGTGCTGACACCACCCCCGCCGGCACCGCCCCCGCGACCACGCCCAGCAGCCCTGCAGCTCGCGACCCGTGGTTCGACAACGCCAAGATGGCGCTGGTGACCCTCGTCGTGGTCGGGCACGCGTGGGTGCTGCTGCCGGAGAGCGTGACGCGCGACCACCTCTACGACTTCCTCTACGCCTGGCACGTGCCGGCGTTCGTCTTCGTGACCGGCTACCTCTCGCGGCGGTGGACGTACTCCCGCACGCGGATGTGGCAGCTGGTCCGCACGGTCGCCGTGCCGTACGTCCTGTTCGAGGCCGCGATCGCGCTGTTCCGCATCCACGTGGGCGGTGAGGAGCTGGAGAACCTCTGGCGCGACCCGCACTGGCCGATGTGGTACCTCTCGGCGCTGTTCTTCTGGCGCCTGCTGACCCCGGTCTTCAAAGACCTGTGGGGCGGTCTGGCGCTGGCGGTCGGCATCTCGCTGGTGGCCGGGCTGTACGCCGGCGACACCCTCGACGTCGCCCGCATCCTGGGCCTGCTGCCGTTCTTCGTGATGGGCCTCAAGGCGACCCCGGAGCGCTTGGAGCTGCTGCGCGGCCGCGCGGTGCAGGTGCTGGCGGTCGGGGTCTTCGCCGCCATCTTCTGGCTCACCCGCCGCACCGACGACTGGGCCGCGACCGAGTGGCTCTACTACCGCGCCCGCTACGAGGAGCTGGACGTGAGCGACGGGCAGGCGTTCCTCACGCGCGCCTGCCTGCTCGTGCTGGGCACGCTGGGCGCCTGGGCCTTCCTGGCCCTGGTGCCGCGCATCCGCGGCTGGTTCACGACCATGGGCGCCTTCACGCTGGTGGTCTACCTCTTCCACGGCTTCGTCGTGAAGGGCCTGGGGTACGCCGGGTACGGCGACCTCTTCGGTGACCAGCAGTGGCTGGGCCTGCTCGTGACCACCGTGGGGTCGGTGGGCGTGGCGCTGCTGCTGGCCAGCCCGCCGGTGGCGCGCGTGCTCAAGCACGCCGTCGACCCGCTGGGCTGGGGGGAGAAGAAGCTCGACCACGCGCTCGAGGTGGCCACGGCGAAGGTCGAGGCCGACCGGCTCTCCGACCGGATCGAGGAGCACGTCGAGGAGCAGGTGCGCCGGGTGCCGCAGAGCGTCCCGTAGGCCCTAGGCTCACCTCCGTGGCCGGTGGACTCTTCGCACTGCTCGACGACGTCGCGACGCTCGCGAAGCTGGCGGCGTCCTCCGTCGACGACGTCGGGGCGGCCGCGGGGCGCGCCAGCGCCAAGGCGGCAGGCGTCGTCGTCGACGACACCGCGGTGACCCCGCAGTACGTCCAGGGCGTCGCGGCCGAGCGCGAGCTGCCGATCATCCGCAAGATCGCGACCGGCTCGATCCGCAACAAGCTGCTGCTGATCCTGCCGGTGGCGCTGCTGCTCAGCGAGTTCCTGCCGACGCTGCTCAAGATCATCCTCATGATCGGCGGCGCCTACCTCTGCTTCGAGGGCGCCGAGAAGGTGTGGGAGAAGCTCGGCGGCGGCCACGGCCACGGCGACGACCACGCCGCGGTCGACACCGGTGACCCGGCCGAGACGGAGAAGAACCTCATCAGCGGCGCCATCCGCACCGACCTGATCCTCTCGGCGGAGATCATGGTGATCGCGCTCGACGAGGTCGCCGGCGAGAGCTTCTGGAGCCGCGCCGCGATCATGGTCGTGGTCGCCGTGCTCATCACCGTCGTCGTCTACGGCGTGGTCGCGCTGATCGTGAAGATGGACGACGTGGGGCTGTCCCTGGCCCAGCGCTCCGGCCGCGCCGCCCGCCGCCTCGGCGAGGGCATGGTCCGCGCGATGCCGCGGGTGCTGACGGTCATCGGGCTGGTCGGCACCGTGGCCATGCTCTGGGTGGGCGGCCACATCATCCTGGTCGGTGCCTACGACCTCGGCCTCACCGCGCCGTACGACGCCGTGCACCACCTCGAGGAGGCCGTGCACGACGCCACGGGTGCCCTGGGTGCGGTCCTCGGCTGGGTGACCAACACGTTCTTCTCCGCCGTGCTCGGCATCGTCGTCGGTGCCGTCGTGGTCGTCGTGATGCACCTGGTGCCCCGGCGCCGCGCCGCCCACTGACCCCTCGCGCGCGGGGCCCGGGCAGACGGGTGCTGCTCCAGACATCTGCGGCCCTACCCGTGAGGATTCCCCGTCGTCCCCGGCCGCCGCCTACGCTGGACGTCGGACTGCGCGGGAGATCCCGACGGTGCGCAGATGCGCGGCGCAGGCCTGGCTCCACCCCTCGCGAGGAGACACCCTGATGGACTTCAAGGTCGCCGACCTGTCCCTGGCCGACTACGGCCGCACCGAGATCGAGCTCGCCGAGCACGAGATGCCCGGCCTGATGGCCATGCGCGAGCGCTACGGCGCCGAGAAGCCGCTCGCCGGCGCGCGCATCGCCGGTTCGCTGCACATGACCATCCAGACGGCCGTGCTCATCGAGACGCTGACCGCCCTGGGTGCCGAGGTCCGCTGGGCCTCCTGCAACATCTTCTCCACCCAGGACCACGCCGCGGCCGCCGTCGCGGTCGGCCCGACGGGCAGCGTCGACGCGCCTGCCGGCGTCCCGGTCTTCGCCTGGAAGGGCGAGACCCTGGAGGAGTACTGGTGGTGCACCCAGCAGATCCTCGACTGGGGCACCGACGCCGACGGCAACCAGCGCTACGCCAACATGATCCTCGACGACGGTGGCGACGCCACGCTGCTCGTCCACCTGGGCGTCGAGGCCGAGAAGAAGGGCGAGGCGCCGGACCCGGCCACCGCCACCAGCACCGAGCAGCGGATCATCTTCGAGGTCCTGCAGCAGAGCCTGGCCCAGAGCAACGAGCGCTGGACCAACGTCGCGCGCGAGATCATCGGCGTCACCGAGGAGACCACCACCGGTGTGCTCCGCCTCTACGACATGATGCGTGAGGGCTCGCTGCTCTTCCCGGCCATCAACGTCAACGACTCGGTCACCAAGTCGAAGTTCGACAACAAGTACGGCTGCCGGCACTCGCTGATCGACGGCATCAACCGTGCCACCGACGTCCTCATGGGCGGCAAGATCGCGGTCGTCTGCGGCTACGGCGACGTGGGCAAGGGCTCGGCCGAGTCGCTGCGCGGCCAGGGTGCTCGCGTCGTGGTCACCGAGATCGACCCGATCTGCGCCCTGCAGGCCGCGATGGACGGCTACCAGGTCACCACCCTCGACGACGTCATCGAGACAGCCGACATCGTCATCACCGCGACCGGCAACAAGAACGTCGTCACCGTCGACCAGATGCGCCGGATGAAGCAGAACGCCATCCTGGGCAACATCGGCCACTTCGACAACGAGATCGACATGGCCGGCCTGGAGACCTACCCCGGCATCGTCCGCAAGAACGTCAAGCCGCAGGTCGACGTGTGGGCCTTCCCCGAGGGCGAGGGCAACCAGATCATCGTGCTGTCCGAGGGTCGCCTGATGAACCTCGGCAACGCCACCGGCCACCCGTCGTTCGTCATGTCGAACTCCTTCACCAACCAGGTCCTGGCCCAGGTGGAGCTGTTCACCAAGCCGCAGGACTACCCGGTCGGCGTCTACGTGCTGCCCAAGCACCTCGACGAGGAGGTGGCCCGTCTGCACCTCGACGCGCTCGGCGTGAAGCTGACCACCCTCTCCGAGGAGCAGGCCGGCTACCTGGGCGTGGCGGTCGAGGGGCCGTACAAGTCCGACGAGTACCGCTACTGATCTGATCGACACCACGCGCACGGCGGCCCCGCTCGACGGGGCCGCCGTTCGCGCGTGCTGAGGGGCAGGGGGCAAGATGGGGACCATGAGTGACGCGGCGACGCAGGACGAGTACACGACCAAGGGTCGTGTCCTGGTCGTCGACGACGACGCCTCGCTCGCCGAGATGCTCACCATCGTGCTGCGCCAGGAGGGCTTCGACTCCCGCATGTGCCTGCGGGGCGACCAGGCGGTCGAGGCCTTCCGCGACTACAAGCCCGACGTGGTGCTGCTCGACCTGATGCTGCCCGGCCGCGACGGCATCGACGTGTGCAAGGAGATCCGCGCCGAGTCCGGCGTCCCGATCGTCATGCTCACCGCCAAGGGCGACACCGTGGACGTGGTGGTGGGCCTGGAGTCCGGCGCCGACGACTACGTCGTCAAGCCGTTCAAGCCCAAGGAGCTCGTGGCCCGCATCCGGGCGCGCGTACGCCGCTTCGACGCCACCGAGCAGGCCGAGACCCTCTCCATCGGCGACGTGCACATCGACGTCGCCGGCCACCAGGTCACCCGCGCCGGGCGCCCGGTCAACCTGACCCCGCTGGAGTTCGACCTGCTGGTGTGCCTGGCCCGCAAGCCCTGGCAGGTCTTCAGCCGCGAGGTGCTGCTCGAGCAGGTCTGGGGCTACCGCCACGCCGCCGACACCCGCCTGGTCAACGTGCACGTGCAGCGGCTGCGCTCCAAGGTCGAGCACGACCCGGAGAACCCCGAGATCGTGGTCACCGTCCGCGGGGTCGGCTACAAGGCCGGCGCCGCCTGAGCAGCCGCGTGGGCGCGCTCACCTTCTGGCGCCGCTCCATCCAGGCGCGGGTGGTGGCCAGCACGCTCGTCCTCTCCTTCGTCGTGGTCAGCGCCGTCGGCTGGTTCCTGCTGCGCCAGACCCGCGACGGGCTGCTCGAGGACCGGATCGAGGCCGTGGTCGCAGAGGCTGCCAACGAGACCCGCGACGCCCGGGCCCGGCTGGAGTCGGCCACGCTCAGCGACGTCGACGCCGCCGAGCAGCAGCGGGCGCTGGTCGAGCCGATCATCCAGCGCGGGCTCTCGCGCGACTTCGCCGTCGTGCTGGCCGGCCCCGACGGGAGCAGCGGGGGCGTCGCCTCCGACCCGGGCAGCGGCGGGGCGACGTACACCTTCGGGCTGGACCGGGAGTCGGTGCCGGCCTCGCTGGTGGAGCACTTCTCGACCGTCGCCCCGCCCTCGTGGACCTACACCACCATCCGCCGACTCGACGCCGACGGGGAGACGACGGTGGAGGAGCCCGGGATCGCCGTCGGCTCGCAGGTCACCCTGCCGGCCGACGGACGCACCTACACCCTCTACCTCCTCTTCCCGACCTCCGAGGACGAGGACACCCTGGCCCTGGTCACCCGAGCGCTGCTGACCGCCGGGGTGCTCCTGCTGCTGCTGGTGGCCGGGGTGACCTGGCTGGTCGCCCAGCAGGTGGTGACCCCGATCCGGATGGCCCGCCGGGTCGCCGAGCGGCTCGCCGCGGGACGGCTCACCGAGCGGCTGGAGGTCTCCGGGGAGGACGACCTCGCCCGCCTGGCCACCTCCTTCAACCAGATGGCCTCCAACCTGCAGCGCCAGATCCGCCAGCTCGAGGAGCTGAGCCGGGTCCAGCGGCGCTTCGTCTCCGACGTCTCCCACGAGCTGCGCACGCCGCTCACCACGGTCCGGATGGCCGGCGACGTCCTGCACGACGCCAAGGACTCCTTCGACCCCGTCACCGCGCGCTCGGCCGAGCTGCTGCAGATCGAGCTGGACCGCTTCGAGACCCTGCTCGCGGACCTGCTGGAGATCAGCCGCTTCGACGCCGGGGCCGCGGTCCTCGAGGTCGACGACGTCAACCTCGTCGACGTCGCCCACCGCGTCGTCGACAGCACCCGTCCCCTGGCCGACCAGCGTGGGGTCACGCTGGTCGTGCGCTCCCCGGGCCACCCGTGCCTCGCGGAGGCCGACGTACGCCGTATCGAGCGCGTCGTGCGCAACCTGGTGTCCAACGCCATCGACCACGCCGGCCCGCGGGCGCCGGGTGCGACGCCGACCGTCGTGGTCAGCGTGGCCGGCGACGAGCACGCGGCGGCCGTGGCCGTGCGCGACTACGGCGTGGGACTGGCCCCGGGGGAGTCGGCCATGGTCTTCAACCGGTTCTGGCGCGCCGACCCGGCGCGCGCCCGCACCTCGGGCGGCACCGGTCTGGGCCTGTCGATCTCGCTCGAGGACGCCCACCTGCACGGCGGCTGGCTGCAGGCCTGGGGGCGTCCGGGCGAGGGTGCGCAGTTCCGGCTGACCCTCCCGCGCCGCAACGGCACCCCGCTGCGCCGCAGCCCGATCTCGCTCATCCCCGACGACGTCGTGGAGCCGGTGTGAGGTCCGGGCTCAGGTCGCGCCGGGTCGCCCGCACGCTCCGCACCGGGGCGGTGGCCGGGGTGCTCGCCACCGCGCTGGCCGGGTGCGTCTCGCTGCCCGTCTCCGGCCCGGTAATCGAGGTGGAGCGCCAGTCGGCGGGGGAGGCCGACACGGGCGGCGCCGCGGCGATCGACGCCCGCCCGCCCCAGGACGGCCAGTCCCCGCCCGAGGTGGTCAAGGGCTTCCTGGACGCGATGCAGGCCTGGCCGACCGAGCTCGCGACCGCCAAGGAGTTCCTCTCCTCCGAGGCCCGCACCACCTGGAACCCCCAGGGCACGATCCTCTACGAGGACGCCCTGCCGCCCGCCGGCGGCGCAGGGCGGGTGGAGCTGCGCGTCGGCGGCGCCGACCGGCTCGACGCCCGCGGGGCCTGGCTGGGGGCGCTCTCGGCCGAGGAGGACTCCCTGGCGTTCCGGCTGGTGCTGGAGGACGGTGAGTACCGCATCGCCGACCTGCCGCCCGCCCTCGTGGTCCCCACGACCTGGTTCGAGCAGCGCTACCGCCAGGTCGCGCTCTACTTCCCCGACCCCACCGGGACGGTGCTGGTGCCCGAGCCGGTCTTCGTCGGTGACGACTCCACCTTCGCCTCGACGCTGGTCTCCGGCCTGCTGCGCGGTCCCGGACCCAGCCTGCGCGGCGTGGTCTCCAGCCAGCTGCCCTCGGGCCTGCGGGTCGACCTGTCGGTGCCCGTGACCGACGGCACCGCGGCGATCTCCCTGACCGGGGAGGCGAGTGCGTTCACCCCGGCCGACACCGAGCTCCTGGTCTCCCAGCTGGCCTGGACGCTGCGGCAGGACCCCGACGTCGACGCCTTCACCCTCGACATCGACGGCCGGCCCGTCCGCACCGCGCAGGGCGCCACCCGGTTCTCCGTCCAGGCCGGCGACCGGCTCGACCCGGTCGGCTTCCAGTCCGACTCCCTGCTCTACGGCCTGCGCGACGGTCTGCTGGTCGCCGGCACCCCGGGCTCGCTGGAGCCGGTGGACGGCGTGCTGGGCCGGGTCCCGCTCGGCCTGCGCTCGGTGTCGGTGGACCTCGCGAGCGACCAGGTCGCCGCCGTCTCCGAGGACGGCACCACCGCCTACCTCGCCCCGCTGAGCGACGGTGGCGCCGGTGCCACCGAGGAGGGTGGCGAGGACCCCGGGCTCGCCGACGTGGCGACCGTGGTCACGGGCACCGACCTGCTGCCCCCCGCCTGGGACGTCCACGACCGGCTCTGGCTGGTCGACCGGACCCCCCTCGGCGCGGTCGTGCAGTGGTACGGCGAGGAGCGCAGCGGCGTGGTCGAGGTGCCGGGCGTCTCGGGTCAGCAGGTCACCGAGCTGCTGGTCTCCCGCGACGGCAGCCGGCTGGTCGTCGTCGTGCGCGGACCCCGCGGCGACTCGCTCCGGGTCGCGCGCATCCGCACCGACGCCGAGGGCGGGGTCGCCGGGGTGACCCGGGCCCGTGCCGTGGCGATCGAGGACGGCGCCAGCCGCCGGATCCGCGACGTCGCGTGGAACTCCACCACCACCCTCGCCGTCCTCAACCGGCTCACCGACGTCTCGGCGAAGGTCGTCACCGTCGGCGTCGACGGCTCGCCCGGCGGCCTGGACGGCATCACGACCACCTTGTCGGGGGCCACGGCGCTGGCCGGCTCGCCCGCCCCCGGCGCACGGGTGTACGCCGTCACCGACTCCGGCCTGGCCGACCTCAACGCCACCGTGCGCGCTCCGCGGGTCCTCGACGAGGACGTCAGCTACCTCGACTACGCGGGGTGATCGGGGACGCGAAGCGGACCCGATGTCGGTGGTCGAGCGAGCGGCGCGGCTGAGCCTGCGAAGCCGCGACCCGCGTGTCGAGACCCGGTGAGGTGCCCGCCAGGTCTCCACATGGAGCGGCGACGCCGGGTGATCCACGCCGTGGGAGTTGTTCGCCCCACGGCATCCCTCCGGCCGCTGGACTTGGCCCGTGCCATCCGAGCCGCCACCGACCCTCCTCTGCGCCGCCCGGGACCTTTTCCTCGGCGGCTCGTGCGCGGCGTGCGGACGCCAAGGGAGCGTGCTGTGCCCCGGCTGCCGGGGGCGGCTCGCGCACGAGGCGCCCGGGGCGCCGCGAGCGACCCGCCCCGAGCCGAGCCCGCCGGGGCTGCCGCCGACCTGGGCGTGCGGCGCCTACGAGGGTGCGCTGCGGCAGCTGGTCGTCGCGCACAAGGAGCACGGGCAGCAGGCCCTCGCCGCGCCGCTGGGTGCGCTGCTGGCCGAGTCGGTGCTGGCGGCGCTCGCGAGCGTGGGCGACCCCGTCTCCCGCGGCCGGCCGGTCCTCCTGGTGCCCGCCCCCTCGCGGCCGTCCGCGGTCCGCGCACGGGGGAGGGACGCCGCGCTGGTGCTGGTGCGTGCAGCGGCGCGGACGCTCCGGCGCCGCGGCGTACCGGTGATGGTGGCGCCGCTGCTCACCACCCGCGCGGGTCTGGTGGACCAGGCCGGGCTCGGGGCCGAGGAGCGGGCGGCCAACCTCGACGGCTCGCTGTGGGTGCGGCCGGAGCGTCTGCGGCGACTCTCGCGCCGGGTCCCGGAGGTCGCCGGCGTGGTGCTCTGCGACGACGTCGTGACCACAGGGGCCACGCTCACGGAGGCGTCCCGGGCGCTGCGGGCGGTCGGCCTGCCGGTCCTCGGGGCCGCCACGGTGGGGGCCACCGGCAGGCGCCGGACCGGACCGCCCGGGGGGTCGTAGGTGAGGAGTTCCTGAAAGCCGACCTAGGTCCCTTCCGCCCCCACCTCGATGCGCCTATCGTCTCGTCATGGAGTCCGTCCGGGTCCGTGGTTGCGTCGTAGGGGCGCCCCGGTCAGTCCGGATGCCCCCGCGGCAAGCCGATGCCAGTCGCAGGCGAAACGGTCCACGTAACCGCCCTCGGGCGGGATCACGGTGCGGCTTAGTCGTAAGTCCTGCCTCGGCCCGGCCGCCACATGCGGCCGACGTCGGGAGAGGGTCAGTAGTGGCAGAGAAGCTGCGAGAGCCCCAGCAGGCGAGTGTGGGGACGAAGACCAGGTCGGCCGGACGGACTCCTCCTGCCACACCAACGGCGCACCTGTGAGTGCGCTCTGAGGAGGATTCCCATGGAAGTTGTCGTCACCGGCCGGAACTGCGAGATCAAGGAGGGCTTCCGGGACCACGTCACCGAGAAGCTCGCGAAGCTCGAGAAGCACGACCACCGGATCATGCGGGTGCACGTGGAGGTGGACTGCGAGCCCAACCCGCGCCAGCACGACCGCGCGGTGCACGTCGAGCTGACGGCGTTCTCCAAGGGCCCGGTGATCCGGGCCGAGGCGGCCGCCGACGACAAGATGGGAGCCCTCGACCTGGCCCTGGACAAGATGGCCACCCAGATGCGCAAGGCGGCCGACCGCAAGCGCATCCACCGCGGCGGCAAGCGGCCGATCTCGGTCGGCCAGGCCACCGCGGGCCTGCCGCCGGTCGGCGACGGCCCGGGAGGCCTGGCGCTGGAGGAGGAGTCCGAGAGCAACGAGCGCAGCGAGGACCGCTACGTCGGTCCGATCGCGGTCACCGGCGACGGCCCCCTGGTCGTGCGCGAGAAGACCCACCCCGCCACGCCGATGACGCTCGACCAGGCGCTCTACGAGATGGAGCTGGTGGGCCACGACTTCTACCTCTTCGTCGACAAGGAGAGCGAGCGACCGGCGGTCGTCTACCGGCGGCGCGGCTACGACTACGGAGTGATCTCCCTCGACCTCGGTGGCGAGGGGTCCCCGGAGTAGCCCGCGCCTAGTCCCAGCGAGCCATCGACGGCACGTCCGGGTAGCCCGAGGGTGTCCACCCGAGGGGCCCGGACGTGCCATGATGCCGCCGTGCCAGGTACCCAGAGCGAGGAGTCGATCCGCGTCCTCGTCGTCGACGACCAGGAGCTGTTCCGTCGAGGGCTCACCATGCTGCTTTCCGTCGAGGAGGGCATCGAGGTCGTCGGTGAGGCCGGCGACGGCGTCGAGGGCACCGAGCTGGCTGCCAGCTCCGCGCCCGACGTGGTCCTGCTGGACGTGCGGATGCCCAAGCGCTCGGGCATCGAGGCGTGCAAGGCCATCAAGGAGGCCGTCCCCTCGGCCAAGATCATCATGCTGACGGTCTCCGACGAGGAGGCCGACCTCTACGAGGCCGTGAAGAGTGGCGCCGCGGGCTACCTGCTCAAGGACTCCTCCATCGAGGAGGTCGCCCAGGCCGTCCGGGTCGTCTCCGAGGGCCAGTCGCTGATCAGCCCCTCGATGGCGGTCAAGCTGATCGACGAGTTCAAGCAGATGTCCAAGCCCGAGCGCGAGCACATGCCCGGCCTGCGCCTCACCGAGCGCGAGCTCGAGGTGCTGCGTCTGGTCGCCACCGGCAAGAACAACCGCGAGATCGCCAAGGACCTGTTCATCTCCGAGAACACGGTCAAGAACCACGTGCGCAACATCCTCGAGAAGCTGCAGCTGCACTCGCGGATGGAAGCCGTGATGTACGCCGTCAAGGAAAAGCTCCTCGACCTGCCGTAGGTCCCACGCATGGAGTCCCTGAGCCGCGCCCAGGCGCGCCGCGTGGCCCTGGCGGCCCAGGGCTTCCTCGACCCTCCGCACGCGGTGCCGACGCTGCGCACCTTCGACCGCACGCTGGCCCGCACGGGCCTGCTCCAGGTCGACTCGGTCAACGTCCTGCAGCGCGCGCACTACATGCCGCTCTACTCCCGGATGGGCCCGTACGACGCCCACCCCGCCACCGGGTTGCTGGCCCGCGCGGCGGAGCGTCGGCCGCGCCGGGTCGTGGAGTACTGGGCGCACGTCCAGGCCTTCATGCCCGTGGAGCTGTGGCCGCTCATGCAGCACCGGATGGAGACCTACCGCGCAGGTCGCGGGAAGTGGTGGAAGGACGTGGACGACGCCCTGGTCGACCGGGTCAGGAGCGCCGTCGCGGCCGCGGACGGGCCGGTCACGGCCCGTGGGCTCGAGGAGCGGCTCGGTGCCGGCGGCCCGCGCCGCAAGGACCACTGGGGCTGGAACTGGTCGGAGGCACGCAAGGTCCTCGACTACCTCTACATGTGCGGCGAGCTGGCCATCGCCGGTCGCAACGCCCAGTTCGAGGTGCGCTACGACCTGCCCGAGCGGGTCCTGCCCCCGCAGGTCCTGGTCCTGCCGACGCCGAGCCCCCAGGAGGCCGTGACCGAGCTCGTCCGCCGGGCCGCGCGCTCCCACGGCGTGGCCAGTGCCGCCTGCCTGGCCGACTACTACCGTCTGCGCCAGCAGCCCGACCCGCGCCGTCCGGGGCTGCCCAGCACCGCGGTGGCGGTCCGGCAGCTGGTCGAGGAGGGCGAGCTGCTCCCCGTGGCGGTCGAGGGGTGGCGCAGGCAGGCCTACCTGCACCGCGACGCCCGGCTCCCGCGTCGGGTCGGGGCCCGCACGCTGCTGAGCCCCTTCGACCCGGTCGTGTGGGAGCGCGCGCGCACCGAGGCGCTCTTCGACTTCCACTACCGGATCGAGATCTACACCCCGCCCGCCCAGCGGGTCCACGGCTACTACGTGCTGCCGTTCCTGCTCGGGGACGAGCTGGTGGCGCGGGTCGACCTCAAGGCCGACCGGGGCGCGGCCGACGGGGGGCTGCTGCGGGTCGCCGCGGCCTGGGCCGAGCCCGGGGCGCCTGCCGCGACCGCCGCCGAGCTGGCCGTCGAGCTGCACCGCCTCGCCGGCTGGCTGGGGCTCGCCGGGGTGGTGGTCGCCCCGCGGGGCGACCTGGCGCCGGAGCTCTCCGCCGCCTGCGGTGCGCTTTAGGGTCCGCTCACCCGGCTGGGTAGAGTGACCGCGGCCCGACGCAGCCGTGCGGGTCAGCCTGAGCATGAGGGAGCAGCAACGCCGTGCCCGCGATTCTCGACAAGATCCTCCGCATCGGCGAGGGAAAGATCCTGCGCCAGCTCGAGGGGGTCGCGAAGGCCGTCAACGCCATCGAGGACGACTTCGTCGCGATGTCCGACGCCGAACTGCAGGGCATGACCGAGGAGCTGCGCAAGCGGCACGCCGACGGCGAGTCCCTCGACGACCTGATGCCGGAGGCGTTCGCCACCGTGCGCGAGGCCGCCAAGCGGGTGCTGGGCATGCGCCCCTTCGACGTCCAGATCATGGGTGGCGCGGCGCTGCACCTGGGCAACATCGCCGAGATGAAGACCGGTGAGGGCAAGACCCTCGTCGCGGTCGCCCCGGCGTACCTCAACGCGATCGCCGGCAAGGGCGTCCACGTCGTCACCGTCAACGACTACCTCGCGCGCTACCAGTCCGAGCAGATGGGCCGTGTGCACAACTGGCTGGGCCTGACCGTCGGCGTGATCCTGCCCGACATGCGCCCCGACGCCCGTCGCAAGGCCTACGCCTGCGACATCACCTACGCCACCAACAACGAGCTCGGCTTCGACTACCTCCGCGACAACATGGCCTCCTCGCTCGAGGAGTGCGTGCAGCGCGGCCACAACTTCGCGATCGTCGACGAGGTCGACTCGATCCTCATCGACGAGGCCCGCACGCCGCTGATCATCTCCGGCCCCACCCAGGACGAGGTGAAGTGGTACGGGGAGTTCTCCAAGATCGTCGCCAAGCTCCAGAAGGACGTCGACTACGAGGTCGACGAGAAGAAGCGCACGATCTCCGTCCTCGAGCCCGGCATCACCAAGGTCGAGGACCACCTCGGCATCGAGAACCTCTACGAGTCGGCCAACACCCCGCTGATCTCCTTCCTCAACAACGGCATCAAGGCCAAGGAGCTGTTCCGTCGCGACAAGGAGTACGTCGTGATGAACGGCGAGGTGCTCATCGTCGACGAGCACACCGGCCGCATCCTGTCGGGTCGTCGCTACAACGACGGCCTGCACCAGGCGATCGAGGCCAAGGAGAAGGTCACGGTCCGCGAGGAGTACCAGACGCTCGCGACCGTCACCCTCCAGAACTTCTTCCGCCTCTACGACAAGCTCTCCGGCATGACCGGCACGGCCATGACCGAGGCCTCGGAGTTCGACAAGATCTACAGCCTCGGCGTGGTCCCGATCCCGACCAACCGGCCGATGGTCCGTGTCGACCAGCCCGACCTGGTCTACCGCACCGAGGAGGCGAAGTACGACGCCGTCGCCGAGGACATCGCCGAGAAGCACAAGACCGGGCAGCCGATCCTGGTCGGCACGGTCTCGGTCGAGAAGTCCGACTACCTCTCGGCGCTGCTGAAGAAGAAGGGCGTCCCGCACAGCGTGCTGAACGCCAAGATGCACGCCGACGAGGCCAAGATCGTCGCGATGGCCGGCCACAAGGGCGCGGTCACCGTCGCCACCAACATGGCCGGTCGAGGCACCGACATCATGCTCGGCGGCAACGTGGAGTTCCTTGCCGACGCCGAGCTGCGCAAGCAGGGACTCGAGCCCACCGGCGAGACCGCCGAGGCCTACGACGCCGCCTGGCCCGCGACCCTCGAGCGGATCAAGGCCCAGGTCTCCGCCGAGGCCGAGGAGGTCCGCGAGCTCGGCGGCCTCTACGTGCTGGGCACCGAGCGCCACGAGTCGCGCCGCATCGACAACCAGCTGCGCGGTCGGTCCGGCCGTCAGGGCGACCCGGGCGAGTCGCGGTTCTACCTCTCGCTGCAGGACGAGCTCATGCGGCTGTTCAAGTCCGACTGGGTCGACCGGGTGCTGCAGGTGCTGCGGATCCCCGACGACGTCCCGATCGAGAACAAGCGGGTCACCAACGCCATCGCCAACGCGCAGGGCCAGGTGGAGTCGCAGAACTTCGAGTCCCGCAAGAACGTCCTGAAGTACGACGACGTCATGGACCGCCAGCGCAAGGTGATCTACGCCGAGCGACGCGAGGTCCTCGAGGGCAAGGACCTCACCGAGCAGATCCGCGGCTTCGT
This sequence comes from Nocardioides sp., assembly GCF_030149505.1. Classification (GTDB taxonomy): domain Bacteria; phylum Actinomycetota; class Actinomycetes; order Propionibacteriales; family Nocardioidaceae; genus Nocardioides. Next base: position 15,164 of record NZ_JASBRN010000068.1, read on the forward strand.
CGACGACGTCGTCGCCGGCTACGTCACCGGGGCCACCCAGGACGTCGCGGAGGAGTGGGACCTCGACGCCCTCACCACCGCGCTGTCCCAGCTCTACCCGCTCAGCGTCGACCTGCACGCGTGGTACGAGGAGAGCGGCGGCGGCAACGCCGCGGACCGCGACGAGCTGATCGGCCTGCTCCAAGCCGACGCGCACGCCGCCTACGAGGCCCGCGAGGCGGAGGTCGGCTCGGAGGTCATGCGCGAGCTCGAGCGCCGCGTCATCCTCTCGGTGCTCGACCGCAAGTGGCGCGAGCACCTCTACGAGATGGACTACCTGCGCGAGGGCATCTACCTGCGCGCCTACTCCCAGCGCGACCCGCTCGTGGAGTACCAGCGCGAGGGCTTCGACATGTTCGCCGCGGTCATGGACGGCATCAAGGAGGAGACCGTCGGGTTCCTCTTCAACCTCCAGGTCACCGTGGAGGAGGAGGACGAGGGCGAGGAGGACGAGGTGCTCACCGTCGCCCCCGGTCTGCGCTCCCCGGTCGCCGGCGGTGCTGCCCCGCAGATCAAGGCCAAGGGCCTCGACGCCCCGGCCGCTCCCGCCAACCTCACCTACACCGCGCCGAGCGAGACCGGTGACGCCGAGGTGCGGGCCGCGGCCCCGGCCGCGGACGACCCGTACGCCAACGCGACCCGCAACGCCAAGTGCCCCTGTGGCTCGGGCAAGAAGTACAAGCACTGCCACGGTGCGTCGGGCGGCCCCACGGGCATGACCACGCGCGCCGGCGGCTGAGCCCCGGGGGCAGCCGACCTCACGCGAAGTCGAGCGCCGTGCAGACCCATCCGCGGTCCGCACGGCGCTCGAAGCGTGCCGCGACCGCACGCGAGCGCTGCCCGTGGCGCACCCGCGCCGCGGCCTCCAGCACCCCGGGGGTCGGGTAGCTCGCGTGCAGGGTCTGCAGGCGGGCCCGCACCGGGTGCGCCCGCTCGGGCTCGCGCATCGAGGCCAGGGCCAGCAGGTGCGTGCGACGGCGGAGGTCGGCGTACACGGTGGGGGAGAGCCAGCGCACGAGCTGGCTGGAGGGCCGCACGCCCCCGACGACCTCGAGGGCGGCCTGGACGATGTGGCGCGCCCAGCGCTCGGTCTCGGCGCGCTCGCGGCGGTCGATCGGCACGACGTCGGCGTCGGGACCGACCTCGTGGCGGGCGGCGGTGCCGGTCGGGGCGACCGGCTCGGCCTCGAGGTACGGGGCGAGGTCGAGGGCCAACGAGCCCTGGACCTCCGCGAAGGGCACGGCGGACAGCACGGACATCTCAGGTCTCCTGCGGGTCGGGGGCGGGCAGCACGAGCGGCACGCCGGGTCGGACGAGGTGCGGGTCGGGCCCGACGAGGGCCCGGTTGGCGTCGTGGATGCGTGGCCAGTACGCCGCGACGTCGGCGTCGCCGGCCGGCAGGCCGTGCTCGCGCAGGGTCGCCTCGGCGATCCGCCACAGGGAGTCGCCCGGCCGGACCGTGACCCGCTCGACGAGCGAGCCGGTCACGGCGGCGGTGTCGCGGACGATGACCGGGCCGGAGGCGGGCTGGGGTCCCGCGGGCGGCTGCACGGTCTGCGTGACGCGCTCGCTGGTCTCGCGCTCCAGGCTGCCGGGGGTGGCGGCCGCCGGTCCGGCGACGGCGCCCGCCACCAGGCCGCCGGCCACGGCGGCACCGCAGACCCGCAGCAGCACGCGCCGGACCGGTGCGGGGAGCCCGCGGTGGGGGACCGGTGCGGAGCACATCACCGGGACGACCACCACCGTGGTCACCACCAGCGCCCAGCACGCGGCGGCCACGAGCGCCCACGCAGAGGCGGTGACCACGACGGCCTCGAAGTCGAGTGCGTCGCTGGCAGGACGCAGGTCGGGAGCGAGCAGCGCCACGGTCCCGGCTGCGACGGCGAGTGCGCTCAGCCAGACCGCGGCACACCGCGCGATCGATGGGTTCCCGAGAGTCATCGTGTCGAACCTTGCGTTTGCGTCTGTTTGCATCTGTCCGGACCAGTAGACGTCGCCTCGCCATCGGTGTCAATGCGGCCGTGCGCGGCCTGTGGAGGAGCGTTTGCCGCCGTGGACGGCGGGGGAGGTGCCAGACATGGCGTGGGAGGAGCAGGTGTTCTCGCTGCTCGAGGACCTCGAGCAGCAGGCCGAGGCCCTCTACGACGCCGAGCGCGGGCCGGAGCTGGCCGATCGTGTGCGGGCGGAGTACGCCTCGGTCACGCTCGCCTCACGGCTGGCTGCCACCGCAGGGAGCCCCGTGGAGCTGGACGTGCAGGGCGTGGGCCGGCTGGCCGGTCACCTGGACCGGGTCGCCGCCGGTTGGGTGTCGCTGGAGGTGGCGGGCACGGACTGGGTCGTGCGCACGGCCGCCGTGGTCGAGGTGCGCGGCGCCTCGGAGCGGGCCCTGCCCGAGGTGGCCTGGTCGCCGCTGGGCAGGCTGGGGGTCGGATCGGCGCTGCGCCGGCTCGCCGACACGGGGGAGCCGTGCTGGTGGCACCGGCTCGACGGCGGTCGCGTCGAGGGCGTGCCGGTCCGGGTGGGCGCCGACTTCGTGGAGCTGCGCACGGGCCTGGGGGGTCGCCCGGTCCTGGTGGCGCTCGACGCCCTGGCCGCGGTGGCCCGGGTCGGGTGAGCAGCGCTCAGGTGGCCTCGCGGTCGAAGGGCGGGACCTCGCCCTCGTCGAGCGGGCGCTGCTTGCGCCGGCGGCGCTGCTGGAGCTCGTCGAGCTCCTCGTCGTCGTCGTCCTCGCCGGCCTCGTTCATCGCCTCGATGATGTGCTTGCGCACGATCGTGCGCGGGTCGAGGTCGCGCAGCTCGAGGTCGGCGTACGCCGGGCCGAGCTCCTCGCGCAGCTCGTCGCGTGCGTTCATCGCGAACTTGCGGGCGGTGCGGACCCAGGCGCCGGCCTGCTTGGCCAGCACGGGGAGACGGTCGGGTCCGAAGACCAGCACCGCGACGAACGCGATGACGGCCAGCTCCGACAGCCCGACTCCGAACACGTGGGAAGCCTAGGGCACGACTGGCTGGCCGTGCGGGGAGGTCAGAGTCGGCCGGCCGGGGTGAGTCCGAGCTGCATGCCGGCCAGCCCGCGGCCGCGACCGGCGAGCTTGCCGGCGACCTCGGTGAGGACCTGCGCGGCCGGGGCCGTCGGGTCGCTCTCGACGATCGGCTTGCCGGCGTCGCCGCCCTCGCGCAGCGAGGTGTCCAGCGGCACCTGGCCCAGGACGGGCACGGTGTAGCCGAAGCGCTCGGAGAGGGTGCGGGCCACGCGCTCGCCGCCGCCGCTGCCGAAGATCTCCAGGCGGTGGTCCTCGGCGGGGTCGCAGTGCGGGCAGGGGAGGTAGCTCATGTTCTCCACGACGCCCACGACGCGCTGGTGCATCATCGAGGCCATCGTGCCGGCGCGCTCGGCGACCTCGGCGGCGGCCTCCTGGGGCGTGGTCACGACCACGACCTCGGCGCCGGGCAGGTGCTGGCCCAGGGAGATCGCGATGTCGCCGGTGCCCGGCGGCAGGTCGAGGAGCAGGACGTCCAGGTCGCCCCAGTAGACGTCGGCCAGCATCTGCACCAGGGCCCGGTCGAGCATCGGGCCGCGCCAGGCCACGACCTGGTCGCGGCGCGGCTTGAGCATGCCGATGGAGATGACCGAGACGCCGGAGGCCGTGGGGACCGGCATGATCAGGTCGTCGACCTGGGTGGGGCGGGAGTCGGCGACACCGAGCATGGCCGGCACCGAGTGGCCGTAGATGTCGGCGTCGACGACGCCGACCTTCAGGCCCTGGGCGGCCATCGCGAGGGCGAGGTTGACCGTCACCGAGGACTTGCCGACGCCGCCCTTGCCGGAGGCGATCGCGAACACCTTGGTCAGCGACCCGGGCTGGGCGAAGGGGATCTCGCGCTGCGCGCGGCCGTCGCTGAGGATCTCCTTCAGGCCCGCGCGCTGCTCGTCGGTCATGACCCCGAGGGTCAGGCGCACGTCGGTGATGCCGGGGACCTTCGAGACCGCGCCGGTGACGTCGCGGGTGATGGTGTCCTTCAGCGGGCACCCGGCGACGGTGAGCAGCACGGTGACGTCCACACCGCCGGCCTCGTCGATCTCGAGGGTGTCGACCATGCCGAGGTCGGTGATGGGTCGCTTGATCTCGGGGTCGTTCACGGTCGCCAGGGCGGCGCGGACCTGCTCGAGGAGGGTGCTGCTCATGATGCTCGAGTCTAGGCGCTGCCCGGCTGCTCCCCGCCCTCGGGAGACGTGGCGGACGTCTCGTCGGACCCGCGGTCGGCCTCCCGCTCGCGACGCTCGGCCTCGCGCTCGTCCATGTCGGCCAGCAGCGCCCGCAGTTCCGAGCGCACGAAGTCGCGCGTCGCGACCTCGCCGACGGCCATCCGCAGAGAGGCGACCTCGCGGGCGAGGAACTCCATGTCGGCGTGGGCGCGGGCGTTGGCCTGCCGGTCCTGCTCGGCCACGACCTTGTCGCGCACCTCCTGGCGGTTCTGGGCCAGCAGGATCAGCGGAGCGGCGTACGACGCCTGCAGGCTGAGCATCAGGGTCAGGAAGATGAAGGGGTAGTCGTCGAAGGAGGACTCGCCCGGCACGACGCTGTTCCACACCACCCACGCCGCGACGAAGAGCGTCATGTAGAGCAGGAACGTCGCGGTGCCCATGAAGCGGGCGAAGTCCTCGGCGAAGACCCCGAAGGAGTCGGTGTCGAAGCGCGGGCGCCGCACCAGCGAGCGGCGGACCTCGCGGGGGGTGTCCAGGCGCGGGCGCCGCTCGGACCCGCCCGAGCGCGCCTCAGCCACCGCTCACCTCGCGCTGGCTGCGCAGCTGCTGGCTGCGGCGGCCCAGGGAGCGGTCGCGCCAGCCCTCGGGGAGCATGTGGTCGAGCAGGTCGTCGACCGTGACCGCGCCGAGCAGGTGCCCGGCCTCGTCGACCACCGGCGCGGCCACGAGGTTGTACGTCGCCAGGTGGGCCGCCACCTCGTCGATGGTCATCTCCGGGCGCAGCGTCTCGCTGCCGTCGTCGAGCGCCCCCGCCACGAGCGAGGAGGGCATCTCGCGCAGCAGCCGCTGGATGTGGCCGACGCCGAGGAACGTGCCCGTCGGGGTCTCCAGGGGCTGCCGGCAGACGTAGACCTGGCTGGCCAGGGACGGCGTTAGGTCGGGGTTGCGCACGTGGGCCAGGGCGTCGGCGACGGTGGCGTCCGGGCCGAGGATCACCGGCTCGGGGGTCATCATCGCGCCGGCGGTGTCCTGGACGTAGGACATGAGCCGGCGGACGTCCTCGGCCTCCTCAGGCTCCATCAGGTCCAGCAGCGCGGTCGCGGTCTCCGGCGGCAGCTCGGCGATCAGGTCGGCCGCGTCGTCGGGGGACATCTCCTCCAGGACGTCCGCGGCGCGCTCCTCCTCCAAGTGGCTGAGGATCTCGACCTGGTCCTCCTCCGGCAGCTCCTCGAGCACGTCGGCGAGCCGCTCGTCGTCGAGCGCGCTCACCACGGCGCTGCGCCGCTCGGGCGGCAGCTCGTGGATCATGTTGGCCGCGTCGGCCGGCTTCATCTCGTTGAGCGCGTGGACGAGGTGGGTGGCGCCCTGGGCCTCGTCGCGCCGGGTCAACCCCTCGACGTCGCGCCACTCCACGACGTGGGTCTGCCCGCGCCGGCGCAGCCCCTTGCCCGGCTCCTGCACCGCCACCCGGGAGAGCACCCAGTCGCGGTTGCGGGCCTGCTCCATCGCCACGTCGTAGACCGTGCCGGTGACCCCGCTGCCGGGAATGGTGACCGTGCGGTCGAGCATCTGGCCGATCACCAGGGTCTCGGTGGTGCGCTGCTCGAAGCGGCGCATGTTGAGCAGCCCGGTCGTGTAGACCTGCCCGGCGTCGATGTTGGTCACCCGCGTCATCGGCACGAAGATCCGGCGCCGGCCGAAGACCTCGCCGACCAGGCCGAGCACCCGCGGCTGGCTGGTCTCCGAGCGCACGGCCGCGACGACGTCGCGGACCTTGCCGACCTGGTCGCCCTGGGGGTCGAAGATGGGGAGGCCGACCAGCCGTGCGGCGTACACGCGGACCGGGCTGGAGCTCACGACCCGAGGCTATCCCCCTGAGGATGGACGGGCCGGGTCAGTGGCACGATGGCCGGGTGCGCGTCGTCGTCCACGTGGGCCTGACCAAGACGGGCACCACGCACCTCCAGGCGCTGCTCGCCGCGCACCGCGAGCCGCTGCTCGCCGCGGGCTGGCTCTACCCCGACCTCGGGCCGGGCACCCACTTCCGCGCCGCCGCCGACGTACGCCGCAGCGCGCACCTGCTCGGCCTCGACACGTCCCGCGTGGACGGCGCCTGGTCCGCGCTGTGCGCGGAGGCCCGCCGCCACGTGGGCGAGACCGGCGGCGACGTCGTGCTCGGGCACGAGGTGCTCGCGGGCGCCACGACGGAGCAGGCGGTGGCAGCGCTGGCGCACCTCGACGGCCTGGACGTCCACGTGGTGGTGACCGCCCGCGACCTCGGGCGGCAGGCGGTGGCCCACTGGCAGGAGCGGGTGAAGCTCGGCGACACCCGCTCCTTCGCGACGTTCGAGGCCGAGGAGCTGCGAGCCGACACCGGTCGTGACGACGGGCCCGACGCCGGCGGGGTGCGGCCGAGGTTCTGGCACGGCCAGGACCTCGCCGACACGCTGGCCCGCTGGACCGCAGGTGGGGCGACCGGCCACCTCGTGGTCGGACCGGCGCCGGGGGCGCCCCGGGAGGAGCTGTGGCGCCGGTTCGCCGAGGCCCTGGGCGTGCCGACGGGGCCCGACGGCCCGGTGGACCCGGCGCTGCCGGTCGCGGGCAACCCCTCGCTGGGGGCCCCGGAGGTCGCGCTCGTGCGCGAGGTCAACCGGCTGCTCGCCGCCGACGAGCCCCCGATGAGCACCGAGGTCCACCACCGCGTGGTCAAGCGGGGCTGGGCCGAGCAGGAGCTGGCCGCGCGGTCCTCCACTCCCGCGCGGACCCCCGCCAGCCTCGGGCCGCTGCTGACCGCCGCCACCCATGTCTGGCTGGGGGAGGTGACGTCGGCGAGGCACCTGGTGCACGGCGACCCCACCGACCTCGACCCGGTGCTGGCCCGACCGGGCGACCCGCCCCCCGACGTGCCGTGGCCGGCCGACGTGGACCCGGCCGCGGTCGCCGACATGCTGCGGGCTCGCGCTGTCGGACCCGCTGCCCGCCGCTCCCGGCGTCCCTGGCGCCGGCGCCGGCCGCACTAGGGTGCGCCCATGAGCACGCCCCTGGTCGCCGCGAGCACCGTCAAGGACAGCCTCGAGCACGTCCGGCGCTACGTGGAGGGCAACCTGGCCGGCGGGGTCGACCACCTGGTGGTGTTCGTCGACGCACCCTCCGACGAGGGGCAGGGCGAGGTCCTCACCTACCTCGAGCAGCACCCGCGGGTGACCGCGGTCCGCGCCGGCGGTGCCTGGTGGGGCGGGGACCGGCCGCGCGAGCTCAACGTGCGCCAGTGCATCAACGCCAACGTCACCCGCCGCGTGCTCGACGGGCTGGGGCTGGGCCGCGGCTGGCTGCTCCACATCGACGGCGACGAGGTCGTGCGGGTGGACCGCTCCGCTCTGGAGGCGGTGCCGGCCGACGCCACGGCGCTGCGCCTGGCCGTGCGGGAGGCGGTCTCCAGCAGCGGCTGGGAGGGCCAGCCCACCGCCTTCAAGCGCGAGCTGGAGGACGACGACCTCGCGCTGCTCCACGGGCTGGGACTGCTGGCCGAGCCCAGCAACCAGTCCTGGATCCGTGGGCACGTGATGGGCAAGTCCGCGGTGCGGATCGGGGCCGAACGCTGGCTGACCCTGCACAAGGTGGCTCACGACGACCGCAGCCAGGACCCGGGCCTGGAGGACGAGGCCTGGGTCGTCCACCACTACGAGTCCTACTCGCTGGAGGACTTCTGCCGGAAATGGACCGCCATGGTGGCCTCCGGCCCGCGGGCCGCCTACCGGGCAGAGCGTCGCCAGACCGCTCGCACCCTGCGTCAGCTCATCTCCCGGGGCCTGGAGCCCGACGCGCTCCAGCGCCAGCTCGAGCGTTTCTACCGCCTGCAGGTCGAGGAGCCGCTGGCCGACCTGCGCGACCTGAAGGTGCTGGACGAGGTGGACCCGTTGCAGCCGTTGCCCGGGTGCCCGACCGTGCCCGGCGCCGTGCCGGCCGACGACCTCGCCCGGGTGCTGGAGGAGTGGCGTGGGCGCGCCAAGCCGGAGGCCGAGCTCTACCGCGGGACCTCGCCGGTGGCCGTGGGCGCGGCGGCGGGGGACGGATCCGGCGCCCGCAAGGGCTTGCTGCGCGGACGCGGCAGGTAGGGCCTGATCATCTTGCACGTGTAGCCTGCCCTGCGTCTGTGCTCCTAGGCGTCCGGCCGCTGTGCGGTGGGCGTCCGAACTCCCGGGAGAGTCTCCGTGCTCCGTCTCCGTCTCCTCGTCCCAGGCCTGCTCGTGGCCCTGGTCCTCCCGCTCGTGCCCGCGCTGCTCGCGCCGGGCGCCTCGGTCCCCGGCGGCTCGGTCGCCAGCGCGGTCGAGCGCAAGCCGACGTACCGGGCCAAGGAGGGGCCGACCTTCAACACCGCGGTCGGCGAGCCCGCCCAGCGCCGGGCGATCCTGGACAAGATCATCCAGACGATCCGCCACACCTCGCCCAAGGGCACGATCAAGATCATGACCTGGAACTTCATGAACCCCCAGGCCGCCGATGCCCTGATCGAGCGGGCCCGCCGCGGCACCACGGTGCGGGTGCTCATGGACGCCTCGAACAACGACGTCGACACCGACAACCCGTCGTTCCGCCGGCTCAAGGCTGGCCTCGCCGCCACCAACGGCAAGCGCGAGAAGAACGCGACGAAGTCCTACGCGCGCATGTGCAAGGGCTCGTGCCGGGGCAGGAGCGGTGCCGCCCACACCAAGATGTTCCTCTTCGACAAGGTCGGCCTCTCGCGCGACGTGCTCATCCAGGGCAGCGCCAACCTCACCACCGCGTCCGCGGCCAACCAGTGGAACGAGATCTACACCTACGTCGGCCGGACGAAGCTCTACGACTTCGCCGAGGAGATCTTCGACGAGATGTGGCTCGACCAGCCCCGCAAGAACGCCTACCGCGCCTTCGAGGGCAACCGCTACAGCCTCTACTTCTCGCCCTACTACGGCAAGGACTTCAAGGGCGACCCCGTGCAGAAGGCGATGGACGACATCCGCTGCTTCGGTGCCGAGAACGCCGGGAACGCCAACGGCCGCACCATCGTGCGCAGCGCTCCCGATGTCATCCGCGGCAAGCGCGGCAACATCGCCGCCCGGCGGCTCAAGGCGCTGTGGGACCAGGGCTGTGACGTGCGCGTCGCTTACACCGTGATGGGTGTGGAGGCCAAGCGCATCCTCACCGCCGGCGGCGGTCGCGGTCCCGTGCCGATCCGGCACCTGGTGCAGGACTTCGACGGCGACGGCGACTTCGACAACTACTTCCACCTCAAGGTGCTGACCATCAACGGCCGACTGGGTGCCGACCGCACCGCGCACGTCACCTTCAACGGCTCGGCCAACACCTCCGACGGAGCGAGCCGCTCCGACGAGCAGATTGGCAAGCTGGTCGGTCGCCGCAACACGCTGCTCTACCAGCGCTTCATCGACCGCTGGTTCGAGAACCCGCCGCCGAACGCCGCCCGCCGCGCCGACGCGCCGCCGAACCCGGACCCGTACCAGCACGTCGACATGGACTGAGGTCGCGTTGCTCGACCTGCGTGTCCTGCGCGTCGACGCCGACGGGGTCGGCCTCGTGGCCCTCGGGTCCGACCGCGTGGTCGACGTCCTCTTCGACGACCGGCGCATCTGGTCCTTCTGGGTGCGCCGCGACACCAGCCGCGGCGGCGGCGCCGGCGGTCTGGCCGGCGGCTTGGGGCGGAGCATCACCTGGCCTCCGGCCATGCGCCCGCACCTGGTCGGCACCGGCTCGGTGACGCTGCGCGAGCACGTCAGCGGCGCCGACGTGTGGTCCGGCGAGGTCGCGTTCACCGACGACGAGCGCCGGGTGGAGTTCGTCGACCGCCAGGGGCACCCGATCAGCCTGGACAAGTCCGACCGCTTCAGCCCGGTCTTCGCCGAGCGCACCGCCGCCGACCTGGACCCGTTGCTGGACGCCATGAGCGAGCTGCTGGACGTGCTCGCGGCCCACGGCGTCGCGGCCTTCCCGGCGTACGGCACCCTGCTCGGCGCGGTGCGGGAGGGCGACTTCCTCGGGCACGACTCCGACGCCGACCTGGGCTACGTCTCCTCCCACTCCAGCCCGGTCGACGTGGTGCGCGAGTCCTTCCGCCTCCAGCGGGCCGTGGCCGACCGCGGCTGGGCGACCTACCGCTACAGCGGCCTGGCGTTCCGCGTCGAGGTCGTCGAGGCCGACGGGGCCACCCGCTTCCTCGACGTCTTCGGCGGCTTCCTCGACGGGGGCCGGCTCTACCTCATGGGCGAGGTGGGACACCCCTTCGAGCGCGAGTGGCTGCTCCCGCTGGGCACCACGACGCTGCGCGGGCGGGAGTACCCAGCACCGGCGCGGCCGGAGAAGCTGCTCGAGGTGATGTACGGGCCGTCGTGGCAGGTGCCGGACCCCGCGTTCAAGTTCGAGACCCCGCGCCAGGTGACCGAGCTGCTCAACCAGTGGTTCCGCGGCACCGGGCACGCCCGCCGCGACTGGGAGCGCCGCGCGGCCCAGCGTCGCCGACGCCAGGTCCCGAAGGGGTCCTCGGCGCTGGCCAAGCAGCTGCGACGGGCCGAGGCCCCGGGCACCCTCGTGCTGGACGTCGGGGCCGGCCGTGGCCGCGACGCGCTCTGGCTGGCCCGCCAGGGGCACCCCACGGTCGCCTACGACTTCGCCCCTCGTGGGCTGCAGAAGGCCCAGCGCACGGCGGCCCGGCGCGAGCTGCCCCTGGAGGTCCGTGCGCTCAACCTCGACGAGTGGCGCTGGGTGCTCAGCGAGGGCGCCCGGGTGAGCCGGCTCCCCGAGGGCCCGCGCGCGATGCTGGCGCGGCACGTGCTCGACGCCACCGACGAGTTCGGCCGGCAGTCGCTGGGCCGGCTCGCGTCGATGACGCTGCGTGGCGGCGGGCGGCTGTACGTCCAGACCTGGACCGGCCGCGGCCGCGGCAGCGCGGGACTGGTGCCGATGAAGGTCGGCCGCGTGCAGAAGCTGCTCGAGCGGCACGGGGGCACCGTGCTGGACGTCGCCGAGGCTCCCGGCGGGGGATCGGACGGCGGCAAGGGATCGGTCGGAAAGGTGGTCGCACAGTGGGACTGAGGACAGTGGGACTGAAGCGGGACAACGAGCTCGTCGAGCGGGTCGCACGGCTGGAGCAGGAGGTCGCCGACCTCCGGCGGCACAACCTGCGGCTGGCCGAGCTGGCCGACCTCGTGCAGGAGCTGCTGGTGCCGATGGCCCAGCGCGACCAGGAGCGGGTGGACGCGGCGATCGCCGCATTCCAGCAGAGCCTGTGAGGCGGGCCTTCCTGCACGTCGGTCTCCCCAAGACCGCGACGACCTACCTGCAGACCATCCTGTGGGGCCAGCGCGACGCGGTGGCCGCCCAGGGCCTGGTGCTGCCCGGCCGGGAGCGCCGCGACCACCTGTGGGTCTCCCGCGTGGTGCGCGAGGAGCCGGGCGGGCGGCGTCGTCCCGACCGCGAGCACGAGGCGATGGGCCGGGTGCTCGCCGACGTGGCCGCCGCCGAGGGCGACGTGCTGGTCTCCCACGAGTTCTTCGCCGCAGCCTCCGCGGAGCAGGCCCGCACCGTCGTCGAGCAGCTCGCCGCCGGGGACCGCGAGGTGCACCTGCTGGTCACCGCGCGCGAGCCGCTGGGGCTGTTCACCGCCAGCTGGCAGGAGAGCCTGAAGAACCGCAGCACCACCCCGATGGCCGACTACGGCCGCACCGAGTCCGCGAGCCCGGAGGCGATCTGGGACTGGCGCACCCTCGACCTGTCCCTGGTCCTGGACCGCTGGCTGGAGGCGGTCCCCGCCGACCGCGTCCACGTCCTGCCGCTGGACCGCAGCGCGGACCGCGAGGAGATCTGGCGTCGCTTCGCCGGGGTGCTGGGCCTGGACCACGCGGCGGTGGACGTGTCCGGCTCCTTCCCCAACGAGTCGATGGGCGTGGTCGAGGCCGAGCTGCTGCGCCGGGTCAACGCCCACCTCGGGGAGTTCCGCTCCGCCTTCGACCGGGGCGTGTGGATCCGCACCTTCCTGGCCGACGAGCGGCTGGTGACCCGCGGCGGCGAGCGATTCTGGCCCTACCCCGACCAGGTGGCCGACTGCCGCGCCCGGGGCGAGCGCGCGGTCGCCCTGCTGGCCGAGCGCGGCGTGGACGTCGTGGGCGACCCCGCGTGGCTGCTCGTGCCCGACGAGCTCGAGCCCCGGCGTACGCCGGACAGCGTCACCGACGCGGAGGTCGCCGAGGCGGCTGCCGAGGTCATCGCGGGGCTCCTGGGCGACGTCCGGGCGCTGCGCGCGGAGGTCCGCGAGGCCGGCGCCGTCGGGTCCGGGGGCGGGGCCGCCGGTGGGGTCCGGGACGCGGTCAGCCGGCGTCTGCGGGCGCGACGGTCGCGGTCGCGCTGATGTAGAAGTGGTCGCTGATGCGCCGGTTGACGGTGGACTCGTCGATCACGTAGCCGCTGAACGCGACGTCGGGGCTGCCGACGACCCAGTCGACCGGCATCCGGGCCGGCGGGCGGCAGCCGCCCGCGGTGCTCCCGCCGACGGCGGCGACGAACCCGGTGGGCGGCAGGAAGCGGCAGAAGAAGGCGGCCCGGTCGTTCATGTCGCCGGTCACCAGCACCGGGAGCCCGGTCGCGCGCAGCGCGCGGACCTCGGCGGCGCCCCGGTCCCACCCGGCGACGCGGGTGGAGGTGTTGCGCGGGTCGTGACCGGCGGAGGTGTGCATGTTGACGAGGTAGAACTCGCGCAAGGTCTCGCGGTCGCGCAGCCTCACGACGGTCTGCGGGCGCGGCCGGCTCATGAAGGTGACGTAGAAGGTTGACCCCTCGACCAGCTCGAAGCGGGCGGGGTCCCACATCACGGAGTTGTCCGGGTCGGCGGCGCCGGCACCGGGCCAGGCGACCATCCCGGTCGCCCGGGTGAGCCCGACGAGCTGGTCGGGCTTGACCTCCTGCAGACCGACGAGGTCGGTGCCGTGGCTGCGGATCACGGCGGCAGCCTGCGGGGTGCGGGCGCCCGCGGGCGGGAAGCTGCGGCGCTCGCCACCGGGGGCAGTGTGGTTGCTGCCGAGGACGTTGAAGGAGGCGACCTGGAAGGTGAACGGCTGGGCCGCGGCCTTCTCCGCCTTCCGGGCAGCGATCCGCTCGGCCTTCTCACGGGCAGCCTTGGCCGCGGCGAGCCTCTCCAGCCGCTCGAGCTCGGCGATCCGGGCCTTGGTCAGGCGCAGCTCCACGCCCGGCACGACGGCCTGGGGTGCCTCCTCGACCACGGGGGTGGAGGTGCGGCCGCTGATGCTCATGGAAGCGGCACCGCCGTCGACGAGATCCGGGACCTGGGTGGCGGCGGCCACGCCGACACCCACGACGGTCAGCGCCACCGCGGCTGCGAGGGCCCGCCGCACTACACTCCGGGGAGCCCGAGGGGTCGGGGCGCGGTGCTTGCTGGGGTCCGACATGACCCGGGTCACCTTACCCGAACCCCGTCACCCCGGAGGAGCCGATGCGCACCGACGTCCAGGGCCTGCGTGCGGTCGCCGTGCTGCTCGTCGTGGTCACCCACCTCGGGGTCGACCTGGTCCCGGGCGGCTACGTCGGGGTGGACGTCTTCTTCGTCATCTCCGGCTTCCTCATCACCGGGCTGCTGCTGCGTGCCCGGGAGCGGCCGGACGCGCCCGGCCTCCGCGGGGCGCTGGTCGACTTCTACGCCCGCCGGGCCCGGCGGATCCTGCCCGCGGCCACGGTCGTGCTGGTGGCGACCTGCGTCGCCTCCGCAGTCCTGCTGCCGGTGGTACGGGTCACCGAGATCCTCACCGACGCCTGGTGGTCGACGCTCTTCGCAGCCAACGTCCGCTTCGCGATGGTCGAGACCGACTACTTCGCCGAGGGCCAGCCGGTCTCCCCGCTGCAGCACTACTGGTCGCTGGCGGTCGAGGAGCAGTTCTACCTCGTCTGGCCGGTGCTCCTGCTGGTCGTCGCCGCGCTCGCGGTGCGCCGCCGCCGTGACCCGGTCGCCGGCATCCAGCACGTCCTGACGGTGCTGGTCCTCGCTTCGCTGGCGTGGTCGGTCTGGGCCACCTACGCCTCCCCGGACACCGCCTACTTCTCGACCTTCACCCGCGGCTGGCAGCTGGGGGCCGGTGCCCTGCTGGCCGTCGTCCTGCACCGACGTACGGCGTCGGCGGCCGCCGGGCACCGTTCGCCCGGGCCGGCTCCCGGGCCGGCGCCCGGGCTGCTCGCCGGGGCCGGCGTCGTCATGGTCGTGGCGGCCGCCCTGGTCCTGACCCCGGCCTCGCCCGTGCCGGGCGTCGTCGCAGCCGTGCCGGTCCTGGGCGCGGTGGCGCTCCTGCTGGCCGGTGCCCTGCCCGGCGGCGACCGCACGCTGGTCGCCCGCGCGCTGTCCGTGCCTCCGATGCAGGTCGTGGGGGACTGGTCCTACTCGATCTACCTGTGGCACTTCCCGGTGATCGTGGTCGCGCGCAGCTACCTCGGCGGCCTCTCGCCGCTGGCGGCGCTGGTGTGTGTCGTGGTGATCGGCGTGCTCAGCGGCCTGACCTACCACCTGGTCGAGCAGCCCTTCCGCCGCCGCGGCAGCCGCTGGGACCGCGCGCGCTGGGCGCTGCCGATGTACCCCGCCGCCGTCGGCACCCTGGCGATCGGCGTGCTCGCCTCCCAGCTGTGGCTGGACCAGCGGCTGGCGAGCACCCAGGACAACCCCGCCATCGAGGTGGCCGACTACGCGCGGGAGGGGCTCTCCCGCGACCCGGTGCGCGCGCTGGTGCAGGCCTCGGTGCTGGCGGCCGAGGAGGGTCGGCCGATCCCCGGGGGACTGGTCCCCGGACTGGTCGACATCCGCAGCGACACCGCGTCCCTGGGTGACTGCGACTACCGCACCGGCACCCGCGAGCTGTGCCCCGAGGGCGACGCCGACGCCGACCGGGTGATCGTCCTCGCCGGCGACTCCCACGCGCGGGCCTGGAGCCCCGCGGTGCGGCTGCTGGGGGAGCGGCTGGGCTACCGCGTGCTCACGCTGGCCTACACCGGGTGCCCGACCAACCTCGCCATCCGGCTGGACCCGGAGACCGGTCGGGAGTGGGAGGAGTGCACCGACTTCGTGGACTTCACCCTCGACACGGTCGCCGACCTCCAGCCCGAGCTGGTCCTGGTCTCCAACGCCCCGCTGGCCCCGGTGCTCGACGTCGACACCGGCGAGGTGGTCGAGCGCTCGGAGGGTCCGGAGGTCTTCGGCGACGCGCTGGACCGCGGTCTGGCCGCGGCCCTGCAGCGGCTGGGCGCCGACGCAGACCGGGTCGTGCTGCTGGCCAACACCCCGAAGCTCCAGCGCGAGCAGGCGGTCTGCCTCTCCCGCGCCTCGGACCTGGGGGAGTGCCTGCTGAGCCCGGAGCGGGCGCCACGGCGGCTGCAGCGTGGCTTCATGGAGGTCGCGGAGCGTGTCGGGGTGGAGGCGATCGATGCGGAGAAGTGGTTCTGCGAAGGGCTGCGGTGCCCGTCGGTGGTCGGTCGGTTCATCACGATGCGCGACTCCGAGCACATGACGACGGCCTACTCCGAGCACCTCGCGGACACCCTCGCGGAGGCCTTGCGAATTACACGTCTGTAGTTGTCGCGGACCCCTGGACGTGTGGCTCGTGTTGCTGTTGTGATTCCTGTGACGAGAGCGCACGAGGTGCTCCCGCGCTGCCCCGAGGAGACACGACGATGCTGCTGCGCCGGGCTCTGGCCGCCGGACTCGCCGCCACCCTGGCGACGGCCGGAGCAGCCGTCCTCGCCCTCGACGGCGGCCTCCCGACGACGTACGACGGTGGGCTGGAGCTCGCCGCGGCGACCGGCTGCGCGAGCGAGCCCGAGCCCTCGACGTTCACCCCGACCCCCACGCCGACGGCCAGCCCGACGGTCAGCCCGACTGCGGACCCGAGCGCCACCGCGACGGCCAGCCCGAGCCCCACCGCGACCGCGAGCCCCACGAGCCCGCCGGTCGACCCCGACCCGGTCACGTCGGTGGAGGTCGTCCAGGCCAACATCAAGTCCGGCACCGAGCTGTCGAAGTTCCGCGCCGACCTGCGCAAGGTCTTCAAGACCTGCCCCGACTTCGTGACCTACAACGAGGTCCCGATGCGCCAGCCGCAGTACCTCGCCCCGGCCGGCTACGCCATCTGGCGCACCCCGGGCCAGTACATGGGCGCCACGCCCGTCGTGTGGCGCACCGACCGGTGGACCGCCGAGGCCCGCGGGACCACGATGATCAGCAACCTGCAGGGCTACGGCCGCGGCCAGCGCGTCATGTGGGGCGTGCGCTACGCCAACTGGGTCACGCTGCGCTCGGTCGACGGCCGGCAGACCGTCTCGCTCGTCTCGGTGCACATCGCACCCAAGTCCGAGCGCACCTCCAAGCTGCTCGGTCCCTCGATCCAGCGCCTCGGCGCCCTCGTCGGCCAGCTCAGCTCGAGCGGCCCGGTCCTGGTCGGCGGCGACTTCAACCGCCACTACAAGTCCCGGGAGTATCCCCGCACCCTGCTGCAGCAGCACGGGATGAACGCCGTCTACGACCTCTCGGGCCGCTACGACCCGACCGGTGACCACTTCGGCGCCACGATCGACTACGTCATGGTCCGTCCGGCCGCGGTCTTCAGCGTGCTGTCGCAGTTCACCCGGGAGCTGAACTCCGACCACGACGCCCTCGTCGTCGAGCTCTCCCTGCCCGAGCAGACCGTCGGCGAGCCGGTGATCAGCTTCGCGGCCGGCACCACCGTCAACGACCCGGCGGCCGCCTCTCCGCGGGCCCGCAGCGCCGTCGCGCGCTCGCTGCTCACCGCGCTGCGCAGCGTGCCCGAGGGCGGGACGCTGCGGGTGCAGACCTCCTCGCTGGACATGCGTCGCTTCGCCAAGAAGCTGCTCGACGCGGCTCGCCGCGGGGTGACCGTGCAGGTGCTGAGCGGCACCGCGGCCAACACCCCGGTCGAGGAGTTCCTCGTGCGACGCCTGGCCGAGATCCCCGGCTCCTGGCTGCGGCACCGCCCCGAGGCCATCGACGCGACGGTCCCGCGCACCACCGTGCTCGCCAGCCGCGCCGGAGCGACGCCGAAGACCGTGCTGGAGCTCGACCGCGCCCTGGCCCGCAGCATCGTCACCGAGCGCACCGTGCTGCGCACCGAGACCGCGAAGAAGGCCTACAAGTCGCGGGTTCGGACCTTCGGTGCGATCGCAGACCCGCCCGTGGTCGAGGAGCCGACCGAGCCCACGGAGCCGACCGAGCCGACGGAGCCTGCGCAGCCCTAGGGTGTGCCCGTGACCCGGCCGCTCTACCTCCACATCGGTCTGCAGAAGACCGGGACGTCCTACCTCCAGGGGCTCTTCCTGGGCAACCAGGACGTCCTGCGCGAGCACGGGCTCGACGTCCACCCGCGGCAGCGCCGCGAGGCGTACTGGCTGATGCTCGACGTGCGCGACCGGCTCCGGCCGCACAATCCGCCGCAGGCCCGCGAGGTGCTCCAGGGCCTCCCGGAGGCGCTGCGCACCGCGCCCGGGCGGGCGGCGCTGGTCTCCGAGGAGTCGTTCTCCCCGGCCGAGGACCACCAGCTGCGCCGGCTGCTGGACGCGTGCGCCGACCGCGAGGTCCACCTGGTGGTGACCGCCCGCGACCTCGCGCGCCAGATCCCCTCGGTGTGGCAGCAGGGCCTGCAGTCGGGTCGCTCGATCACCTTCCCGGCCTACCTCGCGCGCTTGCACGAGACCCAGGGCACGCCGGCGCCCATCTGGTGGCAGAAGGACCTGCCGGCAGTGCTGGAGAAGTGGGGGCGCCACGTCCCCGCCGAGCGCATCCACGTGGTCACGGTCCCGCCCGCCGGCGCGGAGAAGGACCTGCTGCTGCGCCGGTTCTGCTCCGTCCTGGGTGTCGACCCGGCCCACCTGGACCGGTCGAGCGTGGGCCGGGACAACCGCGGCCTGCGGCTGGAGCAGGCCGAGGTGCTGCGCCGGGTCAACGCGGGCATCCCCGACGAGCTGAAGCGTCGCGACGTCTACGGCGACGTGGGCAAGCGCGGTTTCTCGGTCGCGGTCCTCGGCGGCACCGAGGGCCGCCGGATCCTGCTGCCGCGCAGCGAGGCCGCCTGGTGCCAGGAGCTCTCCGAGGCCTACGTCGAGCACCTGCGCAGCGGTGGGTACGACGTCGTCGGCGACGTCGAGGACCTGCTGCCGCGCGAGGAGTCCTTCGCCCCCGACGAGCAGGAGGTCACCGAGGAGCAGGTGGCCCAGGCGTCGGTCGCCGCCCTCACGACGATGGTCTCGCGCCAGCTGGAGTCGCACAGGGAGGTCAAGGACCGCCAGCTCGCCGCGCTCGAGCCCGGGTGGCGGGCCCGGGTCGGCCGCGGCGTACGCCGGGTGCTCGGTCGGTCCTAGGCCTCAGCAGCCGAACGGCAGCTCGATCTCGTCCGGGGCGCCGGGGGTGAGGTCGTAGGACGCGCGCACGGCCCGGTGGTCGGAGACCTGGCTCGGGAAGGTCGTCACGGCGTTGACGCCGAGGTCGCCGCGGTGCAGGAGGTAGTCGATCCGGCTGCGCGGGCTGGTCGAGGGATGGGTGAGGCCCGCGCCCTCGCCGCCGACCGCCCAGGTGTCGGTCGCGACGGTGCGCAGCGTGTTCATCGCCGTCGAGGCGGGCCGCGAGTTCATGTCGCCGCCGACCACGGCGGGGTACGGGTCCTGGGCGATCACCTGTGCCGCGGCGCGCGCCTGCTGGATGCGCGCGCCCTCGGAGGTGTGCTCGAAGTGCGTGGTGTAGACGCTCACCCTCCGGCCGGGGGCGATCTCGAGGACCGCGCGCAGCAGCCCGCGCTGCTGGGTGCCGCCGGGGCGGGGGAGCAGGGTGTTGGCCGACTCCACGATCGGGTACGCCGACAGCACGGCCGTGCCGTACCTGCTGTCGCCTGGGCGTAGCACGTTGGTCGCGAAGGCGTACTCCATGCCGAGCTGGCCCGCGAGGTAGGCGGCTTGGTCGACGCGGCCGCTGTTGATGCGGTTCTTGTCGACCTCCTGCAGCAGCAGGACGTCGACCTGCAGCGCGGCCATCTCCTGCGCCAGCGTCGGGAGCATCAGGCGGCTGCGGTCGCGGTTCCAGCCCGAGCGCATGTTGAAGGAGGCGACCTCGAGGGAGGAGTCGGTGCTGATCACGCAGCGCTCCGCGCGCTGGAGCACCCCGCCCGGGATGCGTTGGGGGCGCGGGACGGCCTGGCCGCCGCGGTCCTCCTGGCGCCGCTGCGCACGCTGCTCCGCGGCGCTGAGCGTCCCGCCGGTCACGACCTCCTGCGCCGGCCGGGCGGCCGGGGTCGAGGAGCTGCTCGTGCCTGTGGCCACCGGCTCGGTCGGTCCCGGACGCAGCGAGACCCAGAAGGCGCCGGCGGCGAGGGTGAGGATGACGACCAGACCCACGGCCTCGAGCCAGGGTCCCTTCGGTTCGTCCATCAACCCACCTGTGCGTGCACCTGTCATGATCGGCCACGCCCAGTGTAGGAGCCGTCACACCAGCCGGGGGCCGAACGGGTCTCCCGGCTCGTGCGTGGGTCGGTTACTGTCGGGTAACACCAGACCCAACACCCAGCCCCCGGCCCGGTGGGGCCGCGTCGACGTGGAAGGACCAGCATGAGCCGGCTGTGCGAGACCGAGGGACTCACCGAGGACCAGATCGAGATCCTCAAGGCCGTGCGGGCCTTCACCGACAAGGAGATCATCCCTGTCGCGAACGAGCTGGAGCACGCCGACGAGTACCCCACCGACATCATCGAGGGCCTCAAGGAGCTCGGGGTCTTCGGCCTGATGATCCCCGAGGAGTACGGCGGTCTGGGTGAGTCGCTGCTGACCTACGCCCTGTGCGTGGAGGAGATCGCGCGCGGCTGGATGAGCGTCTCCGGCGTCATCAACACCCACTTCATCGTGGCCTACATGCTCATGCAGCACGGCACCGAGGAGCAGAAGCAGAAGTACCTCCCGCGGATGGCCACCGGCGAGGTCCGCGGCGCGTTCTCCATGTCCGAGCCGGGCCTGGGCTCCGACGTCGCGGCCATCTCCACCAAGGCCACCAAGAACGACGACGGCACCTACTCCATCACCGGCCAGAAGATGTGGCTGACCAACGGCGCCACCTCGACCCTGGTCGCCACCCTGGTCAAGACCGACGAGGGTGCGGACTCGGTCTACAAGAACATGACGACCTTCCTGGTGGAGAAGGAGGCCGGCTTCGGCGAGACCGCTCCCGGGCTCACCGTCCCCGGCAAGATCGACAAGATGGGCTACAAGGGCGTCGAGACCACGGAGCTGGTCTTCGAGGGCCACAAGATCTCCGCCGACCAGATCCTCGGTGGCGAGCCGGGCAAGGGCTTCTTCCACATGATGGACGGCGTCGAGGTCGGCCGCGTCAACGTCGCCGCCCGCGCGTGCGGCCTGGCCTGGCGCGGCTTCGAGCTCGCGATCGCCTACGCCCAGCAGCGCAAGACCTTCGGCAAGCAGATCGCCGACCACCAGGCCGTGCTCTTCCGCCTCGCGGAGATGGCCACCAAGGTCGAGGTCGCCCACGCGATGATGGTGAAGTCGGCGCGGATGAAGGACACCGGCAAGCGCATGGACGTCGAGGCCGGCATGGCCAAGATGGTCGCCTCGGAGTACGCCAACGAGGTCGTCGAGGACGCCTTCCGCATCCACGGCGGCTACGGCTACTCCAAGGAGTACGAGATCGAGCGGATCATGCGCGAGGTCAAGTTCATGCTCATCGGCGAGGGCACCTCCGACATCCAGAAGATGATCATCGGCCGCGCGCTGCTGAAGGAGTACAAGGCCTGACCGGCTGAGCAGCACGTGCCGCACGAGGCGCCGAGGACCACGCGAATTCGCTGGACCTCGGCGCCTCGTGGCGTCATGGTGGGGGTATGGCTGAGCAGAGCGGGAACTCGTCCACCGACGACATCAAGGCCAAGATGAAGGAAGCGCTCGAGCGCAAGCAGAGCAACGACCGGGGCGTCCCCAAGGCCGGCCCGACCAAGGAGAAGGCCCACGGCTCCGAGGTCGTCGGCGGCGGCCCCCGCACCCACCGGCGCAAGGCCGGCGGCGGGGGGAGCTGACCGGGGCCTCAGCCGCTCGGGAAGTGCCGGGCCAGGCGCTCGCACAGCGCCGTGACCGTGGCGAGGTCACCGCGGGGCGCATCGATCCACTCCGCCGACTCGTGCCAGGGGACTGCGCTCGGAGTGCCGTGGTACCGGGCCACGACGTGCTCGTGGACGTGCTCGAGCGATCGGTTGCTGAGGTAGGCGTGCACAGCCTCGACGTCGAGCTCGGCGCGGAGAGCGACCGCGGCCCGGCGGCGGGCGACCCCGAGCGCTGCTGCCTCGTCGTCGCGCAGCGAGTCGACGTACGCCGTGTGCCGGGCCGTCTCGACGACCAGGTGTCCGAGCGGAACGGGCATCGCCCGGTCGACCACGTGCTTGACCCACACCAGGTCGTCGTGCCACACCACGGGCGCGACCAGCGGGCCCTCACCGCGATGACCTGCGCAGATCGGGCAGGAACCGGCAGGCATGGCAGCAGGCTAGGGGCTGGCCCCGACACCCAGTGGAGCTCGGGCGCAGAGGTCGCTCCGGCCGCCGAGCTGGAGGACGTGCCGCGAGCATGCCTCGCGAGTCGTCCTCCACCGCCCGCAGCGGACGCGCGGCGCGGCTCGATGCCTCGGCGGTCGGGGCCCCTGGCGGCTCGCCCACGCCGCGAGCATCAGTGGGAGACGGCTCCTCGGACGTCTTGCCCGCTCGGCGTCAGCGGTGAGGCTGGGTGTGGGCGTGCTGGTAGCCCGGCCGCCGGGGTGGTGGTCGGGCTGCGAGCGCGCTCAGGTGCTCAGAGTGGGGTGGTGCCGTCGGGGTGGACGAGGTAGTGCTGGCTGTGGGGGCTGGTCCAGAGCCAGTGGCCTGGACTGAGTCCGGTGACTCGCCATGGTGTGCCTGCTGGTGAGGGGTGGGTCTTCGCTCTGTGGTCGTGCCGGCACAGGGGTGCGAGGTTGTCTGTCGATGTCTGGTCGGGTGGGCCGGTGTCGGAGTACTCGACGGTGTGGTCGAGGTCGGCGGTCTCGGCTGGTCTGTTGCAGTGGGGGAAGGTGCAGGTCGTGCGGGCCAGCTTGACCCGGGTGGCGATGCGGTCGGGGACCTCGTAGGAACTGACGGCGACGGTGTCGTGGAGGTCGATGACGGGCTTGACGATGACCTGGGTGCCGGGGGTGCCGCACCAGTCGCGGATGGCGTCGGCGGTGAGGAGCTGGCGGTGGTTGTCGACCCTTGCGAGGTTGAGGCCGAGCTTGCCGGTGACGGGGTCGATCTGGGGTGCTCCGGTGAGGGCTGCGTCGGAGAGG
>NZ_JASBRN010000069.1 GCF_030149505.1 Nocardioides sp.
CCTCTCCGACGCAGCCCTCACCGGAGCACCCCAGATCGACCCCGTCACCGGCAAGCTCGGCCTCAACCTCGCAAGGGTCGACAACCACCGCCAGCTCCTCACCGCCGACGCCATCCGCGACTGGTGCGGCACCCCCGGCACACAGGTCATCGTCAAGCCCGTCATCGACCTCAAGGAGACCGTCGCGGTGTCCTCCTACGAGGTCCCCGACCGCATCGCCACCCGGGTCAAGCTGGCCAGGACGACCTGCACCTTCCCCCACTGCAACAGGCCGGCCGAGACCGCCGACCTCGACCACACCGTCGAGTACTCCGACACCGGCCCACCCGACCAGACATCGACAGACAACCTGGCACCCCAGTGCCGGCACGACCACAGAGCGAAGACCCACCCCTCACCAGCAGGCACACCATGGCGGGTCCGCGGACTCAGTCCAGGCCACTGGCTCTGGACCAGCCCCCACGGCCACCGCTACCTCGTCCACCCCGACGGCACCACCAGCCTCTGACCACCTAGCTCGCAGCCCGACCACCACCCCGTGGCCGGGCTACCAGCACGCCCACCCGCACCCACGGCGTCACGGCGTCACGGCGTCCCAGGGTGGAGGTCGCCTCCGGCACCAGGTGCCGGACACGGCCTCCAGCACGTCGAGCTGCACCGGGTCGACGCCCCGGAGCGCCTCGTCCGCGCTGCCGAGCCGGCCGCACTGCGGCCCGGCGGCCCGTCCCGCTGCCCTGGCAAGTCCGTCGGCGAGACGGGGAAGCGATGAGTCCTGGGCGCTCTCCCGGTCTGAGTGCTCGAACCACGGACGCCCACCCGGCGCGGCGTCGCTCCACGACCGCTGCCGCCGCGACGACCACGCACACCCCCGCCGAACACCAAGCCCCGCTCCAGCACGAACCTTCGGAGGACCCATGTCGTTCCAGGCCTACCTCGACGCGATCGAGACCAAGACCGGCAAGACGCCGCGAGAGCTGCTGGTGGAGGCGCAGGAGCAGGGCTTCGGGCCCGGCACCAAGGCCACACCGATCCTCGCCTGGCTCGCCGACACCTACGACCTGGGTCGGGGGCACGGGATGGCCATGGTCCACGTCATCACGAAGGGCCCCACCATCTCCGACAAGCACGTCGGGACCTCGGGGTCCCACGCGGACGCCGGCACAGAGCTCTGGCTCGACGGGCAGGCCGGCCGGCCCTCCTGAGGCCCCGTTCGTCAGCCGCTGGTGACCGTGCCGGTGACGGTGGCCCGGCGGTTGGCCCGGCGCAGCACGGCGAGGACCGCGGGGCCCAGGACGACGATGGCGACCGCGTTGGTGATCGCGCGCATGGTGTCCCAGCCGCCGGTGGAGGTGAGCAGCGTGTAGATCCCGAACCGCTGGAGGTTCTCCAGGATCGGCGCGCCCGGCACGTAGGACAGGTCGCTCTCGTAGCCCGGGACGGCGACGCCGAGGAGGAACGGCCAGCCGGAGAGGTTCATCAGCGCACCGAAGAGGTACGCCGCCACGACGGCGTACGCCACCAGCAGCGCGATCTCCGCCCGACCCCTGACCCGGCGCGGCAGCAGGCCGGCCCCCATGCCGACCCAGGCCGCGGTCAGCATCTGGTAGGGCAGCCAGGGGCCGACACCGGCGGTCACGAGCGCCGAGGCGAACAGCGACGTGCACCCGAGCGCGAAGCCGAAGCCGGGCCCCATCACCCGTCCGCCGATGATCAGCAGGAAGAAGACCAGCTCCACCCCGGAGATCCCTGGTGAGATCGCGCGCGTGACCGCGTTGACCGCGCTCAACACCCCCAGCAGCGCCAGCACCCGTGCGTCGAGCCCGCCCTCGGTGACCTCCGCGAGCACGACCGCCACCACCACCGGCAGCAGCGCCAGGAAGAGGAACGGCGGGTCCACGCGTGCGCCGTCCGGCACCTGCAGGAGCAGCGGCCAGACCAGCATCATCAGCCCCGCGAGGCTGGCGAGGGAGAGCACGGCGACCGAGCGCCGCGAGAGGGGTACGGCGTCGACCAGCCGCTCGTGCGGCACCGCGGGCCGGGCCGGGGCGGGCGCGCTCACGCCGTCTCCAGCGCGGCGACCACCTCGTCGACCCGCAGCCACGGCGGGCCGAGGACCTTGGTGACCTGCGGTGCGAACGCCGGCGACTCCGCGACCACCCGGCGGGCCGGGCCGCGCGAGACGACCTCGCCGTCGGCCATCACGACCGCGTCGTCGGCGGCCTGCGCGATGAACTCCACGTCGTGGCTGGCCACCAGCACCGCGTGCCCGTCGGCGGCCAGCGCCCGCACCGACGCCGCGAGCGCCCGCTTGGCGGCGTAGTCCAGCCCGCGCGTCGGCTCGTCGAGCAGCATCACGCCCGGCCGCGCGGCGAGCACGAGGGAGAGCGCGAGCGCGAGGCGCTGGCCCTCGGAGAGGTCGCGCGGGTGCGCGTCGTCGGGTACGCCGGGGACGAGCTGGTCCAGGAT
This sequence comes from Nocardioides sp., assembly GCF_030149505.1. Taxonomy (GTDB): domain Bacteria; phylum Actinomycetota; class Actinomycetes; order Propionibacteriales; family Nocardioidaceae; genus Nocardioides. Next base: position 2,467 of record NZ_JASBRN010000069.1, read on the forward strand.
CCGCCGGCACCCGCCGCGGTCCGCGGGACGCTCGCCGTCGCCGGCGGCCAGCTCCTCGGCGACGGTCTCGAGGTAGAGCAGGTCCGCGGCGTTCTGCGGGAGCAGCCCGACCAGGGCGCGGCGCTCGGCCGCGGGGCGGGTCGCGGGGTCGGAGACGACTCCCCCGCGGCGTACGTCCACCGTGCCGGCGAACCGGGCCCCCGTGCCCTGGAGCGCCCAGAGCAGCGAGGACTTGCCCGCGCCGTTGCGACCCATGAGGGCCGTGACCCGACCGGCCGGCAGCGACAGGTCGACCGATCGCACGGCCACCTCGCGGCCGTGGACCACCGTCACACCGGTGGCGACGAGACCGTCGTGGTCGACGCGGTCGGCGCCACCGACGGCGCGCTCGGCCTGGTCCGTCTCGAGCCACGAGACCCCGGCGAGCCGCTCCTGCAGCCCTCGCGCCCGGCGGCGGGCGTCGCGGACGCTCAGCGGTAGCGGGCTCCAGCCGGCGGCGCGACCGAGCTCGACGATCGGCGGGACGACGGGGGACTCCGCGAGCAGGTCGGCCGGCTCCCCCACCCGCACCCGGCCGTCGCCGGTCATCAGGCACATCGTGTCGGCGAACGGGACGACCCGCTCCAGCCGGTGCTCGGCCAGCAGCACCGAGACGCCGAGGTCGTGGACCAGCCGGGTCAGGGTGGCCAGCACCTCCTCGGCCGCGGTGGGGTCGAGGGCCGAGGTCGGCTCGTCGAGCACGAGCAGCCGCGGGTGCATGGTGAGCACGGCACCGATGGCGACCCGCTGCTGCTGGCCTCCGGAGAGCGTCCGCAGGTCGCGGGAGCGCAGGTCGGCGATGCCGAGCAGGTCGAGGGTCTCCTCGACCCGGCGGCGCATCGTCGGCGCGGGCAGGCCGAGCTGCTCCATGCCGTAGGCGAGCTCCTCCTCGACGGTGTCGGTGACGAAGCCGAGGGCAGGGTCCTGCCCGACGTAGCCCACCACGTGGGCGCGCTCGCGCGGCGGACGGTGCAGCACGCTCTCACCGTCGAGCAGCACGTCCCCGGTCAGCACGCCGCCGGAGAAGCGGGGCACGAGCCCGCTGACGACCCCGAGCAGCGTGGACTTGCCGACCCCGGTGGGCCCGGAGAGCAGGACCAGCTCCCCCTCCTCCACCGTGAGGTCGACGTCGGCGAGCACGGGCGGCTGGCCGGCCTGGTAGCCCAGGCGGATGCCACGCAGCTCCAGCACGGGGGCGGTCATGCGGCCGCTCCGATCTTCTCGGGGGCGGGCAGGGGGGCGAGCCGGTCTGCTTGGAGGACCGGTCGAGGTGCGCCCAGGCCACCGGCCAGGGCGATGCCCACGCCGAGCAGCACGACCGTGCTGACGACGGGGACGGCGTCGAGGGGCGGGTAGGCGACGAGCAGCTGGGAGCGGCCGGTCCACACGCCCACGGCGGCAGTGGCGACACCGGAGCCGGCGACCAGCCACTCATCGACCCGCCACGGGTCCGGCCGGTAGCGGGTGCGCTGCACGCGGCGTCCGGCGCTGACCAGGCCGAGGACGGCGATGCCCACGCCCAACAGGAGCACGGGCAGGGCGAGCCAGCGCGGCGCGGTGCGGTCGAGGACGGCGTACGTGCCCAGGCAGACGCCGCACAGGCCGGTGATCATCAGGGCACCGGTGCGGATCCGGGCGCGGCGGTCCAGGCCGGGGGCGCGACCGTAGCCGCGGGCGTCCATGCCGGCGGCCATCGCCATCGAGCGGTCGATGGCGTCCTCCAGGACCGGCACGAGGAACCGGCGCAGCCGCCCGACCCGACCGGTCGCCCCGGCACGCAGGCCCTGGGCGGCGCGCACGCGCCGGGCGGAGTCGGCGAGCTGGGGCAGGACGGTGACGGCGACCACCAGGGCCGCTCCGATCTCGTACAGGGCCGGCGGCACGGAGCGCAGCAGCCGCTTGGGGTTGGCCAGCGCGTTGGCCGCCCCGATGCAGACCACGATCGCCGCGAGCCGCATGCCGTCGTACAACCCGGCGAGCAGGGACTCGAGGGTGATCGGGCCGAGCAGGGTGATGCCCGCGGCGATGTCCGGCAGCGGCACCGCCGGCAGGTCGAGCAGGACGGTCGTGCCGTAGCCGCCGCCCAGGACCAGCCGGAAGGCCACCCGGAAGACGACGACGGCCAGACCGAGCCAGAGGTAGAGCCGGAAGGCGCGCGCCCACGGCTGGTCGGAGCGGCGGGCCAGCACGACGACGCAGGCGGCGCCGACGAGCAGCAGCAGGGAGAAGGGGTTGGTCGTCGCGGACGCCGCCGCGGCGAGGCCGAGCGCCCACACCCACCACGCGACCGGGTGCAGGTCGCGTGGCAGGCGTGGGGCTCGGGTGGTCATCGCAGCGACCGCCGCCGGGCGAGGACGGCGCCGCCGGCGCCGAGCGCCAGGACCAGCAGGGCGACCGGGGCCACCCACACGGGGAGTCCGTCGGTCTCCGCGGAGGCCGGCGCGGCGTCGGGGTCGGAGACGACGCCATCGGCGACCGCCTCATCCGAGGCGTCCTCCGACGGCTGGTCCGAGGGCTCGGTGGCCGCGCCACCGGTACGACGGTCGCGACCCTTCCGGTCGCCGGCCTCGTCCGAGCGCCGGTCGCGCCCGCGGGGCTCACCCGAGGGCTCGCCCGCCCCGGGGGTGGGGGTCGGGCTGGTCGGGCTACCGGTCGCGGCCGGCGAGCCGGACCCGGCCCCGGTCGAGCCCGAGGACCCGCCCGAGCTGCCGCCCGAGCCGGACCCACCGCTGCCCGTGGTCGGCGTCGCGCTGGGCGCGCTGTTCTGCGGCGGGGTCGCGCTCGGGCGCGCCTCCCCCTCGACGTCGTCGAAGGAGAAGGCGACCGAGCCACCCTCGGGGATCTTCAGCGCGGTGACGCCCTGCGTGGAGAACGTCCAGCTGCCGGAGGTGCCGTCGGACCACCACAGGCTCCAGAACCGGTCCGCGGGCGAGGTGTTGACGCACGGGTCGTCCGCAGGTGCCCCGTCGACCCGGCACACGAAGCCCGGCTGGCGCTGGGCGTAGGTCAACGAGTGCCCGGCCGCCGCGAAGAGCGCGGAGGCGGTGTCGCCGCCACCGTCGGCGACGCACGAGGCGGCGACGGAGCCGCCCAGGCTGTTGGGGTCGACGACCACGCTCACCCCGCTCCCCGCGGCGCAGGTGGCCGCGGAGGCGGGCTGGGCACCCACCGGCACCGTGAGGACGGTCGCCCCGAGCGCGAGCGCCGCCACGCGTGCGAGCCGGGTCACCGCCGGCACGTCGCCTTGGAGAGGTTCTCCAGCACGGCCGTGGCCTGGGCCGTCGCCCGGCGCCACTGGTCGCGGTCGGTGATGCCGTCGGCCTTGCCGGCCCGGAAGGCCGCGCGGTCGAAAGCGATCGCGCCGATCTCCTGGTCCAGCGGGGTCTCGGAGTGCTTCGGGGCGACCTGCAGCCTCTTCACCCACCGCGCCGCCTTGCGGGCCTTGCCGCAGGAGCCGACCTCGGCCAGCGCCCAGCCGGCGAGGCCGGTGGAGTTGCTGTTGCTGGCCTCGCCCTCGACACCGGTCGGGAACGAACCGTTCTCCGCCTGCATGCTCTCCAGCCAGCCTGCGGCGCGGCTGATGGCGAGCGAGGCCTCTGACCCGACGCCCCGGACCTCGAGGAGCTGGGTCAGCACCAGGGCGGTGGTGTCCACGCTGGGCTGGCCACCGTCGGCGTCGCAGGACTGGTCCTCGGCGGCCGCGTCCGCGGTGAAGGACAGGCGGAAGTAGCCGTCGGCGCACTGCTGGGCCAGCAGGAACTCCACGGCGGCGCCGGCCTCCGAGGACCCGGCGCGCGACAGCGCGGTGGCCGCGAACGCCTGGCCGATGGTGTTGGCGAAGTCGCCGAAGTCGCTCTGGTCCGCGATCCGGCCGGCCGAGGGACCCGCGTCGGCGGTCACGCCCTCGAGCTGGGCGACCAGGTCGGTGCCGCCGACGTCGGTCGGGTCACCGCCGGTCAGGACGGTGTACGCCGCCAGCTTGGCCGTCGCGCCGGCGTACACCGCACCGGGGTCGAACTCGCCGCCCTGCGTGTAGGACTCGACCTCCCCCGCCGCCGCGGTCGCGATGTCACGGGCCACGGCGCCCTTGCGGCCGGCTCCGAGGAGCGCGAGGCCGGCGTCGATGCTCAGGCCGACGTCGGTGAAGGCGAACTCCTCGTTGACCATGAGGCCGTCGGGGCCGAGCTCGCCGGCGAGCCACTGGACGGCGCGCTTCTCCTCGGCGGCACCGGCGCGGGCGGCCGAGGCCGGGGCGATCGCGCTCACAGCCAGGGCCGAGGCGGTCAGCGCGACGAAGGTCGCGCGCAGGGTGGTGCGGGTCATGGGTTCCTCTCCGCTGCACCAGCGGGAGGGCACGACTCGGCAGACCGAGGTGGCCACCCGCTGCTTTCCACGACAGCGTGTGATCGGGACGCGTCGCAGCAGGTGCTCCGGCTCGCAGCCCCTCCACGCGGGAGGAGCGGCCTACGGTTGCGGGTCAGCGCCGGGCTTCGACCGGCTTTCCCCACTGCGGGCGTGTGTGGAGTTGGGTGCACCAGGCGGTGCCGCTGGAGCGTACCGCGATCCGGGCCCGGCACCAGCCCGGGACCAGGAGACCTGCGCCACCCGGGACCTGTGGTAGGGCAGGCCCCGGGTGCGGCGCACAAGTCAGCGCACCCGGGTCAGCGGGATCAGGTCAGCTTCTCCAGCACCAGCTCACGGACCCGGCCGGCGTCGGCCTGGCCGCGCATCTCCTTCATCACCGCACCGATGAGCGCACCGGCGGCCGCGACCTTGCCGTCGCGGATCTTGTCGGCGACGTCGGGGTTCTCCGCGATCGCCTTGTCCACCGCGGCCGAGAGCGCGCCCTCGTCGGAGACGACGGCCAGGCCGCGCTTCTCCACGATCTCCTCCGGCGTCCCCTCACCGGCGAGCAGGCCGTCGAAGACCTGCCGGGCCAGCTTGTCGTTGACGGTGCCTGCGTCGACCAGCGCCTGGACGGCGGCCACCTGCGCGGGCGTCACGCCCAGGTCGGTGATCTCCACGCCGGCGTCGTTGGCGCGGCGGGAGAGCTCGGAGAGCCACCACTTGCGCGCCGCCTGCGGCGAGGCGCCGGCGGCGACGGTCTGCTCGATCTCGCCCATGACCCCGGCAGCGACGACGTCGCGCATCTCCAGGTCGGTGTAGCCCCAGGACTCCTGCAGCCGCGCGCGGCGCAGGACGGGGTTCTCGGGCAGGGTGCCGCGCAGCTCCTCGACCCACTCACGCGAGGGGGCTACGGGCACCAGGTCGGGCTCGGGGAAGTAGCGGTAGTCGTCGGCGTCGGACTTGGGCCGCCCGGCGGTGGTGATGCCGGTGTCCTCATGCCAGTGCCGGGTCTCCTGGAAGATCGCCCGACCGGAGTCGAGGATCGCGGCGTGCCGCTGCATCTCGAAGCGCACCGCCCGCTCCACGGAGCGGAAGGAGTTGACGTTCTTGGTCTCGGTGCGGGTGCCGAGCGTGCCCGACCCCTTCGGCGACAGCGAGAGGTTGACGTCGGCGCGCAGGTTGCCCTGGTCCATCCGGGCCTCGGAGACGCCGAGCGCAACGATCAGGTCGCGCAGCTGGCTGACGTAGGCGCGGGCGACGGCCGGGGCCTTCTCCCCCGCACCGAGGATCGGGCGCGTGACGATCTCGATGAGGGGGATGCCGGCGCGGTTGTAGTCGACCAGGGAGTAGTCGGCGCCGTGGATGCGGCCGGTGCTGCCGCCCACGTGCGTCGACTTGCCGGTGTCCTCCTCCATGTGCGCGCGCTCGATCTCGACGCGGAAGGTCTCGCCGTCGCCCCCCTCGTCAGGCAGAGTCACGTCCATGTAGCCGTTGAAGGCAATAGGCTCGTCGTACTGGCTGGTCTGGAAGTTCTTCGGCATGTCCGGGTAGAAGTAGTTCTTCCGGGCGAACCGGCACCACTCCGCGATGTCGCAGTTCAGCGCCAGGCCGATGCGGATCGCCGACTCCACGGCCTTGCCGTTGACCACCGGCATCGCACCGGGCAGGCCCAGGCAGGTCGGGCAGACCTGGGTGTTGGGCTCGCCGCCGAAGACCGCGGGGCAGCCGCAGAACATCTTCGTCGCGGTGTTGAGCTCGACGTGGACCTCCAGGCCCAGGGCCGGGTCGTACGCCGCCAGCACGTCCTCGAACGGGACGAGGGTCTCCGAGGTCACTTGCTGCCACCTTCCAGTGCGGGGGCCTTGTCGAGCAGCGGGCCGCCCCACCGCTCCTCCAGCGCCGCCTCGAGGGCGGCACCGACGCGGTAGAGCCGGTCGTCGGCCATCGCGGGCGCGAGCACCTGGAAGCCGGCGGGCAGGCCGTCCTCGTCGGCCAGGCCGCTGGGCAGCGAGATGCCCGGGACACCGGCGAGGTTGGCCGGGATGGTCGCCAGGTCGTTGAGGTACATCGCCAGCGGGTCGTCGAGCTTCTCGCCGAGCTTGAACGCCGTGGTCGGCGCGGTCGGGCTGACGAGCACGTCGACCTGGCCGAAGGCGGCCTCGAAGTCGCGCGAGATGAGCGTGCGGACCCGCTGGGCGGTGCCGTAGTAGGCGTCGTAGTAGCCGCTGGACAGCGCGTAGGTACCCAGGATGATGCGGCGCTTGACCTCGTCGCCGAAGCCGGCGTCGCGGGTGGCGCGCATGACCTCCTCGGCCGAGGGCGAGTCGACGCCCTCCGGCAGCACCCGCAGGCCGTAGCGCATGGCGTCGAACTTCGCGAGGTTGGAGGACGCCTCGCACGGCATGACGAGGTAGTAGGTCGCCAGCGCGTGCACGAAGCTCGGGCAGGACACCTCGACGACCTCGGCGCCGGCCTTGGTCAGCAGCTCCAGCGACTCCTGGAACCGGGCCAGGACGCCGGCCTGGTAGCCCTCGCCCTGCAGCTCGCGGATGACGCCGACCCGCAGGCCGGTCAGGTCGCCGGCGGCACCCTGGCGGGCGGCGGCGACGAGGCCGGGCAGCGGCTGGTCGATGGAGGTGGAGTCGCGCGGGTCGTGCCCGCCGATCAGCTCGTGCAGCAGCGCGGCGTCCAGGACGGTCCGGGTGACCGGCCCGACCTGGTCGAGGCTGTTGGCCATGGCGACCAGCCCGTAGCGCGACACCCCGCCGTACGTCGGCTTGACCCCGACCGTGCCGGTGACCGCGCCCGGCTGGCGGATCGAGCCGCCGGTGTCGGTGCCGAGGGCCAGCGGCGCCTCGAAGGCGGCGACCGCGGCGGCCGAGCCGCCGCCGGAGCCGCCGGGGATCCGCTCGAGGTCCCACGGGTTGCGGGTGGGGCCGTAGGCGGAGTGCTCGGTGGAGGAGCCCATCGCGAACTCGTCCATGTTGGTCTTGCCCAGGATCGGCAGGCCCGCGGCCTTGAGCCGCGCGACGACGGTGGCGTCGTACGGCGGGATCCAGCCCTCGAGGATCTTCGACCCGCACGTGGTGGGCAGCCCGGTGGTGGTCAGGACGTCCTTGACCGCGATCGGCACGCCGTCGAGCGCGTGCAGCGGCGCCCCGGCCGCACGGCGCTCGTCGGAGGCGACGGCCGCGGCCAGCGCCCCTTCGGTGTCGACGTGGAGGAAGGCGTGCACCCCGGACTCGGCCGAGCCGTCGACCGCGGCGATCCGGTCGAGGTGGGCCTGGGTCAGGGCGACCGAGGTGGTCTCGCCCGTGGCGAGCGCCTCGGCGAGGTCGGCGGCGGTGCGCCGCGTCGTGTCGCTCACTGCTCGTCCCCCAGGATGCGCGGCACGGCGAAGCGCTGCTCCTCGGCCTGCGGGGCCATGGCGAGCGCCTGCTCGGCGGTCAGGCTGGGCTGCACGACGTCCTCCCGGAACACGTTGGTCAGCGGCATGGGGTGGGAGGTCGGAGGCACGTCGGGACCGGCCACCTCGCTGATGGAGGCGACCGACTCGAGGATCACCGACAGCTGGGGAGCCAGGTGGTCCAGCTCGGCGTCGGACAGGTCGATCCGGGCCAGGGTCGCCAGGTGGGCGACCTCGTCTCGGGAGATCTCGGGCATGGGGGCCATCCTAGGAGCGGCCACCCGCGGGGGTGACTGCCGGGCCTCCGCGGCTCCGTACGCTCGAAGTTGAACCGTCAACATTCGTGGTACGAACTCGGGAGGACCCCCCCCCGCATGACCAAGGTCGCGATCGTCTACTACTCCAGCTACGGCAGCACCCACGCCATGGCCCAGCGCCTCGCGGAGACCGCCGAGAAGCGGGGCGCCGAGGTGCGCCTGCGGCACGTGAAGGAGACCGCCCCGGCCGAGGCGTACGGCGCCCAGGAGGCCTGGAAGGCCCACGTCGACGCGATGGCCGACGAGCCCGTCGCGGCGCCCGAGGACCTCGAGTGGGCCGACGTCGTGGTGATGGGCTCGCCCACCCGCTACGGCCACGTGACCAGCCAGATGCAGGGCTTCATCGACACCCTCGGCCCGCTGTGGTCCGAGGGCAAGCTGGCTGACAAGGTCTACACCGCCTTCACCTCCTCCCAGACCAAGCACGGTGGGCAGGAGACGACGCTGCAGGCCTTCCACACCACCTTCGCGCACCTCGGCGGCATCATCGTGCCGCCCGGCTACACCGACCCGGTGAAGTTCACCGACGGCAACCCGTACGGCGTCGGCAAGGTCACCGGCGCCGGCGGCGACCTGGACGACGACGACCACGCGGTGCTCGACCACCTGGTCACCCGCGCGATCCGCATCGCCGAGCGGCTGAACGGCTCCGCCGCGGCCTGACCCGCTCGACCTGCGCAGGGGCCGGTCCCGTCACGGGGCCGGCCCCTGCGTCACGCCTCGGCGGGTGGCGCTGGCGGGCCCTGCTCCAGCAGCTGCTTGAACCCGTCCTCGTCGAGGATCGGCACCCCGAGCTGCTCGGCCTTCTCGGCCTTGGAGCCGGCGTTGTCGCCGACGACGACGAAGTCGGTCTTCTTCGAGACCGAGCCGGCCGCCTTGCCGCCGCGGCTCAGGATCGCCTCCTTGGCGGAGTCGCGGGAGAAGTCGACCAGGGAGCCGGTGACCACGACGGTGAGCCCCTCCAGCGTGCGCGGCACCGACTCGTCGCGCTCGTCGGCCATCGAGACACCCGCCGCGGCCCACTTCTCGACGATCTCGCGGTGCCAGTCGACCTCGAACCACCGGATGACCGCGTCGGCGATCGTCGGGCCCACCCCCTCGGCGGCGGCCAGCTGCTCCTCGGTGGCGGCGCGGATCGCCTCCATCGAGCCGAACTCCGTGGCCAGCGCCCGGGCCGCGGTCGGACCGACGTGCCGGATGGAGAGCGAGACCAGCACCCGCCACAGCGGGACCTGCTTGCGGGTGGCGAGGTTGTCGAGCAGGCGACGGCCGTTGGCGTTGAGCTCTCGGGCCCCCGGTTCCTGAGGAGGCGCGCCAGCGCCGTCTCGAAGGGCCCCCTTCTTGGGCGCACGGGTGAACAGCTCGGTGCGCAGGAGTGCGGCCTCGTCGAGGTCGAAGACGTCGCCCTCGTTGGCGACCACCCCGGCCTCGATCAGCGCCACGGCCGCTTCGTACCCCAGGCCCTCGATGTCGAAGGCGGAGCGGCTGGCCACGAAGAACAGTCGCTCGCGCACCTGGCCGGGGCACTGCTCGGAGTTGGGGCAGCGCAGGTCCTTGTCGCCCTCCTTCTGCTCCGCGAGCGCGGTGCCGCACTCGGGGCAGTGGGTCGGCATCTCCCACTCCGGCAGCCCCTCGGGCCGCAGCGCCAGCACCGGGCCGAGGATCTCGGGGATGACGTCGCCGGCCTTGCGCAGGATGACGGTGTCGCCGGGGCGCACGTCCTTGCGCCTGACCTCGTGGGCGTTGTGCAGGGTGGCGTTCTCCACGGTCGAGCCGGCCACCCGGGTCGGCTCCATGACGCCGTACGGCGTCACGCGGCCGGTGCGACCGACGTTGACCCGGATGTCGAGGAGCCGGGTGTTGACCTCCTCGGGCGGGTACTTGAAGGCGATCGCCCAGCGCGGGGCACGGCTGGTCGAGCCCAGGCGACGCTGCGAGGCGACCTCGTCGACCTTCACCACCACCCCGTCGATCTCGTGCTCGACGTCGTGGCGGTGCTCGCCGAAGTGGGTGATGACCTCCTCGACCTCGGCCAGGGTCGCCACCACGCGGGCGCGCGCGGAGGTCGGCAGGCCCCAGGCGGCGAGGGCGGCGTAGGCCTGCGACTGCGACTCGGGCTCGAAGCCCTCACGGGCACCGATGCCGTGGCAGACCATCCCGAGCGCGCGCGAGGCGGTGACGCGAGGGTCCTTCTGCCGCAGCGAGCCGGCCGCGGCGTTGCGGGGGTTGGCGAACACCGGCTTGCCGGCCTCGGTCATCTGCTCGTTGAGCCGCTCGAAGGCCTCGGTCGGCAGGAACACCTCGCCCCGCACCTCGACCAGCGCCGGGACCGGGAACTCCTCGGTGGCGGTGAGCCGGTGCGGCACCACCTCGATGGTCTTGACGTTGGGGGTGACGTCCTCGCCCGTGCTGCCGTCGCCGCGGGTCAGCGCGCGAACGAGGCGGCCGTCCTCGTAGAGCAGGTTGATCGCCAGGCCGTCGACCTTGAGCTCGCACAGCAGCGCCGGCGACTCCACGCCGTCGCGCGCCAGCCGGGCGTGCCAGGCCTCGAGCTCCTCGAGGGAGAAGGCGTTGTCGAGGCTCTCCATGCGCTGGAGGTGGTCGACGGGGGTGAACTCGGTGGACACCGCACCCCCGACCTTCTGCGTCGGGGAGTCGGGCGTGCGCAGCTCGGGGTGCGCCTCCTCGAGCTCCTCGAGCCGGCGCATCCGGGCGTCGAAGTCGGCGTCGTCGATCGTCGGGGAGTCCAGCACGTAGTAGCGCCAGCGCGCGTCCTCGACCTCCTCGGCCAGACGGCGGTGCTCCTCGCGCGCGTCATCGGTCGCGGGGGTCCCTGTGGCCATGCGCGCATCCTGCCAGGGGACGCCGACACCCCCGGCCCACCCGTCCGGCCACCCATCCGATGCGCTGCCCGGCGACGAAGACGACAGCGTGAGCACCCCGTCCCTGACCCGCCTGGACCTCGCCGCGACCCCGCGGGTCGTGTGCCTGGTCCTGCACGGAGGCACCCAGCACTCCCACGAGCCGGTCGGCGGGCGCAGCGCCTCGTGGAAGCGGATGGCGGCGATGCAGCGCCGGATCACCCCGCGGCTGCACGAGGCGGGGATCGCCACGTGGCTCCTGCGCTACCGCGCCCGCGGCTGGAACGGCACCGGCGCCGGCCCGCAGGAGGACGCGCGCTGGGCGCTGGACCAGGTGCGGGTGGCGTACGGCGACGTGCCGGTCGTGCTGCTCGGGCACTCGATGGGCGGGCGCACCTCGGCGTACGTCGCCGACGACCCCGCGGTGCTGGGCGTGATGGCCCTGGCCCCGTGGTGGCAGCCGGACGACCCGGTGGGGGCGCTGCGTGACCGGCACGTCGTCGCCGCGCACGGCCGCTCGGACAAGATCACCTCGGCCAAGATGACCCGCGCCTTCCTCGCGCGCGCCACCCCGCTCGCGGCCAGCACGGAGTACGTCGACATGGGCCGGGTCGGGCACTACATGCTGCGCCGGATCGACCGGTGGAACGACGTCGCCGCCGAGGGCGTGCTGAAGCTGGCCACGCACGTCTGAGGCCCCATCCGGGAAGCCCACGACCCGCCTGTCGGCGGGCCCCGCTAGACATTTCACCCGGGGCGGGAATGGCCGCGCGGCGTACGACTGTTGGGCTCCGATGGAACGGAACCGTTTCGTTTCATCGACAGAGGGAGGGTGCGTGTCCGAGACCGTCGCGCGCCCCCGCGTCGAGGGCGACCGGGAGGCCGAGATCCTCGAGGCGACCCTCGACGTGCTGGTCGAGGTCGGCTACGACCGGCTGACCCTCGACGCCGTCGCCTCCCGGGCCAAGGCCTCGAAGGCCACGCTCTACCGCCGCTGGAACGGCAAGGCCGCCCTCGTGGTCGACGCCCTGGTCCACGACAAGGGGCCGGCCCCGGAGCCGCCGGACACCGGCAGCCTGCGCGAGGACCTGCGCGAGGCCTACTGCGGGCTCGGCGGCATGGCCACCCCGCGCCAGGCCGCGCTCTTCGGCAGCATCCTCACCGCCACCACGACCGACCCGGAGTTCGCCGAGGTGTTCCGGCGCGAGGTGGTCGGACCCCGGCTGGCCGTGAGCCGGCTGATCTGGGAGCGCGCCGTCACCCGCGGCGAGGTCTCCCCCGACGCCGACCTCGAGGTCCTCGAGCCGGCCCTCGCGGGCATCCTCATGCACCGCGTCCACCTCCTCGGCGAGCTCCCCACCCCGGAGCTCGTCACGCGCGTCATCGACGCGGTCCTGCTGCCCGCCGCGACCCGCCCGGGCAGTCCACGTCAGCACCAGAAGGATCCTCATGACTGACACCACCGACGCCCCGGCGCAGCCCGCACGCGCCGGGCACAGCCGCCTCGGTTGGGCCCTCGTGGTCATCTCCGTGGCGCAGCTGATGGTCGTGCTGGACGGCACGATCACCAACATCGCGCTGCCCTATATCGGTGCCGACCTGGCCATCGAGCCCGCCAACCTGTCGTGGCTGGTCACGGGCTACGCCCTCGCCTTCGGCGGCCTGCTGCTGCTGGGTGGGCGTCTCGGTGACCTCTACGGCCGCCGCCGCGTCTTCATGGTCGGCCTGCTCGTCTTCGCCCTGGCCTCGCTGCTCGGCGGCGTGGCCCAGAACGAGGCGATGCTGCTGGCCTCGCGCGGGCTCCAGGGCCTCGGCGCCGCGCTCGCCTCCCCCGCGGCCCTCGCCCTGATCACCACGACCTTCCCGGCCGGCCCGCAGCGCAACCGCGCCTTCGCGGTCTACGCCGCCATGTCGGGCGCCGGGGCCGCGGTCGGCCTCATCCTGGGCGGCTGGCTGACCGGCCACGCCGACCTGTTCGGCCTGGGCATCGACGGCTGGCGCTACACGTTCCTCATCAACGTCCCGATCGGCGTGGCCGCGGCCGTGGCCGCCCCGTTCTTCCTGCCCGAGTCGGAGAAGCACTCCGGCTGGCTCGACGTCCCCGGCGCCATCACCGGCACCCTCGGCCTGCTCGGCGTGGTCTACGGCCTCACGCGCGCCGGCGAGGAGGCGCACGGCTGGGGCGACACCTGGACCATCGCCAGCCTCGTCGCCGGCGTCGCGCTGCTCGTCGTCTTCATGGTGATCGAATCGCGCGTGGAGCACCCGCTCCTGCCGATGCGGATCTTCCGCAACCGCACCCGGGCCTCGAGCTTCGTCGCGATGATGATCGCGCCGGCCGCGATGTTCGCGATGTTCTACTTCCTCTCGCTCACCATCCAGCAGGTCATCGGCTACTCCCCGCTCCAGGCGGGCTTCGCCTTCCTGCCGTTCTCGGTCGGCATCGTCATCGGCGCCGGGCTCTCCTCGAACCTCGTCGCCCGCGTCGACCCGCGTTTCCTGGCCGGCACCGGCACGCTGGTCGCCGCGTTCTCGCTGTTCATGTTCAGCCTCATCGACATCGACACCTCGGCGGGCAACGTCGTCTCCCAGCTGGCCCAGGACTCCACCGCCGGCGAGGGCTACAACTACTTCGCCCACATCCTGCCGTGGATCTTCACCATGTCGATCGGCATGGGCCTGACCTTCGTGCCGCTGACCCTCACCGCCGTGCACCACCTGCGCAACGAGGACTCCGGCATCGGCTCGGGCGTGCTCAACACCATGCAGCAGGTCGGTGGCGCGCTGGGCCTGGCGACCCTGTCGACGGTCGCCCTCAGCGTGGTCAACGACCGGGCCGCGACCATCACCCCGCAGCTGGCCGAGGCCGCCGGTGCCGCCGGCATCGACGTCGCCAGCGAGCAGGGGCAGGGCTTCCTGCAGGCCGCGGTCTTCCAGGCCACCTTCTCCGAGGGCGCCACCGACGCCTTCCGGATCGGGGCGTTCATGATGCTCACCGCCTCCCTGGTCATCTGGACGCAGCTGCGGGTCAAGCACACCGAGTTGGCCACCGACGGCCCCGAGGGTGCCGCGGTCCACGTCTGACCGTCCTCCACGCCGAGCCGGCGCATCCTTCCGGAAGGATGCGCCGGCTCGGCGTGCCGGTGATCAGGTGAGGCCGGCCGCGACCTGGCGGGACAGCGTGGTGGCGCGACGGGCCCAGGCCTCGGACGCACCGGCGAGCCCGCAGGTGGGTGCGACGACCAGCGAGCCGACGGTCGGGTCCAGCCCGAGCATGTCCAGCCACCGCTGCACCCGCTCCACGACCCGGGTGTCGGTGAGCCCGCCCGCCGGCTCCGTGCTGGGTACGACGCCGAGCGCGACGGTCGTGCCGGCCTCGAGCGCCTCGGCGACCGTGTCGTGGTCACCCGCCGAGAGCATGGAGAGGTCGAGGACCAGCCCGACCGCGCCCGCGCCGCGGACGAGGTCCCAGGGCACGCCCGGGGCGCAGGAGTGCACCCACGGCTCGGCCCCCTCCTCGGCGATCGCGGAGAGCACCACCCCGAGCAGCGCCGAGGCCTCGGGCGGGTGCACCGCCCGGTGTCTCCCGAACCCGGACGCCGTCGGCACCTGCGCCGCGAGCACCGCCCCGAGGGCCGGCTCGTCGACCTGCACGACCAGCGACGTGGCCCCGGGGACCCGTCGGCGCAGGTCGCGCACGTGCGCGCGCACCCCCTCCGCCAGCGACTCCGCCAGGTCGCGGCGCGCACCGTGGTCGGACAGCACCCGGTCCCCCCGCGGCTTCTCGACGGTGGCAGCGAGCGTCCACGGCCCGGCGACCTGGGTCTTGAACGGCCCCTCCCACCCTTGGGCCTGCTCCTCGACGGCATCGAGGTCCTGGGCCAGCAGGCTGCGCGTGCGCCGATGGTCCACCCCAGGAGCCCCGTCACCCACGAGCCGCCACCCGGCGGGCTGCAGGTCCACGGTCAGGCCCTCGAGCAGCGCCAGCGCGCGCCCGGTCATGGTCGCGGTCGCGCCGCGCCCCGGCAGCTCGGGCACGTGGGGCACGTCGAGCTCGCCGAGCACCACGTGCACCGCCTCGGCGTAGGCGGCCGCGTCCTCACCCGGCCAGGAGCCGACACCGGTCGAGCGGGTCATGCGGACGCTCCGGCCGGGGAGCGGTGCGTGGCGGAGATGGTGGCCGACCCGACGACCCGGCTGCCGTCGTACACGACGACGGCCTGGCCGGGGGCGATGCCTTCGGCGGGGTCGAGCAGCCGCACCGAGACCCGCTGGTCGGCGCCGTGCCCGCTCACCTCGACCTCGGCGCGGTGCTCGGCGCCGTGGGCGCGCAGCTGCACCGTCCCCTGGAGCGAGGTCGGCTCGGTGCCGCACCAGCGCGGGCGGATGCCCTCGAGGCCGTGGACGGCCAGCCGCTCGCGCGGGCCGACCCGCACGGTGCCGGCGACCGGCTCGATGTCGAGCACGAAGCGCGGCCTCCCGTCCTGCGCCGGGGTGCCGATCCGCAGGCCCTTGCGCTGGCCGATCGTGTAGCCGTACGTGCCCTCGTGGCGCCCCAGCTCCTCGCCGGTCTCGTCGTCGACGATGGCGCCGCCGTGGTTGGGGGCGCGGTCGCCCAGCTTCTCGCGCAGCCAGCCGGCGTTGTCGCCGTCGGCGACGAAGCAGATGTCGTGGCTGTCCGGCTTGTCGGCGACCAGCAGCCCGCGGGCGGCCGCCTCCTCGCGCACCCGGGTCTTGGGGGTGTCGCCGAGCGGGAAGAGCGAGTGCCGCAGCTGGTGCTGGTCCAGGACACCGAGCACGTAGGACTGGTCCTTGCCGGCGTCGACGGAGCGGTGCAGCTCCACCAGCCCGTCGGCACCCTCGCGCAGCACCGCGTAGTGCCCGGTGACCACCGCGTCGAAGCCCAGGGCCAGGGCTCGGTCCAGCACCGCGGCGAACTTGATCTTCTCGTTGCACCGCAGGCAGGGGTTGGGGGTGCGCCCGGCGGCGTACTCGTCCATGAAGTCCTCGACCACGTCGGCGTGGAACCGCTCGGAGAGGTCCCAGACGTAGAACGGGATGCCGATGACGTCGGCGGCGCGGCGCGCGTCGTTGCTGTCCTCGATGGTGCAGCAGCCGCGGGCCCCGGAGCGGTAGGAGGCGGGGTTGCGCGACAGCGCGAGGTGCACCCCCGTCACGTCGTGGCCGGCGTCGTGGGCGCGCGCGGCCGCCACGGCGGAGTCGACCCCGCCGGACATCGCCGCGAGCACCTTCACAGGACCCTCACAGCCGGGCCGCCCGGGCCCGCTCGACGGCCGGGCCGATCGCGTCGAGGACCGCGTCGACGTCGGCCTCGCTGGAGGGCCGGCCGAGGGTGAAGCGGAGCGAGCTGCGGGCCGCGTCGTCGTCGCGCCCCATCGCCAGCAGCACGTGCGAGGCCTGGGGCACGCCGGCGGAGCAGGCCGAGCCGGTGGAGCACTCGATGCCGCGGGCGTCGAGCAGCATCAGCAGCGAGTCGCCCTCGCAGCCGGGGAAGGAGACGTGGACGTTGCCGGGCAGGCGGCGGGTGTCCCACTCGGGGGCGTCGGGGCCGTTGAGCACCACGTCGGGCACGACCCGGCGCAGGCCCTCGACCAGCCGCGCGCGCAGGGCGGCGAGATGGGCGGCGTGCTGCTCGCGGCGCACGACGGCGAGCTCGAGCGCCACCGCGAACCCGACCACCGCCGGGGTGTCGAGGGTCCCCGAGCGCACGTCGCGCTCCTGGCCGCCCCCGTGCAGCAGGGGCGCCAGCTCGAGGTCGCGCCGGACCACCAGCGCACCCACGCCGTGGGGGCCGCCGACCTTGTGCGCCGAGACGCTCATCGCCTCGACGCCGGAGGCAGCGAAGTCGACCGGGAGGACGCCGACGGCCTGGACGGCGTCCGTGTGCACGGGGACCCCGTGCTCGCGCGCGGCCGCGACGACCTCGGGCAGCGGCTGCACGGTGCCGACCTCGTTGTTGGCCCACATGACCGAGATCAGGCCGACCTCGTCGGGCTCGGCGAGCGCCCGGGCCACGGCGTCGAGGTCGAGAGCCCCCTCGGCGTCGACCGGCAGGTGCTCTACGACGAAGTCCTGTGCCGTGGCCAGCCACTCCAGCGGGTCGAGCACGGCGTGGTGCTCGACCGCGGTGGTGAGCAGCCGGCGCCGGCGGGCGTCCTGGCCGCGACGAGCCCAGGCGAGCCCCTTGAGCGCGAGGTTGTCTGCCTCGGTGCCGCCGGAGGTGAACACGACCTCCCCGGGGCGGCAGCCCAGGGCCGCGGCGACCCGCTCGCGCGACTCCTCCACGGCGCGCCGGGCGGCGCGGCCCGAGGCGTGCAGCGAGGAAGGGTTGGCGGCCCGGCCGAGCTGCTCGACCATCGCCTCGACGGCCTCCGGCACCATCGGCGTCGTGGCGGCGTGGTCGAGGTAGACGGGCGGGGTCATGACGTCGCCCAGCGTACGGCGCCGGGTCCCCATCCCGGGTCCGGACCCTGTCCGGTCACGGGGCGGGCGGGTCGTCGGCGGCGCGGGCCACCTCGACGAGCAGGGCGAGGTGGTCGGTGCCCTCGACCCGCAGCGGCCTCGAGGACGTGCCCACCCACCCCGGCCCGGTGAGCACGTGGTCGATCTGCACCAGCGGCGGCAGCGGCAGGCTCTCGAAGAGGCCGTTGCTGGGCCAGGTCGGCTGCCACCCGCCGTTGGCCTCCTCCGTGGCGTCGCGCCAGCCGCCGTCGACCAGGGCCTGCACGGGAGCGTGGTCGAGGGTGGCGTTGAGGTCGCCGGCGACCAGGTCGACGTCGAGCTCCCGGGCCGCGGCCAGCACCACCGCGTGGTCGCGCCGCCAGGCTCCGACGTCGGTCGGGGCGGCGGGGTGCACCGCGAGCAGGCGCACGGGGTCACCGCCGTCGGGGTCGGCCACGTCGACCGCCCACGACTGCATGTCGGTGGCCACGCGCAACGGCTCCCCCAGCGGCGTGCGGGAGAGCACCATGGTGCCGTCGGTGCGGCCCTCGGGGACCGCCTCGCCGATCCGGTGGGGGTAGGCCTCGGCGAGCCCGGCGCGGTCCAGGGTCGCCAGCGCGTCCAGGGTCACCTCCTGGAGCACCAGGACGTCGACGTCCTCGGCCACGGCCGTGCGCAGGACGGTGAGCCCGTCGCCCTGCCCGGCCAGCAGGTTGCTGGTCAGCACCGACCAGGTGCGGCCCTCGGTGGCCGGCCGCTCCCCGGTCACGAGCGGGGCCAGCCACCACGCGTGCAGGCCGAGCCCCACCAGCACCGCGACGGTCGCCGCCACGAGCAGCCGACCGCCGCCCGCACCGCGCGCGGGTCGGCGCAGGAGGGCCACGGCCAGGAGCACCAACGCAGCGGCGTACGACGGCAGGGCGAGGGGGGCGAAGCTGACCAGTCGCACCGCGGGGGCGGAGTCCAGGCCGAGCAGGCGGACCAGCGTCAGCGCGGCGGCGGGGAGCACCAGGAGGGCCGACGCGCCCCAGAAGAGCATCCCCCGAACGCGCACGGCGCCAGGCTAGCCAGCCGCTGGGCGCGAGAGCGGCTCGCCTGCTACAGCAGGACGAGGTCGTCGCGGTGCACGACCTCGCGCTCGTACGCCGCTCCCAGCTCCTGCTTGAGCTCGGCCGTCGAGCGGCCGACCAGCGCGGGGATCTCCTCGACGTCGAAGTTGACCAGGCCGCGGCCCACCACCGCGCCGTCGGGCCCGGCGAGGTCGACGGGGTCACCGGCGACGAAGCCGCCCGTGGCGCCGGTGAGACCGGCGGCCAGCAGCGAGGCACGGCGCTCGACGACCGCGCGGACGGCGCCGGCGTCGAGGTGCAGGGTGCCGCGGGACTCGGTGGCGTGCGCGAGCCACAGCAGCCGGGTGGGCCGCCGGCGACCGGTGACGTGGAACAGCGTCCCGACCGGCTCCCCCGCCAGCGCGCCGGCGGCGTGGTCGGCGGAGGTGAGCACGACAGGGATGCCGGCACCGGTCGCGATCCGGGCGGCCTCTACCTTGGTGACCATGCCGCCGGTGCCGACCGCGGAGCCCACCGACCCGATGGTGACCGCGGCCAGGTCGTCCTCGCCGCGGACGTCGGGGAGCAGCCGGGTGCCCTCGCGGCTCGGCGGGCCGTCGTAGAGCCCGTCGACGTCGGAGAGCAGCACCAGCAGGTCGGCGTGCACGAGGTGCGCGACCAGGGCGGCGAGGCGGTCGTTGTCGCCGAAGCGGATCTCGGAGGTGGCGACGGTGTCGTTCTCGTTGACGATCGGCAGGACGCCCAGCTCGAGGAGCGTGGCGAGGGTCTGGTGGGCGTTGCGGTAGTGCGCGCGCCGGGTGACGTCGTCCAGGGTCAGCAGCACCTGGCCGGCGATGACGCCGTGGCGGGCCAGCTCCTCGGTGTAGCGGTGCACGAGCAGCCCCTGGCCCACGGACGCCGCCGCCTGCTGGGCGGCCAGGCCGCGGGGCCGCTTGGCCAGGCCCAGCGGGGCCAGGCCCGCGGCGATCGCACCAGACGAGACCAGCACGACCTCGGTGCCGCGCTCGCGCGCGGCGGCGAGGACGTCGACGAGCGCGCGGACCCGGTCGGGGTCGATGCCGCCGGCCGGGGTCGTGAGGGAGGAGGAGCCGACCTTGACGACGACGCGGCGTGCGCCGGTCACCTCCGGCCGGGTGCCCTCCACGAGGGCGCTCACCCCCGGTCTGCCCCTGTGCCGGGGTCGTTCTCGGCCCAGTCGGGGTCGTCGGCGCTGCCGATCTCGTAGGACATCGGGCCCGCTGCGCCACCGCGACGCTCGGCGTCCAGGCGACGGGCGACGTCGGCCCGGGTCTCGTTCTCCCCGCGCTCGGGCATGGCGGCGTCGATGTCGCGACGGCGGCGCGAGGCGTCGCGGCGCTCGTCGAAGCGCTGGTCCTCGCCGCGCCGGCCGAGCATCTCCGCACCGGCCTCGATGCCGGGCTTGAAGTCGAAGACGACGGCGTTGTCGTCGCGGCCGATGAGGACGGTGTCGCCCTCGATCGCGCCGAGCTTGACGAGTCGGTCCTCGACCCCGAGCCGGTTGAGCCGGTCGGCGAGGAAGCCGACGGCCTCATCGTTGCTGAAGTCGGTCTGGCGCACCCACCGCTCGGGCTTGGTGCCCCGCACCCGCCAGCCGCGGTGGCCCGCCTCGACGGGGACGTCGTCGGCCTCGGTGACCGTGAAGTCGGCGCTGCCGTCGACGCCCGGCGGACGCAGGACGATCCGCTGCGGCGCCACGACCTCCTTGGCCGTGCGGGAGGCGGCCACGATCTCGGCCATCGCGAAGGTCAGCTCCTTGAGCCCGACCCCGGACGCAGCGGAGACCGGGATGACGCGCAAGCCACGGGCCCGGATGTCGTCGCCGGTGATGTCGGCGATGTCGCTGCCGTCGGGGACGTCGACCTTGTTGAGCGCGACCAGGCGGGGGCGGTCCTCGAGACCGCCGTACCTGCTGAGCTCGGCCTCGATGATGTCGAGGTCGTCGATCGGGTTGCGTCCCGGCTCGATCGTCGCGGTGTCGATGACGTGCACGATCGCCGCGCAGCGCTCGACGTGGCGCAGGAAGTCATGGCCCAGTCCGCGGCCCTCGCTGGCGCCCTCGATGAGCCCGGGGACGTCGGCGACCGTGAAGACGGTCTCGCCGGCGGTCACCACGCCGAGGTTCGGGACGAGGGTGGTGAAGGGGTAGTCGGCGATCTTGGGCCGGGCCCGGGAGATCGCGGCGATCAGGCTGGACTTGCCGGCGCTCGGGAAGCCGACCAGGCCGATGTCGGCGACGACCTTGAGCTCGAGGACGATCTCGAGCTCGTCGCCCGGCTCGCCGAGCAGCGCGAAGCCGGGGGCCTTGCGCTTGGCCGAGGCCAGGGCGGCGTTGCCGAGACCACCGCGGCCGCCCTCGGCGACCACGAGCTCGGTGCCCGGGCCGACCAGGTCGGCCAGGACGTTGCCCTGGCGGTCGGCGACGACCGTGCCGTCGGGCACCGGCAGGACCAGGTCGCTGCCGTGGGCGCCGTTCTTGTGGGCGCCGGCGCCGTGGCCGCCGTGCTCGGCACGGCGCTTGGGGCTGTGGTGGTAGTCCAGCAGGGTCGTCACCCCGGGGTCGACCCGGAGGATGACCGAGCCGCCCGGACCGCCGTTGCCCCCGTCGGGGCCGCCCAGCGGCTTGAACTTCTCGCGGTGCACGGACGCCACGCCGTTGCCGCCGCGGCCGGCGCTGACGTGCAGCGTCACGCGGTCGACGAAGGTCGGCAGGGCCATCAGGTGCTCCTCGGGTCTGTTCTGTTCTCCGGTGGGGAACGACGAAGGGCGCCCCGGATCGGGACGCCCTCGACGGGACCGGACGAGCCGGTCGGAAGTGCTAGCGCCCGGTCACTCGCCGGGCACGATGTTGACGACCTTGCGGCCGCGACGGGTGCCGAACTCCACGGCACCGGCCTGCAGCGCGAACAGGGTGTCGTCGCCGCCACGACCCACACCGGAACCCGGGTGGAAGTGGGTGCCACGCTGGCGGACGATGATCTCGCCGGCGTTGACCAGCTGACCGCCGAAGCGCTTGACGCCCAGGCGCTGGGCGTTGGAGTCGCGGCCGTTCTTGGTGGACGCCGCACCCTTCTTGTGTGCCATGAGGAGTTCCTTCGTGTCGTTGCTGCTGACTCGCCGGCCGGACGGGTCAGAGGGAGATGTCGGTGACCTTGACCTGGGTGTACTTCTGGCGGTGACCCTGGCGCTTCTTGTAGCCGGTCTTGTTCTTGTACTTCTGGATGACGATCTTCGGGCCCTTGGTGGCGCCGAGGACCTCGACGGTCACCGCGGCCTTGTCCAGGCCGGTCGAGGTGACCTTCTCGCCGTCGACGGCCATGACCACGGGGAGCGTCAGGGTCTCGCCGACGGGCGTGCCGACCTTGTCGATCTCGATGACGTCGCCCACGGCAACCTTCTGCTGGGTGGCGCCAGCGCGCACGATCGCGTACACCGCGGTCTCCTTCGTCGTCCTACGTCTGATGCTGCTGGGTCTGGTGCTTGTGCTGGTGGTGCTGCCTCCGGGGCTGCGGCACCTGCCCACGCCTGACCCTCCCGCTGGGAGGTCGGCGGCGACGGTGGCGCCACACGGAGAACGGCACGCTCGCGGGCGCACCGAACGATGATGCTACGCGCCCGCGGGGTGCCCCCGCAAAACGTCAGCGCTTGCGCGCACCCTTGCGCTTCACGGGCACGTGCTCCACGGTGCTCGCACTGCCACCGGTGTCGCTGCCGGTGTCGGTCCCGGCACCGCTGTCGGCGGTCCCCGGCTCGACCCGGCCGTCGCCGGCCGGCTCTCCCACACCGCCGGGCACGGACGCCTCGCCCATGCTCGGCACGCTCCCCTGCCGGGCCGGCCGGCTGGAGCGGGTGCGGGTCACGACCTTCGGGGCGGGCGTCGGGGCCGTCTGGGCCGTGGAGCTCGTGGCAGGTGCGGCGGTCTCCACCTTCTTCGGGTCCACGACCACGGCCGCTGCCTCGCCGGTCGTCAGCGGCGCCGTACGACGGGCGCTGCGGCGGGTCCGGGTGACGACGCCACTGCTGCCCGCGGGGGCTGCGGCGGGCGCCTCCGCTCGCTCCGGCGCCGGGGTCGGCTCCGGGGCGGGCTCGGTGTCCCGGGGCGCCTGCTGGACCGGCTGCTCGGCCGGCTGCTCGGCTGCCGGAGCCTCCTGCTGGGCCGGGGCGTCCGTGCGGCCGGACTGGCCCGAGCGGCCGCGCTGGGAGCGCGAGCGGGTGCTCACGCGGGGCGCGGCGGGCTCGCTCGGCTGGTCGGCCCGGGGCTGGTCGCTCTGGACCTGGTCGGTCGGAGCCGGGGCCTGGACCTGGTCGGTCCCGGCCTGGTCGGTCCGGGCCTGGTCAGCCGGGGGCTGCTCGGTCTGCGACGTCGCACCGTCGGCGGCCTCGGCCGCCTTCTCGGCGTCCTGGCGCTCCTGGCGGGCCATGGCGGCCACGTCCTTGGGCGAGGGCGCCGAGGGGGTGCCCGAGCCGCTGGAACCGCCCTGGTTGCCCTGGTTGCCCTGGTTGCCCTGGCCGCCGGAGCCCTCCGAGCCCTTGCCCCCGCGACCTCCGCGCGAGCGCTTGCTCCCGCCGCCGCGTCCGCCGCGGTCGTCGTCGGAGCCGCCACCGCGCGGCTCGACCGGGTGCTCGTGGATCACGAGGCCGCGACCCTGACAGGCCTGGCAGTTCTCGCTGAAGGCCTCCAGCAGGCCGGTGCCGATCCGCTTGCGGGTCATCTGCACCAGGCCGAGCGAGGTGACCTCGGCGACCTGGTGGCGGGTGCGGTCGCGGCCCAGGCACTCGACCAGGCGCCGCAGCACGAGGTCGCGGTTGGACTCCAGGACCATGTCGATGAAGTCGACGACGATGATGCCGCCGATGTCGCGCAGCCGGAGCTGGCGCACGATCTCCTCGGCCGCCTCGAGGTTGTTCTTGGTGACCGTCTCCTCCAGGTTGCCACCGGAGCCGGTGAACTTGCCGGTGTTGACGTCGACGACGGTCATCGCCTCGGTGCGGTCGATGACCAGCGAGCCGCCGGAGGGCAGCCAGACCTTGCGGTCGAGGCCCTTGGCGATCTGCTCGTCGACGCGGTACGCCGCGAAGACGTCCTTGCCGGCGTCGCGGCCCTCCGTGACGGGCTCGAAGCGCTCGAGCCGCTCGGCGAGGTCCGGGGCCACGTGGCTGACGTAGGACTCGACGGTCTCCCAGGCGTCCTCGCCCTGGATCACGAGCTTGGCGAAGTCCTCGGTGAACAGGTCGCGGACCACCTTGAGGGTCAGGTCCGGCTCGCCGTAGAGCAGCTGCGGGGCGCTGCCCTTGGACTTCTTCTCGATGTCCTCCCAGCGCGCCTTGAGCCGCTCGACGTCGGTGGTCAGCTCCTCCTCGCTGGCGCCCTCGGCCGCGGTCCGCACGATGACGCCGGCGGTGTCGGGGACGATCTCCTTGAGGAGGGCCTTGAGCCGGCTGCGCTCGGTGTCGGGCAGCTTGCGGGAGATGCCGGAGGTGGTGCCGTCCGGGACGTAGACCAGGAAGCGGCCGGCCAGGCTGATCTGGCTGGTCAGGCGGGCACCCTTGGCGCCGACCGGGTCCTTGGTGACCTGCACCAGGACCGGCTGGCCCGAGGAGAGCACCGACTCGATCTTGCGCGGCTGGCCCTCCTTGTGGCCCAGGGCGGACCAGTTGACCTCGCCGGCGTACAGGACGGCGTTGCGGCCCTTGCCGATGTCGATGAAGGCGGCCTCCATCGAGGGCAGGACGTTCTGCACGCGCCCGAGGTAGACGTTGCCGATGAGCGAGGTCTGGGACTCGCGCGCGACGTAGTGCTCCACGAGGACCTTGTCCTCGAGGACGGCGATCTGGGTGAGGTCCTCGCGCTCGCGGATGACCATGACCCGGTCGACCGACTCGCGGCGGGCCAGGAACTCGGCCTCGGAGACGATCGGCGCGCGGCGGCGACCGGCCTCGCGGCCCTCGCGGCGACGCTGCTTCTTGGCCTCCAGGCGCGTGGAGCCGCTCAGGGCGGTGATCTGGTCCTCGCCGGTGCGCGAGCTGCGCACGCGGGTGGTGGTGCCGGGCTCGTCGGCGGAGTCGTCCCCGCCCTCGCCGGAGCGGCGACGGCGACGCCGGCGGCGCGAGGAGCCGGAGCCCTCACCCTGCCCTGCCTGGGAGTCCTGCGAGTCCTGGTCGCCGTCGTCCTTCTCGTCCTTGTCGGCGTCGCCGCCCTCGGACGACGCGGCGCCGGCCTCGGCCTCGGCGCCTGCGGAGGAGCCGGTGCCCTCGGCACCGTCCTCGGAGTCGTCACCGGAGTCGGCGGAGCCGCCACCGGACCCGCCCGAGCCTCCGCGGCGACGGCGGCGGCCGCCGCGACGCCGGCGGCGGCGCGCGGGCGAGCCGTCGCCGGAGTCCTCGCCGTCCTCGTCGCCGTCCTCGTCGCCGGAGTCGTCGCCGGAGTCGTCGTCCGCGCCCTCGCTGGTGTCGGCGTCCTGGCCCTCGACGGCCTCGACCACGGGCGCATCGGTCGGGGCAGCGCCCTCGGCCGTGGCCTCGGCGTCCTCGTCCAGCTCCTCGTCGGCGGGCTCCTCGACAGGCGCGGACGCTGCCTTCTTGGCGGTGCTGCGGCGGCTCGTGGTCTTCTTCGCGACCGGGGCCTGGAAGAGCGGCACGGGAGCGCCCGCGGGGGCGCCTGTCTCGTCCTGCTCGGCGCCCTCGGAGGCCGCTTCGACCGGAGCCTCCGCAGGGGCCTCGGTCTTCTTGGCGGCGCTCTTGCGCGCGGTGGTCTTCTTCGCGGTCGACTTCTTGGCGGCCGCCTTCTTCGCGGGGGCGGCCTGGCCTGCCTCGACCGGCTCGGCCGGGGCGTCGACGGCGGAGACGCCCTCGCGCGTCTGGTCCTCGGCGGGGACCTCCGGGGCCGCGGCGGCCTTCTTCGTCGTGCGCTTGGCGGCGGCCTTCTTCGCCGGCGCCTTCTTGGCCGCCTTCTTCGCCGCGGGCGCGGTCGCGGCCGTGTCGTCGGCGCTGCCCGTCTCTGCGGCGTCGGTGCCGGCCTCGAGCGGCAGCGCCTCGTCGGCGGCGGCCTTGTCGGCCGTCTTCTTCGCGGAGGCCTTCTTCGCGGGTGTCTTCGTGGCCGCAGCCTTCTTGGCGGGGGCCTTCTTCGCCGTCTTGCGGGCGGCGGTCTTGCGGGCCGGGGTGGTGGGCTCCTCGGCCTGGCGACCCTCGGTCGCGGTGCCGCCGGCAGCGGCGGGGGTGCTCTCGGCGGCGGGGGTGGCCCCGCCCTGCTCGACGCCGGCCTGGTCCGGGGCGTTGTCCTGCGTGTCGTCCTGGGGCACGTGCTGCTCCTCGGCCCGGTCGCGAGGTGCGCAGCGTCCGGGCTGGTCGAACGTCCTGACCCCGCGGGGCCGGACGCAAGTCTGTCGTGTGGCGGCGACCCCCTCCGCGGGTGCGTCACCTCGGCCGGCCCTCGCCTGCCGCGGTCGCCTGCTCCGGGAGGATCGCTGTCACCGATCAGCCGGGCCGCGTCGCGGTCTGGCGACGACCTGTCCTCGGCGTGCCGGTCCTTGCGCGGGACCGGCGAGAACGTCGTCGTGTCCTGGACCACCCGGTCTGGCTCGTCGCGGCACTCGTGTCGCGGCGGGCTGGGCAGGTGGTCAGGGACCGTGGCGAGTATCGCACACGCGGGCCGGACGGGCCGGTTCGTCGGCGTGCGGGCCCCGCGTCGGGCGCGTCGTCCGCGAGCGGTGCGCCGGCAACCGGGTCCCAGGCCGGAAGGGTTCATCACCCACCGCCCCCGGACCACCAGGTCAGGCGAGCGGGTCGCCGACCTCGCCGGTCTCGGGGTCGAGCGGGCCCTGGGCGCGGCGGGTCAGCAGCGGGGCGCCGCCCGTCTCCAGGCCGGCGGTCTCGCGCAGGCCCCGGAGGACGTCGTCGGGGCGGACGGCCGGGGTGGTGGAGTGGCGCAGCACGAGGTCGAGCCGCGAGCCCTGCTCGTGCGGGGTGACGGCGAGCGAGACGACGGCGGCGCGGCAGTCGAACTCGCGCAGGCCCTTCTTGGTCATCCGCTCCACGAGCACGGCCTCCTGGGCGAGGAAGCCCTCGACGGCCGCGGCGGTGGTGTCGGGCGCGGTCGGGACGTCCAGGGTCCAGTGGCTGGCCTCGAGCCGGTCGGCCAGGGAGCCGCCCGGGGACTCGACGACCTGGAGCACGTCCAGCCCCGGGGGCAGGGCCTCCTCGAGCTCGGCGTGCACGCCGGCGGGGTCGACCACCTGGGCAAGGGCGATCTCGAGGTACTCCGCCTCGCTGGCCGACCCGGTCGGCGCGGCACCGGCGTAGGAGATGCGGGGGTGGGGGTTGAAGCCGCTGGAGTAGGCCATCGGGATCCGGGCGCGGAAGACGGCGCGCTCGAAGGCCCGGGAGAAGTCGCGGTGGCTGGTGAAGCGGAGCCGGCCGCGCTTGGCGTACCGGATCCTCAGGCGCTGGACCGGGGGGGCCTGCTGCTCGGGCTGCTCACGCACGGAGCACAGGGTAGGTGAGGTCACCGGGGTCGGTCCGCATCGCCGGCGAGGGGTAGACGGTGCCCACCCGCTCCCCCGCGAGCCAGGTCTGCAGCCGCCCGGCCTCGACCCGCAGCGCGGCACGCCCCTCGGCAGGGACGTCCTCGAGCAGCCGCACCTCGACCGCGTCGTCGGGGTCCTGCACCCAGCACCCCACGACCCGCCCGTCCCACCAGGCGGTCGTGCCGGCGTTGCCGTTGCGGTCGAAGAGCGCCGGCCCGTGCTCGCCGAGGTAGAAGTCGCGCTCCTTCCACCCCATCACCGTGGGGTCGAGCACCGGCAGCAGCGCCGCCCACGGCTCGACGGCCGGCTCGGGCTCCACGTCCTCGCCCAGCACGTACGCCGTCGCGCCGGTCTCGAGCGCCACCGCGACGGCCCCCACGTCGGCCAGGGCGCGGCGCACGGCCCCCTTGGTGGCGCCCAGCCACCAGACCAGGTCGGTCTCGGTCCCGGGGCCGAAGCGCTCCAGCCAGCGGCGTACGAGCGCGGCGTAGCCCGCCTCCGCGGTCAGCGGCTCCTCCACCAGTTCGAGCCAGGCCGCCGTCGTGGCCCAGCGCGGCCGAAAGACCCGCCAGTGCGAGGTGTTGGTGCCCCGGACCAGGCGCCCCTCGGCGCCGAGGACGGTGAGGAACCGACCCGGGCCGACCTGGGAGGAGGGCAGCTCGGCGCGCACGTCCATCGCCGGCACGACCGCGCGCAGCTCGGTGGTGGTGAGCCCCGCGGGCGCGGCGTCCAGGGCGGCGAGGATCTCCTCCCCCGCCTGCGCGAGCGCCGCGTGACCGTCGTCGGCCAGACCGGCGGCCACGAGGTCCTTGGCCAGCTTCGACCGCTCGGTCGCGGCCACCCGCGCGGCCGCGCTCCCCCAGGCCGCGGGCAGCAGGTCGCGCGGGAGCACGAACATCGTGCGCCGCATCGCCAGCTGCCGCACCAGCGACCGCTCGCCCTCCAGCGCGTGGTCCACCGCGGAGCGGGGCACCTCGGCACGGGCGTGCACCGCCAGGTGCACCGTCGCCGGCTCGGTCGCGTGCAGGGCGACCACGGACCGGGTCGCCTCGACCGGGTCGGCGACCCGGTACGACGGCGCGACGGCGTGCCGGCGGCCCAGCCGGGCCCGGCGCTCCTCGTCGCTCACCACGCGGGTCGTCACGAGGGGGATCCTGCCGCAGCGCACCGACACCCCACCCCCACGGTGGCTGGAGCGAGTGCGAGCATCGCGGGGTGAACCGGTCGCAGCTGCTCTTCTGGACCGGGCTGGTCCTGGTCTCGGTCAACCTGCGTCCGGCGGCGGTGAGCGTCGGGCCGGTGCTGGAGGAGGTGCGGGACGGGCTGGGGCTCTCGGACGCCCAGGCAGCCCTGCTGACCTCGCTCCCCGTCCTGGCCTTCGCCCTGGTCGGCGCGCTCGCGTCGGCAGCAGCCGCGCGCGCCGGCCTGCACCGGGTCACCCTCCTCGCACTGGTCGCGGTCACCGCCGGGCTGCTGCTGCGGGCCCTGACCGGCGACCCTCTCGCGTTCCTGGCGCTCTCCTTCCTGGCCGTCTCCGGCGCGGCGGTCGCCAACGTGCTGCTGCCCTCGCTGGTCAAGCGGCACCAGCCGGACCGGATCGGCGAGGCCACGTCGGTCTACTCCACGGTCCTGGCCGTCGGCCTGACGGCTGCCCTGGTGCTGACCGTGCCGCTGAGCCGGCTGCTGGGCGGCTCGGTCGACGAGGGCTGGCGCTGGGGCCTGGGCATCTGGACGGTCCTGGCCGCCGCGGCGCTCGTGCCCTGGCTGCTGATGAGCCGGCACGACCGGGTCGCGCAGGAGGAGGGTCCGCGCGTGGCGTTCTGGGCGGTGGCGCGCACCCCGCTGGGCATCGCGCTCGCGGCGTACTTCGGCCTGCAGTCGCTGCAGGCCTACGCGATCTTCGGCTGGTTCGCGCAGCTGTGGCGCGACAACGGCTACTCCGCGGGCACCGCCGGGCTGCTCGTCGGACTGCTCACCGGCGTGACGATCCCGCTGTCCTACGTGCTGCCGCGGGTGCTCGTGGCCAGCCCGCGGCCCGCGGTCGTGCTCCTCGCGGTCGTGGCCTGCTACCCCGTCGCGTACGTCGGGCTGCTCGTCGCCCCCGCCTCGCTGGCCGTGCTGTGGGCGCTCCTGACCGGTGCCGGCACCACGACCTTCCCGCTCATCCTGACCCTCATCGGGCTGCGCGCCCGCACCGCCGAGGGCACCGCCACCCTCTCGGCCTTCACCCAGTCCGCGGGCTACCTCCTGGCGGTGGTGGGGCCCTTCGTGGTCGGCCTGCTGTACGCCGCCACCGACGCGTGGACGCTGCCGCTGCTCTTCCTGCTGGTGCTCGTCGCACCGCTCGCGTGGCTCTCGGTCGTGCTCGCGCGGCCGGCCCACGTGGAGGACCAGCTGCGCGACCGCGCCCCGTCACCCCAGCACGGGTGACGGGGCGCGGCCCCTGCGGAGCAGCCTCCGGTCAGGAGGTGCTCAGCCCGTGGTCAGCGACGTGTCGTCGACGACGAAGCTGGTGCCGAGCGAGGAGTCCTCGGTGCCGAGGAACCGGACCGTGACGGTGCGACCGGTGAACGCCGACAGGTCGAGGGTCCGCGTGGTGTAGCCGCTGCCCTCGTCGAGGTTGGAGTAGGTCGCCAGCGTGCTGGTGCTGCCGCCCGAGACGACCTGCACCCGCAGGGTGTCGTAGGCCTGGCTGGTCGTGGTCTCGGCGCTGCTCACGTAGAGCTTGAAGGAGAGCGTGGCACGCGAGGCGGCCGGGATGGCGACCTGCTGGGTGACGTTGTCGGTGCGGGCGGTGCCGTAACCGTTGAGCCACGCCTTCCAGCTCCCGCTGGCGGCCGGGGCGCCGGCGTCGTTGGTGATGACGCCGGAGGTGGCGGTCCAGGAGACGGCGCCGGACTCGAAGCCGGGGTTGGCCAGCAGGTTGCCCGACGGGGCCGGGGGCTCGGTCGTCCCGCCGGTCACGAGAGAGGTGAGCAGGCGGTTGGGCGAGCCGGTGCCGGCGCTCGTCACCTTGCCGCTGGTCGTCGCACCGAGCACCGCCGAGGAGACGGTGCTCGGCGAGGCGCCGGGCGCTCCCTGGAGGTAGAGCGCCGCGACGCCGGCCACGTGTGGGGTGGCCATCGAGGTGCCGGAGATCGTGTTGGTGGCGCTGGTGCCGGTGTGCCAGGCCGAGGTGATGTCCGAGCCGGGGGCGAAGAGGTCGAGGCAGCTGCCGTAGTTGGAGAACGACGAGCGCGCGTCGGTGCGGGTGGTCGACCCGACGGTCAGCGCCGCGGCCACGCGCGAGGGCGAGCCGTTGCAGGCGTTGGTGTTCTCGTTGCCGGCGGCCACGGCGTAGGTGACGCCGTCGGCGATGGAGGTCGACACGGCCTGGTCCAGCGCGGAGGAGATCCCGCCGCCCAGGCTCATGTTGGCGACGGCCGGGGCACCTGCGGTGTGGTGGGAGGTCACCCAGTCGACGCCGGCGATGACGCCGGACGTCGAGCCGTTGCCCGTGCAGTCCAGCACGCGCACGGGGCGCAGGGTCACGGCCTTCGCGACGCCGTACGTCGAGCCGCCGACGGTGCCCGCGACGTGCGTGCCGTGGCCGTTGCAGTCGCTGGTGCCGCGGCCGTCGCTGATGGCGGTGTAGCCCGACTGCAGGCGCGAGCCGAACTGCGTGTGCCCGGCCAGGATGCCGGTGTCGATGATGTAGGCGGTGACGCCCTGGCCGGTGCGGTCGTAGGTGTAGGAGCCGTCCAGCGGGAGGTTGCGCTGGTCCACGCGGTCCAGGCCCCAGGTGGCGCCGGTCTGGGTGGCGTCGACGGACAGGGTCTGGTCGGCCTCGATGAACGCGACCCCGGGGCGCTTCGCGAGGGCCTCGACGGCGCGCTCGGGCAGCTGCGCCGAGAAGCCGCGCAGCGCGGTGCCGTAGGTCTCCAGGACCCGGCCGCCGTGGGCGCGGGCGGTCTCGCGGGCGTCGGCGTCGGCGCCGGCCGCGGCCCGCTCCTCCAAGACCACGATGTAGCGGCCCGGGACGGCGGCGGCGCGGTTCTCGCCGACGACCGGGGCCCGGTCGGAGCGGGCGTCGCCGGGGGCGGCCTGCGCGGGGGCGAGGCCGGTGACACCGGTCAGGCCGGCGAGGGCCACGGAGCTGGCCAGGGCGGCGGCCGAGGTGGCGGCCGAGGTGGCGCCTAGTCGGCGCAGGGCGCGCCTGCGGACAGGGGTGGACGTCATGGGTGGACTCCCGAGAAGTGGTGAGGACGCCGCGAGCGCGGCTCCCGGCCGGTCGGCACGGTGCGCAGGAACGTAGTGGCGTCGCGGGCCGTCCGGGGGCCGCGCGATGGCTCACCTTCTCGCGCTGCAACAACTCGCAGAAGTGCGCCCGGGACTACGCCGCCGCTCCGCGGTGCGGATGTGTTCGCCGCGCGGCCCGCCCGTCCCTAGGGTGAGCACCGTGACGCAGCCGCCGACAGGTCCCGACCAGCCCCAGCAGCCCGAGCAGCCGGGCCGGGACCCGCAGGGCACGCCTCCGCCCCCGCCGCCGTACGGCGCTCCCCCGCCGCCGCCCCAGCAGCCCTCGGGCGACCCCTACCCCGCCCCGGGCACCCCGCCCCCGTCGTACGGCTCGACGCCCTACGGCCAGCCGCCCTCGCCGTACGGCGCGCCGCAGCCCGCCGGGCAGCCGTACGGCGCTCCCGGCGCGTTCCCGGGCGGCGCCTTCCCCGGCGGCAGCGAGCAGGGCGAGCCCAGCAAGGGCATGGCCATCGGAGCCCTGGTCTCCTCGGTGCTGTGCTGCCTTCCGGTCGGCCTCGTGCTGGGCATCGTCGTGCTGCGCCGCAGCAAGGACGGGCGCGACCACGGCAAGGGCCTGGCGATCGCCGCGATCGTGCTCAACACGCTGGTGATGATCGGCGCACTGGTCCTGGTCGTGGTGGCGGTCGTCGTCGGCAGCTCGGTGCGCGCGGTCAACGA
The DNA here is from genome assembly GCF_030149505.1 of Nocardioides sp. Lineage (GTDB taxonomy): Bacteria > Actinomycetota > Actinomycetes > Propionibacteriales > Nocardioidaceae > Nocardioides. The sequence continues at coordinate 34,465 of NZ_JASBRN010000069.1, forward strand.
CCTGGAGCCGGGTGACTGCATCAGCGCCGAGGGCCTGCGGGGTGACGCGGAGAGCTTCGAGACGATCACCGTGGAGGACTGCACCGAGCCGCACGACGCCGAGGTGCTGGCGGTGGCCACGCTGACCGAGGAGGCCGCGGCCGGCGGCCCCGACGGCGACTACAGCCAGCTGTGCGACGAGGCCGTCTCCGACGACCCCGAGCGGGAGGCGGTCAGCACCAGCGGCGACGTCTCGCTCCTGGTGATCTACGACGAGCTCGAGGCCGGCGAGCAGATCGCCTGCCTGGCCCTGGCCCCCGACGGCGGCCAGCTCGACGAGCCGCTGGTCGAGTAGTTCGGCGGGCCCCGTCGGGCCGACCTGGATCTCGGTGCCCATCTCAGGACGGATCGGTCCTCGTCGATATCCGTGGTGCCGACCGGTTCGTAGTCGTTTGTTATACAGTTTCGCCGTGGACTCGGATCCGCTCGACCTCGATCAGCTCGCCGACGAACCGTTCGAGGTCGACGCACAGGCAGCTCATCTGTTCAAGCACCCGCACCTGGGACTCGACGATGTGTACGACGTCTGGGCGAACGACCCGGTGTTCTACCCAGCCAAGCCGCCTGCCCACTGGCTGATGGTGGCCGACGTCGGCGGGCAGGTGCTCGTCGTCCCCATCGCCCCGTCTCGGGACGGCGATCCGACCCGCTGCCGACCGATCGGCTGCTATCAGGCCAGCGTCGAGCTGGCCGAGACCTACCGAGGTGATCGTGATGACGTCTGAGATGACTCCGGACGAGGAGTACGAGTTCTACGCCGACCCTGCGAACCAGACGCCGACCGGCGAGCCACGGCGTCGTTCAGCGAAGTTGACCACGCCGATCCCTGTCCGCTTCCCCGCCGACGTGCTCGACGAGGTGAAGCGCCGCGCGGACGCCGACGACCGATCCGTCTCGTCGTGGATCCGACGCGCCGTCGAGCACGAGCTCAACCGGCCTGCCTGATGCCGATCGTCGAGGTCATGCTCGGTCAAGGGGTGAGCGACTGCCAGGTCGCGGACCTGGCTGCCGTGCTGCCGCACGCCGTGTCGACCGCGGTCGAGTGCCCGGAAGAGCCCTACGACGGTCGGTTGGGACCTGGCGACGTCGAGCTCCGCTTTCGCTCGCTGGGCCCTCACGACTCGTCCGGACTGGACGTGACCATCGAGATCCGCTCGAAGTGGTTCGCCAGCCGTGCCGAGAACAGGCAGCAGCGATGTGACGCGGTCCTTGCTGCTGTCACCGATGTCCTCAACCCACTCCGGGTCGGCGTCTACCTCATGCTGCCGGTCGCAGCGTGGTCGCAGACGGAGTGATCGTCAGACCACGCTGAGCGGCAACAGCTTCTGCCCCGTCGGACCGACCTGGATCTCGGTGCCCATCTCCGGGCACACGCCGCAGTCGTAGCACGGCGTCCAGCGGCAGTCCTCGACCTCGACGTCGGCCGAGCCGTCGGCGACCGCGAGGGCGTCCTCCCAGTCACCCCACAGCCAGTCCTTGTCCAGGCCGGAGTCGAGGTGGTCCCAGGGCAGGACCTCGTCGTAGTCGCGCTCGCGCAGGGTGAACCAGTCCAGGTCGACCCCGGTGCCCGCCAGGCCCTGCTCGGCAGCAGCCATCCAGCGGTCGTAGGAGAAGTGCTCGGACCAGCCGTCGAAGCGGCCGCCGTCGCGCCAGACCCGCTCGATGACCCGACCCACGCGGCGGTCGCCGCGCGAGAGCAGGCCCTCGACGATGCCGGGCTTGCCGTCGTGGTAGCGGAAGCCGATGGCGCGGCCGAACTTCTTGTCCGCCCGCACGGTCTCGCGCAGCTTGCGCAGCCGCTCGTCGGTGGTCTCGACGTCGAGCTGGGCGGCCCACTGGAACGGCGTGTGCGGCTTGGGCACGAAGCCACCGATGGAGACGGTGCAGCGGATGTCGTTGTGGCCGGCGACCTCGCGGCCCTTCGCGATGACGGCCTTGGCCAGCTCGGCGACCTGCAGGACGTCCTCGTCGGTCTCGGTGGGCAGCCCGACCATGAAGTAGAGCTTCACCTGCCGCCAACCGTGGGAGTACGCCGCCGCGACCGTGCGGATGAGGTCCTCCTCGGTCACCATCTTGTTGATCACCTTGCGCATCCGCTCCGATCCCCCCTCGGGGGCGAACGTGAGGCCCGAGCGGCGGCCGTTGCGGGAGAACTCGTTGGCCAGGGTGATGTTGAAGGCGTCGACGCGGGTCGAGGGCAGCGACAGCGAGACGTTGGTGCCCTCGTAGCGGTCGGCCAGCCCGGTGGCGACGTCGCCGATCTCGGTGTGGTCGGCGCTGGAGAGCGAGAGCAGGCCGACCTCCTCGAAGCCGGTCTTGCGGATGCCGTTCTCGACCATCGCACCGATCGTCTCGATCGAGCGCTCGCGCACGGGGCGGGTGATCATCCCGGCCTGGCAGAAGCGGCAGCCGCGGGTGCAGCCGCGGAAGATCTCGACGCTGAAGCGCTCGTGGACGGTCTCGGCCAGCGGCACCAGCGGCTTGCGGGGGTAGGGCCAGGCGTCGAGGTCCATGAGCGTGTGCTTGCGGACGCGGAACGGGATGCCGGGGCGGTTGGGCACGACCGCCTCGATCGACCCGTCGGCGGCGTACGTGACGTCGTAGAAGCGGGGGACGTAGATGTTGCCGGTGACGGCGAGCCGGCGCAGCAGCTCCTCGCGACCGCCGGGGCGGTCCTCGGACTTCCACTCGCGCACGATGTCGGAGATCGCGAGCACGACCTCCTCGCCGTCGCCGAGCACGGCGGCGTCGATGAAGTCCGCGATCGGCTCGGGGTTGAACGCCGCGTGCCCACCGGCGATGACGACCGGGTGGTCCTCGGTGCGGTCCACGGCGTGCAGTGGGATGCCGGCGAGGTCGAGGGCGTTGAGCATGTTGGTGTAGCCGAGCTCGGTGGAGAAGCTCAGGCCGAAGAGGTCGAAGTCGCCGACGGGGCGGTGCGCGTCGACGGTGAACTGCGGGATCCCCTGCTCCTTGAGCAGCCTCTCCATGTCCGGCCACACGGCGTACGTGCGCTCGGCGACGATCCAGTCGCGCTCGTTGAGCACCTCGTAGAGGATCTGGACGCCCTGGTTGGGCAGGCCGACCTCGTAGGCGTCGGGGTACATCAGCGCCCACCGAACCGTCTGGCCGCCGGACTCCTCGGAGTCGGCGCCGCAGTCCCAGTCCTTGACCGTGGAGTTCAGCTCGCCACCGACGTACTGGATCGGCTTGGAGACGCCGGGCAGGTGCGGCTCCAGGAGCTCGAAGACGGACTGGCCACGGCGCAGGGCTGCGGGGGCGGACATGGGTTCACCTCGGCGTGGGTCTGGGACGGGGCAGGCTGCGCTCCGCGACGGGTGGCAGCGCAGTCACCCAGGGTACGGCGCCGCCGGTCGCGTCCCGAAACCTCCGGGCCGGGCCCTACTCCCGCGGGGCGGCGGGGGTGGGGCCGGTCGAGGTCGCGGCGGCTGCGCGCGCCGCCGAGGCCGAGGTGTCGCGGAGCTGGACCGGCGGCAGGAGGAGCAGGATCAGGAAGGCGAGCACCCCCACGCCGGCCGCGGCCAGGAAGACGGTGTCCATCGACTCCGCGAAGCCGACCCGGAACGGCTGGGCCAGGGCGTCGGGCAGGGTCTCCAGGACCGAGGAGTCGTCCTGGATCGTGGTGACCAGGTCGGGGTCGAGCCCGCCGACCTCCTGCGCGGCCTGCTGGAACTCCGGCGTACGTGCTGCTTCGTCGAGCGCCTCGGAGATGTTGGGCCCGACGGTGCTGAAGAGCACGGAGAGGAAGACCGCGACACCCAGGGTGCCGCCCATCTGCCGGAAGAAGGTCGAGGAGGCGGTGGCCACCCCGATCTCGGTCGGCGGCACCGCGCTCTGGACGGTGAGCAGCAGCGGCTGCATGCACGAGCCGAGGCCGACCCCCAGCACGAACATGGCGGCGTTGACCCAGGGAAGCGGGGTGTCGGCGGAGGTGAAGGAGAGCAGGAACAGACCCAGCACGATCACTGCGGAGCCGACGACCGGGAACATCCGCACCTGCCCGGTGCGGGAGATGACGCGGCCCGAGCCGATCGAGGCGAGCATCATGCCGGCGACCATCGGCAGCATGAGGATGCCGGACTCGGTGGGGCTGGCGCCGTGCACGATCTGCATGTAGAGCGGCAGGATCATGATCCCGCCGAACATCGCCATGCCGATGATGACGCTGGCCGCGATCGTGACGGCGGTGACGCGCATCCGAAAGAGCCGCAGCGGGATGAGCGCGGCGTCGCCCATCGCGTGCTCGGCCAGCACGAAGGCCACCAGACCGAGGACGCCGAGGGCGTAGCAGGCCAGGGCCAGCCCGGACCCCCAGCCCCACTCGCGGCCCTGCTCGGCGACGGTGAGCAGCGGGACCAGGCCGACCACCAGGGCCGCGGCGCCCCACCAGTCGATCCGCACGTCCCGGCGCTCGGTCCGCACATTCAGCGTGCGAGCGACCACGACGAGCGCCAGCAGTCCGACCGGGACGTTGACGAGGAAGACCCAGCGCCAGCCGGTGACGCCCAGGATCGAGTCCTGGCCGGCGAGCAGCCCGCCGAGCACGGGGCCCAGCACGGACGAGGTGGCGAAGGTGGCCATGAAGTAGCCGGTGTAGCGCGCGCGCTCGCGTGGGCTGACGATGTCGCCGATGATCGCGAGCACCAGCGTCATGAGGCCGCCCGCGCCCAGCCCCTGCACCGCGCGGAAGACCGCGAGCACGTACATCGAGTCGGCAAACGAGCACAGCGCCGAGCCCACGATGAAGACCGAGATGGCGAACATGAACAGCTTCTTGCGGCCGTAGGTGTCGCCGAGCTTGCCGTAGATCGGGGTCGTGATCGTGGCGGTGATGAGGTACGCCGTCGTCACCCACGCCTGCACCGACAGCCCGCTGAGGTCGTCGGCGATCGTGCGGATCGAGGTGCTGACGATCGTCTGGTCGAGCGAGGCCAGGAACATGCCCAGCATCAGGCCGGTGAGGATCGTGAGGACCTGGGCGTGGGTGTACTCGCCCGAGTCGGTCTGGGGAGCGCCGTCGGTCGCCGGCACGTCGGGGGTATTCGTTGCCATCAGCAACCATCATACGCAGAGGTGGGTCCGGGCCCACCCCGCTCGACCGGTTGGCCACCTCCCTAGGGTTGGGGCATGAGCGACCCCGCGCGGCGAGGCCCTTTCCAGTGGACGGTCGCGGTGCCGGTCCTCTCCCTAAGCCTGCTTCTGGCGACCTGGTCCAGCCACGAGAACCCGGTCGTCCTGGTCGCCATCGCGGTGGCGCTGGTGGGCTCGATCCTGGCGGCGGTGCACCACGCGGAGGTGGTCGCGCACCGCGTCGGCGAGCCCTACGGCTCGCTGGTGTTGGCCGTCGCGGTGACGGTGATCGAGGTCGGGCTCATCGTCATGCTCATGGTCGGCGGCGGGGAGGGCTCCTCGACGTACGCCCGCGACACCGTCTTCGCCGCCCTCATGATCACGCTCAACGGCATCGTCGGCCTCTCGCTGCTCGTCGGCGCGCTGCGCCACGGACTGGTCAGCTTCAACGCCACCGGCACCGGTTCGGCACTGTCCACGGTGGTCGCCCTGGCCTCGGTGTGCCTGGTGCTGCCCGGGTTCACCTCGACCGGCCAGGGTCTGGAGTACGCCCCGAACCAGCTGGCCTTCGCCGCGGTCGCCTCCCTCGTGCTGTACGGCGCCTTCGTCTTCACCCAGACCGTGCAGCACCGCGACTTCTTCCTGCCCGTCACCTCGGACTCGCAGGGGCGGATGACCGGCGTCTTCGACCTCGCCGACTCCGACGGTGACGGGCACGCGGACCCGCCGGACGGCCGGGAGACGGTCATGTCCCTGGCGCTGTTGCTGGTCTCGCTCGTCTCCGTGGTGGGCCTGGCCAAGCTGCTCTCCCCCACCATCGAGGACGCGGTCTCCGCCCTGGGCCTGCCGTACGCCGTCGTCGGCGTCGTCATCGCCCTGCTCGTCCTGGCACCGGAGTCCATCGCCGCCGTCCTCAACGCCTCCCGCGACCGGGTCCAGATCTCCCTCAACCTCGCCTACGGCTCGGCCATGGCATCGATCGGCCTGACCATCCCCACCATCGCCGTCGCCATGATCTGGCTCGACGGCCCGCTGGTCCTGGGCCTGGAGTCGACCCAGATCGTGCTGCTCGTGACCTCGGTCGCCGTCGCCACCCTCACCGTCGTGCAGGGCCGGGCCAAGGCCCTGCAGGGGGTCGTGCACCTGACGTTGCTGGCGACGTTCCTCTTCTTCTCCCTCAGCCCCTGACGGCGGCGCACCCGCTCAGACCGGTGCACGCACGGCGCGGAACGACGTCGCGGCCAGACCCGTGGCCACGACGGCGAAGGTCGCCGCCGCGACGACGAGCATGGTCTGCATGCCGACCGCGTCGGCCAGGAAGCCGGCGACCGGCGCCACGACCACCACGACGGCGCGGTTGAGCGACCGCAGGGTCGTGTTCGTCCGGGCCTGGAGCTCGTCCGGGGTGACGAGCTGGCGGTAGCTCATCTCGTGCGAGTTGCTCATGCCCATCGCCATGCCGTAGCCGGCCTGGCCCAGTCCGAGCACCCAGGCGGCGTACGACGACTCGGCGGCGAGGGCCATCACGGCCACACCGACGGTGGTGAGCAGGTGGCAGGCGATGATCGTGCGCCCGGTGCCCAGGCGACGCCCGACCGCGGTCGTCACGGTCGCACCGACCAACGCCCCCACCCCGCCGGCGGCACCCACCAGGCCGAGCTGGGCGGCACCGAGGTCCAGCACGATGAAGGCGTACGGAGCCACGACGACGCCGACGACCGCGTTGCCCACGAACCAGCCGTGCGTGGCTATCGCCAGGGTGCGCAGGCCCGAGCGGCCGTAGGCCCAGCGCACACCCTCCCTGATCTCGCCGAGCAGCTGGCGGGCGGTGACGCCCGTCCTCGGTGGAGGCTCGTCGAGCGTGATCCGGCGCAGGGTGAGCGCGGAGAAGAGGTAGGTCAGCGAGTCCAGGACGACGGTCACCGGCGCACCCACGGCACTCACCAGCAGGCCCCCGAGCGCGGGGCCGGACGTCGAGGCGACGGCGTCGGCCCCGTCCACGCGAGCATGGGCCGACTGGAGCTGGTTGCGGTCCACCAGCCGAGGCAGGAAGGACATCGTCGCCGCCATGTTCACCACAGCCGCCGCGCCGTAGGCGAACACGACGGCCAGGAGCACCGGCAGCGACAACACGTCCAGCCACCACAGCAGTGGGACGAGGAGCAGCAGGAACGCCTGCACGAGGTCCGTGCGCACCATCAACGGCAGCCTGCGCCGACCGTCGACGAGCGCGCCGACGACGAGCCCGAAGGTCAGGTACGGCAGCCAGCGGGCGGCATTGAGCAGCCCGACGTCCGAGGCCGTCCCGTCGAGCGTGAGCACGACCAGGGCCTGGAGGGCGAAGACGGTGACGTAGGTGCCCAGACCCGAGACCGCGGTGGCGCGCCAGTAGCGGAAGAAGGGCGGGGAGATGACCACGCCCCGAGTCGACACGCGGCCACCCTTTCACGCGGCCCGCGCTCCGCCCGAGCCCGGCCGGGGCCTAGGTTCTCGGGCATGGATGCTCGGATCCCGTTCCACCCCCTGCCGATGGAGGCGACCCGGGTCGTCTACGACCACGGGCCCGACTCGGCGCCGCGTGCCGGCGTCCCTACGGGCCGCACGACCCGACTGCGGCTCACCGGCTCCCGCGCCTTCCCGGGCGCCGATCGAGACGTGCGGGTGCACGTCCCCGCGGCGGCGGACGGCCGCAGCAAGGACGGCGCCCTGCCCTGCATGGTCTTCCAGGACGGGGCCGGCTTCCTCGAGCCCGAGGACGACCTGCGGGCCGGGATCGTGCTGGACAACCTCGTGGCCGGCGGCGACGTCCCGCCGATGGTCGGTGTCTTCGTCGAGCCGGTCGCCCGCAACGCCGAGTACGACGCGTTCGACAGCCGCTACGCCGACCTCCTCGTCGACGAGGTGCTGCCCCTGGTCTCCGGCCTCGTTCCCATCAGCGACGACCCGGCGGAGCGCGGGATCTGCGGCTTCAGCAGCGGCGGCAACGCGGCCCTGACCGCGGCCTGGCACCGCCCCGACGCCTTCGGCAAGGTCCTCGGGTTCTCCTCCAGCTTCCCGCAGGTGCGCGGCGGCAACCGCTTCCCGGCACTCATCGGCTCCGAGCCGGCTCGGCCACTCCGCGTCCTGCTCCAGGTCGGCCACCGTGACCTCGGCTGGGACGAGCCCGAGGACAACTGGCTTGTCGAGAACCTGCTCGTGGCCGCTGCGCTCCTCGGCGCCGGGTACGACGCACGCCTGGTGCTCGGCGATGGCGCGCACACCTCGAACCACCCGGGGGTCCTGCTGCCCGACGCCCTGCGCTGGCTCTGGCGGTAGGTCGGCTCGCTCCCGGACCCACCATGTACGTTGCGCCGGTGACCCTCGGACTCGCCCGCGACCCCCACTCCCACGCCCGTCCCGAGGAGGTCGTCGTGCGCCGGATGGCGCTCGACCTCGACGTCTCCTTCGAGGAGCGCCGGCTCTCCGGCAGCGTGACCCTCGACGTCGAGCGGGTCGACCCGGACGCGACCCGACTGGTGCTGGACACCTGGCACCTCGACCTGGGTGCCGTCACCGACGGCCGGGGCACGCCGCTCGCGCACGACCTCGGCGAGCACGACCCGGTCCTCGGCGCTCGCCTCACCATCACGCTGGGCGAGGGCGACCGTGTGGTCGTGCACTACGCGACCACCGGGGACGCCCAGGCCCTGCAGTGGCTCGACCCGGCGCAGACCAGCTCGAGGAAGCCGTTCCTCTTCACCCAGTCCCAGCCGATCCTGGCCCGCAGCTGGATCCCCTGCCAGGACAGCCCCGGCATCCGCGCGCCGTACGACGCCGTCGTCCGGGTGCCCGCCGACCTCGGGCTCATGGCCGTGATGAGCGCGGAGAACCCGACCGCACCGGCGGCCGACGGCACGTACCGCTTCACCATGCCCGAGCCGGTGCCGAGTTACCTCGTGGCGCTGGCCGTCGGCGACCTGGAGTTCCGCGAGCTCGGCCCGCGCACCGGCGTCTACGCCGAGCCCCAGGTGGTCGAGGCGGCGGCCTGGGAGTTCGCCGACACCGAGCGGATGGTGGAGGCGGCCGAGGGGCTCTACGGGCCCTACCGCTGGGGCCGCTACGACCTGCTCGTGCTCCCGCCGAGCTTCCCGTACGGCGGCATGGAGAACCCGCGCCTGACCTTCGCCACCCCCACCGTCATCACCGGGGACCGCTCGCTGGTCTCGCTCGTGGCCCACGAGCTCGCGCACTCCTGGTCGGGCAACCTCGTCACCAACGCCACCTGGAACGACCTGTGGCTCAACGAGGGCTTCACCACCTACTTCGAGACGCGCATCGACGAGGCCGTCTTCGGTGCGGACTACACCTCGATGCTGCTGCGGCTGGGCCGCCAGGAGCTGGAGAAGACCCTCGACGGCGCCGAGCCGCAGCAGACCGTGCTGCACATCGAGCTCGAGGACCCCGACGGCTACCTGCCCAAGCTGCCCTACGAGAAGGGCTCGCTCTTCCTGCGGATGCTGGAGGCCCGGGTCGGCCGCGAGCGCTTCGACGCCTTCCTGCGCGACTACTTCGACCGCCACGCCTTCGGGTCCATGGACACCCCGACCTTCCTCGCCCACCTCGAGGCCGAGCTGCTGGCGCCCGCCGGCCTCACGTCCGAGGACGTCGACGTCGAGGAGTGGGTCCACGGCCCCGGAGTCCCCGTCGCGGCCCCGGCCTTCACCTCCGACGCCTTCGACCTCGTCGACGCCCAGGCCTCGGCCCTCGCCGCGGGCACCCCCGCTGCCGACCTCGACACCACCGGCTGGAACAGCCACCAGTGGGTCCACTTCATCCGGTCCCTTCCGACCGACCACGCGGTGCTCGACGACGTCGACGCGGCCCACGCCTTCTCCACGAGCGGCAACATCGAGGTCGCGACCGCCTGGTTCGAGCTGGCCGTCTCCTCCGGGTGGGTCTTCGAGCGGCCCGCGGCCGACGCCGCCCTCGCCGACCTGCTGACCCGGCACGGTCGAGCCCTCTACCTGCGCAAGGTGTACGCCGCCCTCGCCACGACCGAGCAGGGTCGGACGCGCGCGCGGGAGATCTACACGCTCGCCCGCCCGACGTACCACCCGGTCAGCCAGGGGGTCGTGGACCGGATCCTGGCCTGAGGGCGACTACCCGACCGTGCGGTCGGTGGCGCGCAGCCGGATGTTCTGCAGCAGCCCGATCGCGAGCAGGCCGGCGAACATCGAGGAGCCGCCGTAGGACACGAACGGCAGCGGGACGCCGGTGACCGGCATGATCCCCAGGCACATCCCGATGTTCTGGAAGCCCTGGAAGCCGAACCAGCAAGCGATGCCGGCGGCCGCCACCCGTCCGAAGACGTCGTCGGTGGACATCGCGATGGCCAGCGCGCGCCACACCACCACGCCGAGCAGGGCGATGAGCAGACCCGCCCCCAGCAGGCCTAGCTCCTCACCGGCGACGGTGAAGACGAAGTCGGTGTGCTGCTCGGGGACGAAGCCCGAGCGGGTCTGGGAGCCCTCGAAGAGGCCCTGGCCGAAGAGGCCGCCGTTGCCGACCGCGATCCGGGCCTGCTCGACGTTGTAGCCGGCGCCGCGCGGATCGAGGTCGGGGTTGGTGAAGGCCAGGAACCGGTCGACCTGGTAGGGCTTCAGCACCCCGCCGGCGACGGCCGCGACGGCCACGGTCACTCCTCCACCGGCCAGCAGCGCGAGCCATCGACGCGGCGCGCCGGAGACGGCCAGGACGCCGGTCACGGTGGCGGTCAGCACGAGCATCGTGCCGAGGTCGGGCTGCAGCAGGATCAGCACGGCGGGCACCGCCGCGATCGCCAGCATGAGGACGACCTCGACCAGGCCCACTCGCGGGCGCCAGCGGCCGGTGGCGCGGTGCGCGAGCACGAGCGCCATCCCGATCACCACGGCCAGCTTGGCCAGCTCGGCGGGTTGGATCGACATGCCCCCGACCACGATCCACGACCGCGAGCCGTTGATCGTGGAGCCCGCGACCAGCACGAGCACCAGCCCCGCGACGGAAGCCAGGTAGGCCAGCGGCGCGGCGATCCGCACCCACCGGTGGTCGGAGACCAGCACGACGGCCATGAGCACCAGGCCGATGGTGATGTTGGTGACCTGCTTGTAGAGGTACGCGCGGGGGTCGCCGCCGGTGAGGTCGTCGCGGGTGGTCGTGGCGGACCACACCAGCAGGGTGCCGAGCACCAGCAGGCCGGCCACGGCGACCATCAGCCACCAGTCGATGCCACTCCAGCGCAGCAGCGGCCGGGTGCCCAGCGAGGAGCGGGGACGTACGCCGGCGCCGACCCTCGCCGGCGAGCGGGTCAGGGTGGTCATCGCTCGTCCCGCTTCCCGGGGGTGCGTGCCGGCGGCAGGATCGAGCCGTCGGGCAGGAACTCGGGCAGCTGGGTCGGCGGGACGGTGCCGGGGATCGCGGCCCGCGCAGGCACCACGCGCTCGCCCTCGACGCCGTACAACGTCTCCCAGATGGCGCGGATCGCCGGGCCGGACGTGCCGGAGCCGGTGCCGCCCTGGCTGACCATCATCACCACGACGTAGTCGTCGGAGTAGGACGCGACCCACGAGGTCGACTGCTTGCCGTAGACCTCCGCGGAGCCGGTCTTGGAGCGGATCTCGACCTCGTCCAGCGGGAAGCCGCCCATCCGCCAGGCCATCGTGCCCTGGCGGGTCACGCCCTTGAGCGCGGTGTCGATGTAGCCCAGCGTGCTCTGCGGCACGTCGACGGTGCCGACCTTCTTGGGCGGGATCCGCTGCACGACCGAGCCGTCGGGGCCGACGATCGCCTTGCCGACGCGAGGCGCGTAGAGGGTGCCACCGTTGGCGAGGGCGCCGTAGGCGCGGGCCAGCTGCAGCGGCGTGACGATGGTGTCGCCCTGCCCGATGGCGAAGTTGGCGGCGTCACCGGCGCGGTAGGCGTAGCCCTCCAGGCAGAACTCGTAGGCGAACTTGTAGACGAAGTCGGAGGTCTTCGAGTCCTGCGGCTTCTCGGAGATGCCGCAGTAGAAATCCTTCATGGACGTGTAGTACTCGCGCTTCCACTTCCGGTCCGCGATCCGGCCGGCGGCCTCGCCGGGCAGGTCGATGCCGGTGCGCTTGCCGAAGCCGAAGTCCTTGGCCTCCTCGACCAGCGGGTCGAAGGCGTCGACGTCGGCCTCGTCGGAGCCGAAGCGCTGCCAGTAGGCGTAACCGACGCGGTAGAAGAAGGTGTTGCAGGAGACCTCGAGCGCCTTGTCGAAGCCGATGTAGCCGTAGGCACCGGACTCGTAGTTGCGGAACGGGCGGTTGCCGACCGTGAAGGAGCTCGAGCAGTCCAGTCGGGTGTCGGTGGAGTAGCCGTTGGTCAGCGCGCCCGCGGTCATGAAGGGCTTCCAGGTCGAGCCGGGGGCGAACTGGCCCTGGGTCGCACGGCCCAGCAGCGGGGTGCCGGCGGCCTCGGAGTAGAGCCGGGCCAGCTCGTCGTCGGAGATGCCGCCCACCCAGACCTCGGGGTCGTACGTCGGTTGGCTGGCCATCGCCACGACCCGGCCGGTGTCGGCCTCGAGCACCACGACCGCGCCGGAGTCGGCGACGTAGTTGCGCCCGGTGACGGTGTCCCGGGTCTGCCGGGCGGTGCGGATGGTCTCGGCGAGCTGCTGCTCGACGACCGACTGCACCTTGGCGTCGATGGAGGTGACCAGGGTGTCGCCCGGGCGCGCCTGCACCTGGGAGTCCTCGCCCAGCACGCGGCCCATCGAGTCGACCGCGACCGACTGGGTCCCCGGGACCCCGCGCAGCCACGCGTCGTACTCCTTCTCGACGCCGGCGCGACCGACCACGGAGGCGCCGTTGACGGAGTCCTCACCGTCGGCCTCGGCCTGCTCGAGCTCCTCGGCGGTGACCGGGCTGAGGTAGCCCAGGACGTGGGCGAGGTTGATGCCGTAGGGGCGGGGGTAGGCGCGCACGCTCTGCTGCTCGGCGAGGACGCCGGGGTAGTCCTCGGGCTGCTCGAGGATGCGCAGCGCGACCTCGCGCTCGACGTCGGTGGCCACGGGCACCGGCTGGTAGGGCGAGCCGTTCCAGCAGGTGCCGGTCACGCTGCCCTCCTCGCCGCAGGTGACCAGGCGGCGCTCCAGCGCCTTGACGGGTACGCCGGTGACGGACGCGACCCGGTCGAGCAGCTCCGTGCGGTCGCGACCCGGCAGCTTGCCGAGCAACGTGCGGTCCACCGACACCACCCAGGCCAGGCGGTTGGTGACCAGGGGGCGGCCCATGTCGTCGACGATCAGCCCGCGCTGCGGCTGCTCGACGATGTCGCGCACGGACTGGGAGGCGGCCTGGGCGGTGTACTGCTCGCCCGAGACGACCTGCAGGTAGTAGAGCCGCACGAGCAGCGTCGCGAAGAGGCTGAAGACCAGCGCCTGGATGACGACGATGCGCAGCCGGGAGCGGCGGGTCCCGGCGGCCTCCTCGGTCGGGCGGCTCATGCCAGCCGCGCCGGCTCGAGACGCCGGAACATCGCCATCAGCGGGGGCAGCACGAACGGGGTCAGCACGACGTCCCAGACCACGGCCAGCCCGACCACCAGGAGCAGCTCGCCCACGCCGACGCTCAGCTCGCCCAGGAGCAGGCCGGTCATCGCGAAGAGCGAGGTGGCCACGAAGGAGCTCGCGGCGACGGTCGAGACGACGGTCGTCGCGGTCGGGCTCGCCTCGCTGCGCACCCGCCCGGCGACGTACCCCACGACGACGAGGGCGAGCGCCCACCGCCCGGCGGTGTGGTCGGCCGGCGGGGCCAGGTCGAGCAGGGCACCCGCGGCGAAGCCGAGGACCATCGCGAACTGCGGGCCGCGGGTCAGCGCCGCGGCGACCACGACGAGCAGGACGAGGTTGGGCACGACCCCCTGCCAGGCCAGGTGCGGCGCGAGGGAGACCTGCAGGAGCAGCGCGACGAAGACGGCGGCGGCCGCGGCGGCAGCCCGGGCGGTGCTCACTGCTCACCCCCGCCCGGCTCGTCGCTCAGCTCTCCGTCGGGACCGACGAGCGCGCGGTCGGAGGTGGTGCCGGTGGGCACGACGACACCGACGACGTCGAGGGAGCCGAAGTCGACGTACGGGTCGACGACGACGCGCTGGGAGGTCTCGCGCAGCGAGGAGTAGACCCGGGTGACGCGTCCGATGGGCACACCGGAGACGTAGGGCGCTCCCCCGTCGCTGCCCCAGGTGACGACCGAGTCGGCGCGGGCGGGGACGGCGGTGCGGTCGACGAGCTCGAGGTCGAGGCGACCCTCGTCGCCGACCACGCCGCGACCGGTGAGGAAGCCCATGTCGAGGGTGTCGCCGATCCGGGCGCCCACGGTGGAGGCGGGGTCGATGATGAGCAGGACCGTGGCGGTGGTGCGGCCCGCGGAGACGACGCGGCCGACCAGGCCGGCGCCGCTGACCACGGTCATGTCGGGCTGCACGCCGGCGTCGGTGCCGGCGTCGATGGTGACGGTGCTGGAGAAGGACTGGGCCGGGCCCCAGCCGACCACGCGGCTCGGCACGAGCGAGTAGCCGAGGTCCTCGGCGGTCGCGGTCAGCTCGTCGTACGCCGCCAGCCGGTTGCGCTGGAAGGCGGCGCTGCCGAGCTCCGCGCGCAGGGCGGTGTTCTCCTCCTCCAGCGCGGCCACCTCCTCGCGCAGCGAGGAGTGGGTGCGGAAGAAGTCGGGGACGGCCAGGACCGGGCTCACCAGCGCGGTCGCGCCCGCCTCGGCGGGCCCGACGACGTCGGCGACGACGCCGCGCACCGGGTCGAGAGCGGCACCGCCAGCGGTGAGGTCGAGGGTCATCAGCGTGGCGCTCGCCAGGCCGAGGGCGACCAGCAGCGAGCGACTGGGGCGCTGGCGGTCCAGGTCGGGTCCGGGGCTCCACCGGCGCTCGCGCCGCTCGCGGCGGGCGGCCAGGGAGCGGCGGCTGCGGCCGGTCGGGGAGGCGCCCGGGCCGGTGCCGGTGCCGCGGGAGCCGGAGGTGCGCTCGAGCAGGGCCATCAGTACCGCCGTCGCTCGTTGACCAGGACCTGCTGGAGCGCCTCGAACTCCTCCACGCACTTGCCGGCACCCAGAGCGACCGAGGTCAGCGGGTCCTCGGCGACGTGGACGGGCATGCCGGTCTCGTGGCGCAGCCGCTCGTCGAGGCCGCGCAGCAGCGCTCCCCCGCCGGTGAGCACGATGCCGCGGTCCATGATGTCGCCGGCCAGCTCGGGCGGGGTCTGGTCGAGGGTGGTGCGCACCGCGTCGACGATCGCGTGCAGCGGCTCCTCCAGCGCCTGGCGCACCTCGGCGCTGGAGACCAGGACGGTGCGCGGCAGGCCGGAGACGAGGTCACGACCGCGGATCTCGGCCTCGGGCTCGTCGGGCAGCGGGAAGGCCGAGCCGAGGGTCATCTTGACCTCCTCGGCGGTGCGCTCGCCCAGGAGCAGGGAGTACTCCTTCTTCATCCACGCCACGATCGCGTTGTCGAGGTCGTCGCCGGCGGTGCGGATCGAGAGGCTGGTGACGATGCCGCCGAGGCTGATGACCGCGACCTCGGTGGTGCCGCCGCCCACGTCGACCACCATGTTGCCGGTGGCCTGGTGCACGGGCAGCCCGGCGCCGATCGCGGCGGCCATCGGCTCCTCGACGATGTAGACCCGGCGGGCCCCGGCCTGGTAGCCGGCCTCCTTGACCGCGCGCTGCTCGACGGCGGTGATGCCGGAGGGCACGCAGATGACCATGCGGGGCTTGGCGAAGGCGCGGCGACGGTGCACCTGCTGGATGAACCAGCGCAGCATCTGCTCGGTCGCCTCGAAGTCGGCGATCACGCCGTCCTTGAGCGGGCGGATCGCGGTGATGGAGTCCGGCGTGCGGCCGATCATCCGCTTCGCCTCGTGCCCGACCGCCAGCACCTCGCCGGTGCCGGAGTGCAGCGCCACGACGCTCGGCTCGTCGAGCAGCACGCCCTTGCCGCGGGCGTAGACGAGCGTGTTGGCGGTGCCGAGGTCCACGGCCATGTCCCGGCCGAAGAAGCTGTTCGCCATCGGTGCTCGTCGCCGCCTCGTGCGCAGATCTCAGCCGGGGAAGGCGGGTCGGCACGCGCGCACGCTCCCGTCCGACCCGGTCACGAGGGTAGGCAGCGGCGTACGCCGAAACCCGGCGCCACGCCGGGACTCCTGTGACTGGTGGGACTCCTCAGCCGGTGGTCGAGGTGCGAGGCGCGCCAGCGCCGAGCCTCGAGACCCCCGCCTGGCCAGGCTGCCGTTGTCACCCGCACTCGACCGGGTCTCGAGACGAACGGTCGGCGCCCTTCGCAGGCTCAGGGCACCGCGTTCCCTCGACCTCCTCGGGCGACGCTGCCCGGACTCCGTCCGGTCAGCTGCCCTCGGAGAACCAGATGGAGATCTCGCGGGCGGCCGACTCCGGGGAGTCCGAGCCGTGCACGAGGTTCTGCTGGACCGCCAGGCCCCAGTCGCGACCGAGGTCGCCGCGGATGGTGCCGGGGGCAGCCACGGTCGGGTCGGTGGCACCGGCCAGGGAGCGGAAGCCCTCGATGCAGCGCTCGCCCTCGATCACGATCGCGGCGACCGGGCCGGAGAGCATGAACTCCACCAGCGGCTCGTAGAACGGCTTGCCCTCGTGCTCGGCGTAGTGCGCGGCCAGCAGCTCGCGGGTGGCGGTGCGCAGCTCGAGCCGGACCAGCGTGTAGCCCTTGGCCTCGATGCGGCGCAGGATCTCGCCGGTCAGCCCCCGTCGTACGCCGTCGGGCTTGACCAGGACCAGGGAACGCTCGCTCATGGGGTCAACCTACCGACTGCCCCTCCCCCGCCGAACCGGCACGTCTTTCCGAAACATGCGCCGGCTCGGCCGACCGTGACCGCCGAACCGGCACGTCCTTCCGGAACATGCGCCGGCTCGGCCGACCGTCACCGCCGAACCGGCACGTCCTTCCGGAAAGTTGCGCCGGCTCGGCGGGCTACCGGTCGGCCAGGGCAGCGGCGCGCGTGGCGACGTCGGCCGGCACCTCGGCGGGCGACCACTCGTCGGGCTCCGGGGCCCCGGCGACGGTGCGCAGCGGGACGACGCCCGCCCAGCCGCCGGCCGCGACGTCCTCCGGGTCGTCCTTCGGGCCGCCGGCCCGGCGCTTGACCGAGGCCTCCGCCAGCGGGAGCGCGAGCACGACGGTGGCGGCGAGCTCCTTGCGGGTCGGCGGGCGCAGCGTGGCGGCGCGGCCGGGGACCATGTGGTCGACCACGAGGTCCAGCGCGCGTGCCCGCTCCTCGGCGTCCTCGACGACCCGGCAACGGCCGATGACGACGGCCGAGCGGTAGTTCATCGAGTGGTGGAAGCCCGAGCGGGCGGCGACCAGCCCGTCGAGCAGCGTCGCGGTCAGGCAGACGGTGCGGTCACGGACGGCGGAGACCCAGCCTGCGGCCACGGAGGCGTGGAGGTAGAGAGAGCCGCCCGCGTCGGGGCCGTCGTGGTCCACGGCGATCGCCACCGGGAGGACGACCGGGTGCGCGTCCTCGCCCTCCCCGACCGTGATGCCGAGGTGGGCCACGAGCACCTCGGAGAGGAGCGCGTCGAGCTCGGCCCGGTCCGTCGCGGCGCGGTGGCGGCTGCGGGTCAGCGTGGTGCGGGGCGTCGGCGAGAGCGGGCCCGGCGAGGTCGTCTGGGTCGACATGCCACTATCGTCGAGCCCCAGTGGCCTGCGCTCCAGGGCCAATCGAGACGATCTTGGACGGGCCACTCGATGACCTCCACCCTCCCCCTCCGCCTGGACCGGGCGTCCCGGGTGCCCCTGGGGGTCCAGCTGAGCGTCGCGGTCCGGGGCATGGTCACCGAGGGCCGGCTGGCCCCGGGCGACCGGCTCCCCTCGAGCCGGGCGCTGGCGGCCGACCTCGGCGTCGCGCGTTCGGTGGCCGAGCAGGCCTACGCCCAGCTGGTCGCGGAGGGCTGGCTCGAGGGGCGCCACGGCTCCGGGACCTACGTCGCCGCCGGACGGACCCCCCGCTCCGTGGACGTGCCCCGGCCGCGACCCGCGGCGACGGGACGCCGCCTGGTCCGGCTCGACGCCGGGACCCCCTGGATCGACCCGCGGCACGCCGCCGCCTGGCGCCGCGCCTGGCGCGAGGTCGGCCAGGCCACCGCTCCCCGCGGCTACGACGACCCGCGGGGCCTGCCTGCGTTGCGCGAGGCGCTCGCTGAGCGCCTGGCCCGCACCCGCGGCCTGCAGCTCGATCCGCACGACGTGCGGGTCTCCGCCGGCACGACCGACGGTCTGCGCCACCTGCTGACCGCCCTCCGGCCGGGGCCGGTGCTCGTGGAGGACCCCGGGTACCGCGCCGCGGTGGAGACCGTGCGCGCCACCGGCCGCACCGTGCTCGACCACCCGGCGACCCGCCCCGTCGGCAGGCCGGAGCTGGAGGGGGTGGCGGCGGCGTACACCACCCCGGCGCACCAGCACCCCCTCGGCCCGCCCATGTCCGGCCGGGACCGGGTCGCGCTGCTCGCGGCTGCCCGCGACACGGGCGCGGTCGTCGTCGAGGACGACTACGACTCCGAGTTCCGCTACGACGTGGCCCCCATCCCGGCCCTGGCCAGCCTGGACCGGGAGCACACCGCCTACCTCGGCACCGCCTCGAAGTCCGTGGCCCCGAGCCTGCGGCTGGGCTGGCTGGTCCCGCCGCCGGCGCTCGCCGACGAGGTCGACCGGCACCGCGCGATCACCCATGACGCGGCGGCCTGGCCGGTGCAGCGCGCCTTCCTGGCCATGCTCCGCGACGGCTACGTCGACCGCGTGGTCCGCTCCGCGCGCAGGGTGTACGCCGAGCGGTCGGCGCGCGTGACCGAGGCGCTGGGCCCACACCTCGGTGGTCCGGTGGCCGGCATGTACGCCACCGTGCTGCTCCCCGGCGACCGGGCGGTGGCCGCGCGGCGGGCCGCCGCGCCGGGTTCGACGTGCCGCTGCTGTCGGACTACTGCCGCAGCTCGCCGCTCACCGGGCTGGTGCTCGGCTTCGGCGGCTGCAGCGACGCCGAGCTGGACGCCGCCCTTGCCGCGCTCCAGCGTGGCCTCCAGGCGGGCTGACGGGCGCGGGGGCCGGGGCGCACCTGGTCAGCCGGCCTCGGGGTCGGCCTGCTCGTGCTCGAGCGCGGCGTACGCCTCCGCGCGCTCCCGTTCGATCTTGCGGCCCAGCAGGTCCGCGGTGCCCCAGAGCAGCCCGAAGACCGCGCCGAGGAAGAACATCGAGGGCACGAGGAAGCCCAGCCCGACGGCGACGACCTGCAGCGCCCAGCCCAGGCCGTAGGCGCCCTCGCTGCGCAGGGCGCCGGCGAGCAGCAGGGCGAAGACCGCGGGACCCAGACCGACGGCCAGGCCCACGGGGGTCGAGACGTCGGTGAGCGTGAGGATGACCGGGGTGGTCAGCCCGAGCGTGATCGCCTCGAGGGAGAGAACCGCGGCACACATGCCGCGGCGCGGGGAACGTCTCACGAGAGGTCCTTCCTGCGGCCGGCGGTGAGGAGGGTGCGGGCCTCGCCCGCGGTGACGACCGAGCCGGTCACGAGGACCGCCCCGGCGCCGATGCTGGCCGAGACCGATTCCCCCGCCTCGGCGAGGGTGGCGGCTGCCTCGATCGCGTCCAGCAGGCGGGGCACGACGGTGACCCGCTCCTCCCCGAAGACCTCGATGGCGGCCTCGCCCAGGGCGGCGGCCGACATCGACCGGTCGCTGGAGTTCTGGGTGGCCACGACGTGGGCCAGCACCGGCTCCAGGGCGACCAGCAGGCCCTCGACGTCCTTGTCGGCCATGACGCCGAGCACGCCGATGAGCGGGTCGAAGGTGAAGGAGTCCTCCAGCGCCTCGGCGCTGGCGCGGGCGCCGTGCGGGTTGTGCGCGGCGTCCAGCACCACGGTGGGGCTGCGGCGCACGATCTCGAGCCGGGCCGGCGAGGTCACCTCGGCGAAGGCGGCCGCGACCAGCTCGGCGTCCAGAGGCTCGGCACCGCCGACGAGCGCCTCGACGCTGGCCAGCGCGACGGCGGCGTTCTGGGCCTGGTGGGCGCCGTACAACGGGAGGAACAGGTCGTCGTAGCGCCCGCGCAGCCCCTCGATGCTGAGGATCTGGCCGCCGACCGCGGGGGTGCGGGAGACGACGCCGAAGTCGACGCCCTCGCGCACGAGGCTCGCGCCGACCTCGGCCGCGCGGGCCGCGAGGACGGCCTCCACCTCGGGCTCCTGCGCCGCGGAGACCGCGACCGAGCCGGCCTTGATGATCCCGGCCTTCTCCTGGGCGATGGCCTCCGGCGTGGCGCCGAGGTACTTGGCGTGGTCGACGGAGATCGGCAGCACGACCGCGACGTCGGCCTCGACGACGTTGGTGGCGTCCCAGCCGCCGCCCATGCCGACCTCGACGACCGCGACGTCGACCGGGGCGTCGGCGAACGCGGCGTACGCCATGCCGACGACGGTCTCGAAGAACGACAGCGGGTGCGGCTGGTCCTCGTCGACGAGGTGGGTGTAGGGCGCGACGTCGTTGAAGGCGCGGACGAACGCCTCGTCGTCCAGCGGCTCGCCGTCGACGCTGATCCGCTCATTGATGGTCTCCAGGTGCGGGCTGGTGAAGCGGCCCGTGCGCAGGTCCAGCGCCCGCAGCAAGGCATCGACCATCCGCGAGGTGGAGGTCTTGCCGTTGGTCCCGGTCAGGTGGACCACGCGGTAGGCGTGCTGCGGCTCGCCCAGCAGCTCGGTGAAGGCGCGGATGCGGTCCAGCGACGGCTCCAGCCGGGTCTCGGGCCAGCGGGAGAGGAGCGCGTCCTCGACCTCGGCGATCGACTCGGCGAGGCGGGGGGCGGCGGGGGTCTCACTCATGGCTCCGCCAGTCTAGGGAGCGGCTGCTCGTCGGCAGATTCGCTGGAACGCGTTCTACTTCGCCCCTAGGGTGCCGTCATGCAGACGACGGTGGCGGTGGTCAACGGTCCGGGCCAGGACTTCGAGCTGGTCGACGTGGAGCTCGACGAGCCGCGCGAGGGCGAGGTGCTGGTGCGGATCGTCGCGACCGGCCTGTGCCACACCGACATCACGATGCGCTCCTTCCTCCCGGCCGAGATGTTCCCCAACGTCTTCGGCCACGAGGGCACCGGCGTGGTCGAGCAGGTCGGGCCCGGCGTCACCTCCGTGTCCCCCGGCGACCACGTCGTGCTCTCCTTCCGCTCCTGCCAGGCTTGCGTGGCCTGTCGCGCCGGCAACCCGGCGTACTGCGAGCAGACGCTGCTGCTCAACTACATGGGCATGCGGATCGACGGCTCCACGACGATGAGCCGCGACGGGTCGTCGGTCTTCGGGTCGTTCTTCGGCCAGTCCAGCTTCGGTCGGCACGCCCTGGTGGGCGCCGAGTGCTGCGTCGTCGTCGACCCCGCGCTCGACCTCACCCGGCTCGCACCCTTCGGGTGCGGCTACCAGACCGGGGTCGGCACCGTCCTCAACGTCCTCCAGCCCGGGGCCACCGACTCCCTGGTGGTGTACGGCGCCGGCGCGGTCGGCCTGGCCGCGGTGGCCGCGGCTGCCGCGACCGGCGTGGGCACGGTCGTCGCCGTCGACCTGCAGGCCGCCCGGCTCGCCGAGGCGCAGCGGCTGGGGGCCACCGCCCTGGACGCCACCGGCCTGGCGCCGGAGGCCGTCGTGCAGGCGGTCCGGGACCTGACCGGCGGCGGGGCGTCGTACGCGATCGACACGACGGCGGTGCCGTCGGTGGTCAAGCAAGGCGTGCAGGCGCTCGGCATGCGCGGGACGCTGGTGGCGCTGGGGCTCGGCGCGGAGGAGTACCCGATCGACGCGACCGACCTGCTGCAGGGCGGCAAGCGGTTGATGAGCAGCCTGGAGGGCGACTCCGACCCGCAGGTGATGGTGCCGCGGATGATCGCGATGCGCGCCGAGGGCGTGCTCGACCTGGACCCGCTCGTGACGACCTACGACTTCGCCGACATCAACACCGCGGTCGCGGACGTGCTGGCAGCGAAGGTGGTCAAGCCGGTCCTGGTGTGGTGACCGCGACCGGCTGCGGCGCGACCTCCATCCGCACCATCTCCGCCACCGGGCGGTAGCCGATCCGCTCGTAGACCCCGTTGCTCACCGGGTTGTCGACGTCGGTGAAGAGGCAGGCGCGGGCGCCGTCGGACAGGATGCGCTCGGTCACCTGCGCGACCAGCGCGGCGGCGTACCCGTGCCCACGGTGCTCGACCGGGGTGTAGACCGGACCGACCCGGGCGACCCCCAGGGCAGGAGGGTTCCAGCCGGTGAGGTGCACAACTTCTCCCTTGTCCTCCCACAGCCACATGAGCCCCCGCTCGATCTTGCCGCGGGCGTACTCACGGTCGAGGTGCTCGCCCTCCCCCTCGCGCGGTGGGCGGCCGGCCTGCCGGTCGGCGGCGGGCATGAAGTCCAGGCACCACGCGGTGACCAGGTCGAGGTCGTCCAACGTGGCGGCGCGGCCGACTCCGGGAACGCCGGTCGGTGGCAGGACGGAGGTGGCCTCCCAGAGACGATCGTGCTCGATCACCCGGGTGCTGCCGCCGCGGTGAGCCGCCAGCACACCGAGCACCGTCTCGACCGAGGCACGCACGCCGTTGGCGTGGGCGACGTCCGGCTCGTGCTCGAGCACCCACGACCCGAGCGCCTCGGCCGCCTCGGTCGGCATCGGCAGCAGGTAGAGCGGGTAGGGCCGGAACGGCGCCGTACGCATAGCGACCCCCGCGACCTCTGCGGTCGCCTCGTCGACCAGGGCCGCCCACCAGCGCGGGTGGTCGACCGGGGACGGGTCGGCCACCGCTCGGGCCAGCGTCGTCGACACCACCGTGCTGAGCACCGGCTCGCCGGCCAGGTGATCCTCTGCGAGCGCGAGGAAGGCGGCGGGATCGGTGGTGCGCTCGACGCGGTAGGCCATGGCCGGACGCTACGGGCCGGCGGTGCCGAACACATCTGATTTGCGGGCTGCGCGGAGGCTGTCGCCCACTGTCGGGTGCCGGTCAGCCGGACCGCAGTCCGACCCACCTGCTGGGACGCCGGCGCAGACTCGGGCCGTCCTGTGACGACGCGAGCAACGTGAGGGTGGTCGTCCCGACCATCAGCACGTCCCCGGGACGGACCCGCGCGCTCCCCCTCACGCGACGGCCGTTGACGAACGTCCCGTTGGTCGCGTTGCGGTCCACGACGACCCACCCGCCGCGCAGCAGGACCAGAGTGGCATGGGACGAGGAGACCGTCGGGTCACCGAGGCACACCTCGGACCAGGAGCTGCGGCCGATGTCCAGGACGGGCTGTGCGGCGCTGGGGAGCTGGACCGAGAGCAACCCCGCCGGCTGGGCGGAGACTCGCCGTGCCCGCGGGGCCCGCGGGGCCCGCGGGCTTCGCCGGATCGCCCGGGCGCCGACGAGAGGCCGCGGCGCCGGCTGGACGTCGACGAGGTCCGCGACGATGTCGTCGAGGGACGACTCGTCACGCGAGGCGAAGGTCCGGTCCATCCTCGTGATGAAGGTGTCGGTCGAGATCCGTCCATCCGCGAGCGCGTCACCGAGGAGCCGCACGGCGGCGTCACGCTCGGCATCGGACACTCGACGCGTCACCCGGACGGGCACGACCTCCATCTCCGGAGGCTACGACTCGTCTTCACCCGCCCGCCACCCCCGCGCACGGCTCACGACGTCGAGGCGAGCGCACTGCGCGGCTACTTGTTGCATTGACCCCAGGAACGGGCCTGGCGAGGCTCGCTCCAGGTGGCCGGTCCGTCGCTCGCAATGCGGCTGCCCACGCACCCGACCTGTCGGGTCCGTGTGGCTCTCATCTGGCATGCGCGGGCCGGC
>NZ_JASBRN010000071.1 GCF_030149505.1 Nocardioides sp.
AGTCCGAACGCTTTTTCACCCTCAGCTCGAGCTGAGGGTGAAAAAGCGTTCGGACTACCCCGCGTCAGCCGCCCCCAGCGCAGCCCGGGCCAGCGGCAGCACCCGGTGCGCCACCTGCGTCTCGAGCGCGATGACGGTCGAGGACCGGGTGATCCGGGGGTGGGCGAGGACCCGGTCGATGACGCGCTGCAGGTCGGCGTTGGAGCGCGCCACGACCCGGGCCAGCAGGTCCCCGGCGCCGGTGGTGGTGTGCACCTCGATCACCTCGGGGATCGCGGCGAGGTGGGCGCCGACGACGTCGTGCCCCCGCTCGGGGGGTACGACGTCAGCGACCGCCCCAGCAGCGCGACCGTCCCCGGCCGACTCGGCCGACGCCTGGCGGATCTCGAGGGTCAGGAACGCCGTCACCGGGTGGCCCAGCGCCTCGGGAGAGAGCTGTGGCCCCCACGAGGTGACGACGCCCCGCGCGGTGAGGCGGTCCAGCCGCGCCTGCACCGTCCCGCGGGCGACGCCGAGCCGCCGCGACGCCTCCAGGACCCCCACGCGCGGCTCGTCCGTGAACAGCTCGATCAACCTGACGTCCAGCTCGTCCATCCCGACCCCTCCTACTGGACAACCTGACCAGTGACAGCCCTGACTGTTGCACAGTCTGCGTGGCCCACGCCACGATCGCGCCATGACGCTGACCCGCGACGAGCTCAAGGCCGACCTCTCCCTCGAGCAGCTCAAGGAGCTGGTCGGACTCGTGGAGTACGACGCCAGTCGCGACCCCTTCCCGGTGACCGCGATGGACGCGGTCGTCTTCGTGGTCGGCAACGCCACCCAGACCGCCGGGTGGTACCAGCTGGCGCTCGGGATGGAGCTCGAGGCCTACCGCGGCCCGGAGACCGGCCACCGCGAGGACAAGACCTACGTCCTGCGCTCGGGCAGCGCCCGCTTCGTCTTCACCGGCGGCGTCACCCCCGACAGCCCCGTGCTCGACCACCACCGCCGACACGGCGACGGCGTCGTCGACCTGGCCCTGGAGGTGCCCGACGTCGACCGCTGCATCGACCACGCCCGCGCCATGGGGGCCACGATCCTGGTCGAGCCGCACGACGTCTCCGACGAGCACGGCACCGTGCGCACGGCCGCCATCGCGACGTACGGCGAGACCCGCCACACCCTCGTCGACCGCAGCCGCTACTCCGGCCCCTACCTGCCCGGCTTCGTCGCCCGCAGCTCCACCGCCACCCGCCGCGAGGGGCAGCCGAAGCGGCTCTTCCAGGCCGTGGACCACTGCGTCGGCAACGTCGAGCTCGGCCGGATGGACGAGTGGGTCGGCTTCTACAACAAGGTCATGGGCTTCACGAACATGGCCGAGTTCATCGGCGACGACATCGCCACCGACTACTCCGCGCTCATGAGCAAGGTGGTCGCCAGCGGCAACCACCGGGTGAAGTTCCCGCTCAACGAGCCGGCGATCGCCAAGAAGAAGTCGCAGATCGACGAGTACCTCGAGTTCTACGCGGGCGCCGGCTGCCAGCACATCGCCCTGGCCACCGGCGACATCCTGCGCACCGTCGACGTGCTGCGCGACCACGGCATCGAGTTCCTCGACACCCCCGACTCCTACTACGACGACCCGGCCCTGCGCGCGCGGATCGGCGAGGTGCGGGTGCCGATCGAGGAGCTGAAGCAGCGCGGCATCCTCGTGGACCGCGACGAGGACGGCTACCTGCTCCAGATCTTCACCAAGCCGATGGGCGACCGCCCCACGGTCTTCTTCGAGTTCATCGAGCGGCACGGCTCGCTCGGCTTCGGCAAGGGCAACTTCAAGGCGCTGTTCGAGGCGATCGAGCGCGAGCAGGAGCGCCGCGGCAACCTCTGAGGCCCGGCTCTCGGCCGCTGCGGTCCAGCCCGGTGCGGGCGTTCCCATCCGATCGGGTGAGGCTGACGAAGCCCAGGTGACCCCCCACCTGATTGGACCCTTGCCATGCGCCCCTCCGCTCGTCGTCTCCTCGCCCAGGCAGCGGTCCTCGCTGCGCTCACCGTGCCCCTCGCCGCCTGCGGCGACGACAGCGACGGCGCCGGTGACGGGCCCATCCGTCCCAACGTCGAGCTGGCCGCCATCAAGGGCGACACCACCGCGATCGCGCTCGACGAGGGCTTCGTCGGTGCCCTCGGCGACCTCGGCCTGACGCCCGGGACCGTGGGCGGCGGCAAGCTGGTCAAGGGCTCGCTCGTCTTCCCCATCACCGGTGGCAACGTCGGCCTCTACACCCCGGGCGAGGTCTCGCCGTACGTCATCGGGCAGCTGCAGCACGAGGGCTCGGGCCTGACCCTGGCGGCGGGCGGCACGACGGTGCGCCTGTCGAACTTCATCGTCGACCCGGGCATCTCGCGGGTCTACGGCGACGTGGCGGTCAACGGCAAGGTGGCCGTCCCCAACGCCTATCTCTTCCGCCTCGACGGGCGCACCCTCATGCCAGTGCAGATGGAGGGCGACCTGGCCATCCTCGAGGGCACCAAGGTCTTCGTCTCCGGCCCCGCGGCCGCCCTGCTCAACAAGACCTTCGGCACCAAGGCCGTGACCGACCAGCTGCTCGTCGGGGTCGCGAAGATCTCGGTCGACACCGCCACCGCGGTCGCCAGCTGACCCCTCCCGGCCGCCGCTGCCGGTAGCCACGCCCGCCCGGACCCGATGGTCCGGCGGGCGTGTGCTTGTCCACAGGTGGCCGACGGTCGAGGTGCGGTCGGCCCCACGACGGGGAAGGGTGCGCCCATGACCTCTCCCCAGGGCTGGTACCCCGACCCCGCCGGCGGCGCCGGCCTCCGCTGGTACGACGGTGAGCAGTGGACGGGGTACGCCGCACCGCCCGCCTCGGGCGCACCCGCGCTCGGGGGCGCGCCCGCCGTCCCGACGACCCCCGACGGTCGGCCGCTGGCCGGTTGGGGCTCCCGACTCGGCGCCTACGTCATCGACTCCCTGGTCGTGGGGGCCGTGGCGACCGTGCTCGGCATCCCGTGGTGGATCCAGGTGGTCCGCGAGTACGCCGCCTTCCTCGACGAGCTGACGTCCGCGGCCGAGGCCGGCCGCACGAGCTCCGTCGACAGCCTCGACCTCTACGCCGACATCGCCGGACCGCTGGTCGTCCTCACGCTGATCACGCTGCTGGTCGGGCTGGTCTACCACGCCGCCCAGCTCCGCCGGCGGAGCTCGACCCTGGGCATGCGCGCGGTCGGCGTCGAGGTCAGCACCTGGGAGCCCGCGAGCGGGCCGCTGTCGTGGCGGGTGGTGCTGGTGCGGTGGGCCACGTTCTACGGCGTCGGCATCCTCTCGGTCGTGCCGTTCCTCGGGTGGCTGGTCAGCCTCTACGTGATCCTCGCGGGGCTGTGGCCGCTGTGGGACGAGCGGCGCCAGGGCCTGCACGACAAGGCAGCCGGAACGGTGGTCGTGCGCAGTCGCGTCTGAGACGTCTCCTGCGGACGGGACGTGCAGTCTCCGGGACGTGCGCGCCTCCGGGTGGGCAGGATGACCCGCATGGCGACGTACGTGGCGTTCCTCCGGGCCATCAACCTCGGCGCGAAGCGGAAGTTCCCGAAGGACGCGATCGTCGCGGCCACCGAGGCTGCCGGTTTCGACGACGTCGCGACGCACATCAACACCGGCAACGTCCGGCTGGGCACCACGATGCGCTCTCGCACCCGGATCGAGTCAGCGCTGGAGCAGGCCTACCTCGCCGACCGGGGCTTCGAGGTGCCGACGATCGTCTACTCCCAGGCCGAGCTGCGCGAGGTGCACCAGCACGCGCAGACCCACCGCCACGACGGCCAGCACTACGTGGCGCTGCTGCGCGACGAGCCCAGCGAGGAGGGCCTCGCGCTGCTGAGGGAGCGGGGTCAGCCGGGGGAACGCTTCGAGGTCGGCGGGCGTGCTGTCCACCTGCTGGTGAGCTCCGACGGCATCCACGGGACCAAGATCACCAACCCCCTGCTCGAGCGCTGCCTGGGCACCACGTCCACCTGGCGCGCCCCGACCGTCGTGGCCGCGCTGGTCGAGAAGTGGTGCTGAGCGGCGGCCGGGCCTGACGGGTCGGGGCTCAGGTGGCAGGCGCCGGAGCCGGTACGCCGACGGCCGCGTCCGCGCGCTGCAGGTCCCGGACCGAGGGCGAGAGCAGCGTCAGCAGCGCCACTGCAGCGAGCGACAGGCCCGCCACGAGCATGACCGGCTGCAGCCCGAAAGCCAGCGCCAGCGGGCCGGCCAGCAGCTGTCCGAGCGGGATCGCGGCGAAGGAGCCGAGGGCGTCGAACGAGAAGGCCCGGCTGAGCATGTCGTCGGGGACGTTCTCCTGCATGGCCAGCTGCCAGCCCAGTCCGAAGACCTCGATGCCGGCGCCGGCGACGAAGGCCGCGAGCACCACCAGCAGCACCGAGTCGGTGACACCGAGGGCGACCAGCGGGGCGGCGTACAGCACCGTGCCGAGCATGCCCCAGAAGAGCGGCCGCTCCAGGCGCAGGCGCAGCAGGACGAGCCCGGTCACCAGCAGGCCCAGTGCCTCGGCGGAGAGGATCAGGCCCCAGCCGCGCTCACCGATCGCGGTGTCCTTGGCCAGCACCGGACCGAGGGTGAAGAAGCCGCCCTGGTGGACCGCGCAGATGACCGAGAAGGCCAGCACGACCACCCACAGCCAGGTGGTGGAGCGGAAGTACCCCCAGCCTTCGCGCAGGTCGCGGACCACCGAGCCTCCCGCCGCCCGCACCGGGCGGGGCAGCCGGATCGGCGCGAGCAGCGCGGCGGCGCCGAGGTAGGCCACGCCGTCGACCGCCAGCGCCCAGCCGGGGCCGACGCCCACGACGATGAGGCTGGAGATCGTCGGGCCGAGCACCGAGAGCCCCGAGCGGACCATCGAGACCAGCACATTGGCCTGCTGGAGCTGCTCGCGTGGCACCAGCTGGGGCAGCACGCTCGCCAGCGCCGGGAGCGCGGCGGCCGCGGCGACGCCGTTGACCGCGGTCAGCACGACCAGGTGCCAGATCTCGGCGGTGCCGGAGACGACCAGCGCCGCGATCGCCAGCTGGGTCAGCCCCGCCACGACGTTGGAGGACTGGATCACCAAGGTCCGGCCGAACCGGTCGGCCAGCACGCCGCCGGCCAGCAGGAAGGCCACCATCGGGATGCTGTGCGCAGCCAGGACCACGCCCAGCGCCGTGGGGGAGTCGCTGATCTCGAGCACCGCGAAAGCCAGCGCCACCGGGGCCATGAGGCTGCCGAGCAGGTTGACGACCCGGCTGGAGAAGTAGAGGCGGAAGTTGCGCTCGCGCAGCGGGGCGAGGGCCTCGGAGGTCGTCATGCGGGGTCCTCGTGGTCGGCGGTGGGCGTCAGGTCGGGGGTGTCCGGCGCGGACATCTGGAAGGCGATAGCGGTGAACGAGACGTGCACCGTGCCCTCGGTGCGCGGCGGCCGGTTGGCCTGGTGCAGCAGCGCGCTGGCGCGCTCGACCAGCGCCGCAGCCTCCTCCCACGCCGCCGGGTCGACCCAGCCCTCGAGGTCGCTGCTGCTGCCGCGGGTGCCGGGCTCGCGGGCCAGGGTGCGGCGCTCGAGCTCGGTGCCGATCGCCCGCACGTAGAGCGCGCGGTGCTCGGGGTCGACCGTCGGGTGCGGAGCGCCGGGCGCGAGTGGGGCCAGGTCTCGCTCGTGCGGGTAGCGGTAGCGCTTGGCGGTGCCGCCGCGAACCTTCTCCTCGCCGTCGACGACGATCTCGCCCGCGTCGGCGAGCAGTCGTAGGTGGTAGCTGGCGTTGGCGTGGGTCAGGTCGAACTCGCGGGCCACCTCGGCCGCGCTCATCGCCGTCCCGGTCAGCAGCGAGAGCATCCGCAGCCGCACCGGGTGCGCCACCGCGCGCATCGCGCTGATCTGCTGCTCGCGCGCCTGCGCCGTCGTGTCGTCCACGATCACCCTCCAAGAGTTGTTGGGGAGTAGTGGACACTGTCTAGCGGCGTACTGTCAAACGGTTGTTGGGGTGTGGGCGGGAAAGGTTCGGCCGGTACCCGCTGAACCTTTCGGCGTACGGGCGAAGGTTCAGCCGTACGCCGAAAGTTCCAGCCGGTACCAGCCGGACCTTCGCGCCTGCCGCACCGAGCCGGCCGCCTACTCTCCGCGGAACACCGGCTTGCGCCGCTCGGAGAAGGCCCGCATCCCCTCGGCGACGTCGGCGGTGCGCATGAGCACGACCTGGCCGGTCCGCTCCCGCTCGAGGGCGTCCTCGAGCGGGAGGAGGGTGGCGGCGTTGACTGCCTTCTTGGTGGCGGCGAGCGCCAGCGGCGGACCGCTGGCGAGGCGGCGCACGAGCGTCTCGACCAGCGCGGGGAACTCCTCGTCGCTGGCCACGTGGGTCACCAGCCCGGCGTCGTACGCCTCCTGCGCCGACAGCGGCTCCGCGAGCAGGGCCATCCGCATGGCGCGGGCCCGGCCGACCGCCGCCGCGACGGTGGCGGAGGTTCCGCCGTCGGGCATGAAGCCGATGCGGGCGAAGGCCAGCAGGAACGACGCCGACGAGGCGGTCACGACGATGTCGGCGGCCAGGGCGATGCCGCAGCCCACACCCGCGGCGATGCCGTTGACCGCGGCCAGCACCGGCCGGTCGCAGGCGACGATCGCGCGGATGATCCGGTTGGTGACGTCCATCGCCCGCACGTCGAACTTCTCGTGCGCGTCCTCCCCGGAGATGTCGGCCCCGGCGTTGAAGGCCATGCCCGTGCCGGTCAGCACCACCACGCGTACGTCGTCGCGCGCCGGGACCTGCTCGAGGATGTCGGCCAGGGCGAGCGCGACCTCGCCGGAGAGGGCGTTGAAGACCTCGGGCCGGTCGAAGGTCAGCCGCAGGACGCCGTCGGCCAGGTCGACGAGCAGCCCGGGCACGGCAGCGGGCGCGGCGGCGGGCGCGGGGGAGGGGGTCTCTGTCATGACCGGACCCTAGTGCGGCGCGTGCCGCCCGACGACGTACGACGCCGGGCGCGAGGCCACCCCTCTGGTGCCCCTCCGCGAAGCCGCCGGGTGGTCCGGGATGTGGAAGCATGGGAAACGTGCCCGCGCCCAGCCCGGTCGAGGTGGAGCCCACCCTCGACCCCGACGTCCTCGACCAGGTCGTGGTCCGGCCCGCGACGCCCTGGGTGACGATCGTGTGGAACGACCCGGTCAACCTGATGTCCTACGTCACCTACGTCTTCCAGCACCACTTCGGCTACTCCAAGAAGAAGGCCGAGAAGCTGATGATGGAGGTCCACGAGGACGGGCGCTCCGTCGTCTCGACGGGCTCGCGCGAGGAGATGGAGCGCGACGTCCAGGCGATGCACGAGTACGGCCTGTGGGCCACCATGCAGCGCGAGGACCAGCCGTGACCCCGCACGAGGGAGCGGCCGGGTGAGCGCCTTCCAGCGCCACCGCCGCAGCGGGCACGTCATCGCCACGTTCACCGGGTTCGAGGCCGACCTCCTGCGTTCGCTGGCCTCCCAGCTCGTCGAGCTGCTGCACAGCGAGGCCGCGGTGCCGGAGGACCGCGACCCGTTCGAGGCGCTGATGGACTTCACGGGTCCCACGACCGAGCCCGAGGACCCGGTGCTGGCCCGGCTCTTCCCCACCGCCTACCCCGACGACGAGGAGGCGGCCGGGGAGTTCCGCCGCTTCACCGAGGGAGCCCTGCGCGACGGCAAGGCGCGGGCGGCCGCGACCATCATCGACACCCTCGAGGAAGCCGGGCTCCCCGACGAGCTGACCGAGGACGGGCTGACCATCGACGTGGAGATGGACGCCGGCACCGCGCACACCTGGATGCGCTCCTTCACCGACATCCGCCTGGCCCTGGCCACCCGCCTCGGTGTGGAGGACGGCGACGAGGACTACTGGTACGGCCTGCCCGAGGACGACCCCCGCGCCCAGGCGCACGACATCTACGACTGGGTCGGCTACCTCCAGGAGACCCTGGTCGGCGCGCTCAGCCGCTGACGCGTCCCGGTGCGGGCCCGGACCGTCCCGGGTCCCGGGCGGATGAGGGTCCGACCGGGGGGTCGGCCTAGGCTGGTCGGCGTGCTGACCATCGACCAGGCGACGTACGACGCGATCGTCGCGCACGCCAAGCGAGACCACCCCGACGAGGCCTGCGGCATCGTCGCGGGCCCCGAGGGCAGCGACCGCCCCGAGCGGCACGTCGAGATGGTCAACGCCGCCGGGAGCCCGACGTTCTACGAGTTCGACTCCACCGAGCTGCTCGCGCTCTACAAGCAGATGTGGGACCGCGACGAGGAGCCGGTCGTGATCTACCACTCCCACACCGCCACCGAGGCCTACCCCAGCCGCACCGACATCGGCCTGGCCAGCGAGCCCGGCGCCCACTACGTCCTGGTCTCGACCAAGGAGTGGGCCGAGGCGGGCGGCGGGAATAACGACGCGCCCGTGGAGTTCAGGTCCTACAGGATCGTCGACGGCGAGGTGACCGAGGAAGAGGTCACCGTCGTCCCCTCGCTCGGCTGACCACCCCGGCCCCGACGCACGATCCGCACGTCCCCCAGAAGAGGAGCACCATGTCCATCGAGGTCCGTATCCCGACCATCCTCCGCACCTACACCGGTGGCGAGAAGGCCGTGACCGGCGACGGTGGCAGCCTGGCCGCCCTGATCGAGGACCTCGAGGCCAAGCACCCCGGCCTCAAGGACCGCCTGGTGGAGGAGAAGAACGGCGCCGACGACCTGCGCCGCTTCGTCAACATCTACATCAACGACGAGGACGTCCGGTTCCTGGGCGGCCTCGAGGCCCCGCTCTCCGACGGCGACCAGGTCGTCGTCCTGCCGGCCGTCGCCGGAGGCTGAGCGGAGACGCGCCAGCGGATCCGCTGATGGTGGTCGAGCGAGCGGCACGGCTGAGCCTGCGAAGCCGTGACCCGCGTGTCGAGACCCAGTGAGCTGACAGGAACACCCACACATGCGCTACGACAACCTGCTCGCCTCGGTCGGCGGCACGCCCCTCGTCGGGCTGCCGCGGCTCTCGCCGAGCCCGGACGTGCGCCTGTGGGCCAAGCTCGAGGACCGCAACCCCACCGGCTCGGTCAAGGACCGCCCGGCGCTGCGGATGATCGAGGAGGCCGAGAAGGACGGCACCCTGCGACCCGGGTGCACCATCCTCGAGCCGACCTCGGGCAACACCGGCATCTCGCTGGCGATGGCGGCCAAGCTCAAGGGCTACCGGATCGTGTGCGTGATGCCGGAGAACACCTCCGAGGAGCGTCGCCAGCTGCTGCGCATGTGGGGCGCCGAGATCGTCTCCAGCCCGGCCGCCGGCGGCTCCAACGAGGCCGTGCGGGTGGCCAAGCGGATCTCCGAGGAGCACCCCGACTGGGTGATGCTCTACCAGTACGGCAACCCCGCCAACGCCCTGGCGCACGAGGAGGGCACCGGTCCCGAGCTGCTGGCCGACCTGCCCTCGATCACGCACTTCGTCGCCGGCCTGGGCACCACCGGCACCCTCATGGGCGTCAGCCGCTTCTTCCGCCGCGCCAAGCCCGACGTGCGCATCGTCGCCGCCGAGCCGCGCTACGGCGAGCTGGTCTACGGCCTGCGCAACCTCGACGAGGGCTTCGTCCCCGAGCTGTACGACGCCTCCCTCATCGACACCCGGTTCTCGGTCGGTCCGCGCGACGCCGTGCGTCGGGTGCGCGAGCTGCTCGAGCTCGAGGGGATCTTCGCGGGGGTCTCCACCGGCGCGATCCTGCACGCCGCGCTGGGCCAGGCGGCCAAGGCGGTCAAGGCGGGTGCATCAGCTGACATAGCCTTCATCGTGTGCGACGGCGGATGGAAGTACCTCAGCACCGGGGCGTACGAAGGCACCATCGACGAGGCCGAGGACCGGCTCGAGGGGCAGCTCTGGGCCTGACGCTCTGCGTCAGCGTGGCCGCGACCGCCCTCGCGGGGCTCGTCCTGCTGCCCGTCGCCGCCCCCGCGCAGGAGGAACCGGGCGCCGTCACGAGCGTCGTGCCCCCCGTGGTCACCGGCGAGCCGACGTACGCCGAGGTGCTGAGCGCCACCGACGGGGAGTGGTCCACCGCCGAGCCGGAGGAGCCCCTCACCTTCACCTACCGCTGGCTGCGCGACGGCGAACCGGTGCGCGGCGAGCGCGAGGCGACCTACGAGCTCGACCTCGACGACCTGCGCAGCCGGCTCCAGGTCGAGGTGACAGCCACCGACGGCGACGGCGACAGCGCCGTGGCGCTCTCGGAGCCGACCGAGCGCGTCGCTCGTGCGGAGATGGTGCTGCGCGGCGAGCCGAAGGTCCGTGGCACCCAGCGCTTCACCCACACCCTGACCGCCACCTCCGGCCGCTGGCGGACCGACCCGACGAAGGTCAGCTACCGCTGGCTGCGCGACGGCGACCCGATCGTGGGCGCCCGCGAGGCGACCTACCGCATCCAGCCCGGCGACGTCGGCCACCGCGTCCGGGTCGAGGTCACGGCCACCGCGCCCGGCCACGAGCGCGCGACCGCGCGGTCGGTGCGCACCGACCCGGTGCGGCACCGCGTCGACGTGCAGCGCTCGGTCACCTACAGCATCGCCACGCGCGGGCCGGTGACGGCCAGCGTCAAGGAGTTCGCGCGGCTCGCCCAGGAGACCTACGACGACCCGCGTGGCTGGCGCGGCGGCGGCGTCTCCTTCCGCCGGGTGGCCAGCGGCGGCTCCTTCACCCTCGTGCTGGCCACGGCCGAGCAGGTGCCCAGCTTCTCCTCGGTCTGCTCCTCGACGTGGTCGTGCCGCGTGGGGCGCTACGTGATCATCAACCAGACCCGGTGGCGCACCGCCTCACCGGCCTGGAACGCCGGGAAGCGGTCCCTGCGCGACTACCGCCACATGGTCGTCAACCACGAGACCGGCCACTGGCTCGGGCTCGGGCACCCCTCCTGCCCGGGGCCCGGGAAGCCGGCGCCGGTGATGATGCAGCAGTCCAAGGGCACCTCGGGCTGCCGGTTCAACCCGTTCCCGCTGCTGTCGGAGCAGGGCCGCGTCTGATCACCAGGTGACACGGCTCCACACCAGGCAGTAACCGCCGTCACACCTGCGCGTTGTGCCTGCGTGCGTCCCTCGCGTCCCCTCGCTGCGTCCCTCCTCGCCTCCGCCGTCGTGGGCTCCCTCCTCCTCCCGGGAGCCGGCTCCTCCACGGCCGCGCCGCCGGCGGTCCCGGCGGCCGCTGCGGCCGCCGCCCCGCGCGCCGGAGCCGACGAGCTGCCGCAGGGCGGCCGCTCGCGCGACCGCTACGCCGCCGACATCACCTGGACCGAGCACGGCATCCCGCACATCACCGCCGACGACTTCGGCGGCCTCGGCTACGGCAGCGGGTACGCCGCCGCCGAGATGTCGGCCTGCACCCTGCTCGACACGCTGCTGACCGGCCGCGGCGAGCGATCGCGCTGGCTCGGCCCGGACGCGGTCTACGACGACCAGGTGACGCTGCGCGCCACCAACCTGCAGGTCGACACGGTGGTCACCGACCTGCGCGACCGCAAGGTCGTCGAGCAGCTGCTGGCCGACCCCGTGCGCGGACCGGGCCGCGAGGCACGGCAGATGGTGCAGGGCTACGTCGCCGGCATCAACCGCTGGGTCCGCGAGAACGAGATCACCGACCCTGCCTGCCGCGACGCCCGCTACATCGACGACGACGCGACCCCCCTCGACGTCTGGTACGGCGTCTACCTCGCCAACCTGCTGGCCTCGACCGGCGTGTTCATGGGCAGCATCGCCGACGCCGCGCCTCCGAGCCCCACCGACCCGGGCCTGCCCGAGCTGCCGGTCCGCGCCGCCGACGTCGACCGCGACGCCCTGCTCGCCGGCCTGGGCCGCGACCCCGAGCGGCCCTTCGGCTCCAACGCCACCGCCGTCGGCGCGGAGGCCACCAGCACCCGCAGCGGCATGATCCTCGGCAACCCGCACTTCCCGTGGCGCGGTCGCTACCACTTCACCCAGCAGCACCTGACCATCCCGGGGGAGTACGACGTCGCCGGCGCCTCGCTGGTCGGCTCGCCCGTGGTCAACATCGGCTTCAACGACCGCGTCGCCTGGTCGCACACCGTGTCGACCGCCTACAGGTTCACCCCCTACGAGTACCTCACGCCGGTGGCGCTCAGCCCCACGACGTACCTCACCGACGCCGGGCCGGCCGAGCTGGAGCGCCGCGAGGTCGAGGTCGTCGTGCGTCGTGAGGACGGCACCCTCGAGACCGTGACCGAGGACGTCTACCGCACGCCCGAGGGCTACGTCATCGACGCCCCCGACCTGCTGATGCCCTGGGGCGTCGCGAGCTTCTGGGCGATCCGCGACGCCAACGGCGAGCACCTGCGCACCATCGACACCTTCCTGGAGATGGGCAAGGCCCGCGACGTCGAGGACCTGCTGCGCCGCCAGGACCGCGCCGGCGGCATGCCGTGGGTCAACACCACGGCCGCCGACCGCGACGGCAACGTCCTCTACGCCGACCACTCGGTGGTCCCGCACGTCACCGACGAGATGGCCGCGACCTGCATGACGGTCGTGGGCCGGGTCCTCGAGCAGGTCGCCGGGCTCCCCGGTCTCGACGGCACCCGCGCCGGCAGCTCGTGCGCCTGGGGCGCCGACGAGGACGCCGCCCGACCCGGCATCTTCGGCCCGGCCAACCTCCCCGACGTGGTCAACCGCAGCTGGGTCCACAACGCCAACGACTCCTACTGGACCCCGTCCTACGACGACCGGCTCGAGGGCTTCGACGGGATCATCGGCTGCGAGCAGTGCACCCGCACGATGCGCACCCGGATGGTCGCGGCGTACGTCGGCGACCGGCTCGCCGCGGGGAAGAAGGAGACCCCGCGCAGCCTGGCGGGCCACCAGCACGAGAACCGCGTCATGGCCGCGGAGGTCATGCGTGCCGACGGCGCGCTGGACGAGGTGTGCGAGGCGACCGGTGAGACCGAGGCCTGCGCGGCGCTGGCCGCCTGGGACGGCCGATCGGACCGCACGTCGCGGGGCGTCCACCTGTTCGAGGCGTTCGTGGGCAACCTCCCTGCGCCGCTGCCGGTCGTCGGGCTCGACCCCGTGTGGACGGTCCCGTTCGACCCGGCCGACCCGTTCGGCACCCCGCGTGGGCTGAACGTCGACAACCCGCAGGTCGTCCAGGCCATGCAGGCCGCGATCGACCAGGTCCGCGACGCGGGCGTCGCCTTCGACGCCCGCTGGGGCGACCTGCAGGTGGCCGGCGACCGGGGTGCCCCGCCGATCGGGCTGGGCGGCGGTGCGGCCGACAGCGTCGGCAACGCCAACGCGCTGGCCTCCTACCTGCCCGAGGAGAACGACGACCGCTACAAGCCGATCACCTACGGCTCCTCGCACATCCAGGCGATCGCGTTCCGTCGCAACGGCCCGCCGATCGCGCGCACGATCCTGACCTACAGCCAGTCCGAGGACCCGACGTCGCGGTTCTCCGCCGACCAGACGCGGCTGTTCGGTGCGGAGAAGTGGGTGCGGTTCGCCTGGACCGACAGCCAGATCCGTCGCGACCGGATCGCGGTCACCCGCCTGCGCTGACCCCCTCCCGCCGAGCCGGCGTGACGTTCCGGAAGGACGCGCCGGTTCGGCGAGGCACAGTCGGCCTCGGTGGTGAGGGTCGGGGTCAGGCGTCCGGGGAGCCGCCGATGCGAGCTGCCGCCTCGCGCTGGAGGTCGGAGTCGCCGCCGGCGAGCACCAGGTCGTCGAGGATCCGCGAGGCGTGCGCCAGGGTCTCCTCCACGTAGGCCTTGGCCCGGCGCAGGTCGCCGAGCTCGGCGGCGTACAACGCGGCCGTGAGGCCCTGGACGACGTTGTCGTTGAGCTCGCCGGCCTGGCGGCGGGCCTGCTGGGCGCCGGCGAGGCGCACCGCGACCTGCTCGTGGCGCTGCTCGGCGCGGACCCGCTCGGTGATGTCGATGCAGGTGCCGCGGAACCGGAGCGGGTTGCCGTGGTCGTCGGTGACCACCTGCCCGTTGGAGGCGAGGTAGCGGACCTCGCCGTCGGGTCGCACGATCCGCTCGACCATCTCGTACGGCTCGCCGGTGGCGTAGGCGTGCTGGTGGACCGCCCGGACCTTGTCCCGGTCCTCGGGGTGCACGTGCTGCATGAAGATCTCGTACGACGCCTGGATGGCCCCTGGCTCGTAGCCGTAGATGCGGAAGAGCTGGTCGGACCAGGTGTTGGTGTCTGTCTCGATGTGCCAGTCGTAGTCGCCCATGACGGCGAGCCGCTGGGCGTTGTCCACCCGGGCGCGCAGGTCCGCGAGCTCCGAGGTGACCTCCGCGAGCCGGCGCTCCAGCTCGCCTGCGTCCGCCTGCGGTGCCTGCTGGGTGGTTCCCTCGCCGGTTCCCATGCGTCCCACTGTGCTCCTCGCCCTGCCGGGCCGCAGCCGATCGGTGGCCGGGAACGGTAAAGACTGGGTCACGGCTGGCGACCGGGACGCAGTCACGCGGGGGGCGGCTCCAGGTCCAGCTCCTGTGCCGTGCCGACCGTGGAGCCGGGGATCGGTCCGAGACCGAGCAGGTCCAGGGCGAGGTTGGCGACGTCGGCGTTGCGCACGGGCTGTCGCTGCGCGGCGTACCCCGGCCGCCGCTCGCCCGGGTCGCGGTAGTCCTCGTTCAGCACGTAGAGGTCGGTGTCGGCAGCGACACCGTCGCCCCAGGCCAGGAAGGGGATCCGGTAGTCCTCGCGCCGCGTGGGGTCGGCGTGGCCGAGCCCCGAGCCGCCGTGGTCGGCGGTGAGCACGAGGGTCAGGTGCTCCCTGAGGACCGGGCGGCTCGCGACGGTGTCGAGCACCTCGCCCAGCCACCCGTCCACGGCACGTACGGCGTCGGCGTACTCCTGCGAGCCCCAGCCGTGCGCGTGCCCCGCGACGTCGGGGGCGGCGAGGTGGAGGAAGGTCACGGTCCGCGCCTCGCGGCGCAGGTCCCGCCGGGCCAGCGCGACCAGTCGAGCGCCGTCCTCACGGAGGGTGTAGCGGTCCAGCCCCTCGGGCCAGGAGCGCTGGAAGAGCGAGAACTTCGACTTGCCCGTGAACAGGGCGGTGCCGCCGCCGGCGGCGTGCACGCGGCTGAAGAGTGACCCCACGGGCTCGCCGGCCGCCTCCTGGACCGTGGTGCCGGGCTCGTCGGTGTTCCAGGTGACGCCGTGCCCGCCGAGCCCGGCGTCGATCCGCCGGCCGGTGAGCATGCTGGTGTGGTTGGGCAGGGTCTCGGTCTGCTCGACGACGGTGCGGGCCTCCAGCGTGCTGGCCCCCTCCTCGCGGAGGCGGGTCAGGACCGGCAGCTCCTCGGGACCGAGCTCGCGCAGCACCGAGGAGCGCAGGCCGTCGACGGTCACGACCAGCACCCGGCGCTCGGTGTCGAGCTGCTCGACCTCGCGTGGCATGGCTCCGGTGGTGCTCGAGGGGGTCGGGCTCGAGGCGGTCGCGATCACGGCGGCCGGTCCGGGGGGAGCGCCGGGGGGAGCGCCCGCGCTGCACGCCGCGGGGACGACCAGCACCAGGGCGGGGACCGTGAGGAGGGCCGCACGCGCCCGGGGGCGAGTGCGGCGCGTGGCACGCAGCACGTCCGGACCGTACCTCCGCCCGGCGGGTCTAGGGTGGTGTTCCGTGACGCTCCCGCAGACGAAGGACGCCCCGCTCGGCATCTTCGACTCCGGCTTCGGAGGCCTGACCGTCGCCCGCTCGGTGATCGACCAGCTGCCCCACGAGTCGGTCGTCTACGTCGGCGACACCGCCCGTCAGCCCTACGGCCCCAAGCCGATCGGGGAGGTGCGCGAGTACGCCCTGGAGTGCCTGGACCACCTGGTCGAGGAGGGCGTCAAGGCGCT
Organism: Nocardioides sp.; assembly: GCF_030149505.1. Classification (GTDB taxonomy): domain Bacteria; phylum Actinomycetota; class Actinomycetes; order Propionibacteriales; family Nocardioidaceae; genus Nocardioides. Next base: position 15,865 of record NZ_JASBRN010000071.1, read on the forward strand.
GGTCATCGCCTGCAACTCCGCCTCGGCGGCCATGCTGCGCGACGCACGCGAGCGCTACGACGTGCCGGTGGTCGAGGTGATCTTCCCGGCGACCCGTCGCGCCGTGCAGGCCACCCGCAACGGCCGGATCGGGGTGATCTGCACCCGCGCGACCGCGGAGTCGATGGCCTACGACGACGCCTTCGCCGCGGCCCCGCACCTGGAGCTGCACACCCAGGTGTGCCCGCGCTTCGTGGAGTTCGTCGAGGCCGGGGTGACCGGTGGTTCCGAGCTGCTCGAGGTCGCCCACGAGTACCTCGACCCGTTGGTCGAGGCCGGGGTGGACACCCTCGTGCTCGGCTGCACGCACTACCCGCTGCTGACCGGCGTCATCTCCTACGTGATGGGCGACGGGGTCACGCTGGTCTCCTCGGCCGAGGAGTGCGCCAAGGACGTCTACAAGATGCTCACCGCGACCGACCTCATGCGGGAGTCCGGCGAGCCGTCGTACCACTTCCTGACGACCGGGGCGCCGGGGGAGTTCGAGGCCATCGGGCGCCGCTTCCTGGGGCCGGAGATGGTCGCGGCCGGGCAGTTCGCCGGCGGGCTGGTGGCCGGAGGTCGGCCATGAGCATGCGGCTGACCGTCGTCGGGTGCAGCGGCTCCTACCCGGGGCCGGAGTCGCCCGCGTCCTGCTACCTCGTGCAGGCCGAGCACGAGGGCCGCACGTGGAGCATCCTGCTCGACCTCGGCAACGGAGCGCTGGGTCAGCTGCACCGCTACGTCGACCCGCTGGCCGTCGACGCGGTCTTCCTCTCCCACCTGCACGCCGACCACTGCATCGACATGACCAGCTACTACGTCCTGCGCAAGTACCACCCCGACGGCGAGCAGGTGCCGCTGCCGGTCTGGGGCCCGCGCCGCACGTCGCGCCGCCTGGCCCGCGCCTACGACCTGCCGAAGAAGCCGGGGATGCGCGAGGAGTTCGTCTTCCACCGCCACCGCCCCGACGCGCCGCCGGTGCAGCTCGGACCCTTCAGCGTGCAGCCGGTTGCGGTCGACCACCCCGTGGAGGCGTACGGCTTCCGGGTCGCCGCCGGTGACCGGGTGCTGGCCTACAGCGGCGACACCGGCCCCTGCGAGGGCCTGGACCGGATCGCCGACGGGGCCGACCTCTTCCTGGTCGAGGCCTCCTTCCTGGGCTCCGCCGACAACCCGCCCTCGCTCCACCTCACCGGTGCGGAGGCCGCCGAGGCCGCCGCCCGCGGTGGGGCGGCCAGGGTGCTGCTCACCCACGTCCCGCCCTGGCACGACCCCGAGGTCGTCCTGGCCGAGGCGCGCACGACGTACGACGGGCCGATGGAGCTCGCGGTCGCCGGCTCGGTCCACGAGGTCTGACCTCGATCGGACCGCGCGGTCGGCCGGCCACCAGGCGCCCGGACCCTAGACGAGCCCGGCGTCGTGGACGCAGATGGCGACCTGCACGCGGTTGGTCGCGCCGAGCTTCTCGAAGACCCGCGACACGTGCGCCTTCACGGTCGGGATCGACAGGTGCAGTGAGCGGGCGACCTCAGCGTTGGACAGTCCGCGCCCGACCGCCAGCGCCACCTCCTGCTCGCGGTCGGTGAGCTCGGCCAGCCTGGCGCGCGCCGCGGCCTGCCGGTCGTCCGGGTCCTGGCGGCGGAGCCGGTCGATGAGGGTGCGGGTGGCCGTGGCCGAGAGCATCGGGTCGCCGGCGGCCACGGCGCGGACCGCGGCGACGATCTCCTCCGGCGGGGTGTCCTTGAGCAGGAACCCGTCGGCGCCGGCGGCGAGCGCGCCCAGTACGTGCTCGTCGGCGTCGAAGGTGGTCAGCACCACGACGCGCGGCGGATCGGGCCGCGCGTGCAGCTCACGGGTGGCCTCGAGGCCGTTGAGCACCGGCATCCGCACGTCCATCAGCACGACGTCGGGCCGCAGCGAGAGCGCCAGCTCCACGCCCTGGCGCCCGTCACCGGCCTCGCCGACCACGTCCAGGTCACTGGCGCCACCGAGCATGAGGGTCAGGGCCGAGCGGACCAGGGGGTCGTCGTCGACGACCAGCACGCGGGTGGTCACGACGCCCACGGCAGCCAGCCACGCACCACGAAGCACCCGTCGCTCCGCTCGTGCTCCAGACGCCCGCCGCCGAGCTCGGCGCGCTCGGTGAGCCCGACCAGGCCCAGGCCCGCGCCGGGCATGAGTGCGGAGCCGAAGCCCACGGGGTTGCGCAGCTCCACGCTCAGCCCCTCCTCCGGGGACCCGCTCAGGCTGACCGTCAGCAGCGCGCCCGGGGCGTGACGACCTGCGTTGGTGAGCCCCTCCTGCACGATCCGGTACACCGTGCGCCCGACCAGGTCCGGCGGGGTCCGGTCGGGACCGAGGGCGTCGACGAGCTCGACCCGCTGCCCGGCGCTGCGCGCCCCCTCGACCAGGTCCGCCACGTCGGCGTACGTCGGCTGCGGCGCGTCGAGCACGGCCCCGTCGGCGTCGCGCAGCACTCCGAGGACCACGCGGAGCTCACGCAGCGCCTCGTGCGCCTGCTGCTGGATCACGGCCGTGCCGGCGCGCATCTGCTCCAGGTCGAGGTCGGAGCGGTACCCCAGGGCGCCTGCCTGCATCGAGATCTGGGAGATCCGGTGGCCCAGGACGTCGTGCATCTCGCGGGCGATGCGGGCCCGCTCGTTGGTGCGCGACTGCGCGACCCGCAGCTCCTGCTCGGCCTCGGCGCGCTCGGCGCGCTGGCGCAGCGTCCACACCAGCTCGCGCCGGGAGCCGAGGTAGAGACCCCACCCGATCATCGCCCCGACCGCCACGATGTTCGCGACCAGCAGGACCCACAGCGAGTCCTCGGTGGTGGGGAGGGTGAGCCAGGTCCAGAGCTGGGCCGTGGCGAGGTTGAGCAGCCCCAGCGGCACCACCTCCCGCCACCGCCGGCGCGTGGCGACCGAGACCAGCGCGAGCACGGCGGGACCGGCCGAGGCGCCGGAGAACGCCGCGAGCACGGCCACCGTGACGGCGACGGCCACGGGGGAGCGCCGGCGCAGGTGGACCAGCACGTAGGCGACCAGGCCCAGCGCCAGGTCCGCCCCGGTCCACCACGGCGAGACCGACCACTGCCACGACGCGACCGGGACCCAGACCGTGGCCGAGAGGCCGAGCATGACCGCGAGCCGCCAGCCGTGTCCCCAGCGCGACAGCGGTGGCTGGAGGCCGTCGGGGTCGGCGCGGAGCTCGGAGGGGTCCACGAGACGACCCTAGGCGCCCCGCGACGGTGTCGGGAGGTCCCCGGGTCGCCGCCCACCCCCTACCAAGGTCGGGGGCGGTCGGCTCCGCGCGTCGGATGCGCCGCGCCGCGGGCCGCGGCAGGGTGAGAGCCATGATCACAGTCGAAGGACTCACCAAGACCTACGGTGGGTACACCGCGGTCGACGACGTCAGCTTCGTCGCCCAGCCGGGCCGGGTGACCGGCTTCCTCGGGCCCAACGGCGCAGGGAAGACCACCACCATGCGGATCATGGTCGGGCTCACCCCCGCCAGCCGCGGCCAGGTCCGGATCGGCGGCCACCTCTATCGCGACATCCCCAACCCCGGGCGCCACGTCGGCGTCCTGCTCGACGCCTCCGCCCAGCACTCGGGTCGGACCGGACGCGAGATCCTCGCCCTCGGTGCCCGCACGATGGGTCTGCCCTCCTCGCGGGTGGACGAGATGCTCGCACTGGTCTCCCTCACCGACGACGAGGCCAAGCGCCGGCTCAAGAACTACTCCCTCGGCATGAAGCAGCGCCTCGGCATCGCCCACGCGCTGCTGGGAGACCCGTCGGTGCTCATCCTCGACGAGCCGGCCAACGGTCTCGACCCGGCGGGCATCCGCTGGATGCGGACCCTGCTGAAGGGGTACGCCGACCGCGGCGGCACCGTGCTGCTCTCCAGCCACCTGCTGCACGAGGTGGAGATGATCGCCGACGAGATGATCCTCATCGGCCGCGGCCGGATCGTGGCGCAGGGCGACAAGAAGACCCTGCTCTCGGGCGACGCAGCCAGCACGCTGGTGACCTCCCTCGACAACACCGCGCTCGCCGCCGCCCTCTCCGCAGCCGGGCACACCGCCACCCCGGCCGGCGAGGGCCTGCGGGTCGACACCGACACCACGACCGTGGGCCGTGCCGCGCTGTCGGCCGGCATCGTCCTCACCGACCTCCGCTCCGGCTCCGCCGGGCTGGAGGACCTCTTCCTCACCCTCACCGCCGACACCCAGCGCGACGCCGCGCCGTTCCAGGGAGCCTCCGCATGAGCGCCGCCACCACCCCGACCCTCGATGTCAGTGGCACCGCACGGGTGCCGTTCGGTCGCTTGGTCACCGTCGAGCTGCGGAAGATGACCGACACGCGTGCCGGCCGCGTGCTGTTGTCGGTCACGGCAGGGTTGTTGGCCCTGCTGTTCGGCCTCGTCCTGCTCGTCGTCGCGCTGACCGACAGCGGACGGCCGAGTGCCAGCGACTGGATCAACATCCTCTCGATCCCCGTCTCGATGCTGGTGCCCGTCCTGGCCATCACGATCGTGACCCAGGAGTGGGGGCAGCGCACGGCTGTCGTCACCTTCGCGCTGGAGCCCAGTCGGCTGCGCATCGTGCTGGCGAAGCTGATCGCGGTGATCGCGCTCGGCGTGCTCACGGTCCTCTTCGCCCTGCTCCTCGGGCTCGTCGGCACCCCACTCGGTGCCTCGCTCGCCGGGGAGAGCGCAGAGTGGAACGCCACGGCGGGTGACATCGGCTGGACCCTGCTGACGCAGGTGCTCTACCTGCTGATGGGCTTCGGGTTCGGCCTGCTCCTGCTCAACAGTCCTGCTGCGGTCGCCGTCTACTACGTCTACGTCTGGATCCTCGAGGGCGGGGTGATCGCCCCGGGCATCCTCTACGTCCTGTGGATCGCCTTCGACTGGGGGCAGGCGGTCATCCCCTGGTTCAGCATGCGGATCGCGCTGCTGCCGTTCCAGCTCGGCGGCGACGACGGTGACTTCTCCGGTCTCGACGTCGACCTCGGGATCGACACCCTCGCCGTCGCCCGTCTCCTCGTGGCAGTCCTGATCTGGGTCGGGCTCCCGCTGGTGCTCGGTACGATGCGGGTCATGCGCGCCGAGCTGAAGTGAGTCCCGAGAGCGCCTGACGTCGTACGACGCCGGCGGCCGCGCACCCGCGGTCGCCGGCGTCGTCGTCGGTGGATAGCCTCGCGAGCATGACTGCTGCACCGCGCGAGGACGGCCGCGCCGACGACGAGCTCCGCCCCATCACCATCAGCCGAGGCTGGCTCGACCACGCAGCCGGGTCGGTGCTGGTGGAGTTCGGGAAGACCAAGGTCCTGTGCGTCGCCTCCGCCTCCGAGGGCGTGCCGCGCTGGCGCAAGGGCTCGGGCCTGGGCTGGGTGACCGCGGAGTACGCCATGCTCCCCGGCTCCACCCACACCCGCTCCGACCGCGAGTCGGTCAAGGGCCGCATCGGTGGCCGCACCCACGAGATCAGCCGCCTCATCGGCCGCTCCCTGCGCGCCGTCATCGACTACGAGGCGATGGGCGAGAACACCATCCAGCTCGACTGCGACGTGCTCCAGGCCGACGGCGGCACCCGCACCGCCGCCATCACCGGCGCCTACGTCGCGCTGGCCGACGCCTGCGCCTCGCTGGGCCGCACCGAGACCCTCACCGGCTCGGTCGCAGCGGTCTCGGTCGGCATCATCGACGGCGTCCCGCGCCTGGACCTGCCCTACGTCGAGGACGTCCGCGCCGAGACCGACATGAACGTCGTCATGACCGGCACCGGCTCCTTCGTGGAGGTGCAGGGCACCGCCGAGGGCGCGGCGTTCTCGCGCGCCGAGCTCGACGCGCTGCTCGGGCTGGCCGAGAAGGGCTGCGCCGACCTGACCCGGCTCCAGCAGGAGGCGCTGGCGCGTGGCTGAGCCCCGCGTGTTCCTGGCCTCGCGCAACGCCAAGAAGCTCGCCGAGATGCAGCGCATCCTCGCCGAGCACGCTCCCGGGCTCGAGGTCGTCGGGCTCGACGACGTGCCGGCGTACGACGAGCCGGTCGAGGACGCCCCCGACTTCGTCGGCAACGCGCTGCTCAAGGCGCGCGCCGGCTGGAAGGCCACCGGCCTGCCGTCCGTGGCCGACGACTCGGGGCTCTGCGTCGACGCGCTCAACGGGATGCCGGGCGTGCTGTCGGCCCGCTGGTCGGGCAGGCCCAAGGACGACGATCGCAACAACCGGCTGCTGCTCGAGCAGCTCGAGGACGTGCCCGACGAGCGCCGCACGGCGTACTTCACCTGTGCCGTGGCGCTGGTGCACGGCGACACGGACGACGACGAGCTCGTCGTGACCGGCGAGATGCCGGGCTCGGTGATCCGCGAGGTGCGCGGCGACGGCGGGTTCGGCTACGACGTGCTCTTCGTCGCCGACGAGCGGCCGGGCCTCACCACCGCGGAGCTCTCCCGCGAGGACAAGGACGCGATCTCCCACCGGGGCCGTGCCCTGCGTGAGCTGGGCCCGCTCCTGGCGGCCCGGCTCGGCGCTGTGGCGGGCACGGGGTCGGGCACGGGGTCGGGCGCGGCGGGGGAGCGCGCGTGAGGCCCGCTGCCCGACTTCGCTGGCTGCTCGCCCAGGTGCTGCTGCGGCTCTCGCGCTGGCGCACCACCGGCGAGGTCCCGCGCAAGGGGATCCTGGTCGGCTCCCCGCACACCTCCAACTGGGACTGGGTCCTCACGATGCTGCTGGCGTGGGACTCCGGCGTCACGATCCGGCTGCTGGTCAAGCAGGAGTTCTTCAAGGGCCCGGTGGGTTGGCTGCTGCTGCGCACCGGCGCGGTGCCGCTGGACCGCGCCAACCCCGGCGCCACCATCCGCCGGCTCATCGAGGACTCGGCCACCGACGACACCTTCCTGCTCGGCATCGCGGCCGAGGGCACGCGTAGCAAGGTGGAGTACTGGAAGTCCGGTTTCTACCGGATCTCCCAGCAGACCGGCCTGCCCGTCACCCTCGCCTTCGTCGACGGCCCCTCGCGGACCGTCGGCTGGGGGCCGACCTTCCCGCTGTCCGGCGACGTGCGCGCCGACATGGACCGGGTGCGCGCCTTCTACGCCGACAAGACCGCCATCCGCCCCGAGCTCCAGTCGGTCCCGCGGCTGCGCGAGGAGGACCAGGACTGACGTCCGCGTAAGGGTGCCGAAGGCGGGACTTGAACCCGCACGCCCAGTGGGCACAGCATCCTAAGTGCTGCGTGTCTGCCTGTTCCACCACTCCGGCTCGCGGAGGGAGTCTAGGCAGCGCCCGCCGTCCCGGCGTCGCTCGCCCTAGAGTCGCGGCATGGGCGACCGACGGGCGCGGGGGTGGCGCGGTTCAGCCGGGCGTGCCGACGTACGGCAGGACGGGCTGGCACTCCACGGGCTGCGCGCGCCGGGGCGCGAGTGCGTTGAGCATGAGCTGGGCGGTGGTCGGCGAGGCCACGACCTGGAAGTGCTCGGAGAGGTCGACCGGACAGATCTCCTGCAGCACGTGGTTGCGCATGCCCTTCTCGATGCCCGACGTGTACGGCGTCACCAGCTGGTCGTACTCCGTGACGATGTTGGTGTAGTCCACGCCCGGGACGGCCGGCCCACCGCCGCGGCGCATCTTCCGCCAGAAGTCCGAGCCGGCCAGCAGCTGCGGACCGGAGGCGAAGAACGGCGCGAAGACTGCCTCGACGACGGCGCCGAGCCCGAAGGCCCGGGCCGTGGTGCTGAGGGTGCCGAGTCCGGCGGCGTTCGTGCCGCTCCACAGCGGCGCGATCGCGACGTAGCGCCGGATGAGCTGCCCGCCACCGAGGAACTTGGCGTAGTAGTTGGGGACCACCGTGCCCTCGGAGTGGCCCACGATGTCGACCTGCTCGGCGCCCGTCGCCGAGCGGACCCGCGCGACGAACCGCTTCAGCTCGCGGGCGCTGCGCTGGATGCGGGTCAGCCCGCCGAACTGGTCGAGGCCGACGGGCTGCGACGGGGAGACGCCGTAGGTGAGGGCGAAGACGCAGTAGCCGTTGTTCTTCAGCAGTGGCGACATGGTCTGCCAGTTGGTGTTGCGGTTGCCGAGCAGGCCGTGCACCAGGACGACCGGGCGCGGGTTGCGCCGGGTCGGGCGGCAGTCCCAGTCGTTGGCGCCGGGCGGGGACGCGTCGAGCTGGGTCCCCGCCAGGATCGCGGAGGTGAGGAACGTGTACGGCACCGGCAGCTCCTCCTCGGCCGAGGCGGGTGCGGCCGTCGCCGGCAGCAGGCCGGCGGTCAGCAGCAGGGCCACCAGGGCGAGGCCGACGCGACGAGGAACGACGGGGAGGCTGGTCACACCGCATGGTCGCAGACCCGACCGACCGGGCGGGCGGTCGTCCGCCCCCGGAAGGAGGCCGGGCGATGAGTGCTGACGGCGTCGTGCCGGCGCCGCCGGTGCGGGTGCCCGGCGACGGGGTGCTGCTGCGCGAGGTGCGCGAGGACGACCACGTCCGGGTGCTGGAAGCGTTCGGCGACGGGCGGACGGCGCTGTGGAACCCCGGCCCGACCACCCTGGCCGGGGTCGAGGAGTGGGCGCGAGGGCGCAACGCCTGGGACGGCACGCACGCCTCGTGGCTGGTGGCCGACCAGCACACCGACGACGTGCTCGGGGCGGTGTCGCTGTTCAAGATCGACCTGGACCAGGGCGACGCCGAGGTCGGCTACTGGGTCGCCCCGTGGGGCCGCGGCCGGGGCGTCGCGGCGAGCGCGGTGCGGTCGGCAGCGGCGTACGGCTTCGGGGCGCTGGTGCTGCGCCGGCTGCACCTGTTCCACGCAGTCGAGAACCCGGCGTCGTGCGGGGTCGCGCGCAAGGCCGGCTTCCTGCACGAGGGCACGCTGCGCGAGTCCTACCGGTACGCCGACGGGCGGTTCCACGACGAGCACCTGCACGCCCGGCTGGCGACCGACTGACCTCACGCCAGCGGGGCAGGTGCGGGTCAGATCCCGCAGTGGGGCGCGAAGAAGGCCCGCAGGTCCCCGCGCACCTCGTCGGAGATCGGCAGGTGGAAGGACGCGTCCTCCGGCAGCCCCGGCGCTGTGAGGTGCACCGGGAACAGTGTCCCGACCTTGTCCTCGGCCAGCGCGTGCGCGTCGCAGCGGCTGGGGGTGATCTCCAGGACCTCCTCGAACGTCGTGCCGGCGGTCAGGGGCACCGGCTCGACGTCGGGGAAGAGGCCCGAGGTGCCGGCCACGGTGAACAGCACCGTGCTCTCGAACCCCGCGAAGGCGACCTCCGGTCGCTCGCCGGTCGCCTGGATGCTCACGGGCAGCAGGAAGCGCGAGCCACGACCGGTCCCGACGACCTCGTGCCGGCCGAGCTCCAGCTCGGCGGCCTCGGTGAACGTCGGTTCCGCGCAGTCGCGGTCCATCAGCTGCCCCACGGAGCCGTAGAGGTCGGTGGCGGTGGAGGTGGAGCGGACCCAGGGCCCCCCGCCGATCCGGTAGGTGAGGGTCACGTCGGCGTCCGACCCCGAGCCGCACCGGGTCGGCGGCAGCGCGAGCTCGAGCTGCAGCTGCTGCTCGAAGGTCTCCTCGCCGGTCCAGGTCACCGGGTCGAAGCGGTCCGAGGAGACCTCGGCCCGGGCCACGGTGACGGGGCCCTCGGCGTCGTCGAGGACCTGCACGGTGATGGTCCGGCCGAGGCGGAGGATGCGGTTCTGGTCGAGGTGCAGGACCAGGCGGTCGGGGTGGGGCACGACCTCGGGCGCGCTGCTGGAGCCGGTCGCGGCGGGCGCCTCGGTCCCGTCGCCGCCGCACCCGGCCGCCACCAGCGCCAGGGCGGCCACGGACAGCGCGGCAGCCGCCCACCGGCGTACCGGAGGGTGCGGGTGCCGGGTCAGCGTGCGGCGCACCCGACCACGCTAGCCCGGGCCCGACCCTCGCGGGGTCCGCTCAGGCGTCGAGCCCGAGGTCCTTGCGCAGCTTGGCGACGTGGCCGGTGGCCTTGACGTTGTACTGCGCGACCTCGATCGCCCCCTCCTCGTCGACGACGAAGGTGGAACGGATGACGCCCTGGACGACCTTGCCGTACATCTTCTTCTCGCCGAACGCGCCGTAGGCCGTCATGACCTCGCGGTCGGGGTCGGAGAGCAGCCGGATGCCCAGCGACTCCTTCTCGCGGAACTTGCCCAGCTTCTCCGGCTTGTCGGGGGAGATGCCGAGCACCTCGTAGCCGGCGGCCTGCAGCGACTCCAGCGAGTCGGTGAAGTCGCAGGCCTGCTTGGTGCAGCCGGGGGTCATCGCCGCCGGGTAGAAGTAGACGATCACCTTGCGGCCGCGCAGCGAGGACAGGCTCACGTCGGCGCCGGTGTCATCCGTGAGGGTGAAGTCGGGGGCGGTGTCGCCAGGGCTCAGGCGGGGGGTCTCGCTCATGCGCGTGACCTTAGCCAAGGACACCACCCGGGCAGGGGCGTCGGGGTTGGTAGGTTGCTGCGCGTGAGTCCGGACCCCAGCGCCCTCGAGCGCGAGATCGAGGAGACCCGCGAGCGCCTCGCGGGCACCATCGACCAGCTCCTGCACCGCACCAGCCCCAAGACGATCGTCGGACGGGAGATCTGGACGATCAAGGCGCACTACGTCGACGTGCAGACCGGTCAGCCGCGCACCGACAACATCCTCAAGACCGTGGGTGCGGTCGCCGGGGTGGTCGTGGCGTTCGTGCTGGTCCGCAAGATCACGAGCTAGGGCTGCGCCGTGGGTGACGGCACCCCGATCAAGATGCTGCACGACCGCGTGCTCGTCGAGGTCGACAAGGAGGCGGGGGAGCGTCGCTCCTCCGGCGGCATCGTCATCCCCGCGACCGCCGCCATGGGCGCACGCCGTCTGGCCTGGGCCCGCGTCGTCGCGGTCGGCCCGCACGCCAGGGCCGTGCAGGCGGGCGACCGGGTCCTCTTCGAGCCCGACGACAAGTCCGAGGTCGAGGTCCACGGCGAGCTCTACGTCGTCATGCGCGAGCGGGACGTCCACGCCGTCGCCGCCGAGCGGGTCGGCGACCAGGCCACCGGCCTCTACCTTTAGCCGCCGACGCCCGCCGACGTACGCCGACGTACGCCGTCGGCAGGCTCGACCCCCGCAGGCACCACCGCGCCCCGGACGACACGGTGGTCGCCCGGGGCGCGGTCTGGCGCACTCCCTCCCCAGAGGTGCGTCATGCTCCCGCGCCGCCCCCACGGGGCGCGGGAAGATCGGTCACCGGACCCGGACGGTGAGGACCTCGCTGGTCCAGTCGCCGGCGACGAGGCGGTAGCCGACGCTGCCGCGCTTGGCCTGCTTCGGGTAGGTCACGGTGGCGGTGCCGTCCGCGGTGGCGACGGTGCCGACGGTGCTCCAGGCGCCCCTCCTCAGGCGCTGCAGCTCCAGGGTGCGGCCCTCGAGGCCCGTCACGACGATCGTGTCGGCGCCGAGCCGCTGGCCGCGGGCCAGCGTGGTGGTGCCGGACCGGTAGCCGGCCACGAGGTCCGCGGCGGGCTCCCCGGGCACGGTGCCGGTGCCGCCGGTGCCGGGCTTGACCACGGCGTACCCGTTGCGGGCGCCGGTCGTGGGCGAGGGCTCGCCGAGCGCGCACTCGACCGCGCCCTGCCAGTGGTAGTTGGTGCCGCCCACCTGCGTCCAGACCACGGCGTACGACGTCACGTTGGCCGGCCACAGGCGGTGCTGGCTGTAGACGAAGGCGGTCGTGCCCGACCAGGTGCCCTGGTCCAGGTGGTAGTTCAGGGTGATCTCGCCCTGGTCCGTCATGAGGCGGATGTTGACGTCGTTGGACTGGCCCGCGGGGATGTTGCTCGGGTAGGCCACGACCAGGCCGTCACAGCCCGGGGTCTCGTAGGTCCAGTCCCAGTCGAAGCCGCCGCCCGGCGTGGTGACCGGCGGGTTCGGGGTGCTCTCGGGCTCCTCGACCGGCTCCTCGGGGGTCTCCGGGTCGACCGGCTCCTCGGGGTCGGTGGGGCCGACGGGCGGCTGCTCCGGGGTCTCGGGGTCGGTCGGCCCGACGGGCGGCTGCTCCGGGTCGGTGGGCTCCTCGGGCTCCGTCGCGACCGGCGCGGTGAAGAGGGTGTAGTGCGTGAGGTTGCCTCCCTCGGTGTGCCGCAGCACCAGGGAGCTCACGGGGGTCGCGAGGACGACGGTCTCCGGAGCGCCCGTGGTGCCCTTCAGCCCGGCGGACTTCACGCAGTACCCCGTGATCACCTGGCCGGCGGGTGCGTCGACGAGCAGGGAGTCGGAGCTGCCCGGGACCGGAAGGGCGTCGGGGCAGTTGCCCTGGCTGCTGCCGCTCGGCGCCGCGTCGGCCGCGGTGGCACCGGCCACGAGGCCGCCGACGAGGACGCCGGCGACGGCGGTGGTGGCGAGCAGGCTGCGAAGGACCATGAGAGGACCGTGACAGCGGCCCGCGCCCGTGGGAAGGGACTTGGGGAGACCTTGAGCCGTCGTGCGGCAATCTTGAGGCTTCCTTGAGCAAACCGGCTCCCGAGCCGTCGTCCGGCCCTCGCCGGCCGAGCGCGCGGCGTACGCCGCGCCGTTCGCTCCCGGCCCGACTGATCGCGCATGTCCCCGCAGCGCAGGTCCTGCCGCACGCGCGGCTCGTGGGCAGCCCCTTCGTGCAGGAGGACCGCGGGCGCGGGCTGGCCCGACGGGTGGTCGAGCTGGTCCGTACCACCTCCGGACCCCTCCGCCGCGGTGGCGTGACCTCCCGGAGCGGTGCTCGTTGTCCCGAGCACACCGCACCAGCGCCTGGAGGGAGGCCCGCGATGAGCACCACGGTCACGATGGCCACCCGCACCGTCGAGGTGTCCGGCGCCTGGGCCGGCGGCACCTGGATCGACGCCGCCGTGCTCGCCCACGCGCACCGCTCGGCCCGCGGTGGCTTCGACTTCACCGTCCGCTCCGCCGAGGTCGCCGACGCTCTCGTCGCCCACGGCCTGGCCTCGCGCGTCGACGGCCGCACCCTGCGCGGCAGCGCGTCGGTCGCCGACGTGTGCGACGTCCCCGGGCCCCGGCGCTCCCAGCCCGCGCAGGCGGCCTCTGCCGCCCGCGAGGTCCGCGGCTGGTGCAGCTCCACCCACCACGTCGAGCCGGTCCGTGCGGTCGTCGAGGGTCGTCGTGGCCGCTCCGCCGAGGACCCCTGGGCCGAGGACGTCCGGCTGTGCGCGCGGTGCGCCGACCTGCTGGGCGACGCCGGCTTCTTCCAGGTCGCGTGAGGCCCGCCGTGCTCCCCACGATGTCGCTGGACTCCTTCCACACCGCGCACCTCGACCCCGCGAGCGGTTACGGCCTGGTCGTCTGCCCCCGGCCCGAGGACGACGTCGTGCTCGACGGCAGCTCGCTGCACGTCGCGGCCTGGGACCACGCGTGCCAGTCGCTGGCCTCGCTGGGCTGGGCCCCGGTCCGGGACGACGCCGGCTTCCTGTCCTACCTCGGCGCCACCGCCGATGGCGGCCTGGTCGTCGAGGCCCGCTCGTTCCGGGCTCCCGCGCAGTCGCCGGACGGCGAGACCCTCCGCACGTTGTACGCCGCCACCGGGCTGGTCACGCAGGCCGTCCGTCCCCGGCGCGGCTGAGCGGCCCTCGGGCCCGCCGGCGGCCGTTGCCCGCTCAGCTCCGGCGGCGCAGCGTCTCGCCCGTCCACAGCGCGAGGACCACGAGCACCGGTTGGAAGAACAGCCGCACGAGCCGCTTGGTGTCGGTGTCGAGGCCGAAGGCGTCGGTGCCCTCGACGTACTGCGCGATGTTGCCCGGGAAGATGGCCACGAAGAAGGCCGCCAGCAGCCCGCCGACCACCGGGCGTCGGGCCCGCGGGGCCGCGATGAGGGCGGCACCCAGGCCGATCTCCACCACCCCGGAGCCGAGGACGGTCAGGTCCTCGTCGACCGGGAACCAGTCCGGCACCTGGGCCTGGAACTCCGCGCGCGCGAAGGTGAGGTGCGCGGTGCCCGCGAAGACCATTGCGGAGCCGAGGGCGAGCCGGGCCAGGGTGCGTGCGAGCGTCACGCGGCCAGTCTGCCCGGCGACGTACGACGGTGGGCCACCCCCCACGGTCCGCGGTGCCCCAGCGTGGGTCGGGGCTCAGACGAGCGCGCTGCCGTGCACGACCTGCAGGCGCAGCGGCGCGATCGTGGCGAGCACCCGGGTGACGAGCTCGTCGGCGACCGCGAGGGACTCCAGGACGTCGACGAGGTGCGTGACCGTCGCGTCGAACATGGCGTCGGTGATGTGCAGTCCCGCGTGGGCCTCGTGCAGGTCACGGCCGACGTGGACCAGGCCGGAGCCCAGGGCCGCGGACAGGAACGAGGTCATGTGGCTGCGCAGGCGCAGGAGGTCCACCCCGTCGAAGACCGGCGCGATCCCGGGGTCCTCCAGCAGCCGGGCGTAGAGCCCGCGCACGGCGAGCTCGATGGCGTCGCGACCACCGAGGTGGTCGTACAACGTCGGATCCATGACGGACCTCTCCCTCCTGGGCCGTGCGGCTCCCACCGCACGACCTCCTCGGCACCCGACCCCGGTGGGGCGCGCGCCTGCTCCCACGCACCAGTGCAGCACAGCCGCGGCGCTCCCGGGGTCGGAACAGCCCTGCGTGCCGCAGCGGTCCGGACCGGTCGCACCAGGTCGCGGAACCAGGTCCGGGAACGGCGAGAGCCCCAGGTCGACGACCTGGGGCTCTGCGGTGGTACGCCATCAGGGACTCGAACCCCGAACCCGCTGATTAAGAGTCAGCTGCTCTGCCAATTGAGCTAATGGCGCCCGGTGAAGCGACGTGAACGTTACCAGCGGGCGGCCTCGGCGAGAAATCGACAGAGGTCGCGGGGGCCGCGGCGGTGGTCACATCGACTCGAGCACCGCCTGCGCGGCGTTGTGGCCGCCCAGCCCGGAGACGGCGCCGCCGCGACGCGCACCCGAGCCGCACAGCAGGACGCGGTCGTGGTCGGTCTGCACGCCCCACCGGGCCGCCGGTGAGTCGAGCAGCGCGCGGGCCGGGGCCCACGGCCACTCGAGGTCGCCGTGGAAGATGTGCCCGCCGGGCATGGCGAGGTCGGCCTCGATCTCCTGGGGGATCTTCGCCTCGATGCAGGGCCGCCCGTCGGCATCCGTGGCCACGACGGAGGCGATCGGGTCGACCAGGTGCCGGTCCAGCTCGGCCAGCGCCCGCTCGACGGCCAGGGCCTTGCGCTCCTCGCGGGTCGCGGGGTCGTCGAAGAGCGTGGAGGGCGTGTGCAGCCCGAAGTAGGTCAGCGTGTGCGTGCCGGCGGGGGCGTCGCCCAGGATCGACGGGTCGGTCAGGGAGTGGCAGTAGACCTCGCCCGGCATCGTGGTCGGCACCAGGCCGGCCGCGGCCTCGGCGTAGGCCCGCTCGACCTCGGAGTAGTCCTCGCCGAGGTGGAGGGTGCCGGCGAAGGCCTCGGTGGGGTCCACGCCCGAGCGGAGCCGGGGCAGGCGCTCCAGCAGCAGGTTGATCTTCAGCTGCGCGCCGACCGGCTTCTCGGGGTGCTCGCCCTCACCGAGCAGGATCCGCAGCACCCAGGGGGCCACGCCGGAGAGCACCCGGCCGGCGGTCACCGAGCGGCTCCCGGCGGGGCCGTGCCAGGTCACCTCCACGCCGTCGACGCCCGGCGTGATCGCCGAGACGCCGGCCTCGGTCAGGACCTCGGCCCCGGCGGCGGTCGCCGCGCGCAGCAGGCCGTCGGTCACCGCACCCATGCCGCCCACGGGCACCCGCCACTCCCCGGTGCCGTTGCCGACCAGGTGGTAGAGGAAGCACCGGTTCTGCACGAGCGACGGATCGTGCAGCGAGGCGAAGGTGCCGATCAACGCGTCGGTCGCGACCACGCCCCGGACGGTGTCGTCATGGAAGCGCCGCTCCACGGCCTCGCCCAGCGGACGCTCGACGAGGTCGCGCCAGATGACCGGGTCCACCTGGCCGCGCAGGTCGGCCTCGGAGGGCAGCGGCTGCAGGAACGTCGGCGCCAGCGCCTGGGTGAGCGTCCCGACCTCGGCGTAGAAGCGCTGCCACGCGGCGTACTCCTCCTCACCGCCCGTCAGCGCGGCGAAGGACTCGCGCGTGCGGGCACCCTCGTGTCGCTCGACGTGCAGCCCCGAGGGCACGCCGTCGCGCAGGGTCGGGGTGTGGGAGGCGGTGCGGCGCGAGACCAGCGTGACGTCGAGGTCCAGGTCGGCCATGAGGGCGTCGGGCATGACCGAGACGAGGTAGGAGTAGCGCGAGAGCCGGACCGGGTGGCCCCGGAAGGCCTGGGCGGAGATCGCTGCGCCACCGGTGTGGTCGAGCCGCTCGAGCAGCAGGGTCGAGACCCCGGCCCGGGCGAGGTAGGCCGCCGCGACCAAGCCGTTGTGACCGCCGCCGACGACCACGACGTCGTAGTGGTTCCGTGCTGGGTTCCCGCTGCTCATCGCGCCAACCTAGCCACTGACCGGCGACACCGGCCACGCCGCACCTGCGGGAGCGTCGGTGATGGTGCCGGTTGCCCCGAGGTGCTGTCATAGGTGTGCGCGGTGGGCGCTGCAGGGAGAGGGAGCACGGATGCTCAGCAGGTCGCGCGGCCCGGGAGGGGGGCCGGCAGGGGACCCGTCGGTCCCGGCGCGCCTCCTGCGCGCGTGGCGGGACTCCTGGCGGGCTCGCGCGGGTCTGCTGCTGCTCGTCACCGCCGTCACGGGCTTCCTCGCGGTCTCCGCGGCACCCGACGACGGCAAGGTCATCGGCATCTGGCCGGTCGGCGCGGCTGCCGGCGCGCTGCTGTGGAGCCCGCGGCGAGTGGCGCCGTGGTTGCTGCCGCCCGTGCTCGGGCTGGCCCTGCTCAGCGTCGGCCTCGGCGGGCGCCCACCCGAGGTGGCGGTGGGGTACGCCGTCACCATCACCGTCGAGGTGGCGCTGGTCTGGTGGCTGCTCTCCCGCGGCCGCGGCCTCACCTGGCGGTTGCTTGACGACAGCGACCTGCGCCGCTGGGTGAGCACGTGCTTCCTCGCCGGTGCCGTGGGCGCCACGGGCGGGGCCGTCACGTCGTGGCTGGCCGACTACGGCGACCCGGCGTACGTCGCGCTGGGGCTGGGCACCGCCCACCTGGCCTCGCACCTGGTGCTGACACCGCTCTGGGCGCAGCTGCCCCAGCACTCCGACATCGCAGGGCGCGGGGAGCACCTGCTGCAGTGGGCGAGCATCGCCGTCGCCGCGCCGCTGGTCTTCTGGCCCGGCGACCTGCCGTCGGTGGTGTTCGTGCTCATCCCGCTGCTGGCCTGGAGCGCCCTGCGCATCGGCGCTCGCGAGGCGCTGGCGCAGATGGTGCTGCTGCTGGCCTTCGCCGTGCTGCTGACGACCGACGGGCACGGGCCGTTCGCGGCGGCGCCGGTGCTGCACGACCTCCCGCGGGACATGCGCGGGGTGCTGCTGGCGGCGTTCGCCGCGGTGTGCGCGCTCATCGTCGTGCCGCTCATCCTGCGCGTGGGCGAGAGCATCGAGGCGGCGCGCGTGGCCCGCGCCGAGCGCGACACCCTCGACCGGATCGTGAGCAGCACCACCGGGGTCGCCATCATCGGCGCCGACCGTGACAGTCGCATCACCCTGTTCAACCCCGGTGCTGAGCGGATGCTCGGCTACGCCGCGGAGGAGGTCATGGGGAGGAGCACCCTGATCTTCCACAGCCGCGAGACGATCGCCGTCAAGGCTGCCGAGCTGGGTGTCGAGCCGACCCTGCAGGCCTTGGCCGACCACATGCTCGAGCACGCGATGGCCGGGGTGGACATGGTCTTCCTCCGCGCCGACGGGGTCGCGCGCACGCACTCGATGACGCTGAGCCGGCTCACCGACGAGGCGGGCGAGGTCATCGGCTACCTCTCCACCTCCGAGGACGTCACCGACCGGGTCGAGGCCGAGGAGGCGCTGCGCTCGGCGCTGCAGCGGATGCAGGAGGTCGACTCGGTCAAGGACGCGTTCGTGTCGTCGGTCAGCCACGAGCTCCGCACCCCGATCACCAGCATCCACGGCTACCTCGAGCTCCTGCTGGACGGCGAGTTCGGTGACCTCGAGGCCCCGCAGCACGGCGCCCTGGCGAAGGTCTCGCGCAACGCCGAGCGGCTGCTCGCGCTGATCGACGACCTGCTCACGCTCTCGCGCCTGCAGGAGGACGGCCTGAAGCTGGCGCCCCGGGTCGTGGACCTGCGCCAGGTGGTGACCGCAGTGTGCGAGGTGGTGGCGCCCGCCGCCGAGACCGGCGGGTTGGGCCTCGCCGTCGACCTGCCCGAGGACCCGGTGCCGTTCCTCGGCGACCGGGACCTGCTGGAGCGGGCCGTGGTCAACCTCGTGGCCAACGCGGTCAAGTTCACCCCCCGAGGGGGTCGGGTCGACGTGGGGCTGGCGACCGGCGACGACGGGACGACCCTGCAGGTCAGCGACACCGGCATCGGGATCCCGGTCGCGGAGCAGGAGCTGCTGTTCTCGCGCTTCTTCCGATCCTCCAACGCCCAGCGCCAAGCGATCCCGGGCAGCGGACTCGGACTGTCGATCGCCCACGCGGTGGTGCTCCAGCACGGCGGCAGCATCCGGGTGGCGAGCGCGGAGGGGGAGGGCACGACGTTCTGGGTGGAGCTGCCCGCGCTGGTCTGAGGGGCCCGGCGGGCAACCAGCGCTGCCGGAATATCCAACATTCAACTACCGTTGGGACCAGCACGATCCCCTGCCCGAGAGGTGCCCACCATGCCTGCGATCACCGTCGACGACCTCACCGTCCTGCCGCGCCTGGAGGCGCCGGGGCTGGGCGACCAGCCGCGCCCCGTGTGGCAGCTCAGCACCGCCCCCCAGGGCTACGAGGGCGAGGGCTTCCCGGTGCGCCGCGCCTTCGCCGGCATCGACCTGCAGCACCTCGACCCGTTCATCATGATGGACCAGATGGGCGAGGTGGAGTACGCGCCGGGCGAGCCCAAGGGCACCTCGTGGCACCCGCACCGCGGCTTCGAGACCGTCACCTACATCATCGACGGCACCTTCGACCACCAGGACTCCCACGGCGGTGGCGGCACGATCACCAACGGTGACACCCAGTGGATGACCGCCGGCAGTGGCCTGCTGCACATCGAGGCCCCGCCGGAGTCGCTGGTGATGAGCGGCGGCCTGTTCCACGGCATCCAGCTGTGGGTGAACCTGCCGCGCTCGGCCAAGATGAACGCGCCGAAGTACCAGGACATCCGCTCGCGCGAGGTGGCCCTGGTGACCAGCGCCGACGCCGGCGCGCTCGTGCGGGTCATCGCCGGGTCGGTCGACGGTCACGAGGGCCCCGGCTCGACGTACACCCCGATGACGCTGGTGCACGCCACCATCGAGCCCGGCGCGCAGCTGGAGCTGCCGTGGACCGTCGAGCACAACGCGCTGGTCTACGTCCTGTCCGGCCGCGGCACCGTCGGCACCGAGCAGCGGCCGATCCGCACCGGGCAGACCGCGGCGATGGGGGCCGGTGACTACCTCACCGTCTCCGCGGACCGCACCCAGGAGGGACGCTCGCCCAAGATGGAGGTCATCGTCGTCGGCGGCCAGCCGATCCGCGAGCCCCTGGCGTGGGCCGGTCCGTTCGTGATGAACACCAAGGCCGAGGTGCTCCAGGCCTACCAGGACTTCCAGCGCGGGTCCTTCGGCCAGGTCCCCGCCTGACTGCTCCAGGACACATCGAGCCCCTGACCCTCACGGGTCAGGGGCTCGTGCACATGGGGTGAGTGACGGGGCTTGAACCCGCGACCCTCGCGACCACAACGCGATGCTCTACCAGCTGAGCTACACCCACCACGGGCCGGCAGGGCCGGACCGGGGACGAGTGTAGGGGACTAGGGGGCAGTCACCGAATCCGACGCCACCTCTGCGTCGGCGGCCGTCTGGCCCAGGCCCGTCAGCGCGCCACCGTGCCGGGCAGCGATCGCGCGCGAGGTGTCGGTGTCGGGGCCGGGGGTGGCCACGAAGACCGCCTCCCGGTAGTAGCGCAGCTCCTCGATCGACTCCTGGATGTCGGCCAGCGCACGGTGGTTGCCGCGCTTCTCGGGCGCGGCGTAGTAGGCCCGCGGGAACCACCGGCGGGAGAGCTCCTTGATCGAGGAGACGTCGACGATCCGGTAGTGGAGGAAGCCCTCCAGCTCGCGCATGTCCCGGGCGAGGAACGCCCGGTCGGTGGCGACGGTGTTGCCGGCCAGCGGGGGGCGGCTGCCGTCGGGGCAGTGCTGGCGGACGTAGTCCAGGACCTGGCGCTCGGCCTCGGCGAGGTCGAGGCCGCCCTCGAGCTCCTCGAGCAGGCCCGACTTCTCGTGCATCTCCCGCACGAAGGGGATCATCTGCTCCAGCGCCTCCGCCGGGGGGCGCACGATCACGTCGACGCCCTCGCCCAGCACGTTGAGGTCGAAGTCGGTGACCAGTGCGGCGACCTCGATCAGGGCGTCGGCGCCGAGGTCGAGCCCGGTCATCTCGCAGTCGATCCACACGAGTCGGTCGGTCATGGGGTGACACCCTACGCGGGGTCCTCTCAGCGCTGGTTCAGCCCGACCTCCTACCCTCGGAGCCATGTCGAAGAACTCCCGCGCCCGAGCCGAGGAGCGTGCGGCCCGCGCCCAGGCCGCCCGCGAGGCGCAGAAGGCCGCCGAGCGTCGCCGCACCATCCGCTCGGTCACGCTCGTCGTCGTCGCGATGGTGCTCATCGTGGGAGCCGCGTTCCTCTTCGTCCGCGCCACCGACGGCTCCTCGGACGTCACCGCCACCCCCGCGGGCAGCAGCGAGTACGGCGTGACGATGGGCGACCCCGACGCCCCCGTCGACGTGATCGTGTACGAGGACTTCCTCTGCCCGTTCTGCGGCGACCTCGAGGAGGCCAGCCGCGAGCCCTTCGAGGAGCTGGCCGCCGACGGCGAGGTGCTCGTGGAGTACCGCCCCTTCAACCTGCTGGAGCGGATCAGCGACTACAGCCCGCGGGCGGTCAACGCCTTCGCGGTCGTCCTGACCGAGTCCGGCCCCGAGGTCGCCAAGACCTTCCACGACCTGCTCTTCGAGAACCAGCCGTCGGAGTCCGGCCCCTTCCCGGACAACCAGGCGCTGCTGGACCTCGCGGTCGAGGCGGGCGCCGAGGAGTCGGAGGTCTCCGAGGGCATCCTCGAGGAGACCATGCGCGACTGGGTCGACGCCGCCACCCAGGCCGCCCAGGAGGCCGGCGTGCAGGGCACCCCGACCGTGCTGGTCGACGGCCAGGTCGTCCAGGGCTCGCCCGAGGAGATCATCCAGGCCGTCCGCGACGCGGTGGCCTGACCCGTGGCCGTCGACCCCGCCTTCATCGCCGCTCTGCCCAAGGCCGAGCTGCACGTCCACCACGTCGGCTCGGCCTCACCGCGGATCGTCTCCGAGCTCGCGCGCCGCCACCCGGGCACCGTCCCCGCCGACCCCGAGGAGCTGGCCCGCTTCTTCGAGTTCCGCGACTTCGCGCACTTCATCGAGGTCTACCTCGCGGTCGTGGACCTGGTCCGCACCCCCGAGGACGTGCGGGTGCTGACCTACGAGGTCGCCCGCGAGATGGCGACCGGTCAATCGCTGCGCTACGCCGAGCTCACGTGCACGCCCTACACCTCGGTGCGGCCCCACGAGGACGGCGTCGGGATGCCGATCGAGGCCTACACCGAGGCGCTCGAGGACGCCCGGGTCGCGGCCGAGCGCGACTTCGGCCTGGTGCTGCGCTGGGTCTACGACATCCCCGGGGAGGCCGGTCTTCCCGCTGCCGACGCGACGCTGGAGTACGCCCTGCGGCACGGCAGCGACGGGCTCGTCGGCTTCGGTCTCGGTGGGCCCGAGATCGGGGTGCCGCGGCCGCAGTTCCGCCCGCACTTCGAGGCCGCCCGGGCCGCCGGGCTGCGCTCGGTGCCGCACGCGGGGGAGACGACCGGACCGGGCACGGTGTGGGACGCCCTGCACGAGCTCGGTGCCGAGCGCATCGGCCACGGGACCAGCGCCGCGCAGGACCCCGCGCTCCTGGCGCACCTCGCGGAGACCGGCGTACCGCTGGAGGTGTGTCCGTCCTCCAACCTCGCGACCCGGGCGGTGGCGCGGATCGAGGAGCACCCGCTGCCGCGCTTCGTCGAGGCCGGCGTGACGGTGGCGATCGCCTCGGACGACCCGCCGATGTTCGGCACGACGCTCAACCGCGAGTACGAGATCGCCGCGGACCTGCTCGCCCTCGACGAGGAGGGCGTCAAGGAGCTGGCCCGGACCTCGGTGCGCGCCTCCTTCGCCCCCGACGACGTACGCCGTCGGCTGCTCGCCGAGATCGACGCCTACGCCGGCTGACCCGCCTCGACCGGGTCCTGGCCACGGGCAGGCGGAGGAGCCGGCTCGGTGGAGAGCACGAGGTGCTCGAGCGGCACCGTGAAGTGGCCGAGGAAGTGCCCGTCCAGCGGGGCCGGTGCGCCGCCCGCGCCGCGGATCTGGGAGGCGTGCGCCCGGATCGCGGCGAGCTTGATCTCCAGCGAGGCCTGGTCCAGGCGCAGCACGGCCATCTGCTCCCACGGTGCCTCGTCGGGCTGCAGGTGGTGCCACATCAGCAGCGGGTACTCCACGAGCCGGGCCCCGCTGGCTGCGGCCACCCGCGCGGCGGCCCGCCCGGCGGCGTCGTGGTCGGGGTGCCCGTCGCCGCGCCAGGGTGCGACCAGGAGCGTGCCGTGGCCCTCGCCGACGATCTCGCCGAGCGCGGCGACGACCTCCTCCTCGACGTCGGCCACCCCGCCGTCGGGCGCGCCGAGGAAGACGACGGGGGAGCCAGGTGCGAGCAGGTCGACGGCTGCGTCCATCTCGGCGAGGCGCCGGGTGGCCAGCGAGTGCCGGGAGCAGTGCTCGGCGGGCGGGTGCGAGGACTCCCCGGCGGTGAGGAGCACGAGGTAGACGCCGATCCCGGCCCGGTGGGCGTGCGCGATCAGCCCGCCGACGCCCAGGCTCTCGTCGTCGGGGTGGGCCGAGACGACCACGAGGCGCTCCCACGCCTGCCCGCCCGTCCGCAGGTCGAGGGCCGGACCCCGTCCCCACGAGGGGTGCTGCTGCCAGTGCTGGGGCACGAGTCGTCCCTTCGCCCGAGTCCCGCCGACGACGGGTGGCCCGAACCTACGTCCCGGTCCTCGGCCCAGGTCCATCCGACGGGGTGAACGAGTGTGCACGCGAGTGCACGGCGACCCCTATCCTGCGGACGTGCCCGCCGCTCCCGGCGCCGACAGCGCCCGCGTCATCGAGAACCTGGTCCACACCTATGCCGAGCGCATCGACGCCGGCGACCTCGACGGGGTGGCGGAGCTGTTCACGCACGGCCGCATCCACGGGGTCGAGGGCGGCGGACCGGACACGGTCTTCGAGGGGCGCGACGCGGTGCGCCGCCTGTACGCCGCCACCACCCGCGTCCACGAGGAGACCGGCACGCCGCGTACCCACCACGTCACGACCAACCTGATCCTCGAGGTCGACGACGAGTCCGGCACCGCGACCTGCCGCAGCCGCTTCACCGTCCTCCAGGCGACCGAGGCGCTCGCCCTGCAACCGATCATCGCCGGGCGCTACCACGACACCTTCCACCGCATCGAGGACGCGTGGTGGTTCGAGAGCCGCACGATGCACGTCGACCTGGTGGGGGATCTCTCGCACCACCTGCTGATCTGACCTCGTGGGTCCGGAGCACCCCCGGCAGGACTCGAACCTGCGACCAAGTCATTAGAAGTGACTCGCTCTATCCAGCTGAGCTACGGAGGCTGGGCGGGCGTCAGGTTAACCCCCGCACGACCGGTTGCTGCCACGGGGAGGAATGCCGGGGGTGGGTGCGGTCCCGGGTGGGTACGATCCGCCCGTGACCCAGGAAGCCCCCACCTCGGGTGCCTCGGACCGACGTCTGAGGTTCCTCGTCGTCGACGACACCGAGGACATCCGTGAGGTCATGACCCGGATGGTGCATCGCCAGGGCCACCAGGCCGACGAGGCCGCGGACGGGGTCGAGGCCGTCGAGGCGCTGCAGCGGGACCGCTACGACCTGATGCTGCTCGACCTGTCGATGCCGCGGATGACCGGCGAGGAGGTCGTGCGCTGGGTGCAGGAGCACCCCGAGCACGCCCACGGAGTGCGGATCGTGGTCGTCAGCGCGTGGGCCGGCGACAAGCGGCCGCTGCTGCAGGAGCTGGGGATCCACGACGTACTGCCCAAGCCGCTGCGCCGCCAGCAGCTGGAGGAGCTCATCACCGGGGTCCTCGGGTCCTGATCGGGCGTATCGCCTGCGGCGGTCTGGACCACCGGGATACTGTCCCGTCACCGGGGTACAGGAGGGTCTCCGGGCCGGGTCCGACGTCTGCGGCCCCGGCACTCACAGGGGAGGAAGTACACACATGATCGCGAAGCTCCGCGCACGTCGCGCCGCCCGTCAGCTCACTGCTGTCTACGCGTGGCGCCCCGGCCCCTGAGGCTGGTCGACACCGCAGGTGATGCCGTAGGCGACACCCGGGCGCTCGGGCGCCTCGGTGCCGTCCTCGCCGCGCGCGGGCGACCCGGTCCCGTCCTCCTCGGCCCCCACGGGCCGCACCTTGTGACGACCAACGCCGACACCCGGCGGGTCCTCACCGACACCGACTCCTTCGTCTTCCCCGTCGACGTCTCGCGCCGTGCCACCACGGGCCCCCAGCCGGTGCTGCCGCGCCTGCGTCCCGACCAGGTCGCCCGCGGCCTGGCCACCTTCGGGTCCGAGCTCGCCCTCGCGTGCGCCGCCTGGGAGGGCGGGGCCGACGCCGAGGCGATGACGGTGCTGCGCGCACCGGTCGCACGCTCCACGACCGACGCGGTCCTCGGGCCGCTCGCCACCGACGACCGGGACCGGGTCGCCGAGCTGGTCCTGGCCTGGGTCGACTCCCTCGGCCCGGTGATCGCCGCCGGCCGACCGCCCGTGCGCTGGAGCCGCGTGCGGCGCGCGGAACGTCGGGCCCGCCAGGGGCTCGAGGGGGCGCTCGCCGACCTCCACGTGGAGAGGCCGCCGGTGGCCGCGGTGGAGCTGGCGGCCGGGGTCCAGGTCCCGATCGCCGCCGGCGCCTGGCTGCTGGTCCTGCTCGCCGAGCACCCCGAGGCGGCTGCACTCGCCCGCGACCACGGCCTCGCCGCCGAGGTCGTCTGGGAGGTGCTGCGCCTGCGGCCGCCGACCTGGGTCAGCGCCCGGATGACCACCCGCGACGTCACGGTGGGCGCGGGCCGGGTCCCGGCGCACGCGGTCGTCCTGGTGAGCCCGCTGCTGCTGGGCCTCGACGACGCACACGTCCCGCCCGGCACCAGCCACCCGGAGGAGTTCGACCCGGCGCGGTGGTGCGGCACCGACGTGCGGCCGGGGGCGTGGCTGCCGTTCGGCGCCGGACCGCACGCCTGCCCGGGACGGAGCCTGGGCCTGGCCCAGCTCACGGCGCTCGCACGGTGGGCCCTCGGGCGGCGTGTCACTCTCGTGACACCGGCACGGATCGACCAGACTAGGGGCATCTTCCCGTCGCCGGCGCGCCTGCGCTGCCTCCCGGGCCCATCGCCACTCGAGGAATGACGTGACCGCCGCACCGCCTGAGGGCCTCCAGCAGCTCGACGAGGGACCCGTCTCCGCATCGGCGGCCGCCCTGTCCCGGCGGATCCTGTCCTTCCGCGACCCGGTCGCGGCCGCTTGCGAGCTCGTCGCCCAGCACTTCCTCGCCTCCGACGAGGTCGAGATGGTGGTGCTCGCGCTCACGCTCACCCCGCCCGACGACCAGACGGGGTGGGCCCGGTTGGGCGACCGGGTCTGGCTGCGCGAGTGGCTGGTGCCCGGCTCGCCGTGCCGGTCCGCTCCCGGCGGGGAGGGCCCCGAGGGCGCGCTGACGATGCCCTACGTCTCCCAGTGGGCGCGTGACGAGATCGTCGCCGTCCCCGACCGTGACCGGCTACCCGTCGCCGGTGCCCGCGACCGCGAGGAGCTCGAGGCGTGCGGCACCGCCGCACTGGTCACGTGCGCGCTCCAGCGCGGCGAGGCCATGTACGGCTCGTTCTCCCTCGCCCGCAGCACCCCCGGGACCTGGCCCCAGGGGCTGCTGGCCGACTACCGGCTCGTGGTCGCAGCGCTGTCGGCCCTGCTCGGGCACCAGCACGACCAGCGGCTGCTGCTCGACGCGGTGGACGTGGGCGAGCGGGCCCACGCCCGGCAGCAGCAGCTGGTCGCGACCGTCAGCCACGAGCTGCGCACGCCGGTCTCCACGATCATCGGGTACGCCGAGCTGCTGGCCGACGAGGCCGAGCAGCAGCCGCCGGGCGACTTCCCCGCCGGGGTGGCCCGCGACGCCGGTCAGGTCCTGGCCGTGGCCGAGCACCTCCTGGCCGTCGTCGAGGACCTCCTCGGCACCGCCCGGGTGCTCGGCAGCGAGGACAACCGCGTCCCGGTCGACGTGGCCGGCGCCGTCGCCGACGTCCTGCACTGGCACCGGGTCCCCGCCGCCCGCGCCGGTGTGACGCTGACCAGCACGGTGCCGGACGGGCTGGCGGCCCTCGCCCGTCCCGCCGGGCTGCGGCAGGTGCTGGCCACCCTCGTGGGCAACGCCGTCGTGCACAACCGCCCCGGCGGCAGCGTCGAGGTGGGCGCCGAGCCCATGGTCGGCGAGGGCGGTGAGGCGCGGGTGCGCCTGGTCGTGAGGGACACCGGGCTGGGCCTGGAGCCCGAGCAGCTGCACGAGGCCTTCGAGCCCTTCGTCCGCTTCCACCTCGAGGTGCCCGGCACGGGGCTCGGCCTGCCGCTCGCGCGGACCGTCGCCGAGCGCGACGGGGGCTCGATCGGCGCCGAGTCGGTGCCCGGGCGCGGGTCGGCTTTCTGGATCGACCTGCCGACGGCCTGACCCGCCCCCCCGTCGTACGACGCTCAGCGCGTGCGCGCCGCCATCCACTTCTCCACGTCGTCGGCGGCGCGGGGGAGCGCGGCGGAGAGGTTCCGCCAGCCGTCGGCCGTGACGAGGATGTCGTCCTCGATCCGGATGCCGATGCCGCGCAGCTCCTCCGGGACGAGCAGGTCGTCCTCCTGGAAGTAGAGGCCCGGCTCGACGGTGAGCACCATGCCCTCGGCCAGCGTGCCCTTGGCGTAGGCCTCGGGGGCCGCGCGACCGCAGTCGTGCACGTCCATGCCGAGCATGTGGCTGGTGCCGTGCAGGGTCCAGCGCGCGTAGGTCTTGTTGTCGGGCGCCAGGGACTCCTCGGCGCTGACCGGGAGCAGCCCCATGTCGGCGAGGCCGTGCGCGAGCACCGTCATCGCGGCCAGGTGCGGGGCCTGGAACTCAGCACCCGGACGGACCGCCTCGATACCGGCCTCCTGCGCGGCCAGCACCAGCTCGTAGAGCTCGCGCTGCAGCGGGGTGAAGGTGCCGTCGACCGGCAGGGTGCGGGTGACGTCGGCGGTGTAGAGGTTGTGACCCTCCACGCCCATGTCGAGCAGCACCAGCTCGCCGGGGGTGATCGGACCCGAGTTCTCGATCCAGTGCAGCGTCGTGGCGTGCCGGCCGCCGCCGACGATGGAGTCGTAGCCGATGTCGTTGCCCATCGTGCGGGCGCGGCGGAAGAAGGTGCCCTCCAGCCACCGCTCGCCGTGGCGCAGGACGTTCTCCCAGTCGGCGACGGAGTCCTCGAAGCCCAGGGTGGTGGCGTCGCAGGCGGCCTGCAGCTCGGCGACCTCCCAGTCGTCCTTGACCAGCCGCAGCTCGGAGGCCACCCGGGCGAGCTCGTCGTCGCGGGCGGAGTCGCCGGCCACGAGAGCGTCGACCGCCGGCGACACACCGCGGTGCACGCGGGTCTTGGCGCCACCGTCGAGGCGGCCGGCCAGCTCGTCGACGTGGCGCACCTCGAGGCCGAGGGAGTCGGAGATCTCCTTCAGCGAGGGCCGGCGACCGGCCCACAGCTCGCCGTACTGCCGGTCGCGGAAGAACTCGTCGGTGTCGCGCGAGGAGCGCGGCCGGGCGTAGAGCACGCCCTCGCCGTCCTCGACGACCAGCACCGCGTCGGAGGTGAGGTTGCCGCAGAAGTAGGCGTGCGCGGTGTCGGCGCGGAAGCGGTAGTCGGTGTCGTTGCTGCGCACCTTGTAGGTGCCGGCGGGCAGCACCAGTCGCTCGCCGGGGAAGGCCTCGGAGAGGGCGGCGCGGCGGCGGGCGGCGTGGTCGGCCACGGGGTGGCGCGGCAGGTCGAGCTCGCGGTCGCCCCAGCCGGTGCGCATGAAGGCGGCGTACGCCTCCGGGACCGCGGGGTCGTGCAACTCGGTGCGCGGCCGGCCGTCCTGCTCGGTGGTTCCCGCAGTGCTCTCCTCGCTCATGCCGGCCACTGTACGACGCGGGCGACCGGCCCGCGGACGGGTCGTCGGGAGCCCGCGCGGCACCTGTCGCGAGCCGCACGAGGGTCGGCGCGCCACCGGCCGATAGGCTCGTGCGCATGGTCAGGTCCCGCCGCGAGGGTGTCGCGTTCACCGTGGTGGTGACCGTGCTCGTCGCCCTCGGTGCGCTGCCGATGCTCCTCGTGCTCGCCCTGTCGGGTGCGCCGTCCTCGCTCCTGCTGGCGACCGTGCTGGCCGCGCTGCCGGTCGGGCCGCTCGTGGGCTGCTACCTCTGGCTGGACCGGTACGAGCCCGAGCCCCGCTCGCTGCTGGCGCTCGGCCTGCTCTGGGGCGGCTTCGTGGCGACCGCGGGAGCCCTGCTGGTGCAGGGGATCGGCGGCCTGTTCGTCGGCGTCACCGAGGCCGCGAGCTTCGCGGTGGTCGCGCCCGTCACCGAGGAGGCGAGCAAGGGCGCCTTCCTCGTGCTCCTCCTGTGGCTGCGCCGCGCGGAGCTGGACGGCATCCTCGACGGCATCGTCTACGCCGGCATGGTCGGGATCGGCTTCGCCTTCGTCGAGAACATCCTCTACCTCGCCGCCGCCTACAACGGCACTGCCGGCATGGGTCCGGGCGGCACCGAGGCGCTCACCACGACGTTCGTCCTGCGCTGCCTGGTCAGCCCCTTCGCCCACCCCCTCTTCACGACCTTCATCGGCGTCGGGGTCGGCATCGCGGTGGGGAGCCGGTCCGGCGCGGTGCGCTGGTTGGCGCCCCTGGGCGGCTACCTCCTGGCGGTGCTCACCCACGCGCTCTGGAACGGCTCGGCCTTCATCGGCTTCGGCGGCTTCGTGGTCGTCTACGTGGTGCTCATGGTCCCGGCCCTGGCCGGCATGCTGGCGCTGGCCCTGTGGGCGCGCCGCTACGAGCAGCGGATGCTGGTCACCGCGCTGGCCGACGCCGCCCACCGCGGCCTGCTCCCGGCCACCGACATCGCCTGGGTCGTGGACCTGCGGGCCCGGCGCACGGCCCGCGCGTTCGCCCGCAGGCACGGCGGCCCGGAGGGCGAGCAGGCGATGCGGGTCTACCAACAGGCAGCGGTCGAGCTGGGTTTCCTGCATCATCGCTACCTGCGCGGCACCCCACCGCCAGACTTCGCCGTGCGCGGCTACGACCACGTGGTCCTCATCCGCGCCGTACGCCCCTCCATCGCTTTCCCCGGACAGGTGGTCCCGACCCGCATGAGCGCCCAGTGAGTGCCCAGTGAATGCCCGGCACGAGGCCGCGACCGACGTCGGTGCCGGTGACGCACAGATGATCACCGCCCTGGTGCGCCTGCGCGGCGCCCTGCAGGCGACCACGCTGCCGCTGGACCTGCCCGGCGTCGAGGCGGTCCGCGCCTCCCACCGCGAGATGGTCGACCAGCTCGAGGACTACGTCATCCCGCGGGTCATGACCGTGGACGCGCCGCTGCTGGCCGTCGTCGGCGGTTCGACCGGCGCCGGCAAGTCGACCCTGGTCAACTCCCTCGTCGGCCACCGCGTCACCGCCTCCGGGGTCCTGCGGCCGACCACGCGCTCGCCCGTGCTGGTGCACCACCCCGACGACGGCCACTGGTTCGGCCAGGACCGGTTGCTGCCCGACCTGCGCCGCGTCGACCACAGCACCGACGACCCCGACTGCCTCCAGCTGGTGGCCACGGAGTCGGTGCCGCAGGGCCTGGCCGTGCTGGACGCCCCGGACGTCGACTCCGTCGACGAGCGCAACCGGGCCCTGGCCGCGCAGCTGCTCGCCGCGGGCGACATGTGGCTCTTCGTCACCTCGGCCGCGAGGTACGCCGACCAGGTGCCCTGGACCTTCCTCAAGCAGGCGGCCGACCGTTCCACGGCCGTGGCGATCGTGCTCGACCGCACCGCCCCCGAGGCCGTGCAGACCGTCGCCGCGCACCTGGCGCGGATGCTGGCGGCCCGCGGGCTCAAGGACTCCCCGCTGTTCGTGGTGCACGAGGGCAGCGTCGACGAGGAGGGTCTGCTCCCACCGGCCCACGTGGCCGAGGTCCGGGGCTGGCTGGACTCGCTGGCCGAGGACTCCGGGGCCCGCGGCGCCGTGGTGCGCCAGACCCTGGACGGCGCGATCCGTTCCCTGACCCACCACGTCCACCCGGTCGCCGACGCGGCGGCCGCCCAGGTGGACGCCGCCGAGCACCTGCGCCGGCTCAGCGACCAGGCCTACTCCGACGCCCTCGACCGCGCCCTGGTCGCCACCGCCGACGGCACCCTGATGCGTGGCGAGATCCTGGCGCGCTGGCAGGAGTTCGTCGGCACCGGCGAGCTGCTGCGCTCCCTGGAGACCAAGGTCGGCTGGCTGCGCGACCGGGTCGTCGGCGCCGTGAAGGGCAAGCCCCAGCAGGCCGAGCGGGTGACCGTGGCGGTCGAGTCGGGCCTGGAGCTGCTGGTCCTCGAGCACGCCGAGCAGGCGGCCGAGGCCGCCGAGCGCGCCTGGAAGCAGCAGGCCGGCGGGGCGGCCCTGCTCGCCGCCGGCGGTCCCGAGCTCGGCCGCGCCTCGCGCGACCTGCGGCGCCGCGCCGAGCGGGCCGTGCGCGAGTGGCAGACCGACGTGCTCGACATGGTCCGCGCCGAGGGAGAGGGCAAGCGCACCACCGCCCGCTTCCTGGCGCTCGGCGTCAACGGGCTCTCCGTGGCGCTCATGGTCGTGGTCTTCTCCCACACCGCCGGTCTCACCGGCGCCGAGGCCGGCATCGCCGGCGGCTCGGCCGCCCTGGGCCAGAAGCTGCTCGAGGCGGTCTTCGGCGACCAGGCCGTGCGCGGGATGGCCGAGCGTGCCCGACTGATGCTCGAGGAGCGGGTCACCGGGCTGATGGCCACCGAGCAGGCGCGCTGGACCGCGCTGGTCGACGGGCTCGGCCTCTCCCCGGAGGTCCCCGAGCAGCTGCGAGCCGCTGCCCGCCGCGTCGACGACGTCCGGTTCTCCAGCGCCCAGCGCGAACACTGAGCCGGGCGACGAGGTGGGTCCGAGAGTGGTCGAGGTGATGTCACGCGCCTCGTGCCGACCCCCTAGGGTGGGCGGCACCATGTCCGAGACGGTGAGGAAGCGATGACGTCGCTGCTGGAGGGGGCCAGAAAGCTGGTCACCCGGGGCACCGACGTCGGTGCCCGCATCGAGGGCCTCGCGACCGCGACGGAGGCCGCCCGCGGCCGTCTCGACGACGAGCTGGTCGACCGCGCGGCGACGGTCGTCGACCGCGGCGCCAGCCGGTTGCGGCTCTCTGCCCACCACACGGTCGTCGGCATCGCCGGCGCGACCGGCTCGGGCAAGTCGTCCACGTTCAACGCCCTCACCGGCCTGGAGCTCTCGGCCGTCGGCGTACGCCGTCCGACCACGTCGTGGGCGACCGCCTGCGTCTGGGGCACCGAAGGCGCGGCCGAGCTGCTGGAGTGGCTCGGCATCCCGCCCCGGCACCAGACCACCCGCGACTCGATGCTCGACACCCGTCGGGAGTCCAACGCGCTCGAGGGCGTCGTGCTGCTCGACCTGCCCGACCACGACTCCACCGAGGTCGCCCACCACCTCGAGGTCGACCGGCTCGTGGCCCTGGCCGACATGTTCGTGTGGGTCCTGGACCCGCAGAAGTACGCCGACGCCGCCATCCACGACCGCTACCTCGCGCCGCTGCGCAGCCACTCCGAGGTCATGGTCGTGGTGCTCAACCACATCGACACCGTGCCCGAGGACCGCCGCGACGCGATGGTCGAGGACGTACGCCGCCTGCTGGCCGCCGACGGCATCCCGGACGTCCCCGTCATCCCCATCTCTGCGCGGCATGGCGTGGGCCTGGACGTGCTGCGCGAGGAGATCGGGCGGCGGGTCGCCGACAAGCGGATGACCGCGGGCCGGATCGAGGCCGACGTGCGCGCCGCCGCCGCCGAGCTGCGCGCCGCCGCCGGCGAGGCGCCCACGCGGACCCTGTCCGCCGACCGGGTCGCCGCCCTGGACTCCGCGCTGGCCGAGGCCGCCGGCGTGCCCGCGATCGTCGAGGCCGTGGAGCGATCCGCCCGCTGGCGGGCCGGCCGCGCCACCGGCTGGCCGCTCGTCTCCTGGACCAGCCGCCTGCGCCCCGACCCGCTCAAGAAGCTCGAGCTCGACCTGGGGGCGGACGCCCGCACCCTGCGCGGGTCGGGCACCGCCCTCCCGCAGGCCACCGCGGTGCAGCGCGCCCGGATCGACTCCGAGGTCCGGGCCCTCGCCGACGACGTCTCGCAGGGACTCGCGACCCCGTTCGCGGAGTCCGTGCGCACCGCCTCGACCGCCCGCCTCGACGAGGTCGGCGACCGGATCGACACCGCCGTGCGCGGGGTCGACCTCGACGCCACCCGGCTGCCGGTGTGGGCCGGGGCCGTGCGGGTGCTCCAGTGGCTGCTGGTCCTCGCCGCCCTCGGCGGTGCCGCCTGGAGCGTGGCCGCCTTCGCCTCCGGCGGGCTCTCCGACCTGCCCCGCGCCGGCGGGGTCGCGCTGCCGCTGCTCCTGCTCGGCGGTGGGGTGGTGCTGGGCGTCCTGCTCGCGCTGCTGTGCCGCGGGCTGGTCTCGGCCACCGCACGCAGCCGGGCCGCCGAGGCCGACGGCCGCTTGCGTGCCGCGGTCTCGGAGGTCTCCGCCGAGCTGGTCGTGGCCCCAGTCCAGGCCGAGCTGACGGCGTACACCGCCGTCCGCACGGGTCTCGACCGCGCCCTGGCCTGACGGCCCTCCGACCTTCCACAGCCCCGGGTCCTGCGCCTGGCTCCCCAGCGCCCGTCGCGACGCCCCCGCAGACGCCCAGACCCCGGCACCGTGGTCCGCGGTGGGGCGACCGCCTCCCGCGAGACGTCCGGGCGAGCCCGGGGATGGAGGACCAGGGTGCTGAACGAGACGACGGTGACCGTGCAGGGCTGGATCGGCGGGCCGGTGTCGCTGCGGCGGGCGGGCAACGCCCCCGTGGCGAGCTTCCGGCTGGCGGCCACGCCGCGGCGCTACCACCCGGCGACGGGGGAGTGGAGTGACGACACGACGCAGTGGTTCACGGTGAACGCCTGGCGGGCGCTGGGGGAGCACTGCGCCCACTCGCTGCGCCGCAGCGACCCGGTCGTGGTGGTGGGGCGGCTGCGCGCCTCCACCTGGGTCAACGCGGCAGGGGTGGAGGTGACCTCCTTCGAGATCGACGCCCAGTCGGTGGGTCACGACCTCAACCGGGGTACCTCGCTGTTCACCCGGGCCCAGCGCGCCGCGCAGGGCAGCGAGACCGCGCGGGCCGAGGAGCAGGGACCGGCCGGGGCGGTCGGCGCCGACGCCGCTCCCGGGACCGGCGCCGACTCCGGCGACAGCCGGGCCGCCTGACGGCGAGGTCGTAGCCCTCCCCGGGGTCGGAGACACCCCGACCCCGTGGGTAGGCTCGGGGACCATGGCGGAATATGTCTTCACCCTGCGCAACGTCCGCAAGGCCCACGGTGACAAGGTCGTCCTCGACAACGTCACGCTGTCGTTCCTGCACGGCGCCAAGATCGGCGTCGTCGGCCCCAACGGCACCGGCAAGTCCACGCTGCTGAAGATCATGGCCGGCCTGGAGCACGCCAACAACGGTGACGCCATCCTCGACCCCGAGGCCACCGTCGGGATGCTGCAGCAGGAGCCGCCGCTGACCGAGGGCACCACGGTCCTGCAGAACGTGCAGGAGGCCGTCGGCGAGATCAAGGCCAAGATGGACCGGTTCAACGAGATCGGCGAGCTGATGGCCGAGCCGGACGCCGACTTCGACGCTCTCATGGCCGAGATGGGCGACCTGCAGACCGACCTCGACAACGCCAACGCCTGGGACCTCGACAGCCGCCTGGACCAGGCGATGGACGCCCTGCGCTGCCCCCCGCCGGACGCGATCGTCGACAACCTCTCCGGTGGTGAGCGCCGCCGCGTCGCGCTGTGCAAGCTGCTGCTCCAGCAGCCAGACCTGCTGCTGCTCGACGAGCCCACCAACCACCTCGACGCGGAGTCGGTCCAGTGGCTGGAGGGCCACTTGGCGACGTACCCCGGTGCCGTGCTGGCCATCACCCACGACCGGTACTTCCTCGACAACGTCGCCGAGTGGATC
The DNA here is from genome assembly GCF_030149505.1 of Nocardioides sp. GTDB lineage: Bacteria > Actinomycetota > Actinomycetes > Propionibacteriales > Nocardioidaceae > Nocardioides. Next base: position 50,372 of record NZ_JASBRN010000071.1, read on the forward strand.
CTCGAGCTGGACCGCGGCAAGACCCACCCCTACGAGGGCAACTACTCCACCTACCTGGAGACCAAGAAGGAGCGCCTCAAGATCGAGGGGCAGAAGGACGCCAAGCGCGCCAAGATGCTGGAGAAGGAGCTGGAGTGGGTCCGCTCCAACCCCAAGGCGCGCCAGGCCAAGTCCAAGTCCCGCCTCGCCCGCTACGAGGAGATGGCGGCCGAGGCCGACCGGATGCGCAAGATCGACACCTCGGAGATCAACATCCCGGCCGGTCCGCGACTCGGTGACGTCGTGCTCGAGGCCAAGGGCCTGACCAAGGGGTTCGAGGGCCGCACGCTCATGCACGACCTGACGTTCTCGCTGCCGCGCGCCGGCATCGTCGGCGTCATCGGCCCCAACGGCGTCGGCAAGACCACGCTCTTCCGGATGATCACCGACCAGGAGCAGCCCGACCAGGGGGAGCTCACCGTGGGCCAGACGGTCAAGATCTCCTACGTCGACCAGAGCCGCGGCGGCATCGACCCGAACAAGAACGTCTGGGAGGTCGTGTCCGACGGCCTGGACTTCATCAAGGTCGCCAACTTCGAGATGAACTCCCGCGCCTACGTCGCCTCCTTCGGCTTCAAGGGCCCGGACCAGCAGAAGAAGGCCGGCGTCCTCTCCGGTGGTGAGCGCAACCGTCTCAACCTCGCCCTGACCCTGAAGATGGGCGGCAACCTGCTGCTCCTTGACGAGCCCACCAACGACCTCGACGTCGAGACCCTGTCCTCGCTCGAGGACGCGCTGCTCGACTTCCCCGGCTGCGCCGTGGTCACCTCCCACGACCGGTGGTTCCTCGACCGGGTCGCCACCCACATCCTGGCGTGGGAGGGCGACGACGAGGACCCCGCCAAGTGGTTCTGGTTCGAGGGCAACTTCGCCGCCTACGAGGAGAACAAGATCGAGCGCCTGGGCGCCGAGGCGGCCCGGCCGCACCGGGTCACCCACCGGCGGCTCACGCGGGATTGATGGGCGGACTGTTCCGTAGAGCGACTGGGTCTCGACACGCGGGTCGCGACCTCGTCCCTCGGTCGCGCCGCTCGCTCGACCACCATCAGATTCGCTGAAGGGCTTCGCCCTTCAGCGAATCTCCGCCTCCGGGTGCCCGGCGACCAGGCGGTCCGAGACCGCGTCCATGACGCGGGCGACGGCCGCGAAGTCCTCGGGGGCGGCGAGGTCGACCAGGTTGGTGCGCACGCTGGTGACGTGCTCGGCAGCGGCCCGTCGCAGCAGCTCCCAGCCCTGCTCGGTCATCGAGCAGACGATGCCGCGGCCGTCCTCCGGCGAGGCCCCGCGCTGGACGAGACCGGCCTTCTCCATCCGGGCCACGGTGTGCGTCACCCGGCTGCGGGAGTGGGCGAGGGCGTCGGCGAGCTGGGCCATGCGGAGCCGGCCGTCGCGCTCGCTGAGCCGCACGAGGATCTCGTACTCGGTCAGGGAGAGGTCGAAGGAGCGACGCAGGTCGGCGTCGAGCCGGTCGAAGAGCAGCGTGGTCCCCATGACCAGGGCACGCCACGCCTTCTGCTCCTCGGGCGTCAGCCAACGGGTCTCGGTGGTCTGGTCGCGGTAGGGCACCTGCGCATCCTAGGACGACGGGTACCCGGTGCCGGGGCACCTGGGGCCGGACGCGGCGACGCGCCGACCGGGAGCCGGTCGGCGCGTCGTGTGCTGCAGGTGCGGTCGGGCCGCGGGGCTGGGATCAGGAGAGCCGCTCGAGGATGAGCGCCATGCCCTGGCCGCCACCGACGCACATGGTGATCAGGCCGGTGGTCTTGTCGTGCCAGTCCAGGCTGTTGAGCATGGTGTTCTGCAGCCGGGCGCCGGTCATGCCGAACGGGTGGCCGACCGCGATCGCGCCGCCGTTGACGTTGAGCCGGTCGATGTCGATCCCGAGGTCCTGGTAGGACGGCACGACCTGGGCGGCGAACGCCTCGTTGATCTCGACCAGGTCGATGTCGCCGATGCTCATGCCGGCGTGCTTCAGGGCGTTCTTGGTCGCCTCGACCGGGCCGAGGCCCATGATCTCGGGGGAGAGGCCGGAGACGCCGGTGGAGACGATCCGCGCCAGCGGCTTCAGGCCGAGCTCGGCGGCCTTGGTGTCGCTCATGATGACGACCGCGGCGGCGCCGTCGTTGAGGGCGCAGCAGTTGCCGGCGGTCACGACGCCGTCGGGGCGGAAGACCGGCTGGAGCTGCGAGAGCGCGTCGTAGGTGACGCCGGCGCGCGGGCCGTCGTCGGTGGAGACCACGGTGCCGTCGGGCAGGGTGACCGGGGTGATCTCGCGGGCCCAGAAGCCGTCGTTGATCGCCTTCTCGGCGAGGTTCTGCGAGCGCACGCCGAACTCGTCGAGCTCCTGGCGGCTCAGGCCCCGCAGGGTGGCGACGTTCTCGGCGGTCTGGCCCATCGCGATGTAGATGTCGGGGAGCAGGCCGTCCTCGCGGGGGTCGTGCCACGCCCCGCCGCCGCCCTTGGCCGCCTCGTCGGTGCGCACCTGCGCGTCGGCGAACTTCGGGTTCTTGGTGTCGGGCCAGTGGTCGGAGGTGCCCTTGGCGAAGCGGGACACGGTCTCCACGCCGGCGGAGACGAAGATGTCGCCCTCGCCGGCCTTGATGGCGTGGAAGGCCATCCGGGTCGTCTGCACCGAGGAGGCGCAGTAGCGGGTCGTGGTGGCACCGGGGACCTCGATCCCGAGGAGCGTGGTGACGACCCGGGCCATGTTGTTGCCGGACTCACCGCCCGGGAGACCGCAGCCGAGGTAGAGGTCCTCGATCGTCGTGGGGTCCAGCGCGGGGATCTTGTCGAGCGCGGCCTGGATGGCGAAGGCGCTCAGGTCGTCGGGACGGAAGTCCTTGAGCGAGCCCTTGTTGGCGCGGCCGATCGGCGTGCGCGCGGCGGAGACGATGACTGCTTCGGGCATGGAGTGCGCTCTTCTCTGTGCGGGTCTCGGGTCGCCTCACCCTAGTGCTCGGGCGTGGGGGCGGGGAGTGGCGGTGGTCACGTCCTGGGAGGCCGGGTGGTGGGGATCGGGACCGGTGGCCTCTGGGAGCATCTGCGGGTGCGCCACGTCTACGAGTGCCCCGTGCGCTGGGCCGACCTCGACCTGCTCGGCCACGTCAACAACGTGGCCTACGTCGACTTCCTCCAGGAGGCGCGGGCGGACCTGTTCCGCAGCCACCGCTCCGGGCTCCGCGCGCCGGAGCTGGAGGAGGGCCTGGTGGTGGTGAGCACCCAGGTCCGCTACCGGGAGTCGATGCTGCTGCGCTTCGAGCCGGTGCGGGTCGAGGTGTGGGTCGTCGAGGTGCGGGCCGCGAGCTTCACCCTGGCCTACGAGGTCTTCGACGAGCGACCCGACGGCACCCGGGCGGTCTACTGCACCGCGACGACCGTGATGGCGCCGTACGTCTTCGCCGAGGAGCGGCCGCGCCGGCTGACGGCCGAGGAGAAGCAGGCGCTGGAGCGGCACCGCGACGAGGGGGCGGCGCCCGAGCCGCGGCCGTGGGCGCCGCCGCACCGCACCGAGGTCGGGCACTACCCGGTGCACGTGCGCTTCAGCGACGTGGACGTCTACGGGCACGTCAACAACGTGACCTACGTGGAGTACTTCCAGGAGGCCCGGATCGCGGTGCTGGCGCGGCTGTGGGGCGAGGTGCCCGCCGGTAGCGGCCGCACGTCGGTGGTCGTCGCCCAGGCCGAGATCGACCACCTCGTGCCGATGCTGCACCGCCCCGAGCCCTACGACGCGTTCACCCAGGTCGTGCACGTCGGCAACACCTCGGTCGTCGTCGAGACCGAGGTCGTCGACCGTTGCGGGCCGAACGAGGTGCGGCACGCGCGGGCCCGGGTGGTGCTGGTCTTCGTCGACGACGACGGGCGCCCGCGCCGGCCCGAGGAGTCGGTGCGCGCGCCGCTCGTGGCAGAGGTGGCCCCGGCCTGACGTCCGCCCGACGCGGGGCGCGGCGGGCGGGCGCTCACTCCTCGTGGGTGTTCACCATGAACTGCGCCGCGTGGGTGACGTAGTCCCAGAACTGGGCGTCCTGCTCGGGGGGCAGCGCCACCTCGTCGAGGGCGTCGCGGAAGTGCTTGAGCCAGTGGTCGCGCGCGGTCGGGTTCACGGCGTACGGCGCGTGGCGCATCCGCAGCCGCGGGTGCCCGCGCTGCTCGCCGTACGTCGTGGGTCCGCCCCAGTACTGCATGAGGAAGAGCCGGAAGCGCTCCTCGGCCGGGCCGAGGTCGGCCTCGGGGTACATCGGTCGCAGGACCTCGTCGGTCGCCACGCCGGCGTAGAACCTCGCGACGATGCGGGTGATCGTCTCCTCGCCGCCGATCTCGTCGTAGAAGGTGCTCACCGGTCCATCATGCCGAGGAGGGGGTGGTCGCTCGTCACCGGCGTGGAAGAGTGGTGGGCCGGAGGGCGTCGCCCCTCCCTGTGAATGTTCCGCAAGGAACACCCCGAGAACCCGAGGAGTCGCACCCATGGCAACCACCCGCACCGCGAAGACGACCTGGCAGGGCTCCCTCGCCGAGGGCTCCGGCAGCGTCGAGCTCCAGTCCTCCGGTGTCGGCACCTTCGACGTCTCCTGGCCCTCCCGGTCGGAGGAGGCCAACGGCAAGACCAGCCCCGAGGAGCTGATCGCCGCGGCCCACGCCTCCTGCTTCTCCATGGCGCTGTCGGCCGGTCTCTCCAAGGCCGGCACCCCGCCGACCACCCTGGAGACCAGCGCCGACGTCGAGCTCACCGTCGGCACCGGCATCACGGGCATCAAGATCACCGTGGTCGGCACCGTCGAGGGCATCACCGAGGAGCAGTTCGTCGAGGCCGCCGAGGGCGCCAAGGCCAACTGCCCGGTCAGCAAGGCACTCGCCGGCACCACGATCACCTTGGACGCCTCGCTCAAGGGCTGACGCGAGCATCCCGACGACGTACGACGAAGGGCCGGTCCTGCGCAGGACCGGCCCTTCGTCGTGCCGTGCGGTCAGGAGCGCGGCTGCTCCTCGGCCGCGGCCGCCTCGGCGACCTCCGCGGCCGGCTCGCCGCGGTGCCACACGACCCGCTGCGGGAACGGGATCTCGATGCCCTCGTGGTCGAAGCGGTTCTTGATCCGCATCCGCATCTCACGCGCGATGCCCCACTGCAGCCCGGGTGCGGTCTTGAGCGCGACGCGCACGAGGATCCCGTCGATGCCGAGGTCCTGCACGCCCCACACCGAGGGCTCCTCCAGGATCTCGCCCTTGAAGTCCTCGTCGTCCCACAGGTCGTGGGCGACGTCCTCGAGCACGCGGCGCACCTTCGTGAGGTCCTCGCCGTAGCCGACCGAGACGTCCAGCACGGTGCGCGCCCAGTTCTGGCTCATGTTGCCGACCCGGCTGATCTCGCCGTTGCGGACGTACCAGACGGTGCCGTTGATGTCGCGCAGCCGGGTGACGCGCAGCGAGACCGCCTCGACCGTGCCGACGGTGCCGTCGAGGTCGACCTCGTCGCCCACGCCGTACTGGTCCTCGAAGATCATGAAGACGCCCGAGAGGAAGTCGCTCACGAGCGACTGGGCGCCGAAGCCGAGGGCGATGCCGACGATGCCGGCACTGGCGATGATCGGGGCGATGTTGACGCCGATCTCGCTCAGCATCATCGTGCCGACGATCGCCAGCAGCACACCGGTGATGACCGACTTCAGCAGGCTGCCCATGGTCCTAGCGCGCTGCACCCGCCGGTTGAACGTCGCGGCGTCCCGGGCCACCGTCGCCTTGCCGCGTCGCCGGGAGAACTTCCCGATGTGGTCGGGCAGCACCCCTTCCTGGGCGCGGCTGACCAGCCGGTCGACCAGGCGGTGCAGCACCCACCGCAGGCCCAGGCCGAGCAGGAGCAGCCCCATCAGCTGCAACGGGGTGCCGATGAACAGGTCGGCAGCGGTGGCGAGGGTCTGGTTGTCGGTGCGGCCGAGGACCCACGTGCACACCTGCTCGTCGTCCGCGCACGTCTCGGCCAGGGGCAGGGCCAGGAAAGGCGTGTGTGGTGGCATGCCGGCCAGTAAACCGGGATCGCGCCGCCGAGCCGAACCACCCGCCCGTGGGGCCGGGTGCGAGCCCGGTCACGTCCGGGTCCGCTCCCGCGGGACCGGCTCGGACGCGTGCCCGCCAGCCACTATCCTGGCGCGCGTGACCCCGTTCGTGAACCTCGCCCGCCGTGGCCTCGCCGTCGCCCTCGCCGCCGTCACCGTCGCGCTGCTGACCGCCGTCCCGGCCGCCGCCGAGGTGCCCGTCGGCTGGTCGGAGCCCGACCCGGTCGACCCGACGTTCGTGATCCTCATCGCGGTGCTGCTGCCGATCGGCCTGGCCGTCCTGCTCACCGCGTTCGTCTACGGTCCGCCGCTGGCCCGCGGGGAGAGCGTGAAGCCGCACGCCCCCCAGGTCGAGAACCAGTGGATCGGCGGCCCGCGCAAGACCGCCGGCGAGCTCGCCGGCCCCGACGGCGACGACTCCCAGTCGGGTGGGGCCAGTGCCCGCTGGTGATCCCTTCTCCGCCCGCGAGCACGCCCTGCTCGACGCGACGATCCGTCGTGCGGAGCAGACCTGCCGGGCCGAGATCTCGGTCTTCGTCGGCAACGTCGACGGCGAGGACCCGCGGGCCTTCGCGACCCGCCTGCACAACACCCTGGTCGCCCCCGCGCGCAGCATCGTCGTGATGGTCGACCCGACCCGTCGCCTGCTCGAGGTCGTGACCGGCGGCGACGTACGTCGTCACCTCAGCGACGCCGCCGTCGAGCTGGTCGTGCTGCACATGCGCACCGACTTCGCCAACGGCGACCTGGCCGGCGGCCTGCGGCGCGGCATCGAGATGCTCGCCGAGCGGGCCCGGCCCCCGCAGCTCCCCGCCGCCCGCGGCTGACCGCCGAGCCGTCACTTCCGCACCGCCGAGCCGTCACTTTCGAACCAACGAGCCGTCACCTCCGCACACCGATCGGTGCGGAAGTGACGGCTCGAGGGTTCAGAACCGCCGGTTCGGCGGTGGGTCAGCGGGCGGCGTCGCAGGCCTGGGCGGCCAGGGCCCGCTCGACGTCGGCCAGGTTCTCCTGCACGTAGCGCTTGGCCGGGGCCGGCGCCTCGCTGGTGTCCAGCCACTCGCGCACCCGGGTGACGAGCGCGTCCGAGGCCAGGGTCACCGGGAAGATGTAGTCCAGGACAGCGGAGGCGCGGTGGGTGCCGAGGCTCTCCCAGACGGTCTCCGCTGCCGAGAGGTACTCCTCGACGTACGGCGCCAGCAGCTCCTCCTGACCGGCCCGGGGGAAGGCGAGCGTGATCGAGCGCGCGGTCTCGTTGGGTGTGGAGGAGTCGAGCACCGCGAGCCGCCACGCCTCGTGCTTGGCCTCGGCGTCGGGCTGGGCGGCCCGGGCCGCGGCCGCGTGCTCCTGGCCGGAGATGGTGGTGTCGGTGCCGAGCTCGTCCTCGATCCGCGAGCCGGCGCGACCGGCGGCGGCGAGCGAGGTGATAAGGCTCCAGCGCAGGTCCTGGTCGACGGCGAGGCCCTCGAGGACCTCGGTGCCGTCGAGCAGGCCGGCCACCCAGGTGAGCGCCTCCTCGGAGCGGGCGGCCCCGGCGTACGCGCGGACGAAGGTGAGCTGCTGGTCCGAGCCGGCCTCGGCGGCCAGCGCCAGCTCGCGCAGCCCCTGCTCCCAGCGGGTGCGCAGCGCGTCACGGTGCTCCGGCGCGGAGTAGAGAGTGGCGGCCGTGGCGGCGGTCGCGGGGATCCGTGAGACGCCCCAGGCGTCGGTCTCCTGGCCGATGTTGGCCAGCACCAGCTCGACGTAGTCGGTCGCCGGCATCTCCGCATCGCGGGTCATGTCCCACGCCGCGCCCCACACCAGCGCGCGGGCCAGGGAGTCGTCGAGGCGCGAGAGGCCCTCGATGGCGGTGGCGCGCGAGCGCTCGTCGAGGCGGATCTTGGCGTAGGTCAGGTCCGCGTCGTTGAGCAGCAGCAGGTCGGGCTGGGTCTCGCCGACGAGCTCGGCGATCTCGGTCAGCTCGCCCTCGACGTCGGTCTCGACGTAGCGGGTGCGGACCAGCGAGGTGCGCGCGTCGTTCCAGGAGTAGCAGCCGATCCCGATGCGGTGGCGGCGCAGCGTCGGCCAGTCCGGGTGCGCGGTCTGGCGCACGGCCAGCCGCTCGTAGGTCCCGTCGGTGGCGAGCGAGAACTCCGGGGCCAGGGTGTTGACGCCCGCGGTCTGCAGCCACTCCTGGGCCCACGAGGTGAGCTCGCGGCCCGAGGCCTTCTCGAGCGCAGCCAGCAGGTCGGTGAACTCGGAGTTTCCGAAGGCGAAGTCCTTGAAGTACTGCCGGATGCCGGCGATGAAGTCCTCGATGCCGACCCAGGCCACCAGCTGCTTGAGCACCGAGGCGCCCTTGGCGTAGGTGATCATGTCGAAGTTGACCTCGACCGCGTGCAGGTCGTGGTTGTCCGCCGCGATCGGGTGCGTCGAGGGCATCTGGTCCTGACGGTAGCCGGTCTGCTTGCGCGCGTTGGCGAAGCCGGTCCAGGCGTCGGTGTACTCGGTGGCCTCGACCTCGGCGTGGTAGCAGGCCCACTCGGCGAAGGACTCGTTGAGCCAGAGGTCGTCCCACCACTTCATGGTCACGAGGTCGCCGAACCACATGTGCGCCATCTCGTGCAGGATCACCGAGGCGCGGAACTCGTAGAACGAGCGCGGCTGGCGGGAGCGGGGGAGGTACTCGTCGCGCAGCGTCACGGCGCCGGCGTTCTCCATCGCGCCCATGTTGTACTCCGGCACGTAGAGCTGGTCGTACTTGCCGAACGGGTAGGGGAAGTCGAAGAGCTCCTCGAAGAACTCGAAGCCCTGGCGGGTCAGTGCGACGATCTCGGCGCGGTCGCGCTCGAGGTACTCCACCAGCGACTGGCGGCAGTAGTGGCCCAGCGGGATGGTGCCGTGCTTGCCCTCGTAGGTGTCCTGCACCTCGTGGTACTCACCGGCGATGAGCGCGGTGATGTAGGTCGACATCTTCTCGGTGGGCTCGAAGGCAAACAGCGCCTTGCCCTCGCCCAGCGGCTGCGGCTCGGGGGAGGGGGCGTTGGCGACGACCTTCCAGTCCTCGGGCGCGACGACGCGGAAGGTGAAGACCGACTTCAGGTCCGGCTGCTCGAAGGTGGTGAAGACGCGGCGGGCGTCGGGCACCTCGAACTGGCTGTAGAGGTAGACCCGGCCGTCGACGGGGTCCACGAAGCGGTGCAGGCCCTCACCGGTGTGGGAGTACGTGCAGTCGGCGCGGACGACGAGGGTGTTCTCGGCCTGCAGTCCCTCGAGGGTGATCCGGCTGTCGGCGTACGCCGTGGTCGGGTCGATGCTCTCTCCGTTGAGAGTGATCTCGTGCACCGTCGCGCCGACGAGGTCGGCGAAGGTGCTCGCGCCGGGCTCCCGGCAGGAGAACTCGAGGGTGGTCGTGGAGGCGAAGGTCTTCTCGCCCGTCGTGAGGTCCAGGTCGATGGTGTACGACGTGACGTCGAGGAGGGCGGCGCGGGTGGCCGCCTCGTCCCGCGTGAGGTTGGTTCCAGGCATGCCGCCGATCATGTCACCGCCTGTCGAGCGCCTTTCGGGGGGAGCGGGACCCATGGGTGACGGCGCCGCACCTGCGCCACGGGAGGGGCACGAGTGGTCCGGGTGACAGGTGGGACCAATGTGAAAATTTGGTCTCGATCGGCGTGTCGGTGCTTGACATGCGGTTTACTCGCCCCTCGTGACCAGGATCCGCAGGCTCGTCGGGGCTCTCGCCGCAGCACTTCTCGTGCTCGCCGGTCTCCTGGTCGTCCCCTCGCCCGTCGCCACTGCGGCCCAGACCGAGCTCTGCTCGGGCTACGCCGGGTGCGCGGAGAAGGGCTACGGCAACCGCGGGTACCGCGCCGAGAGCGACCGCATGTGGTGGCGGATGTACACCGGCCACAACTGCACCAACTACGTCGCCTTCCGGATGGTGCAGAGCGGCATGTCGCCCGAGCGACCCTGGGAGGGCAGCGGCAACGCCTCGAACTGGGGCCACGCGATGTCGCGCATCACCGACGACGTCCCGATGGTCGGCTCCGTGGCGTGGTGGGACAGCAACCAGGGCTACGCCGGCTCGAACGGCCACGTCGCCTACGTCGAGCGGGTGGTCTCCCCACGCGAGATCATCGTGTCCGAGGACTTCTGGGGCGGCGACTTCCACTGGCGCCGCATCACCAAGGGCGACTCCTACTGGCCCAACGGGTTCATCCACTTCAACGACAAGGCCGTGGAGCCGGTCGAGAAGCCGACCATCACCGGCGAGGCCGCCGTCGGCGAGACCCTCACCGCCACCACGGGCGAGTGGACCCCTGCGGCCAGGCGTCGGATCCAGTGGTACGCCGCCGGCAAGCCGATCCCCGGCGCCACCGAGGCCACGTTCACCCCCAGCCCGGCCCAGCGTCGGATGCGCCTGAGCGTCGAGGTCCTCGCCACGCGCAAGGGGTACGCCGAGGGGCGGGCCAGCTCGCCGCGCAGCCCGAAGGTGCAGCCGGGCACCCTGACGGCCGTCGCCCAGCCGCGGGTCGAGGGGACCCCGCGCGTCGAGGAGGTGCTCACCCTCGACCGGGGCGCGACCTCCCCGGCCGCCGACCGCACCACAGTGCGTTGGCTGGCCGACGGCGAGCCGGTCCGTGGCGCCGAGGGCGACCGGTTGCGCCTGACCCCCGACCTGGTCGGCGCGCGGATCACCGCCGAGGTGGTCTCGCTCCGCGAGGGCTACCACGACCTCGTCACGACTGCCGAGGCCAGCGGTCGGGTGGAGCCGGGCCGGATCCGCACCGACCGGGACTGGTCCCTCAGCGGGACGCCCGCCCGGGGCGAGCGGCTCGTGGTCGACCCGGGCCGCGTGGTCAGCCCCAGCGACGCTGCGGTCACCTACACCTGGCTGCGCGACGGCGAGCCGATCGGTCGCCCGCAGCCGGCCGAGGACGGTGCGAAGGTCCTGCGCCACCGTCTCACCTCCGAGGACGTCGGCCGCGTGGTCGGCGTGCGGGTCGAGGTCAGCCGCTCAGGATACGAGACCCTCACCCGCGTCTTGGAGGCCGAGCGCCGCACGACGACGACGTCGCGCACCGAGGTCGCGGCCCGTGCCCTGGTCGAGGACGTCGGCACCAAGCGGAAGCCGGACGTGCAGCGGCGCGTGGTCGTCGACGTGACAGTCGAGGCCCCGGGCGTCGAGGGTCCCTCGGGTCCCGTGGTGGTCCGTCTCGACGGCCGCGAGGTCGAGGGCCGGCTCGAGGGCGGGGTGCTGCGGCTGGTGCTGCGCGACGTCAGCCCCGGCAAGCACGTCGTGCGCGTGCAGTACCTCGGCACCGAGGTCGTCGAGGGCTCGCGGTCGAGCACCACCGTCCGGGTGGCCAAGCGTCCGGCGGAATAGTCCGCGCCCTCCGGGCGCTGGAGCCGGTCATGGACAAGGCTGACTTCTGGTTCGACCCGCTCTGCCCGTTCGCCTGGATCACCTCGCGCTGGATCCTCGAGGTCGAGAAGGTCCGCGACGTCGAGGTGTCCTGGCACCAGATGTCCCTGGCCTACCTCAACCAGGACAAGGACATCCCCGACTCCTACCGCGAGATGCTCAAGGACGCCTGGGGTCCCGTGCGGGTCGTCCGCGCCGCCATCGAGCAGGGTGGCCAGGAGATCGTGCTGCCGCTCTACACGGCGATGGGGACGCGCATCCACGACGACGGTCGCGGAGCCACCAAGGAGGTCGCCGCCGAGGCGCTCGCCGAGGTCGGCCTCGACGCCGGCCTGATCGACGCCTGGGACGACTCCTCCTACGACGCCGCCATCGCCGAGTCCCACCACCGCGGGATGGACCAGGTCGGTGACGACGTGGGGACGCCGACCATCGCGGTCAACGGCACCGCCTTCTTCGGCCCGGTGCTCACCTCGATCCCGCGCGGCGAGGAGGCCGGCAAGGTCTGGGACGGCGCGGTCCTGCTCGCGGGCTACCCGTACTTCTTCGAGCTCAAGCGCTCGCGGACGGCCGAGCTCAACTTCAGCTGAATTCGGCCGACCGGGCCGCCGCGCCTCAGCCGAGCCCCACGCGGTGCTCGTCGAGCGCGGCGGCCCGCAGGTCGTCCATGATCGCCGCGAGCCGCTCGCGCACCCGTCGGTGGTCCTCGCCCCAGTGGGCGATGTCGGCCAGCGCCAGCTCCACGACCTCCGCGAGGGTCGGCTGGCGCAGGACGAGCCGCACCGTCCCCTCGTCGTCGGACCGCACCGGCCAGGTCGCCGGTGCGGTGACCATGCGGCGCAGCAGGTCGTGCAGCTGGTCGAGCACCTGCACGGCCGTCGTCGGGTCGTTGATCCCCGGGGACAGGGCGCGCTCGGCGATGTCGACCAGTCGGCGGATGCCGTAGCCCAGGTCCTGGTCCATGGTGCGCTCCCCGACCTGGGAGACCAGCGCCAGCACGGCCTCCTCCGAGGGCGTGTCCGCCCCGGGCAGCTCGTGCACCGCCAGCAGGGGGGACCCATGGGCGACGAACGCCCCGAGCGGCTGCAGCAGCTCGATCCGCACACCGTGCCGGCTCGCGACGCGCACGAGCGCGGCCGTGTCGAGGGCGTCCACGTAGCCGCTGCGGGGCGCCGCGAGGACCCGGACGCCCTGCGGCTCCTCGAGGACCGGGGGCGTCGTGGGCCACTGCGAGCACTGCCCGTCGGCGAGCAGGTCGCGGGACTGCTGGGCCGTGTTCTGGAGGATCCGTGCCACCCCGATCGAGGTGGCGATGTGGTGGATGTAGGCGAGGAACATCCCCACCGCCCCGAGGACGAGGAGGAAGGCGAGCGAGATCGCCAGCCCCGGCTGCTCCTGGCCGTCCCGCACCGCCCGCAGCACGACGAGGGCGTAGACGAAGGAGGCGGCGAAGAGTCCCAACGTGTGCTGGGTCGTCCGGTCGCCGAGGAAGGCCTGGAGGACGCGGGGGCTGTACTGGCTGCTGGCCAGCTGCAGCACCACCATGGTGATGGAGAAGACCAGGCCGGTCACCGAGATCATGGCGCCGGCGATGGTGGACAGCATCGTGCGCGCGCCCTCGGCGCCCCCCTCGAAGACCAGCGAGGAGCCCGGCAGCCACGAGGACTCGGCGCTCGGGAGCACGAGCCCGACCGCGACGGCGAGCAGGCACCACGTCGCGGGGACGACCCAGAAGGGGCGCAGGAGGTGTCCGGCGCGACGCGCGAGCGAGGACTGCTCGGCGCGCACGGGCAGGGGGATGACCGTCGGCTGCATGCCCGGACTCTGCCGTACCCGGGTCGGCGGCGGGTGCGCACGGGTCCGTCGGGCCGCCTCCGCTGGCGCGACGGGGCCGAGACGGGTGGTGACAGTGTGGCCCGAGTGGCGCATGATGTCCGAGATGCAGCCACGGACTCGGGTCCCGAGGGCGCCCCTGGGGCGGCGCCTGCTCCTGCGCGCCACCGCGGGGCTGGGCGCGGTCGCCGCGCCGCTGACCGCCACGGTGACCGGTCGTCCGGGCACCACCCTCCCCGCGTCGTACGCCGCCGGCGGCTGGCGCCTGGGCGAGACCGCCCTCGCGGGGTCGCTGCGGCGTGAGCGCCCGGGCCGCTGGTCGACGGGGCGTCGGCGCACGGAGCCGTTCCGGATGGTGGCGCTCACCTGGCGCGGCGACCTGGACGCCACCCTGCGGGTGCGCACGAGGACCCGGGGCGACTGGTCGCCGTGGCACGTGCTGCGCCCCATGGAGGACGGCCCGGACCCCGACGTGCCCGAGGGCACCCTCGACCGCCGGGGCGTGCACCCGCTGTGGGTCGGTCGCAGCGAGGGGGTCGAGGTGCTCGTCACCGGCGAGCGCCGCCCCGACGCGCTGCGGCTGGTCCTCATCGACCCGGGCCGCCTCGACTCCGACGACTCCGACACGCCCTCCCTGCCCCAGCAGCGCCCCGGCAGCAGTCGGGGAGGGAAGCGGCGCCGTGCGCCCCGACCCGCCCTGCGCAGCCGCCGTGACTGGGGTGCCGACGAGTCCCTGCGCGACGGCAAGCCGGTCATGTGCCGCACCATCCAGCAGGTCCACGTGCACCACACCGCCTCGGGCAACGACTACTCCCGCTCCGAGGTGCCGGGGCTGATCCGCGGCTTCTACCGCTACCACACCCAGTCGCTGGGCTGGTCTGACCTCGGCTACAACTTCCTCGTCGACCGCTTCGGCCGCACCTGGGTGGGGCGCGCAGGCGGGCCCGGCCGGCCGGTGCGCGGCGCGCACACGCTCGGGTTCAACCACACCTCGGTCGGCGTCGCGGTCATCGGCAACTTCGAGGGCCGCCGCGTCCCGGACCGGGTGGTCACGGCCCTCGTGCGGCTCGCGGCGTGGAAGCTCGACGCCTACGGCCGGCGACCCCGTGGGAAGGCACGCGTCTACAGCAAGGGCAGCGACCTGCACCCCACCGGCTGGGTGCGGCTGAAGGTCATCGACGGCCACCGCGACACCAACCAGACCGCCTGCCCGGGCCAGGAGCTGCAGGAGCGGCTGCCGGAGATCCGCCGGCGCGCGCACTTCCACGTCAAGCGGGCGCGGCGCCGCTGAGCCCTCAGGAGCTGCCGTCGCCGCTGCTTCCCGCCACGACACCGGCGGTCACCGCCGTCGTCGCGGCCCGGACGGCGTCGCGCACGGCCTTCGCGACCCACTCGCCCTCGTCCATGTCCGCCACCAGCTGCTTCGCGCGCTTGCGGACCTCCCGGCCGCCGAGACCCTCGCCCGGCACGACCTTGTGCACCTGGTCCACGGCCGAGAGCAGCGCGACCAGGGCGACCGTGCGCGGGTCGGGGCTGAACCCGCGGAGGAGGACGTCGGCCAGGCGTCGGCGTACCTCGTCCTCGTGCCGGGAGTCCTCGGCCGGCCACCGGGCGCTGGGGAAGAGCCCGAGGACCCTGTGGTCCTCACGACGCAGGACGCCGCGGGCGACCAGCCGGTCGGTCAGCCGGGCCTTGAGCGGCTTGCCGAGCCGGGTCGCGAGGTCCTGGGCCGTGCGCGGCTTCTCGGCGACGACGTCGTGGGCATCGGCCAGCACCGGGTCCGCGGGCCGCTGTCCGGGGACCGGCCGGACCCGCGCGGTCTGCCAGAAGGCCTGCTTCTCCTCGACCTCGACCGCTCCCAGCAGCGCCAGCTCGGCCAGGACCGCCCCGCCGAGCAACGGCTGGAGGTTCGTCTGGCGCAGGGTGCCGACGTCGTCGTCGAGCAGGAGCAGCAGGAGGTCCTCGGCGAGCAGCAGCGGCGGCGCGGCGGGAGTGGGCTCGGTCATGCCGCGACTCTTCCCCGACCCCGCGCGGACTAACGGGGCGCAGAGGGCTCCTAGGATCAGCACCATGAGCAGAGTCCTGTCAGCCGTCGCCTGGCCGTACGCCAACGGCCCGCGCCACATCGGCCACGTGGCCGGTTTCGGCGTGCCCTCCGACGTCTTCAGCCGCTACATGCGGATGGCCGGCCACGACGTGCTCATGGTCTCCGGCACCGACGAGCACGGCACGCCGATCCTCGTCACGGCCGACAAGGAGGGCAAGACCGCCCGCGAGCTGGCCGACGAGTCCAACCGGGTCATCGTGGAGGACCTCCACGGGCTGGGGCTCTCCTACGACCTGTTCACCCGCACCACGACCGGCAACCACTACCGCGTGGTGCAGGAGATGTTCCGCACCTGCCTGCGCAACGGCTACATGGTCGAGCAGACCTCGCTGTCGGCGATCAGCCCCTCGACCGGACGCACCCTGCCCGACCGCTACATCGAGGGCACCTGCCCGATCTGCAAGTACGCCGACGCGCGGGGCGACCAGTGCGACAACTGCGGCAACCAGCTCGACCCCACCGACCTGGTCGACCCGCGCTCGAAGATCAACGGCGAGACCCCGCAGTTCGTCGAGACCCAGCACTGGTTCCTCGACCTGCCCGCCGTCGCCGACGCGCTGGGGGAGTGGCTCGACGGTCGCGAGGCGTCGGGCACGTGGCGCCCCAACGTCATCAAGTTCTCCCAGAACATCCTCGAGGAGATCCGCCCGCGCGCGATGACGCGCGACATCGACTGGGGCATCCCGGTCCCGGGCTGGGAGGACCAGCCGACCAAGCGCCTCTACGTCTGGTTCGACGCGGTCATCGGCTACCTCTCAGCCTCGATCGAGTGGGCCCGGCGGCTCGGCGAACCGGAGAAGTGGCGCGAGTGGTGGACCGACGCCGAGGCCGAGTCCTTCTACTTCATGGGCAAGGACAACATCGTCTTCCATTCCCAGATCTGGCCCGCCGAGCTGCTCGCCCACAACGGCGCGGGCTCCCGCGGCGGCGAGCCGGGGGCGTACGGCGTGCTCAACCTGCCCACCGAGGTCGTCTCGTCGGAGTTCCTCACCTTCGGCGACGCCCAGTTCTCGACCAGCCGCGGTCACGTGATCTACGTCCGCGACATGCTCGAGCGCTACGGCCCCGACCCGCTGCGCTACTTCATCTGCGCGGCCGGGCCCGAGACCTCCGACGCCGCCTTCACCTGGGCCGACTTCGTCACCCGCAACAACTCCGAGCTGGTGGCCGGCTGGGGCAACCTGGTCAACCGCACCGCCACGATGGTCGCGAAGAGCTTCGGGGAGATCCCGGCGGCCGGTCCGCTCGAGGAGGTCGACGAGGCGGTGCTGGCCACCGTCCGCGGCGGCTTCGAGTCGGTCGGCTCGCTCGTGGAGCGGCACCGCCTGCGTGCCGCGATCGCCGAGGCGATGCGGGTCGTCGGCGAGGTGAACAAGTACCTCACCGTCACGGAGCCCTACAAGATGAAGGACGAGTCGCAGCGCGAGCGGCTCGCCACCGTGCTGCACGTCGCGCTGCAGTGCGTGAGCGACTGCAACACCCTGCTCGCGCCGTTCCTCCCGCACGCCGCCAACAAGGTGCACGCCGTGCTCGGTGGCGAGGGGGAGCTGTTCCCGATGCCGCGCATCGAGCAGGTCGACGAGCTCGAGCCCGACAGCGGCGCCGGCCTGACGTCGTACCCCGTCATCACCGGCGACTACTCCGCCACCCCGCGCTGGGAGCCGCGCCCGGTCGTCGTCGGCACCCCCATCGCCAAGCCGACCCCGGTGTTCACCAAGCTCGACCCGTCGGTGGTCGAGGAGGAGCTCGCCCGGCTGTCCTGAGCGCGCATCGTCGGGGCAAGGTTCATCGGACGGCCGATGAACCTTGCCCTGGGACGATGAAGTTTCAGCGTCCCAGGGCAAGGTCTGACGGCCGGCCGACGAAACTGCGGACTCTGCGCAACGGACGGCCCGGGCCGCGCGTGAGCATGATGTGACGGTGACCGGCGAGCGCTCGGGAGACGCGACCGCGCCTGACTTCGAGTCCTGGGCGGCAGCGCGAGGGCCCGCGCTCGTGCGCTACGCCCACCTGGTGACCGGTGGCAGTCCGGACGCTCCCGACCTGGCCCAGGACGCGCTCGCCCAGGTCTGGGCCCGGTGGGGGCGGCTGGAGGGGGACGCGGAGGCGTACGCGCGCCGGTGCGTCACGAACGGGTCGGTGTCGCGCTGGCGCAGGGTGCGTCGGCTCAGGTCGGTGGCCGAGGTCGAGGAGGCCGCCGGCCCGGACCCGACCAGGGCCGTCGACGACGCCGACCATGCCTGGGCACTGCTCGCCACGCTGAGCCCGGTGCAGCGGGGCGCGGTCGTGCTGCGCTTCTACGAGGAGCGGTCGTACGCCGAGATCGGCTCGATCCTCGACGTGCCCGAGGCCACCGCCCGCTCGCACGTCCACCGCGCGCTGCGGGCCTTGCGCACCAGGCTGGAGGAGTCATGAGCGACGAGATCGAGGACGGCCGGGCCGCGCAGGCCTTCCGTGCGGCCCTGACCCGCGCGGCGGACGAGGCACCGGACGTGGCCCGGCCGACCCGACCCGCCCCGCGGCGCGGGCGCTGGGTCGCGGCGGGGGCCGCGCTCGCCGTGGCGGCCTCCGCGGTCGTGGCGCTCGCCCTGGCGGACCGCGGCGGGGCGCCGGGCGACGGCGCCCTCGACCCGGCCGGGGAGCCCCCGGCCGTCGCCGACGGCTGGCGCGGCGTCACCTTCCGCGACGTCACGGTGCAGGTGCCGGAGGAGTGGGGCGACGGCTACGCGCCGCGCGCCGACTGGTGCATCGGCGAGCCGGACCCCGACGCCGGGCCCTACGTGGACGTCGGGAACGCCGGCTTCACGGCGGCGATCGGCTGCCTCCAGCAGCCGCCGGTGCCGCCGGGCTTCGGTCCCGCCCCGGAGGAGCAGTGGGTCCCGCACCTGCGGTTCGTGGACCTGACCCGCGACGACGGCGACGAGGTGGTCGACGGCACCACCGCGCACGGCGGCTGGACCCTGCGCGTCCGCACGATCGGCGACGTCCAGGTGCGCCTGCTCAGCGACGCCTCGACCGAGGACGTCGCCGGCGAGATCATGGCCAGCGCGATGACGGGCGACCTCGGCGCGCTCGGCTGCGACACGACGTCACCTGCGCAGGAGCAGCCCCGCGAGGGCGAGCCCGTGGTGCCCGCCGAGGGGGACCTGGGGGCCGTGGACCCCGACGAGGTGCAGGGCCTCCTGGTCTGCCAGTACGACCGCGTCGGCGACGACGTCCCCGGCCTGCGCGCCGAGCGGCTGGCCGGCGCCGCGGCGGCGCGGGCCTGGCTGGGTGCGGTCCGGGAGGCGCCGCGCACCGGGGGGCCTGACCAGCCGCAGAACTGCATGGAGCCGTGGGAGAGCACCATGACGCTCGCGGTGCACCCGCTCGACGTGGACGGGTCGCGCCTGGCGACGGCGTACGTCGCCTACGACGCCTGCGCCGGCAACGGCGTGCGCGATGCGAGCACCACCTGGGAGCTCACCCGCGACGACTGCGCGGCGCTCTTCGACGGGCGGGTGCGGTTCTGGAGCGGCAACGGGGAGGCGGCCGAGCGCTGCCTGCCCGCGCGGGACTGACCGCTCGGCTACCTTGCACCGCATGACCGCCGAGATGTACCTGCCCCGCTTCTACGTCCGCCAGAAGTTCGCGATGACCACCAACCGCTACGAGATCATCGCGGCCAACCCCGACGGCTCCGAGGGGCCGCTCATGGCGGTGGCGCAGCAGAAGCGGCTGGCGTTCAAGGAGGAGGTCACCTTCTACACCGACGACTCCAAGAGCCGGGCGGTCTTCAGCTTCAAGGCCCGCAAGAAGCTCGACCTCAACGCCGGCTACGACATCTTCGACGAGCAGCGCAACCAGATCGGGTTCTTCAAGAAGGACTTCGGGGCCAGCCTGCTGCGCTCCACGTACCACGTGGAGGGGCCGGGCTTCACCGGCACCGGCCAGGAGCGCAGCTTCGGCGTCGCGCTGCTGCGCCGCTTCATGGACATCCCGTTCCTCACGATCCACTTCGACTTCACCTCCGCCGAGGGCGGGCTGCTGATGAGCTCGGAGCGGCAGTTCAAGCTGCGCGACCGCTACACCGTGGACGTGCCCGACCAGCGCGTCGACTTCCGGGTCGCGGCGGCCCTCGCCGTCGGGCTCGACGCGCTCATGCAGCGCTGAGCGGGGGCGCAGTGGTGCTCCACCCCCAGGCCCGGGCGGCCGTCGAGTCGGCGGCGGACGAGCCGCGGGTCTTCGACCCGGGGTTCGACGTCGAGGCGTCCCGCCGGGCCGCGCGGGAGGCAGCCGCCGCCGAGCCGCGCGAGGACGTCGCGGAGGTGCGCGACCTCCAGGCGGACGGCGTACCCGTCCGCGTCCACCGCCCCACCGGCGCGCAGCCGGGCGTCGTCGTGCACCTGCACGGGGGCGGCTTCGTGTTCCACGACAACGACGTCCACGACGCGCTGGCGCGGCGGCTCGCCAACCGCAGCGGCCACGCGGTCGTGAGCGTGGACTACCGGCGCCCGCCGGAGCACCGCTTCCCCGCGGCGCCGGACGACGTGAGCACGGTCCTGGCCTGGCTCGAGCGCGAGGGCGAGCGGCACGGCCTCGCGGGTCCCGTGGCCGCGCACGGCGACTCCGCCGGCGGCAACCTCGCCCTCGTCGCGGCGCTGCGCCACCCCGGCCGGCTGCGGGCGGTCGCGCTGCTCTACCCCTTCCTCGACCCGACGATGGGCTTCGACTCCTACCGCACCGCCGCCGACGGCTTCGACCCGCGCGAGGCGGAGTGGTACTGGCAGCAGTACGCCGCCACGCCCGCCGACCTCGAGCACCCCGACCTCGCGCCGTTGCGCAGCGACCGGCTCGCGACCCTGCCGCCAACGCTGGTCACCACCGCCGAGCACGACCCGCTGCGCGACGAGGGCGAGCACCTGGTGCAGCTGCTGGCCGAGGCCGGCGTGGAGGTCACCGGCACCCGCTACCTGGGCCAGGTGCACGGGTTCTACCGCCACCCGACCGTCTTCGACGCCGCCGAGCCGATGCTGCTGGCCGCCGCCGCGTTCCTGGCGTCACACCTGCGCGCCTGAGGCGGTCACCGGTTCCGGGGGCGTCCCCGGGATCTGCCACCATCTGACCCATGCGCGTCCACCTGGGCTCCGACCACGCCGGCCTCGACCTGAAGAACCACCTGCTCGCGTGGCTCACCGAGCACGGCTACGAGCCGGTCGACCACGGCCCCTTCGTCTACGACGCCCTCGACGACTACCCCGTCTTCTGCCTGCGCGCCGCGGAGGGCGTGGCGAAGGCCCGCGCGGCCGGCGGGGACGACCTCGGCGTCGTCATCGGCGGCTCCGGCAACGGCGAGCAGATGGCCGCCAACAAGGTGGAGGGCATCCGCTGCGCCCTGGTGTGGAGCGAGGAGACCGCCAAGCTCGCCCGCGACCACAACGACGCGCAGGTGGTCTCGGTCGGCGGCCGGATGCACAGCCTCGAGGACATGACCCGCTTCGTCGAGGTCTTCCTGGCCGAGCCGTTCAGCGGCGACGAGCGGCACGTGCGCCGCATCGGCCAGCTCGACCACTACGACCGCACCGGCGAGCTGCCGCCGCTCCCGGAGTCAGCCCAGGGCCTCGGCCCCGACGCCTGACGTGACCGATGCCTGAGGGGCACACCCTCCACCGGCTCGCCGGCCAGCTGCAGGAGACCTTCGCGGGACGCGTCGTCCGCGCGAGCAGCCCGCAGGGCCGCTTCGCCGAGGCCGCGGCCCTGCTCGACGGCGAGGTGCTCACCGGGGCCGAGGCCTGGGGAAAGCACCTGTTCGTCGCCTTCCCGGGCGACCGCCACGTCCACGTCCACCTCGGCCTGTACGGCGTGTTCTCGGTGCACCCGGCCGTCGACACGGTCCCCGAGCCGGTCGGCCAGGTGCGCCTGCGGCTGGTCGCCGACCCGTCCGACGACCCGGACGACCGCCCGGCGGCGTACGCCGACCTGCGCGGCGCGACCGCCTGCGAGCTCCTCACCGCGGACCAGCGCGACGCGGTGGTGGCCCGGCAGGGCCCGGACCCGCTGCGCGCCGACGCGGACCCCGACCGCGCGTGGGAGCGGATCCGGGGCAGCCGGGCGCCGATCGGCGGGCTGCTGATGGACCAGACAGTGCTCGCGGGCGTCGGCAACGTCTACCGCGCGGAGCTGCTCTTCCGGCACCGGATCGACCCGCAGCGCCCCGGGCGCACCCTGCGGGTGGGCCAGTGGCGGGCGATGTGGGACGACCTCGTGGTGCTCATGGCCGAGGGGGTGCGGACCGGTCGGATCGACACTGTCCGACCCGAGCACACGCCCGAGGCGATGGGTCGTCCGCCGCGACGCGACGACCACGGCGGGGAGGTGTACGTCTACCGGCGCCACGGCCAGCCGTGCCTGGTCTGCGGCGCGTCGGTGCGCACCACGGAGCTCCAGCAGCGCAACCTCTTCTGGTGTCCCCGCTGCCAACCCCGATTCCGCTCGCGCGCGAGCGCCGGAGCCCTAGGATGAGCGGCAGCCGAGAGGACCGCGACATGAGCGTGGGCACCGAGCCCCCTTCTCCGGTCCGCGGTGCCGCGGCCCGGCGCTACCGCGCGCCCAAGACGCGCAGCCGGTTCATGGACCAGCGCCCGGTCGTGCTGCTGGGCGCTGTCGCGGTCGTGGTGGTCATCGGCGTCGGCATCGCGCCGGAGTGGACCCCGTTCACCGCGCTGATGATCCCGCTGCTGGTCGGCAGCCTCGTGCTCAACCCACGGCAGCTGCCGTGGTTCGTGGTCTCGATCCTCGGACTGGTCACGGTGGCGCTGCTGCTGCAGCCGGTCATCACCCCGCGTGTGGCCGGTGCCGCCGCGGTGCAGTTCGTCATGTGCGTGATCGTGCTGGTCACCGCCTTCCGGCGCACGCGGCTGGGCGTCGCGGGCTTCACCGGGGAGTCGATGTTCGTCGACCTGCGCGACCGGCTGCTGCGCCAGGGCCGGATCCCCGACCTGCCGCCGGACTGGCACCTGGAGTCGGCGCTGGTCTCGGCCTCGGGCACCCGGTTCGCGGGCGACTTCGTCGTGGCGACGTACCTCGAGGACGACGCGCGCCTGGAGCTGGTCGTCGTCGACGTCTCCGGCAAGGGCGACCAGGCCGGCACCCGGGCGCTGCAGCTCTCGGGCGCCTTCGGCGGGATGCTCGGCTCGGTCGCGCCGCAGATGTTCCTGGCCTCGGCCAACGACTACCTCCTGCGCCAGGACTGGGCCGAGGGCTTCGCCACCGCCATCCACCTCGCGCTGTGGGTCGACACGGGGGAGTTCGAGATCCGCTCCGCCGGTCACCCGCCCGCGGTCCTGCGTGCCGCCGGGTCGGGGCGCTGGACGGTGCTGGAGAGCTCCGGCGCCGTGCTTGGGCTGCTGCCGTACGCCGAGTTCACCACCGCCCGCGGCCAGCTGCGGCCCGGCGACGCACTCATGCTCTACACCGACGGGATGGTCGAGGAGCCGCAGCGCGACCTCGACCTGGGCCTGGACCGGATGCTGGGTCAGGCCGAGGGGCTGCTCCGCGCTGGGGTCGTGGGATCGGCCGAGCGGCTGGTCGAGGCGCTGGGCTCGCGCGACGACGACCGGGCGATGGTGGTCGTCCACCGGAAGTAGCGGGCCACGGCACTGCCCCGTTTGGGGAGCCGCGGACCGCCTGTGGCAGGATTCCCGGGTCCAGGGGCCCTGCTGTCGCGCGGCCTCCGTCACCACGGTGCGGGGGTCCACGGGGGCGGAGCCCCCGTGCGTGCGGATGTAGCTCAATGGTAGAGCCCCAGTCTTCCAAACTGGCTACGCGGGTTCGATTCCCGTCATCCGCTCCAAGGGGATCCGCAGGGCCGTTCGCGACCCGGTGGAGCCCGCTTGGCGGGGCGTAGCGTAGTGGCTAGCGCGCCTGCTTTGGGAGCAGGAGA
The DNA here is from genome assembly GCF_030149505.1 of Nocardioides sp. Taxonomy (GTDB): domain Bacteria; phylum Actinomycetota; class Actinomycetes; order Propionibacteriales; family Nocardioidaceae; genus Nocardioides. The sequence goes on from NZ_JASBRN010000071.1 coordinate 73,723, forward strand.
TCGCAGGTTCGAGTCCTGTCGCCCCGACCGTCCAGGACGACCCGCACCACCCCCGGCAGCACCCGAGCCGCCACCCGCACCAGCACGAGCACGAACCGATCACCCTGAGGAGAAACCTGTGAAGAGCGCCGTCGAGACCTTGAGCCCGACCCGGGCCAAGCTGACCATCGAGGTGCCCTTCGAGGAGCTCAAGCCGAGCCTCGACGCGGCGTACAAGTCCATCGCCCAGCAGATCAACGTCCCTGGCTTCCGCCGCGGCAAGGTCCCGCCGATGGTCATCGACAAGCAGGTCGGCCGCGGCGCGGTCCTCGACCAGGCCATCAACGACGTGCTCCCCAAGAAGTACGTCGAGGCGCTGCGCGAGAGCGGCCTGGAGCCGCTGGCCCAGCCCGAGGTCGAGGTCACCAAGCTCGAGGACAACGACGTGCTGGAGTTCACCGCCGAGGTGGACGTCAAGCCGACCATCGAGCTGCCCGAGTACGACGGCCTCGAAGCCTCCGTCGAGGACCTCGAGGTCACCGACGAGGACGTCGAGGAGCAGGTCACCGCCCTGCGCCAGCGCTTCGGCACCCTCAAGGACGTCGAGCGCGCGGCCGCCGACGGCGACTTCGTGGTCATCGACCTGAAGGCGATGAAGGACGGCGAGGTCCTCGACGGCGCCGAGATCACCGGCACCTCCTACCAGGTCGGCCGTGGCGGCATGATCGACGGGCTCGACGAGGCCCTGGTCGGCATGTCCGCCGAGGAGGAGAAGACCTTCGCCAGCCAGCTCGTGGGCGGCGACCTCGTGGGCCAGGACGTCGAGGTGCACGTCAAGGTCACCCAGGTCCAGGAGCAGGAGCTCCCCGAGCTCGACGACGAGTTCGCCCAGCTGGCCTCGGAGTTCGACACCGCCGAGGAGCTCGTCGCGGACGTGCGCGTGCGCCTGGGCAACGGCAAGCGCCTCGAGCAGGCCGCCGCCGCCCGCGACGCGGTGCTGGAGGCCCTGCTGGAGAAGGTCACCATCCCGCTGCCGGAGACGCTGGTCACCGACGAGCTCAACGCCCGCCGCCAGAACATCGAGCAGCAGCTCGCGATGGCCGGCATCACCATGGCGAAGTACCTCGAGGACGAGGAGCAGACCCAGGAGGAGTTCGAGGCCGACCTCGAGCGCCGGGTCCGCGACGCGGTCGCCGCGCAGTTCCTCCTCGACGAGATCGCCAAGAAGGAGGAGCTCGGCGTCGACCAGGCCGAGCTCTCCCAGCACCTGGTGCGCCGCGCCCAGCAGTCCGGCCAGGACCCGCAGTCCTTCGCCAACCACATGTTCGAGCACAACCACATCCCCGACCTGGTGCAGGAGATCCTGCGCGGCAAGGCGCTCGCGACCATCGTCGAGTCCGCCGTGGTCAAGGACGCCTCGGGCAACGTGGTCGAGCTCAAGGGCCTCCAGCCCGACGGCACGATCATGGACGTGACCGAGGAGGAGGCGGCCGAGGAGGCCGCCACCGAGGAGCCCACCGCCGAGGCCGGCGACGAGGCGGCCGCGGAGTCCGGCGACGAGGAGAAGTCCGAGGCCTGAGCCTCCCGCGCCCCACGGCGTACGACGTCAGCACCTGCGGCCCGCCCGGACTCGTTCCGGGCGGGCCGCGGTGCGTCCCGGCCGACCCTCGGCTTCGAGTGCACACCCGTGCACCCAACGGGTACCATCCTCCGGTGACCACCGCACCCGGCCCCACCGTCCTCGACGCCGCCTCGCTGCTCTGCGAGGTCGCCGACGAGCTCGTCGTCAAGACCGTCCGCGACACCCACACCGCCTGGGTCGACCGGGTCCACGGCCTGGGTCGACGTGCGACCGGCGCCACGGGCGCCTCGCTCCCCGAGCGGGTCCACCGCGGCATCGCCGACGCGGTGTACGCCGGGCTCGGGGGCGGCCTCCGCCTCGCCTCGACCGGCCTCGACCGCGCGGCCGCGACCGGTGTCGGTCCGCGGCTGGAAGACTCCCGTGAGGGCCGCTTCGTCTCGTCCGCGGTCAACGGGCTGATCGGTGACCGGCTGCTGCGGGAGCGGCCGCAGATGGCGATCCCGATGGGGCTGCGCCTCGACGGCCGGGACGTCACGCCGGAGCCGGCCTCGCTCGCAGCCGCCTACCCGGAGGCCACCGGCCACCTGGTCGTCTTCCTCCACGGCCTGTGCGAGAACGAGTCCTACTGGTGGCGCCGCCGCGAGACCGCGGGCCCGACGTACGCCGAGGCGCTGGCCGAGCGCGGGTGGACCCCGCTCCTGCTGCGCGCCAACACCGGTCTGCCGCTGCGGGAGAACGGCGCCGCGCTGACCGGTCTGCTGCAGCAGGTCGTGGAGCACTGGCCGGTGCCGGTCACGCGGATCGCGCTGGTCGGGCACTCCCTGGGCGGGTTGGTGATGCGGGCGGCCGGTGCGGTCGCCGCTCAGGTGCAGGAGCCGTGGACCGCGAAGGTGTCCGACGTCGTCACCCTGGGCACGCCGCACCTCGGTGCCCCCATCGCCTGGGGGATCGGCCACGGGAGCCGCGGCCTGGGGCTGCTCCCGGAGACCGCCGCCTTCGGTCGGCTCCTGGACTGGCGCTCCCAGGGCGTCCACGACCTCGTGGCGGGGCTGGCCGAGGACGTCCCGCCGCTGCCGCACGCCCGCTACCGGCTGGTCTCGGCCACGCTCACCGCCTCCGAGCGGCACCCGGTCGGGAACGTGGTCGGCGACCTGCTGGTGCGGCCGCGCTCGGCGTACGGCCGCGACCGGCGGGGGCGCACGCTCTTCCCCGACGCCGAGGTCCTGCACGTGGGTCGCACCGACCACTTCGGGCTGCTCAACCACCCCGACGTGCACGCCGCCCTCGAGCGCTGGCTGGCCTGACGCGCGTCCGTCGGTGCCGGCCGTCACGCCACGCCGTCACACTCCGTCGTCCACCACGTGTGCGGCCGCCGGGGGAGCGGCCGCGGGGAAATCCGCTGTCGGCGAACAGGACCCGGTTGTCCGTGGAAGTGTCCGCCGCACGGGCTAGTGTCGCTGACGTGAACTCGAACCCCGCTTCCGCCGACCGCGGCGCCGAGCACCTGCCCACCATGGGCGGCGCCGCGTCCCTGGGCGTCCTCGACGACCACATCTACCAGCGACTGCTGCGCGAGCGCATCGTGTTCCTCGGCTCCGAGGTGCGCGACCAGAACGCCAACGCGATCTGCGCCCAGCTCCTGCTGCTGTCCGCGGAGGACCCCGAGGCCGACATCTTCCTGCACATCAACAGCCCCGGCGGCTCGGTCGACGCCGGCATGGCGATCTACGACACGATGAACTACATCCCCAACGACGTCGCGACCGTGGGCATGGGCCTGGCCGCCTCGATGGGCCAGTTCCTCCTCTGTGCCGGCGCCAAGGGCAAGCGCTACGCCCTGCCGCACGCGCGGATCATGATGCACCAGCCCTCCTCGGGCATGGGTGGCTCCGCCTCCGACATCAAGATCCAGGCCCAGCAGTCGCTGCACATCAAGAAGGTGCTGCTCGAGCTCATCTCCGAGCACACCGGCCAGAGCGTCGAGCAGGTCACCGCCGACGCCGACCGCGACCGCTGGTTCACCGCCGACCAGGCGCTGGAGTACGGCCTGGTCGACAAGGTCATCCGCAGCGCCCGCGAGGCCGCCGACGAGGGCCGTCCGGCCCACACCAAGTGACGAGAGGCTCCGAGCGATGAACTACTACATCCCCCAGTGGGAGGAGCGGACGTCGTACGGCATCCGCCGCATCGACCCCTACGCCAAGCTCTTCGAGGAGCGCATCATCTACCTCGGGACGCCGATCTCCGACGACGTCGCGAACGCCGTGATCGCCCAGCTGCTGTGCCTGCAGTCGATGAACCCCGACCAGGAGATCAGCATCTACATCAACAGCCCCGGTGGCTCCTTCACCGCGCTGACCGCGATCTACGACACCATCAACTTCATCAAGCCCGACGTCCGCACCGTGTGCCTGGGGCAGGCGGCCTCCGCTGCCGCGATCCTGCTCGCCGCCGGCACGCCCGGCAAGCGGATGGGTCTGCCCAACAGCCGCGTGCTGATCCACCAGCCCTACACCGAGGGCACCTTCGGCCAGACCTCCGACATCGAGATCCAGGCCAACGAGATCATCCGCATGCGCGAGCTGCTGGAGAAGATGATCAGCGACCACACCGGCAGGCCGATCGAGGAGGTCAGCCGCGACATCGAGCGCGACAAGATCCTCACGGCCGCCCAGGCGGTGGAGTACGGCCTCATCGACTCGGTGCTGGAGTCCCTCAAGACCCCGGCACTCGCGTGAGCCGCACCTCAGGATGACCGGCCCGGGGCCGATCTGACGACGAGTGCTCGTGTCCCCACCTCCCTGGGGGGTGGGGAGGGGTACCGTCAGAAGATCGGCCCGGACGGCGGGCCGGTGGCCGGACCGAGCGCCGACAGCGCACCGGGACGCCCCCCAGCAGGACCAGCAGCACCCACTCAGCACGACAGCTCGAAGCAAGCAGGAGACGCCCCGGCCACCTCGGCCGGGACGCACAGGGAGGATGACCGCGGTGGCACGGATCGGTGACGGCGGCGACCTGTTGAAGTGCTCGTTCTGCGGCAAGTCGCAGAAGCAGGTCAAGAAGCTCATCGCCGGTCCCGGCGTCTACATCTGCGACGAGTGCATCGACCTGTGCAACGAGATCATCGAGGAGGAGCTGAGCGAGGGCGCCGAGGTCAGCCTCGACGAGCTCCCCAAGCCCCGCGAGATCTTCGAGTTCCTCAACTCCTACGTCATTGGGCAGGAGCAGGCGAAGAAGTCGCTCGCCGTGGCGGTCTACAACCACTACAAGCGCGTCCAGGCGGGGCTGCAGCCGGTCAGCGGCAAGCACTCCAAGGACGAGCAGGTCGAGGTCGCCAAGTCCAACATCCTGGTCATCGGCCCCACCGGCTGCGGCAAGACCTACCTCGCCCAGACCCTGGCGCGCATGCTCAACGTCCCGTTTGCCATCGCCGACGCGACCGCGCTGACCGAGGCCGGCTACGTCGGTGAGGACGTCGAGAACATCCTGCTCAAGCTGATCCAGGCCGCCGACTACGACGTCAAGAAGGCCGAGACCGGCATCATCTACATCGACGAGATCGACAAGGTGGCCCGCAAGGCGGAGAACCCCTCGATCACCCGCGACGTCTCCGGCGAGGGCGTGCAGCAGGCGCTGCTGAAGATCATCGAGGGCACGACCGCCTCGGTCCCCCCGCAGGGCGGGCGCAAGCACCCGCACCAGGAGTTCATCCAGATCGACACCACCAACATCCTGTTCGTGGTGGGCGGTGCCTTCGCCGGGCTCGAGCACATCATCGAGCAGCGCGTGGGCAAGAAGACCCTCGGCTTCACCGCCGAGGTCCACTCGCAGGCAGACCACTCCGAGGACGACCTGCTCGCGCAGGTGCGGCCCGAGGACCTGACCAAGTTCGGCCTGATCCCCGAGTTCATCGGGCGCCTGCCGCTCATCGCGAGCGTCTCCAAGCTCGACCGGCCGGCGCTGGTGCAGATCCTCACCGAGCCGCGCAACGCGCTGGTCAAGCAGTACCAGAAGCTCTTCGAGCTCGACGGCGTCGAGCTGGAGTTCACCAGTGAGGCCATCGACGCCATCGCCGACAAGGCGATGGAGCGCGGCACGGGCGCGCGTGGGCTCCGCGCGATCATCGAGGAGGTGTTGCTGCAGGTGATGTACGACGTCCCCTCGCGCGGCGACGTCTCGAAGGTGGTCGTGACCGGGGCTGCGGTGGCCGGTGACGAGCCGCCGCAGCTGGTCCCGCGCGAGACCGAGGCCAAGAAGCGGAAGTCGGCCTGACCTGCTCCGGCCTGACCTGCTCGGGCCTGACCTGCTCCGGCCGGGCCGTGGGCAGGGCGCCCGCTCGTAGGGGCGCGCACCCCGGCGCATAGCCCGGGTGGGTCACGTCGCATGACCCATCTGGGTCATTCTGTGGTCTGACCAGGTCAACCTGTCGCTGGCGTTTCCTCGTGAGGACTCTCGCGGGGGAGAATCTCCTGGAGTCACTCGGGACCAAGGGAGCGCAAGCATGGAGGAGAAGCCGACCAGGCTGCTCACCGAGCTGCGCGCGCCCGAGCACCGACGCTCGCTGCTGGCCTTCAGCCTCGTGGCCATCGTCTGCTCCCTGGTGGTCGCTACCGGCATCCGTCTGGACACGGTCGGCGGCGTGCTGAACCCGCTGCCCTCCCTGGTCTTCACCCTCGGCCAGGACCTGATCCTCGAGGAGGAGCCCGCGCTGCGAGCCGTCCAGGCCGGCAGCGAGCTCGAGCCCGAGGACTCGGTCACCCCTGCTCCGACCACGCAGCCGGAGGCCAGCCCCGCTCCCGTCGCGCCCGCCACCGGCGCGCCGGCCTCCTCGGGACCCCGCGAGGGGCGCGGTTCTGCCGCCCCGGCACAGGGCAAGGGTCCCGGCGGTGACCAGGGCAAGGGCGGCGCGAAGGGCAAGGGCAAGGACCGTGGGGGCAACGGCGGAGGCACCGGTCCGGCCAACGGCAACGGCAACGGTGCGGCGAACGGCAACGGTGCGGCGAACGGCAACGGCAACGGTGCGGCGAACGGCAACGGTGCGGCGAACGGCAACGGTCGCAAACCTGGGAAGGGCAGCGCCGGGCCGGACAAGATCTCTGTCTCCGGCGGAGCCGGAGCGGGCGGTCCCGGCAAGGCGGCCAGCCAGGGCAAGGGGCGCGAGCAGGCTCCTGGACAGGTGAAGAAGAAGGACCGCCCTGGTACCCCGCCTGGTCACGCGAAGGGCAAGGGCGGGCCGAAGCGCCGCTGACGGCTGCTCAGGGCATGCCATCTGTCTAGTCCACTCCCGGACCTGAGCCCGCTAAGTGGGTACCCAGCCCCGGGACGGGGGAGGATGCCCGCGTTGGTCTCGGCACGTGGGGGCGTGGATGATGAAGGACGAGCCGTCGGGGCTCTTGTCGGAGCTACGACAGGCCGAGCACCGGCCGTCCCTGCTGGCCTTCGTGCTGGTGACCGTGGCGGCCTCGCTCGTGGTCGCCACCGGCATCCGCGTCGACGGTGTCGGGAGCGTCCTCAACCCGCTCCCGCGCTGGCTCTTCGCCATCGGCGCCGACCTGGCGGATGACGAGGACGAACTGCCGCTGCGCGCAGTCCAGGCCGGCCGCTCGCTACGCCCCGAGGCCCGCCTCCCCGTTCCTCCGCGGACGCCGGTGGTGTCGCGCGGACACGTCCCCGTGCCGCTGGCCCCACCGTCGCCGGTCGGTGCCGGTGCGAGCGCCGGTGGTCCGTCCGGCCGCCCCGGGGGAGGCGACGCCGGAGCGGGGGGCGGCCCGGGATCGTCCGGGCCGGGCGGCGGTGCCGGCGTCGGGTCGGACGGTGCGTCGGGGCCGGGCGGTGGACAGCCCGAGCAACCCGGGCCGGGCGGTGGACAGCCCGAGCAGCCCGGGCCGGGCGGCGGACAGCCCGAGCAGCCCGGGCCGGGCGGCGGACAGCCCGAGCAGCCCGAGCAGCCAGGGCAGCCAGGTCAGCCGGGGGGTAACGGGAACGGCAATGCCGGCGGGAACGGGAACGGCAACGCGGGCGGGAACGGCAACGGCAATGCCGGCGGGAACGGCAACGGCAACGCGGGCGGGAACGGCAACGGCAACGCGGGCGGGAACGGCAACGGCAACGCGGGCGGGAAC